>NZ_MRAE01000121.1 GCF_002008345.1 Clostridium tepidum
GCAGTCTGACTGCCGTGATACAAGTATATGGCATTCGGAGTTTGATAGGGTTCGGTAACTACTATAGCCCCTAGCCCATTCAGTGCTCTACCTCCATTACTCAATTACACGACGCTAGCCCTAAAGCTATTTCGGGGAGAACCAGCTATCTCCGAGTTCGATTGGAATTTCTCCGCTATCCACAGCTCATCCCATGGTTTTTCAACACCAACGTGGTTCGGTCCTCCACGAGATTTTACTCTCGCTTCAACCTGTCCATGGATAGGTCACCCGGTTTCGGGTCTACACCATGCAACTTTTCGCCCTTTTCAGACTCGGTTTCCCTTCGGCTCCATACCTTAAGTACTTAACCTTGCTACATAGCGTAACTCGCTGGCTCGTTCTACAAACAGCACATCGTCACACTTTAACGTGCTCCGATCGGTTGTAGGCACACGGTTTCAGGTTCTATTTCACTCCCCTCCCGGGGTTCTTTTCACCTTTCCCTCACGGTACTGCTTCACTATCGGTCACTAGGTAGTATTTAGCCTTGGGAGGTGGTCCTCCCTGCTTCCCACAAGGTTTCACGTGTCTCGTGGTACTCTGGATTAGATCTCGAAGTTTTCTCTTTTCATCTACAGGACTATTACCTTCTATGGTAGGG
>NZ_MRAE01000122.1 GCF_002008345.1 Clostridium tepidum
CCTCTGGTACCGTCATTATCGTCCCAGAAAACAGGGCTTTACAATCCGAAGACCTTCATCACCCACGCGGCGTTGCTGCGTCAGGGTTTCCCCCATTGCGCAATATTCCCCACTGCTGCCTCCCGTAGGAGTCTGGACCGTGTCTCAGTTCCAATGTGGCCGATCACCCTCTCAGGTCGGCTACGCATCGTTGCCTTGGTAGGCCGTTACCCCACCAACTAGCTAATGCGCCGCGGGTCCATCTCAAAGCGATAAATCTTTGATAAGATAATCATGCGATTTTCTTATATTATGGGGTATTAATCTCCCTTTCGGGAGGCTATCCCCCACTTTGAGGTAGGTTACCCACGTGTTACTCACCCGTCCGCCGCTAATCCACTTCCCGAAGGAAGCTTCATCGCTCGACTTGCATGTGTTAAGCACGCCGCCAGCGTTCGTCCTGAGCCAGGATCAAACTCTAAATTTAAAAGTTTAATCTCTTCTCAAATTCATTGACAAGGTTTAATACCTTATCTTACTGGCTGTTACAAGAATGTTTCTTGTTAATTCTCTGTTTAATTTTCAAAGACCATGTCGCCTCAGCGACTTTTATATCTTATCAAATTTGTTGTTCTTTGTCAAGAACTTTTTTCAAAT
>NZ_MRAE01000123.1 GCF_002008345.1 Clostridium tepidum
GTACCACGAGACACGTGAAACCTTGTGGGAAGCAGGGAGGACCACCTCCCAAGGCTAAATACTACCTAGTGACCGATAGTGAAGCAGTACCGTGAGGGAAAGGTGAAAAGAACCCCGGGAGGGGAGTGAAATAGAACCTGAAACCGTGTGCCTACAACCGATCGGAGCACGTTAAAGTGTGACGATGTGCTTTTTGTATAACGAGCCAGCGAGTTACGCTATGTAGCAAGGTTAAGTACTTAAGGTATGGAGCCGAAGGGAAACCGAGTCTGAAAAGGGCGAAAAGTTGCATGGTGTAGACCCGAAACCGGGTGACCTATCCATGGCCAGGTTGAAGCGAGAGTAAAATCTCGTGGAGGAACGAACCACGTTGGTGTTGAAAAACCATGGGATGAGCTGTGGATAGCGGAGAAATTCCAATCGAACTCGGAGATAGCTGGTTCTCCCCGAAATAGCTTTAGGGCTAGCGTCGTGTAATTGAGTAATGGAGGTAGAGCACTGAATGGGCTAGGGGCTATAGTAGTTACCGAACCCTATCAAACTCCGAATGCCATATACTTGTATCACGGCAGTCAGACTGCGAATGATAAGATCCGTAGTCAAAAGGGAAACAGCCCAGACCATCAGCTAAGGTC
>NZ_MRAE01000124.1 GCF_002008345.1 Clostridium tepidum
CGCTAGATCCTAAGTCTAGTGCGTCTGCCAATTCCGCCACACCTGCATATTATATAATTTTGGTGATCCACCGGGGAATCGAACCCCGGACAACATGATTAAAAGTCATGTGCTCTACCGACTGAGCTAGTGAATCAAATGGCTGGGATGGCAGGATTCGAACCTACGCGTGTAGCAGTCAAAGTGCTATGCCTTACCGCTTGGCGACATCCCAAAGTGGGGTGAGCAAAGGGACTCGAACCCTTGACAACCAGAACCACAATCTGGCGCTCTACCAACTGAACTATGCCCACCATATTAATTTTAACTGGTGCGCCATCAGGGATTCGAACCCTGGGCACCCTGATTAAGAGTCAGGTGCTCTACCAGCTGAGCTAATGGCACTTATTTGGTGCGTCTTAAGGGAGTCGAACCCCTGGCACACGGCTTAGAAGGCCGTTGCTCTATCCAGCTGAGCTAAAGACGCATATTTGGAGCGGGTGAAGGGAATCGAACCCTCGTAACTAGCTTGGAAGGCTAGCACTCTACCATTGAGTTACACCCGCATTGGAGCGGAAGACGAGATTCGAACTCGCGACGTTCACCTTGGCAAGGTGACGCTCTACCACTGAGCCACTCCCGCATATTTTAACTT
>NZ_MRAE01000125.1 GCF_002008345.1 Clostridium tepidum
GCCTTGGCACTAGGAGCCGAAGAAGGACGTGATAAGCTGCGATAAGCCTTGGGTAGTCGCAAATAGGCAGAGATCCAGGGATTTCCGAATGAGGGAACTCACATGGGTAACCCCATGTATCATGCACTGAATACATAGGTGTATGAGGGTAAACCCGGGGAACTGAAACATCTAAGTACCCGGAGGAAGAGAAAGAAAAATCGATTTCCTAAGTAGCGGCGAGCGAACGGGAAAGAGCCCAAACCAGAAACTTGTTTCTGGGGGTGAGGATAGATCATAAAAGAAGAGGTATCTTAATCGAAAAGGGCTGGAACGCCCTACCATAGAAGGTAATAGTCCTGTAGATGAAAAGAGAAAACTTCGAGATCTAATCCAGAGTACCACGAGACACGTGAAAACTTGTGGGAAGCAGGGAGGACCACCTCCCAAGGCTAAATACTACCTAGTGACCGATAGTGAAGCAGTACCGTGAGGGAAAGGTGAAAAGAACCCCGGGAGGGGAGTGAAATAGAACCTGAAACCGTGTGCCTACAACCGATCGGAGCACGTTAAAGTGTGACGATGTGCTTTTTGTAGAACGAGCCAGCGAGTTACGCTATGTAGCAAGGTTAAGTACTTAAGGTATGGAGCCG
>NZ_MRAE01000126.1 GCF_002008345.1 Clostridium tepidum
GATTCAATGCTAAGCTACAGTAAAGCTCTACGGGGTCTTTCCGTCCAATCGCGGGTAGCAAGCATCTTCACTTGCACTACAATTTCGCCGGATTTGCTGTTGAGACAGTGCCCAAATCATTACGCCATTCGTGCGGGTCGGAACTTACCCGACAAGGAATTTCGCTACCTTAGGACCGTTATAGTTACGGCCGCCGTTTACTGGGGCTTAAGTTCACACCTTCGCTTACGCTAAGTGTTCCCCTTAACCTTCCATCACCGGGCAGGCGTCAGCCCCTATACATCTGCTTTCGCTTTAGCAGAGACCTGTGTTTTTGCTAAACAGTTGCTTGGGCCTATTCTCTGCGGCCTACTTTCGTAGGCACCCCTTCTCCCGATGTTACGGGGTCAATTTGCCGAGTTCCTTAACAGCAATTCTTCCGATGGCCTTAGGATTCTCTCCTCACCTACCTGTGTCGGTTTGCGGTACGGGCACCTATTTACTCGATAGAGGCTTTTCTTGGCAGTGTGGAATCAGATACTTCGCCACATTTGGCTCCCCATAACATCTCAGCTTAGCCTGACGGATTTGCCTATCAAGCATGCCTAAATGCTTAGACGCACATCCAATAGTGCGCACATCTTATCCTACTG
>NZ_MRAE01000127.1 GCF_002008345.1 Clostridium tepidum
GTTGCTAGTAATCGCGAATCAGAATGTCGCGGTGAATACGTTCCCGGGCCTTGTACACACCGCCCGTCACACCATGAGAGCTGGTAACACCCGAAGTCCGTGAGGCAACCGTAAGGAGCCAGCGGCCGAAGGTGGGATTAGTGATTGGGGTGAAGTCGTAACAAGGTAGCCGTAGGAGAACCTGCGGCTGGATCACCTCCTTTCTAAGGAGAACAGAAAGAAGAAAATTCTTTCTAAATAAAGGCTAAATTCTCTGTTTAATTTTGAGAGACTATTCTCTCAAAATTAAAACTTCTCAATTAAATTGAGAAGTAGCTGATTATCGCAAAATCGTAGATTTTGGATGTCTAGATATGTTCTTTGAAAATTGCACAGTGAATAAGTAAAGCTAAAGGTATAAAATCCTTTGTAATTAAAATGAAACTCACTCAGTATTGCTGAGGAGTATAGGATTCAAATAAATTAAAGATTTATAGAATTCTTAATAGGTCAAGCTACAAAGGGCGCATGGTGAATGCCTTGGCACTAGGAGCCGAAGAAGGACGTGATAAGCTGCGATAAGCCTTGGGTAGCCGCAAATAGGCAGAGATCCAGGGATTTCCGAATGAGGGAACTCACATGGGTAACCC
>NZ_MRAE01000128.1 GCF_002008345.1 Clostridium tepidum
TTCAGTGCATGATACATGGGGTTACCCATGTGAGTTCCCTCATTCGGAAATCCCTGGATCTCTGCCTATTTGCGACTACCCAAGGCTTATCGCAGCTTATCACGTCCTTCTTCGGCTCCTAGTGCCAAGGCATTCACCATGCGCCCTTTGTAGCTTGACCTATTAAGAATTCTATAAATCTTTAATTTATTTGAATCCTATACTCCTCAGCAATACTGAGTGAGTTTCATTTTAATTACAAAGGATTTTATACCTTTAGCTTTACTTATTCACTGTGCAATTTTCAAAGAACATAGCTAGACATCCAAAATCTACGATTTTGCGATAATCAGTTACTTCTCAATTTAATTGAGAAGTTTTAATTTTGAGAGAATGGTCTCTCAAAATTAAACAGAGAATTTAGCCTTTATTTAGAAAGAATTTTCTTCTTTCTGTTCTCCTTAGAAAGGAGGTGATCCAGCCGCAGGTTCTCCTACGGCTACCTTGTTACGACTTCACCCCAATCACTAATCCCACCTTCGGCCGCTGGCTCCTTACGGTTGCCTCACGGACTTCGGGTGTTACCAGCTCTCATGGTGTGACGGGCGGTGTGTACAAGGCCCGGGAACGTATTCACCGCGACATTCT
>NZ_MRAE01000130.1 GCF_002008345.1 Clostridium tepidum
GCTGTGGATAGCGGAGAAATTCCAATCGAACTCGGAGATAGCTGGTTCTCCCCGAAATAGCTTTAGGGCTAGCGTCGTGTAATTGAGTAATGGAGGTAGAGCACTGAATGGGCTAGGGGCTATAGTAGTTACCGAACCCTATCAAACTCCGAATGCCATATACTTGTATCACGGCAGTCAGACTGCGAATGATAAGATCCGTAGTCAAAAGGGAAACAGCCCAGACCATCAGCTAAGGTCCCAAAGTGTAAGGTAAGTGGAAAAGGATGTGGGATTTCTAAGACAACTAGGATGTTGGCTTAGAAGCAGCCACTCATTTAAAGAGTGCGTAATAGCTCACTAGTCAAGAGATCCTGCGCCGAAGATGTCCGGGGCTCAAACTTACCACCGAAGCTAGGGGTGTACACTATGTGTACGCGGTAGGGGAGCTTTCTGTATGGGTTGAAGTCGTACCGTAAGGAGTGGTGGACTGTACAGAAGTGAGAATGCTGGCATAAGTAGCGAGAAATAAGTGAGAATCTTATTGGCCGAAAACCTAAGGTTTCCTGGGGAAGGCTCGTCCGCCCAGGGTTAGTCGGGACCTAAGCCGAGGCCGAAAGGCGTAGGTGATGGACAATCGGTTG
>NZ_MRAE01000014.1 GCF_002008345.1 Clostridium tepidum
ATTCTATAGTAAGAGATATACTTTCTTTGTTTTTTATATCTTTTGTTATATATTATTTATTAAAACCTATACACGCATTTTTAATTCATAAGGGTATAAATGAGAAGTTTTCTGCTTTACTTTTAGTTGTTGCATTAATAGTAATTATAGGGGTTTTTATTATTTCTATAATACCTGCTATAATAAAAGAGGGATATAATATAACAAGTTCTATAGGATATATTCAAAAATATATAGATTATATATATAATAAAATAAATCTACTAAATAATAATAAAATTTTGAGAGGAATTTTTAATAAATTAAATGGAAAAATTGAAAACTATACAGTAGCAACTGGAGAAGTTTTTTTTAATAAATTTGTAGAGTTTGGAGAAAATATATTAGATTATGCAGTTATTCCCATAATAGTATATTATTTTTTAGCTGTTGGAGATAAAATAGTACAAAAGTTTTTTATGATTTTCCCCATTAAGATAAGGGATATTGTAAAAAGCATATCTGATGATATAGATAAAATTTTAGCACGCTATATTATAAGTCAAGTAATATTATGTTTAATAATAACTATACTTACATTTTTAGTTTTAGTAGTCTTAGGTATAAAGTTGCCTATATTATTATCTTTGATAAATGGATTTTTTAATATAATACCTTATTTTGGACCAGTTATAGGATCCATTCCAGCTATATTAATAGCTTTAACTAAATCACCTAAAACTGCTTTGTGGGCTCTAATATTGTTATATGCTATACAACAAATAGAAGGAGATATATTGGCTCCTAAAATCACAGGGGATAGTGTGGATATGCATCCTTTAACTGTTATATTACTTCTTTTAATAGGAGGAAAAATATACGGTTTTATTGGAATGGTTTTAGCTATACCTATAGGAGTTATAATTAAAATTATATATGAGGATTTAAATTATTATCTATTTTAAATATATTATAAGATTTATAAGATAAATTCTGCATATCTTGACATAATGGTAATTTTTATTTATAATTTGAGCATAATAATATTAAATAAATATTTAGTGATGATTAAAAGGAGTAGGTAGAGTAACTTTATGTAGAGAGGAAGTGTGTGGTGAAAACTTCTTAAAGTTTATACTGAAGGCTGTTTAGGAGCTATTTTTTAGAAGTTGTAAATACAATTTTGTATTTAAATTAGGGTGGTACCGCGGAATGTAACTTTCGTCCCTTTTTAGGGATTGAAGGTTTTTTTTATTACAAAATATAAAGTAAAGGAGAGATAAACCATGAAAAAAATGGGGTTAAATCAAATAAGAGAAGAATATTTAAAGTTTTTTGAAAGCAAAGCACATCTAAGATTACCAAGTTTTTCTTTAGTACCAAAAAATGATAAAAGTTTACTTTTAATAAATGCAGGAATGGCTCCGTTAAAGCCTTATTTTACAGGACTTCAAGTTCCTCCAAGTAAAAGAATTACAACATGTCAAAAATGCGTGAGAACTGGAGATATAGAAAATGTAGGGAAGACTTCAAGACATGGTACTTTTTTTGAAATGATGGGTAACTTTTCCTTCGGTGATTATTTTAAAGAAGAAATTATTCCATGGGCTTGGGAATTTACAACAGAGGTTTTAAAATTACCTAAGGATAAATTATATGTAACTATATATGAAGATGATGATGAAGCTTTTGATATATGGGTAAACAAAACAGATATAGATTCTAACAGAATATTTAGATTAGGCAAAGAAGATAATTTTTGGGAACATGGAGTGGGACCTTGTGGACCGTGCTCAGAAATTCATTTTGATAGAGGTGCAGGAGAAGTTAAAACTTCAGAAGAATTTGTAAAAGCCAGTGATGAAGATAAGATAGTAGAGTTTTGGAATCTAGTATTTACTCAATTTGATAAGGACGATGAAGGAAACTATAATAAATTAGCTAATCCTAATATAGATACAGGTATGGGACTTGAAAGAATGGCTACTATAATGCAAAATGTAGATAGTATATTTGAAGTGGATACTATAAAAGTTATATTAGATGAAGTATGTAGACTTTCAGGAGCTAAATATAAAGAAGATAGATTAAAAGATATTTCTATAAGAATAATAACAGATCATATAAGAAGTATTACGTTTATGATAAGTGATGGTATATTACCTTCTAATGAAGGAAGAGGATATGTTTTAAGAAGACTTTTAAGAAGAGCTTCAAGACATGGAAAAACATTGGGGATAAATCATACGTTTTTAAATAATTTAGCTGACATAGTTATAGAAAATTCTTGCAAAAATTATCCAGAACTAGTAGAGAAAAAAGAATATATAAAGAAAGTTATAAAATTAGAAGAAGAAAGATTTGATGAAACTATAGATGCTGGAATGGAAATATTAAATAATTATATAGAAGAAGTTAAAAGTAACAATCAAAAAGTTCTTTCAGGAGATAAAGCATTTAAACTATATGATACATATGGCTTTCCGGTAGAATTAACAGAAGAAATATTAGAAGAGGAAGGTATAAATATAGATAGACAAGGCTTCGATAAAGAAATGAAAGAGCAAAGAGAAAGAGCAAGATCGGCTAGAGAAGAAACTAATTATATGGGGGCAGAAGATACTATACTAAATAAAATAGATTTAAGTATAAATACACAGTTTCAGGGTTACGATAAGTTAGAAGTTGAATCTAAAGTGGCATTGATTATAGAAAATGAGGAATTTAAAAATTACATTGAAGAAGGTAATGAAGGTGTAATAGTAACTTACAATACTCCATTTTATGCAGAAATGGGTGGCCAAGTAGGCGATACAGGCATTATATATAATGACAATTTTAAAGCTTCAGTAATAGATTGTAAAAATAATATATCAGGAAAAATACTTCATTTTGTAAAAGTTTTAGAAGGAAAGATCTCTTTGGAAGATCAAGTTATATTAAAAGTAAATGAAGAAAGAAGAAATAACATAAGAAAAAATCATACAGCAACCCACATACTACATTCTGCTTTAACAAAAATAGTAGGAGAACATGTACAGCAATCAGGTTCTTATGTAGATGATGAAAGATTAAGATTTGATTTTAGCCATTTTGAAGCAGTATCAGAGGATAGACTAAAAAAGGTAGAAGAAATGGTAAATAGAGAAATAATGAAAGTTAATAATGTAGTAACTAACATTATGAATATAGAAGAAGCTAAAAAAGAAGGTGCTATTGCATTATTCGACAATAAATATAAAAATGATGTTAGAGTAGTTTCTGTAGGAGATTTTAGTAAAGAGTTATGTGGTGGAACTCATGTAAGAAATAGTGGCGAAATAGGAATGTTTAAAATAATTTCAGAAGCAGGAGTTGCTGCTGGTATAAGAAGAATAGAAGCAATAACAGGTTTAAAAGCTATGGAATATGTAAATTATAAAAATGGTATATTAAAAGAAGCAGCACAAATATTAAAATGTAATGAAAAAGAAATTATAAACAAATTAAATCATCAAGTTTTAGAGATGAAAGAAAAAGAAAAAGAAATCGAAGCTTTAAAATTAAAGTTAGCAAGTGGTGCAGAAGATGAAATATTAAATAAGGTAAAAGAAATAAAAGGTGTTAAAGTAGCAGCAGCTGTAGTAAAAGATATAGATGCAAATGCTTTAAGAGAATTAGGAGATAAAATAAGAAATAAGATGCAAAGTGGAGTAGTTGTTTTAGGAAGTGACTATAAGGGTAAAGTTTTATTTGTAGCTATGGCAACTAAAGATACAGTAAATAAAGGAATACATTGTGGAAAAATAATTAAGGAAATTGCAACTATAGCCGGCGGTGGTGGCGGTGGAAGACCAGATATGGCACAAGCTGGTGGAAAAGATCCAAACAAATTAGAGGAAGCTATAAAAACAGTAGAAACTGTAGTGGAAAGTTTAGTTAAATAGTATACTTTTTAATAAATATGTCTTATAATATAATTAAAGAACATAAAAAATAAATATTGGTTGCTCCATAGAAAGTTGCAATCCTTAAAGATTGTATAGGAAGGTGATAAAATGAGTGGAGATAAAACAATACAATTTGATCCTGTAGAAAATAAAAAAACATTAACAAAAGAAATACTTACGAAAGTTTACAATTCTTTATTAGAAAAAGGTTATAACCCAGTAAACCAACTAGTTGGATATTTGATCTCTGGTGATCCAACTTATATAACTAATTATAATGGAGCTAGATCTTTAGTTATAAAGTTAGAAAGAGATGAAATACTAGAGGAAGTAATAAAATCATATTTAGGGATAAATTAAAAATAAAGGTGCCCTTTAGGGCATTTTTATTTTAAATGTGGAAATAATACATAATGGAAGATTAAATTTTAATTACATATAATTTGATTTAACTGGTTTTTGGAATAGTTATTTAAAATTATTTTTTATATTTTGAATGTTAGTAATGAATAAACAGAAATAGTATAAATATATTATTTAAGATTATTAATAACTTAAATTTATGAAATAGAAGATTTATATAAAACAATACTTAGGAGAGATTTATGAGAATATTAGGACTAGATATAGGTGATAGAACCATTGGGGTTGCTATAAGCGATCCATTAGGCTTTACAGCTCAAGGAATTACAACTATAAGAAGAAAAAGTGAAGCCTATGATTTGGAAGAAATAAAAAAAATATGTGATAAATATGAAGTAGATACTATAGTTTCAGGCTTACCTAAAAATATGAATGGAACATTAGGACCACAAAGTGAGAAAGTTCTTGAATTTTGTGATTTAATAAAAAATTATGTTAATGTTGAAATAAAGATGTGGGATGAAAGATTAACCACTGTAGCTGCTACTAAAGCTATGCTAGAGGCAGATTTATCTCGCTCAAAAAGAAAAAAAATAGTAGATAAAGTAGCTGCTACTTATATATTACAAGGATACTTAGACAGTTTGTCAAAATAAGGAGGGTAATTATATGGATAATAATGTAAATACAATAACTTTAACAGATGAAGAAGGAAAAGAAACTGAATTTGATGTAATAACAAAACTTGATATAGAAGATAAAGAGTATGTAGTTGTAGTTCCAAAAGATGAACAAGTGGATGAGGCTATAGCTCTTAGAATAGATAATAATGATAATGGGGAAGAAGTTTTAGTACCGGTAGAAGAGGATAAAGAATTTAATATGGTAGCTGAAGCTTATGAATTATTATTTTCAGAAGAATAGTAAAAAAATAATGTTAAAATAAAATTCGTGAATTGAAGATAAAGATTATCAATTGACAATAGGATTATACTGTATTAAACTTATATTAAAATAAAGTAGTTAAAGGTGGAATGAAAAGTGGCAGATTTTAAGAGGGAAGAAATTGAAAAGCTAAAAGAAGAATTAAAATCTAAGGGATATAAGTTAACTCCTCAAAGAAGAGCAATTATAAATATGATAAAAAGACATGAGGGGAGCCATTTAACTACAGAAGAAGTATATGATTTGGTAAAAGAAGAATGTCCTGAAATAGGTCTTGCAACAGTATACAGAACAGTACAACTTTTAGAAGAAATGGGTGTTATATACAAATTAGATCTAGATGACGGATGCAGTAGATATGAATTGGTAAATGAAGATGAAAATCATCAGCACCATCACTTAATATGTAGTAAGTGCAATAAAGTAATAGAGGTTAAAGATGATTTTTTAGAAGATTTAGAAGAAAATATTGAAAAAGAATATAATTTTAAAATAGAAAATCATAGTTTAAAGTTCTATGGTATCTGCAAGGAATGTCAAGGAAAATAAAATAATAAAACTATGATAAAAACATAAAAGAAAAAGGAGGGAAGAAGTTTGCGAGTGGACAAAGAAATAGATAAATCAAAAGAGAGAGTAAAAGATAAGGAGAAGGATAAAGTAAAGATTATTCCTTTAGGCGGTTTAAATGAAATTGGCAAAAACTTAACCATTATAGAATATAAAAATGATATAGTAGTTATAGATTGTGGCCTTAAATTTCCAGACGACGATATGTTAGGAATAGATGTAGTTATTCCTGATATAACTTATCTTAAAAAGAACATAAACAAAGTAAAAGGAATATTTCTAACCCATGGTCATGAAGATCATATAGGAGCATTACCTTACGTTTTGAGAGAAGTAAATGTACCAGTGTATGGGACTAAGCTTACATTAGGAATAGTAGAAACTAAATTGAAAGAACATGGACTACTAAGTTCTGTAGAGTTAAAGTGTATAAGACCAAGGGAAATAATTAGACTTCAAAATGTTTCTGTGGAATTTATAAGAACTAGTCATAGCATAGCAGACACAGTAGCTATAGCTATACATACACCTTTAGGGGTTATTCTTCATACAGGGGATTTTAAAATAGATTATACTCCTATAGATGGCCATGTTACAGATTTAGCTAGATTTGCTGAAATAGGAAAACGTGGGGTTATTGCTATGATGGCAGATAGTACAAATGTAGAAAGGCCAGGCTATACCATGTCAGAAAGTACTGTAGGCGAAGCTTTTCTAAATATATTCTCAGGAGTAAAAGGAAGAATAATTGTTGCTACTTTTGCATCGCATATTCATAGGATACAACAAATAATAATAGCTGCTGAAAAATTTAAAAGAAAAGTAGCAGTTTCTGGTAGAAGTATGGAAAATATTATGGAAGTAGCTATGAAACTTGGATATATAAAGGCAGAAAAAAATATATTTATAAGTATAGATGCTATAAATAAATATCCAGATGACCAAGTAGTTATTATAACGACTGGGAGTCAAGGGGAACCTATGTCAGCGCTTTCAAGAATGGCAGCTTCAGAGCATAAAAAAGTAAATATAAAGCCTGGTGATAAAGTAATTATATCTGCAACACCTATTCCAGGCAATGAAAAATTAGTATCTAGAGTTATAAATCAGTTATTTAAAAAGGGTGCAGATGTTATATATGAAACACTTGCAGATATTCATGTATCTGGCCATGCATGCCAGGAAGAACTTAAACTTATGCATACATTAGTAAGACCTAAGTATTTTATACCTGTTCATGGAGAATATAGACATTTAAAACAACATGGAGAACTTGCTTGTCAATTAGGATTGCAAAAAAACCATGTTATGGTTTCAGATATAGGTGATGTTATAGAGGTAAGTAGAGAATGTATTAGAAAAAATGGTTCTGTAGTGTCAGGTCAAGTGTTCGTAGATGGATTAGGTGTAGGAGATGTAGGGAATATAGTATTAAGAGATAGAAAACATTTATCTCAAGATGGTATATTGACAGTAGTTGTTACTATAGAAAAAGTTTCAGGTTCTGTTATAGCAGGCCCTGACATAATATCAAGAGGTTTTGTTTATGTAAGAGAATCAGAAGATCTAATGGAAGAAGCTAAGAAGTTAGTAAAAAAAGCTCTAGAAGAATGTGAAAGAAATCATATTACAGAATGGGCTGCAATTAAAACAAATATAAAAGATGTTTTAAGAGGATTCTTATATGAAAAAACAAAGAGAAAGCCTATGATATTACCAATTATTATGGAAATATAGCATCTTATATTAAAAAGTTTAGCTAAAATAATTATTAAAAATTTTTTAATATATAATAATTTTAGAAATCTAAGCTATGAATTTTAGAAATAGAATATTTCAAATTCATAGCTTTTTAAAATTATATATTATTCAAATTAAGATTATTTTTATATAGGATATTTAATTAATATAAAAGGGAAATAGCAATAATATTTAACAAAAAAATTATTTTAAAATTTTTTATTAAATTTTTATTTAGAAATATAGAATATTACATAATGAAAATGTTTAATGAAATAGTATATATAATTTTAGATAAATAAATTAATATACTACATAAGTTGACTTTTTTTGAGTATAATATTAAAATAATAAGGTGAACCAAGTTGGATACTAGGAAGTATCCAATTTTTTTGAGTAAATGATATTTTACTTAAAAGTATTTATTTAAATATTTTGAAATAATTATTAAAAATATTTATTTTAAATATTATTTTTTTGTGATAAGTAATGGTTTTATATAAAAATTAGTGAAATTATCCGGGACTTAGTGCCGTTTATTTAATAGGAATAGGTTAATGGTACTTATCTGTGCGATAAAATATATAAGTTTTTAATTTAATAATAGGAGGAAAGAATATGAGCTTATTTGTTAGAAATGACATTAGAAATGTAGCGATAATTGCTCACGTTGACCACGGTAAGACAACACTTGTAGATGCGCTTTTAAGACAAAGCCACGTTTTTAGAGACAATGAAAAAATAGAAGAAAGAGTTATGGACTCTAATGACATAGAAAAAGAGAGAGGAATAACTATATTATCTAAGAATACTGCAGTAAATTATAATGGTATTAAGATAAATATAGTAGATACTCCTGGCCATGCAGACTTTGGTGGAGAAGTTGAACGTGTACTAAAAATGGTAGATAGTGTTTTATTAGTAGTTGATTCATATGAAGGGGCTATGCCACAAACAAAATTTGTTACTAAAAAAGCTTTAGAACTTAATCTTAAACCAATAGTAGTAATAAATAAAATTGATAAGCCAGATGGTAGACCAGAAGAAGTTTTAGATGAAATTTTTGATTTGTTTGTAGAACTTGGAGCTAATGATGAACAATTAGATTTTCCAGTAATATATTGTTCTGCTAGAGATGGTATAGCTAAAAATGAAATGGAAGATGTATCAGAAAATATGGAGCCTTTATTTGAAGCTATAGTTAAAAATGTTAAATCTCCAGAAGGTTATATAGATAAGCCACTTCAAATGTTGGTAACTACTATAGATTATAACGAATATGTAGGTAAAATAGGTATCGGTAAGATTGAAAGAGGATGTGTAAAGAAAAACCAACAAGTAGCTTTAATAAGAAAAGACGGAAAAGTAGAAAATGTAAAAATATCATCCTTATATGTTTATGATGGTTTAGCAAGGGTAGAAACAGAGGAAGCAAAACTGGGAGATATAGTAGCTGTGGCAGGTATACCAGATATTAATATAGGTGAAACTGTAGCGGATGTTAATGAACCAGAAGCTCTTCCTTTTGTAGAGATAGATGAACCTACATTAAGCATGAATTTTATGGTTAATGATTCTCCTTTTGCAGGACAAGATGGTAAATTTGTTACATCAAGACATTTAAGAGACAGACTTATAAAGGAATTAGAGACTAATGTAAGTTTAAGAGTGGAAGAAACAGATAGAGCAGAATGTTTTAAAGTAAGTGGAAGAGGAGAACTTCATTTATCTGTATTAATAGAAACTATGAGAAGAGAAGGATATGAATTCCAAGTTTCAAAACCAACAGTTATATTTAAAGAAGAAAATGGTAAAAAATTGGAACCTATAGAAAGATTAACTATAGATGTACCGGAAGAATTTATGGGTGTAGTTATGGAAAAATTAGGACCAAGAAAAGCAGAGATGATTAACATGACTTCAGCTATAAATGGTTATACAAGATTAGAATTTAAAATACCAGCAAGAGGATTAATAGGGTTTAGAAATGAATTTATGACTGATACAAAGGGTAATGGTATAATGAATCATGTATTAGATGGTTATGAACCATATAAGGGAGAAATACCTGAAAGATCAAGAGGATCATTAGTGGTATTTGAATCAGGAGAAGCTATAACATATGGATTGTTTAATGCTCAAGAAAGAGGAATACTATTTTTAGAACCTGGAACACCAGTATATGCAGGAATGATAGCTGGACAATGTTCTAGAACAGGTGATATAGATGTTAATGTATGTAAAAAGAAACATTTATCAAACACTAGATCTTCAGGTGCTGATGAAGCATTAAAGTTAGTTCCAGTAACAAAAATGTCTTTAGAAGAATCTCTTGAATTTATTGCATCTGATGAATTAGTAGAAGTTACTCCAAAAAATATAAGAATGAGAAAGAAAATATTAGATTCAGAATTAAGAAGAAAAGCTACAATAAGAAAAAATAAATAAGCACTATAATTCTAAACGAACAACTAGCGTAGAGCTGGTTGTTTGTCTATATTAACCTATGGGTGGTGATTTTATGAATAATAAAAATAGGCTAATTATTTTATTAATGTCTATAGTTTTATTAGTAGCGGTTGGGTTTGTATCTATCAAATATTATGACAGAAAAATTTTGAAAGCTCCGTTAAAATCAAAAGAAAATGAAGTTGTTAATATTACAGTAGACAAAGATCAAAATTTAGATGATGTTATAGATAATATGGATAAGCAAGGAAAAATCAAAAGTAAAAGAGTATTAAAAAATTATATTAAGAAAGTACAAGCACCTCAAAAAGTAGTACCGGGAGAATATGTATTTTCTTCTAATTTAAATGCTTACGATCTATTACTCAATTTAAAAAAAGGTATATATGATAATAGACCTATAAAAGTTACTATCCCAGAAGGGTATAATATAGATGAAATAGGAAATAAGTTAGAAAAACAGGGAATAATAAAAAAAGAAGATTTTATAAAAAGTGTAAAACAATACAAAATTCCTTCTTTTATAAAAGTAGATAACAATAGAAAATATCCATTAGAAGGATATTTATTCCCAGATACTTATGAATTTTTCAAAGGTATGTCAGGGGATAAAATAATAGATAAGATGTTAGATAGGTTTAAATATGTTATTAAAGAAATAGAAAAAGAAAATAATTTAAAAATTAAAGATAATGACATAGATGAATTAATTAATATGGCATCTGTTATAGAAAAAGAGGCTGAAAAAAATGATGAAAGAGGTAAAGTAGCATCTGTATTTTATAATAGAATAGATAAAAAAATGAAAATGGAATCTTGTGCTACAGTATTGTATGCCTTAGGATACCACAAAGATAAATTATATTATAAAGACTTAAAAATAAAGTCTCCCTATAATACTTATTTAAACACAGGATTACCTATAGGACCTATATGTTCTCCAGGTAAAAATTCCATAAAAGCAGCACTGAATCCAGAAAAAACAGACTATTTGTATTTTGTTTCTAAGAATGATGGGACACATTATTTTACAAAGGATTATAAGGAGTTTTTAAAAGTTAAAAAAGAAACTCAAGGAGATTAATATATTTTGCTGCAGGTGACCTATTATAAATTTTAAGTTAAAAGGTCACCTTATATATTATTAATTTAAAATTGGAGGTAAATATGAGCAAAGTAGCCTATGATTATATAGAAAAATATATAAGGGAGCTTATACCAGAAAATAAAGGAGCATTAAAGGAACTAGAAGATTATGCAAAAGAAAATTCTGTTCCAATAATACATAAAGAAGTGGCTAATTTTTTAGAATTTATGATAAGTTTAAAAAAACCTAAAAAGATACTTGAGTTAGGCACAGCCATAGGATACTCTTCAATATTTATGAGTTTAAGTTCAAAGGAAGAATGTGAAATTACTACCATTGAGCGTGATGATAAAATGATTGAAATTGCAAAGAATAATATTGAAAGATATGGCTTTAAAGATAAAATAAAAATTATTCAAGGGGATTGTCTAGAAATTCTTAAAAATTTAGAAGATAAGTATGATATGATTTTTATGGATGCGGGAAAAGGACATTATAATGAATTTTTACCTTATTGTTTAAAGCTTTTAAATAAAGAAGGAATTATAATAGCAGATAATGTACTTTTTAGAGGTATGGTAGCTAATGATGAATTAGTTATAAGAAGAAAAATAACCATAGTTAAAAGAATGAGAAAATATATGAATATGATAAGTGATAAGAAAAATTTTATAACTTCAATTATACCTATGGGAGATGGAATTGCTATAACTAAAAGGAGGAACGAGGATGCTTAATATAAAAAAACCAGAACTTTTAGCTCCAGCAGGAAATTTAGAAAAATTAAAAACAGCTATAAACTTTGGGGCAGACGCAGTTTATTTAGGTGGAAGCAAATTAAACTTAAGAGCTTTTGCGGACAATTTTACTGATGATGAGCTTCAAGAGGGAATAAAATATGCTCATGATAGAGGGAGAAAGGTTTATGTTACAATAAATGTTTTCCCACGTAATGAAGATTTTAATGGATTAGAAGAATATTTAAAAAAGTTATATGAATTTAATGTAGATGCTATAATAGTTTCAGATCCAGGAATTATCATGACTGGAATAGAAACAGTACCTAACTTAGAAATACATTTAAGTACTCAAGCAAATACAGTTAATTTTAAAACTATAAATTTTTGGTATAAACAAGGTGTTAAAAGAACTGTATTAGCAAGAGAATTAACTTTAGAAGAAATAAAGACTATAAGAGAAAAAATAGATCCAGATTGTGAGTTAGAAGCCTTTGTTCATGGTTCTATGTGTATGTCTTATTCTGGTAGATGTCTTTTATCTAATTATATGACAGGAAGAGATTCTAATAGGGGAGCTTGTGCGCAACCTTGTAGATATAAATATTATTTAATGGAAGAAAAAAGAGAGGGAGAATATTTCCCTGTAATTGAAGATGATAAGGGAACTTATATAATGAATTCAAAAGATATGTGTATGATAAAACACATACCAGAGTTAGTTCAAAGTGGAATAGATTCTTTTAAGATAGAAGGAAGAATGAAAAGTTCTTTTTATGTAGCCACAGTAGTTAAAGCTTACAGGGAAGCTATAGATACATATTTTGATGATCCAGAGAACTATGTTTTTAAAGAAAGATGGATGGATTATTTGGAAAAAGCTAGTCACAGAGCATATTTTACAGGGTTTTATTTTAATGAACCTAATAAACAGTTGCATGAATCTTCTTCATATATTAGAACCTGTGATATTGTTGGTATTGTAAAAGAATTTAATGAAGAAACCATGGAGGCTATAGTAGAGCAAAGAAATAAAGTATTAGATGGAGATAAATTAGAAGTTTTAAGACCAGAGGGGCCTATATTTAAAATAAACACATCTAATATGAGAGACAAAAATGATAATAAAATAGAATCTGCTCCTTCAGCTCAGATGATATTTAAAATTAATACAGATAAAGTTTTAAAAGAAAATGATATTCTTATAAAAAATAAGTAAAATATATTATGTATAAATATATAAAAATAAAGTATTTAAAGTATATAAAAGTATACAAATAGTATGTTATAAAAATAAATTTTATTATACATAAGACAATTATTCAACATTTAATAAAAACTAGAAAATAAGGGGGAAAACTGATGAAACGCCCAGTGTTGATAGGTATAACTGGAGGTACTGGTTCAGGAAAAAGTACCATAGCTAAAGAAATATATAATAAATTTGATGAAGCTTGTATTGCTATGATACAGCAGGATTCTTATTATAAAGACCAAAGCGATGTACCGTTTGAAGAAAGATGCAAAAAAAATTATGATCATCCAGATGCTTTTGATAATGAACTTTTAATAGAGCATTTAAACGATTTGTTAAATTTAAATACTATAGAGAAACCTATTTATGACTTTGAAACTCATAATAGAAAAAAAGAAACTGAAAAAGTGGAACCTAGGGATATTGTAATTTTAGAAGGTATTTTAGTGCTTCAAGATCCAAAGGTTAGAGAATTATTAGATATAAAGATATATGTAGATACAGATGCAGATGTAAGAATAGTAAGAAGACTTTTAAGAGATATAAATGAAAGAGGAAGAACTGTAGATTCAGTTATAGATCAATACTTATCTGTTGTAAGACCAATGCATATGCAATTTATAGAGCCATCGAAGAGATATGCGGATATAATAATCCCAGAGGGAGGCCATAATAGAGTTGCAATAGATATGATGGTAGCAAACATAAAACATTTGCTACAAAAATAGAATATGTTGAAATTTGAATATAGAAGCTGGAGTAAACAGAGAAACAGTTATAAAATACAAAAATTGAACATGTTCAAATTTGAATAATAAAAAAATTAGAATAAAACACCTTGTTTTGGTTATAATTTAGCTAAGATGAGGTGTTTTTATCATGAGATATATAGAGAAGAAAAGGTCTTATAAAATATTGCTATTATTTATGGTTATATTTTTGTTTCTTATATATAGAATGGTTAAATTTCAGATTTTTGATGCAGAAAAGTTAACTAGCATGGCAGAATCCCAATATGCATATGAAGAAGAAATAAAAGACAATAAATATAAGCTATTAGATAGTAAAGGTAATGACTTGCTAAAATATAAAGATAAATATTATGCTGTTTTGGTTCCTAGTGCTTTTAAAGATAACAAAGAGGAAAAAGATGAGGAAAAGTTATTAACAATAATGTATATTTTAAGAAATTATAATGAAAAATATGATATAACTAAAAATCAGTCCATAGATAATAGCGGTAAGAACTATTATGAAATAGACAAAATGACTTATGAAAAGTTAAAGGAAATAAAAGGTGTAAAAGGATTTTATGTATACAAAAAACAAGAGGTGGATAAAAATATAAACGATAAAAAGGAATCTTGGAAATTAGAAAATATGCTATTAAATCCTTATAAAAATGATCAAAAAACTTTTAAGGATAAAGAATCTTTAGAAATGAGAATATACAATAAAGTAAAAGATAATAAAGCACCTAAGATAATGTATAAAAAGGATTTAGAGGGAGTAATTATATCAGAAAAAATAGAAGAATCTAAATCTAATATAAATCCTAAGCTTACATTAGATTCTGAAATTCAAGATAGTATAAGAAAGGTTTTAAATAAGAAAGAGTATAAAGAGTTTGGGCAAATTGGTGTTATACTCTCAGAAGCAGATTCAGGAAAAATACGTGCTATGGTGCAAAAGGATGAAACATTGCCTAATACGAATATAGGTGCTGCAACTCAAAATGGTTTTCCACCAGGATCAATATTAAAAATAATAACAGAAGAAGCCGCACTGGAAAATAACAAAGTATCATTAAATGACGGATTTAAATGTACTGGAGAGTTTGAAAATAATAAAAAAGGAACCCATGGAAGTCTTAGTACAAAAGAAGCTTTTATAGTTTCTTGCAATGATATATTTTCACAAATAGGAAGAGAGACAGGATTTGATAATATTAATAATATAATTAAAAAGCATGGTATGTATAGTAAAGTATTAAATTTACATTATGAACAGCAAGGAGCTATTCAATTAGAAAAAGGGAAAAAACCAAATTTAAGTGATGGTACCTTATCATTAGTATCTTTTGGTCAGCTTATTAGAATAACCCCCATAGAAGCAATATCTGTGGTAAGCACTGTAGTAAATAATGGTGTTTATGTTAAACCTTACATATTGGAAGCTTTTGTAGATGATAAAAATAATACGGTAGAAGAATTTAATACTATAAAAGAACAAATTATAGGAACTTATTCTGCCAATAATTTAAAGGAGCAAATGAAAGAAGTTGTAAAAAGAGGAACAGGTACTTTAACTTATGATCCTAACATAGAAATTGGAGGAAAAACTGGTACTAATGAAAGGCAAGAGATTAATGCTGAAGGTAAAATAGAAAAGCTTTCAGATGCTTGGTTTGTAGGATTTTTTAAAGAAAATAATAAGTATTATACTATGGTAGTGTTTATACCTACTATAAAAACAAAAGGTGAAAGTGCTGGTACTACTGCGGTTCCTATATTTTATGATATAGTTAAAGAAATAAAAAATTCAATTTAATTTGCATAAAGAATAAAATATATATTTACTTTTAAAAAAGAGCTTATAAAAACTTTTAGGTTGTTGATAAATGTATTTTGTCAACAGCTTTTTATTTATTTTTGATGCATAAAGGGGTAAAGTATTTTTTATTTATCTAAAATAGTTTTGCTTTGCAAATTTCTTTTAAGATTAAAAATAAAAAGAAAATATAAGAGAATTATAAAAGTTTACATTATAGATAGATATTAAAAATATTATATTTTAATATATGATAGAAAATATATTTTTAAATGTGCAACTAGTACAAGCTTATTGAATAGTATATTAATAAGCACTATTAGGAGGAGCAGCTTGTGTTCTTTTTTAGTTACTTATGGGATGTACTAGGAAGTGCATTGCTTTTAACAGGATATGTTACAGGAAATGCTTCTTTCCCAAAACCGCTAAGTGATGAGGAAGAAAAGTATTATTTAGATAGGTTAAAAAAAGGTGATCCCTTAGCAAAAGATGTTTTGGTAGAAAGAAATTTAAGATTAGTGGCGCACATAGTAAAAAAATATTCTTATCCAGGAAAAGATATTGATGATCTAATATCTATAGGAACTGTAGGACTTATAAAAGCTATAGACTCCTTTGATAATTCAAAGGGTACTAGGCTTGCCACTTATGCAGCAAGATGTATAGAAAATGAAATATTAATGCTCATAAGAAATAATAAAAAAACTAAAGGTGAGGTATATCTTCAAGATCCTATAGGTGTGGATAAAGAAGGAAATGAAATTTCGCTTATGGATATATTAAGTAGCGACGAGGATTCCATAATAGAAATAGTTTCTACAAAAATAGAGGTAAAAAAGCTATATGGTAAAATAGAAACCTGCCTTAAAGGTAGGGAGAAAAAGGTTATTCAAATGAGATATGGATTAAAGGATGGAAGACCTAGAACTCAAAGAGAAATAGCTGGTATACTAAATATATCTAGATCTTACGTTTCACGTATAGAAAAAAAAGCCCTTAAAAAACTTTACAAAGAATTAAATTATCATAAAAATATTCAATAAAACTATAAAGAATTAAGAATTTTATACATATAAGATTATTCTTAATTCTTTTCTTTGTTTTATAGCATAAGATTCTTTACAGAAAATTTATAATCGTTATAATATAAATCAGGAGGGTTTAAATGTATATAACAGGTTTAATAGGAAAAGACATTAGTTATTCACAATCACCACAGATACATAATAATTATTACAAAAAGAATAACATACCATTTTTTTATAAAATATTTAATTTAAAACAAGATCAAATTGATGATTTTATAAAGGATCTATATGAAAATAACATAAAAGGATTTAATGTTACTATTCCATATAAAGAAATAATATTACAATATCTAAATGATATATCGTATCCAGCAGATAAAATAGGAGCAGTAAATACTGTGGTAGTACAGAAAAATAAATTGGTAGGATATAATACAGACTATATAGGGTTTATAAAAAGTTTACAATATTATAATATACAAGTTAAAAATCTTAATTGTCTTATTATAGGATCAGGGGGAAGCGCTAAATGTATATATTATGCATTGAAAGAATTAGGTGCAAAAAGGATATGTATAATCTCAAGAAATCCTAAGAAAGCACAACTAAAATTTGAAAAAAAAGTTAAAATATTAAATAGTGATAACGAAAATAAAATAGATAGTTATGATTTTATTGTAAATTGTACACCTATAGGAGGACCTAATTTTAAAGAAGAAAAACCTATAGAATTTAAAGAGCTTAAAAAAAATAGTGTAGTTTATGATTTGAATTATACCCCCAAAATGTCTAAGCTTTTAAAAGAAGCTAAACAAAAAGGGGCATTTACTATAAATGGAGAAAAAATGCTTGAATTTCAGGCATATAGTGCTATAGAGCTCTGGTGCTTAAATGGTATTGAAGGAGGACAATAAATTGAAACAATTAAAAGAATTATTAGAAAAAACTATTAACTTTGGCGCTTCAGATTTACATTTGTCTGTAGGAATAGAACCAACTATAAGAATAAATGGACAATTAAGTAAGATATTTAAAGAAAAGCTTACTCAAGAGGATACCAGTAATTATGCTAAAGAAATATTAGGAGATGAATTTGAAGAGTTATTAAAGAATGGAGAAGTAGATACCTCATACTCTATATCAGGATTAGGTAGATTTAGAGTAAGCGTTTTTAAACAAAGGGGAAGTATAGCTATTTCTTTACGAGTTGTAAGTTTAAAGATTCCTACTTTAAATGAATTAAAATTACCTGATATAGTAAAGGAATTAACTAATAAAAAGAGAGGACTTATTTTAGTAACAGGTCCAACAGGTTCAGGGAAAAGTACTACTTTAGCCGCTATGATTAATGAAATTAATAATACTAGATCTAATCATATAATAACTTTGGAAGATCCAATAGAATTTTTACATAAACATAATAAATGCATAATAAATCAAAGGGAAATAGGTAGAGATACAATTAGTTATAAAACTGCTTTAAAAGCGGCTTTAAGAGAAGATCCAGATGTAATATTAATAGGGGAACTTAGAGATTTAGAGGATATTTCTATAGCTTTAACAGCAGCAGAAACAGGCCATTTGGTATTTTCTACTTTGCATACTATAGGAGGAGCTAAAACTATAGATAGAATTGTTAATATATTCCCACCACATCAACAAGAACAGATAAGAATACAAGTGGCAAGTGTACTAGAAGGAATAATAAGTCAACAATTAGTACATAAGATTGATGGAGGAAGAATAGCAGCTTTAGAAACTATGGTAACTACAAATGCTATAAGAAATATGATAAGAGAAGGTAAAACTTATCAAATAGAATCTTCTATACAAACTGGAGCCAAATATGGAATGAAAACTATGGATATGTCTCTAGCAGAATTATATAAAAGAGAAATTATAAGTTATGAAACTGCATTAAATTATTCAGTAAATAAAGATTTAATTACTAAAATAATTAATCTATAAAATGGCTATATATTAATATTTAGAATAATAATTATACATTTGGTAATATTAAAAAAAGGACCTTTTGGTCCTTTTTTTAAAATATCATGTAATCTAACATTTTTAGTGAAATTTGATTTTTAGTTTTAGATTTTTTCTTTAAATTTATTTTATTCTTATTATTAATAGTTTTTAAATTCATAGAACTTAATTTAATAGTATTTTTTTTCATTTTAACATCCTCCTGATAAGTTAATATTATTTTAATACTTAGTAGTTAATTAAAAGAAACTTACCAGAAAGACTCATCTTTTTTATGAAGTCTTTTTAATCTTAGAAAAAATATTTTTTTGTAGCGCCGCGACATGCGCTAACTACCTCCTTTATAAACTGATATTGATTTATAAATAGCAATACTTGTTGTTTATATTTACATAATATCATATAATTTAAGTTAGTACAATTTTAGGTATATATAATAAATATTTATTATATGTAATAACTATTTATTGATAAAATTTGTATTTATATATTTATTAAATACTCTTATTTTCTTAAAAATATAAATAATATTAAAAATGTATTAAGTAATTTATAATATTTATTTGCAATAATATATAGTAATTAACTTTTATTTATGCTAAAATATTTTTGAACCGAGGGGGGATACTATTGAATATTATAAATGGAATAGTACATTATAGCTCCAAAATAATAACATACATAGTTTATTTCATATCAATGTATTATCTTATAATTTCTCTTTTTGGTATATATAGGAAAAAGAATAATAAGAATATTGATGATAAAACAAAATTTGCTCTTATTGTAGCAGCACATAATGAGGAACTAGTTATAGGTAACATAGTAGATAGTTTAAAGATGATGGACTATGATAAAAATCTATATGATATTTTTGTAATAGCAGATAATTGTACTGATAAAACTGCTGAAATTGCAAGAAAAAAAGGAGCTATCGTACAAGAAAGGTTTGATAAAAAACGAAAAGGAAAAGGTTATGCGTTAGAATGGATGTTTAATATAATATTCAAGATGGATGAAAAATATGATGCTATAGCAGTGTTTGATGCAGATAATTTAGTTCATAAAAATTTCTTAAAAGAAATGAACAAAAAGATGTGCAAAGGATATAAGGTAGTTCAAGGTTATTTGGATAGTAAAAATCCCGAGGATACTTGGATAACAGGAAGCTATTCTATTGCCTTTTGGACTTGTAATAGAATGTTTCAGCTTGCAAGATATAATTTAGGATTATCTAGTCAATTAGGTGGCACTGGTTTTTGTATAGATACAGATATATTAAAAGAACTTGGATGGGGTGCTACTTGTCTTACAGAGGATTTAGAATTTTCTTGTAAAATTATATTAAATGGATATAAAGTAGGTTGGGCTCACGATGCTATAATATATGATGAAAAACCTTTAACATTATCTCAATCATGGAAACAAAGGAAAAGATGGATGCAAGGTTTTGCAGATGTATCTAGTAGATACTTTTTTAAACTTATGAAAAAAGCTATTAAAAACTTTAATTTTACAGCTTTTGATTGTGCACTCTATAGTATACAACCTTTTGTAGCTATATTGTTAGGGATGTCAGCTATAATAAGTTTATTTAGATATGCTATGAAGGCAGCAAATGTAGTTACTAATTTTAATAGTGTAGTTTATTCTATAGATTTTAATTTTATAACTATACTAATAATGTTATTTTCCTTGTTTCAGATACTATATACACCTTTAATATTAATTTTAGAAAAAAAATTTACATTAAAAGTATTATTATATTATATAGTTTATCCTATATATGCTATAACATGGTTTCCTATTTCAATACAAGGAATTATAGATAAAGACAATAAGGAATGGAGCCATACAATTCATACAAGGAGTATGAATATTGATGAACTGGAAAAAGTTAACTAGGGAAAGCGGAGCTTTCCTTTTTTTGCTTTTTTTATAACGAATTTATATATTATAAATTAAATAACAATTATAATAATTAATAATTTTAAGAGGAAATAGGAGTTTTTTGTTGAATATATATTTTAATGGTTACATTAAAAAGGGGTGAAAACTACATGGAGGATTACGTAATAGGAGTGGATATAGGATCCTCAAAAGTTTGTGCAGCAGCAGGAAAGCGTGATAAATATGGACAAGCTAAAATAATAGGAGTTACTTCTGCTGAATGTCATGGAATGAAAAATGGAATAATAATTGATATAGAGAGTACAGCAGAGTCTATTAAAAATTGCATAACTAGATTAGAAAGCATAATAGATACAGATATAAAGAGTTTTTATATTTCCCTACCAGGAAGGATAGGTACATTAATATCTAGTCAAGGTATGGTAGCTATATCATCTGATGATAATGAAATAACAAAAAAAGATGTAAATAGAGTTAAAAGAGCTACTCAAATAATTAATGTTCCTAACGATAAAGAAATAGTTGATATAATTCCTAAAGAATATATTGTAGATGGATATAATAACATAAAAGATCCAATAGGTATGAGTGGCAATAGAATGGAATTAGATGCTTATTTAGTATTGGCTGAAACTACTGTAATAAATAATTTATTAAAGACAGTTCAAAAAGCAGGTTATAATATATTAGGTGTGGTTTTTGCACCTGTAGCTGATGCTAAAGCAGCATTAAAAAAAGAAGAAATGTATCAAGGCTCAGCTCTAATAAATGTAGGTGCTGATTCTATGGATATTTCTATATATAAAGATGGTATTTTAACTAAAACTGATAATATATCTATAGGTGGAAATAGTATAACAAATGATATATCCATATGCTTAAAAATACCTTTTTCTGAAGCTGAAAAATTAAAGATAAAATATGGAGTGATAGGAAAAAATAATTTAGGTCTAGAAGGTCAAATAAAAGTGAATATAGGTTATAATAATGATATAACAATTAATTTGGAAACTTTAACAAAAGTTGTAGAAGCTAGAGTTGAAGAATTATTAATTTTAATAGAAAAAAAGTTAAAACAAAGTGGACAGTTTGAAGATATATCTAATATAGTTATAGTGGGAGGAGGGCTTTCTTTAATAAAAGGGATAGAGGAATTTGGAAAGTACATATTTAATAAAAGTTTTAGAGTGGGAAGTCCAGAGTATGTTGGGGCTGCAAATCCTATATATGTATCTTCAGTAGGAGTAGTTAAAAGCCTAATTACTCCCATAAAAATTCAAAATGATAATTTGAAAAATAGAGAGGCTGCTATTACTAAAGAAGATACGTCACATTATAAAGATGAAAACGAAGGAAAAGGTGTGTTTTTAAAAATAAAGGAATTTTTAACAGAATTTTTTTAATTACAGATAAGGAGGTTTTATTGTGCTAGATTTCGATGTTGATGTACAGCAATTTGCTCAAATAAAAGTTATTGGATGTGGTGGCGGAGGAAACAATGCTGTAAATAGAATGATAATAGAAGGATTAAAAAATGTAGAATTTATAGCTATAAATACAGATAAACAAGCTTTAATGCTTTCACAAGCATCTCAAAAAATTCAAATAGGTGATAAGTTAACTAAAGGATTAGGAGCAGGAGCTAATCCAGAAATAGGTAAGAAGGCTGCAGAAGAAAGCAAAGAAGAAATTTCCCAAGCAATAAAAGGAGCCGATATGGTGTTTATAACAGCAGGTATGGGAGGAGGAACTGGTACTGGAGCTGCTCCAGTAATTGCAGAAATAGCTAAATCTATGGGAATACTTACAGTAGGTGTAGTAACTAAACCTTTCCCTTTTGAAGGGAGGAAAAGATTAATTCATGCAGAAATGGGAATAAATACCTTAAAAGAAAGAGTAGATACATTAGTTACAATTCCAAATGAAAGATTATTAAGCATAGTAGATAAAAAGACAAGCTTAATGGACTCTTTTAAGTTAGCAGATGATGTTTTAAAACAAGGTGTACAAGGTATATCAGACTTGATTACTATACCAGGGCTTGTTAACCTAGATTTTGCAGATGTTAGGACTATAATGCTAGATAAAGGATTAGCTCATATGGGTGTAGGTAAAGGAACAGGAGATAATAGAGCACAGGAAGCAGCTAAGCAAGCTATATCAAGTCCATTGTTAGAAACATCAATTGTTGGAGCAACTGGAGTGCTTCTTAATATTACTGGAGGAAATGATTTAGGATTACTAGAAATAAATGAAGCTGCAGAAATTGTACAAGAAGCAGCAGATCCAGATGCTAATATTATATTCGGAGCAGTTATAGATGAAAATTTAAAAGATGAGTTAAGAATAACTGTAATTGCTACGGGTTTTGAAAGCGATAGATTAGAAAATAAAAATATTGAAAAGGAAGAAAAAGATATAACAAAAGAATCTAATAAAAGAGATGGTAGAGAAGAACAATCATCTACATATGAACAGCATATAGATGAAAATGATTTAGAGATACCAGCCTTTTTAAGAAGACAAAGAAAGTAATTAAGTAAAGTAGGGAATATAATTCCCTACTTTTTTATGTAAATATATTTATTTTATTTGTCACATGGACTACAATTTAATATTTATTTTAGGTGCTGTTGTATTAAGAGTTAATACTAAATATATTGAATAACTTAAGTATATTGTGTGTAAATTCCTTAATGTGACAGCTACTTTTATAAATAAAAAAAATAATATACTAAATTATAAATTATATTGGCATATTTTATACAATAAAAACATAACATTTTTATATGGATTGACAAATTTTTGAAATGTTTAATTGTATAATAGTAAATAAATGGCAGTAGTTTAAGGGGGGAGATAAATATTGGTGGTTTATTTAGATGTTATGATATTAGAAAATTTTATTGTAAATTTATTTATACTCTTTCTAACTTCTCAGACATTAAAAATTAACAATAAAATTTTATATTTATTAACATCTTCATTGCTAGGAAGCTTATATATACTAGTACTTATTATACCTTCTCTTGCATTATTTAATAAGCTTATATTTAAAATTTTAATAGCTTTTATTTTAATTTTAATGGCTTTTCATAAAAAAGATTTAATATTTAATATAAAAGCTACAGCAGTTTATATAGTTTATTCTATGATTATTGCAGGTTTATGTGTTTTTTTAGAATGCAATAGTATGAACTCTAGAACTTTTTTATTTATAGAAAAATTTTCTTATAAAAAACTTATGATGTCTATGATGATTATATACATTATTGGAAATAAATTAGTATGGTATATAAAAGATAGAAAGGATATAAGTAGCTTTATATATGATGTAGACATAATACTTAAAAAGGATCAGAAAAGTGTAAGGGCTTTTTTAGATACAGGAAATGAACTAAGAGAACCTGCTACAAACCTCCCAGTATTAGTAGTTGAAAAAGATGTGTTTAGTAATGTAAATTTAGATTCTTATGATAAATTTTATATACCTTATAGGGTTGTAAATGGTAATTCAGGCAATCTTGAAGGGTTTAAACCTAATTATATAGATGTGCATATAGGAGGTAAAAAAGAAAAAAAAGAAGTGATAATAGCACTTTTGGAAGGTAAACTTAGCACTATAAAAGACTATAGAGCACTTTTATCTAGAGGAATTATATAGGAGGGACTTTTATGATAAGTTTAAAGGTATTATTAAACAGAATATTAATAAAGTTTAAATTGTTTTTTAAAAGTGTTTATTACATAGGTGGGAATGATGCACTTCCTCCCCCACTTTCAAAAGAAGAGGAAGAATATTTTGTACAAAGATTAATAAATGGGGATGAAAAAGTTCGATCTGTTTTAATAGAAAGAAATTTAAGATTAGTAGTTTATATAGCTAGAAAATTTGAAAATACGGGCATATGTATAGAAGATTTGGTATCTGTAGGAACTATAGGTTTAATTAAAGCGGTAAATACTTTTAAACCAGATAAAAAAATTAAATTAGCCACTTATGCTTCAAGGTGTATAGAAAATGAGATATTAATGTATTTAAGAAGAAATAGTAAAGTAAAAGCAGAAATATCCTTTTATGAGCCTTTAAATATTGATTGGGACGGAAATGAATTATTACTTTCAGATATATTAGGAACGGATAATGATGAAGTTTATAACTTGATAGAAGATGAAGTAGACAAACAGTTATTATTATTAGCTATGAAAAAATTAAACGAAAGAGAAAAGGAAATAGTAAAATTAAGATTTGGGCTTAACGGAAAAAGAGAAAAAACTCAAAAAGAAGTAGCAGATATGTTAGGAATATCTCAATCCTATATATCAAGATTAGAAAAAAGAATAATTAAGACGCTTAAAAAAGAAATAAATAAAATGGTTTAGTTTGTCCTTAGTATAAAATTAGGTTCCTTTGGAAACAATTTAAATGCAATCATTCTGAAGGGACTGATGACTTTATGGTTACTAATAAAGTTGAAATTTGTGGAGTAAATACGTCAAAACTACCAGTATTAAAGGATAAAGAGATGAAAAAATTACTGGTAAGGATTAGAAATGGTGAAACAGAATGTAGAGAAGAATTTATAAAAAGCAATTTAAGGCTGGTACTTAGTGTAATAAAAAGATTTAACAATCGTGGGGAAAATGTGGATGACCTTTTTCAAGTAGGATGTATAGGTCTTATAAAAGCTATAGACAATTTTGATTTAAGTCAAAATGTAAAATTCTCTACTTATGCTGTTCCTATGATAATCGGAGAAATAAGAAGATACCTAAGAGATAATAATTCTATAAGAGTTAGTAGATCTTTAAGAGACATAGCGTATAAAGCATTGCAGGCTAGAGACAAATTAATAAAAAATAATAATAAAGAGCCAACAATATCTCAAATAGCCAAAGAATTAGAATTGCCAAGAGAAGAAGTGGTTTTTGCTTTAGACGCTATACAGGATCCAGTATCTTTATTTGAGCCTATATACCATGATGGAGGGGATGCTATATTTGTTATGGATCAAATAAGTGATACCAAAAATGTGGATGAAAATTGGATAGAAAATATATCTATAAAAGAAGCTATGAAAAAATTAAATGACAGAGAAAAACTAATACTTAATTTAAGGTTTTTTGATGGAAGAACTCAAATGGAGGTAGCAGATGAAATAGGTATATCTCAGGCACAGGTATCTAGATTAGAAAAAACGGCTTTAAAACATATGAGGAAATACGTTTAAGTAAGATGTTCTTAAATTATTAGAGCATACCTTAAGCTACTGATAAATATTTTTATCAGTAGCTTTTTGTTTTAATCTTTTTCATAGAATAAGACAGGGAAACATATATTATAATATAAAAATTGTTTAAGGGGGTATATCATGGAGCAAGTAGAATTATATTCTATAGAAAATTTAAAAAATATGGAAATAATAGATATAAATACTGGTAGTAAAATGGGATACATAAAGGATTTGATTATAGACTGTGACTCTTATAAGATATTATCTATAATTTTACCTACTCAAAAGGTAGGATTTTTCAATAAAAAAGAGGATTTAGAAATAGAGTGGGATAGAATATATAAAATAGGTACAGATGTTATACTGGTAAATGGAGATAATTATAATTTAGAGGAGAATTAGTTTATTAAAAAGAAATTTATTATTTTAGTTATTGAAATTTTAAGTATTTAGTAGAAAAAATGGAGAAAAAGTGTATAATTAATATATATAGCTAAAGTTCAGTAATCTAAAGAAAAGGATGTGGATTAAATTGAAGTGTCCCTACTGTGCGTATGGAGAAAGCAAAGTGGTAGATTCAAGATCTACAGAAGATGGAAGTTCAATAAGAAGAAGAAGAGAATGCCTAAAATGCAACAGAAGATATACTACTTATGAAAAAATAGAAACTACACCTATTCTTGTTATAAAGAAAAATATGAGTAGGGAATATTTTGATAGAAATAAGATAGTAAATGGTCTTATGAAAGCTTGTCAAAAAAGGCCTGTATCAAGGAAACAAATTGAACAAATAGCAGATGAAGTAGAAAGGCATATAAATAATGAGATGCTTACAGAAGTGAATACAGACAAAATAGGGCAAATAATAATGAAAAACTTAAAAAATATAGATGAGGTGTCTTATGTTAGATTTGCTTCTGTATACAGACAATTTAAAGATATTAATACTTTTATGGAAGAAATCAAAAATTTAATGGATAAAAATTAATTATATTCTTATTTTTATAAGTTATAATTAATTTAATTAAAAAACTTAATGCTATTATTATAATAGTATTAAGTTTTTTATTTTATTTTGGAATAATTGAAACTAATCATGAGTAAGTTATGAAGCTTATGTTAAAATAAAGTTAAATATGTTAAAAGTTATGTATATTTTTTTAATAATGTATAATTAGTGATAATATATTTATAGGAAGGATGGTATGTTTTATGAATTTTGAAAAAATTAATATTGGATCTTATATTTTTTTGAAATTGCAATTTAAAAATGCTAATTTTATATTTTCTACTGGAGAAAATAATTTAAATTTAAATATAGAGGAAGGAAAAGAAAATTTAAATAATATAAAAAAATGGTTTTCATTACAAGAAGTATTTTATTTAAATCAAGTACATAGTAGTATAGTTAGAAATTTTGATGATGAAAATAAAGATGGAGATGCAATAATAACTAATGAATTTGATAAAGCTGTAGGAATTTTTACAGCAGATTGTGTTCCTATACTATTATATGATAAAGAAAATGATGTAGTGGCTGCAGTTCATAGTGGTTGGAGAGGAACTTATGAACAGATAGTTATAAGCACCATAAATAAAATGAAGGAAAATTATGGTACAAATCCTAAAAACATTATAGTTTCAATAGGTCCACATATAAAAGAATGTTGTTATGAAGTAAGTTGGGACTTAATAAATAAGTTTAAAGAAAATAAAATGTATAATGATCATAATATAAATAACAAAAGAAATTTGAATATGGAAAAATGTATATTGGCGCAATTAAGTTATATAGGGGTTAAGAGCGAAAATATAATTAGAACAGATTTATGTACTATGTGTAGTTCAGATCCAAAATTTTATTCCTATAGAAAAGAAGGAAATATAGGGAGACAATTTTCCTTTATATATTTAAGTTAATAATAGGAGGAGTACTATGACTAAGGAAAAAATACTTATAGTAGATGATGAAGAACATATATGTGAATTAATAAAATTTAATCTAGAAAATAACGGATATGAATGCATTTGTGCTTTAAATGGGATAGATGCATTAGAGAAAGTTAAAAAAGAAAAACCAGATTTAGTACTTTTAGATTTAATGTTACCAGGCATGGATGGATATGATGTTTGTAAAGAAATAAGAAAAAATGATAATACAGCTGCTACTTCTATAATAATGATTACAGCTAAAAGCGATGAATTAGATAAAGTTCTGGGTTTAGAATTAGGTGCGGATGATTATATAACTAAACCTTTTTCTATTAGAGAGATGGTGGCTAGAGTAAAAGCAGTTCTTAGAAGAAAAACAACCATAAATATAGAATCTAAATCATACTCTTTAGGAAATATAATTGTGAATTTTGAGAAGCATTCCCTTACAAAGGATGGTAGAAAAATAGAACTTACATTAAAAGAATTTGAACTTTTAGAAGTCTTAATAAAAAACAGAGGAAAGGTTATGACAAGAGATTTTTTATTAGACAGAATATGGGGATATGAATATATTGGAGAAACTAGAACTGTAGATGTGCATATAAGGCATTTAAGAAAGAAAATAGAAGATGATGATAAGAATCCTAAATATATTGAAACCATAAGAGGCATAGGATATAGATTCAATAGTGAATTTTAAAAGGTGAATTTATGAAAAAAAAATTAACAATATCAATACTTATAATTTTAATATTTACATTAACTATAGTATCATCACTCTTTTTAATAATCATTAATAATCAGCATATAGAAAGCAGTAAAAGTAGATTAAGAAATAATAATTTATTTATAATGAAAGTAATAAAAAATGAAGGTTTTGAAAACATTGCTGATTTTATAAAGAACAATTATAAAGATAATGATATAAGGGTAACATTAATAGATAATAGTGGAAATATTTTAGTGGATTCTAAAGATAATAGCAAAGAATTAGGAAATCACAATAAAAGAGAAGAAATAATTAATTCAAAAAAATATGGGGAGGCTTATAGTCTAAGACATAGTGATACAACAAAATTAGAAAGTCTTTATTTTGCAAATAAAATTAGTGACAATTATCTTATAAGAAGTTCCATAGATATAAAAAACATAAAATTATTAGAAAAAAATTATATAAAGTATTATATTTTCATAATATTATTTTCTTTTATTATGTCCTTTTTATTTTCATCTAGAATATCAATGGCTATGATAAAACCTATAAAAAATCTTGAATTTGTAACTGCAAGTATAGCAAGAGGAGATTTTGATAGAAGGGTGATAATAAATTCTGAAGATGAAATAGGGCAGCTTGGGAAAAATTTTAATTCTATGGCAGATATATTAGAAAATAGCTTAGTAGAAGTTAGAGATAAGCAAAATAGGTTAGAGGCCATACTTAAAAGTATGGATAGTGGTGTTATAGCTATAGATAAAGAGTTTAAAGTTATTATGATTAATCCCTGTGCTAAAAAATTATTTGGTATAAAAAGAGATATAATAGGTGAAAATCTTATGGATAATATAAGAGATTTTGAGCTTGAAAAAGCATTAAAGGATAAGGAATCCTTCTATAGGGAAATAAATATATTGTGGCCAGAAAAAAGAACACTTAGGGTGAAGACCACAGACATAATAAGTAAATATGACAATATAGGTACTGTGGCAGTAGTACAAGATATAACAGACATAAAAAAACTAGAAAGCATGAGAGAGCAATTTGTAGCAAATGTATCGCATGAATTAAAAACTCCATTAACATCCATAAAAGGTTTTTCAGAAACTTTAAAGTATGTAGATGATAAAAAAAATAGAGAAAAGTTTTTACAAATAATAAATGATGAAGCAGATAGACTTACAAGATTGATAAATGATATATTAGTGTTGTCTAATATAGAAAAGCAAAAGCAAGAATTAGTACAAGAAGAAATAGATTTAAATGAATTAATTGAAAAAGTTTATTATCTAGTAAAAAAATCTGCAGATGATAAAAATATAAAAATAAATATTGTGGGAGAAAAAGTACCTTTGTTAATAGGAAATAAGGATAAATACAATCAAATGATAATAAATTTAGTAGATAATGCTATTAAGTATACAGAACTTAATGGTGTAGTAAATGTAGGAACAAAACAAGATAAAAATAGTATAATATTTTGGGTAGAAGATACAGGAGTAGGGATTCCAAAAGAGCATTTAGATAGAATATTTGAAAGATTTTATAGAGTGGATAAAGCAAGATCTAGAGCAGAAGGGGGAACGGGATTAGGCTTAGCTATAGTAAAGCATATAGTTTTAAGTATTAATGGAAAAATAGAAGTAGAAAGTGAACCTCAAAAAGGAACTAAATTTCAGGTGAAAATACCTTTAAACTTAAAAATAAATAACTTTTAATATTATATAAATTATTTATATGATGTAATTTAAAATAAAAATATTGAATAAAAAAGAGTTTGTTTCAAAATAGATTTAATTTTATTTTGAAGCAAACTTTTTTTATTTCATCTATATCATTTTAAATTTAGCTGAAAATAAGAAGTTGTATAAGTCAATAAAAAAGTAAAAACTAATGTTAAATTTAATTAACTTTAATATAATAATTGCTTAACCTAAATGATTTAAAATAAAAAATGTAATCATGATGAGAATATAAAGAATCTTGAATGGAGGTTTTTATTAATGAAAAGAAAAGGACTTAAATTAATAATATCAGCCTTAATAATAACTATGACTTTTGGAATTCTATCAGGTTGTGGTAATAAACAAGAAAATAAAGAAAAAAATAAAAAAGAAACTATAAGCGGTAATATAACTGCATTAGGATCCTCTGCATTACAGCCTTTAGTGGAACAAGTAGCTAAGAAATTTATGCAAAAGAACCCAGATGCTATTATAAATGTTCAAGGTGGAGGAAGTGGAGCAGGGATAAATCAAGTAGTTTCAGGATCGGTTGAAATAGGAAACTCTGATGTAACAGCAGAATCAAAATTAAAAGACAAAAATCAAATTTCATCTTTAGTAGATCATAAAGTTTGTGCTATAGGATTTGGAATTATAGTTAATAAGGAAGTAAATGTAGATTCTTTAACCAAACAGCAAATTCAAAAAATATTTACAGGAGAAATTACTAACTGGAAAGATGTTGGTGGTCAAGATGAGAAGATAAATGTAATAAATAGATCTAAGTCTTCAGGTACAAGAGCTACTTTTAAAGATACTATAATGGATGGAAAGGATGAAAAAGAAGGTTTAGGTACAACTCAAGATTCTAGTGGAAGTGTTGTAAAAGCTATAAATCAAACAAAAGGAAGTATAAGTTATGTGTCTTTTTCACATCTTAATGATGAAGTAAAAGTTATAAAAATAAATAATATAGAACCAACAAAAGAAAATATAATAGCTAAAAAATATGATTTTTGGTCTTATGAACATATGTATACAAAAGGTGAACCAGAAGGGTTAACAAAAGCTTTTATAGATTATATGTTAAGTGAGGAAGCTAAACCATTAATAGAAAAATTAAAATATATACCAGCTAGTGATATTAAATAATAATTATTAGAGGAAGATGATTATGAATATAACTAATAAAAAAACTTACAATAAAGATATATCTAAAATGAAGTTATTGAAAAACTTAAAAAATGAATACATAGGAAGAGGATTATCAACTATATGTGGAGTGTTAATAGTTTTTTTAACTTTATCTATAATATTTTTTGTAGTCTTCAAAGGTATATCAGTATTTTCAAAAGGTGTTTCATTAAGGGAATTCTTATTTTCAACTAACTGGAATCCGGATAATGATGTACCTAAATTTGGAGCATTAAATTTTATAGCAGGATCTACTTTTGTATCTATAGGTGCAGTTATATTAAGTGCTCCAATAAGCGTAGCTTTGGCAATATTTATAAATTATATATCTCCTAAAGTAGGAGATAAGGTTTTAAAACCTGCTTTAGAATTATTCGTAGGCATTCCTTCAGTAGTATATGGGTGGTTAGGTATAAGCATATTATTGCCAATTATAAAAAAAATTTATGGAGGAACAGGTTTTAGCATTTTAGCAGGAATAATAGTTTTAAGTATAATGATATTACCAACCATAGCTAGTATTTCCGTAGATGCAATAAAAGTAGTACCTAAATCTTATTTACAAGCTTCATATGGCTTAGGTGCAACTAGATGGCAAACTATAAGTAAGGTCATAGTACCTTCAGCTAAAAATGGCATATTAACAGGTATTATATTAGGTCTTGCCAGAGCCTTTGGAGAGGCATTGGCTGTTCAAATGGTAATAGGAAATTCTATTCAGTTTCCTAATAAATTATTAAATCCAGCCTCTACATTAACAAGTGTTATTACAATGGATATGGCAAATACTATAGGAGGAACGGTATGGAATGATGCACTTTGGGCGTTAGCATTATTACTTTTAATAATATCTTTCCTATTTATAATAGCAATTAGGCTTATAGGAAGAAGGGGGGAGAGTAATGAATTCTAAAGTGATAGACAAAATTTGGACGGTTATATTGTATTTTATTTCAGCTTTAGTAGTGTTATTATTGATAATTCTTTTAGGATATATATTAATGAAAGGTGCAAGCGCATTAAATTTACAATTCTTATTTTCAGACCCTAAGATAGGAGAAGCAGGAGGTGGAATAGGACCTCAATTATTTAACTCTCTTTATATGCTTTTAATATCTTTAATAATTACAGTGCCTATAGGAATAGGAGCTGGAATATATCTTTCAGAGTATACCAAAAAAGGTTTCTTTTTAAATGTAGTTAGAATTTCTATAGAAACTATGGCCTCTCTTCCTTCTATAGTAGTAGGTTTATTCGGTTTTTTAGTTTTTGTCAAAATAACTAATTGGGGTTTTACTCTTTTGTCAGGAGCATTAGCCATATCAATATTAAACTTACCAGCTTTAACTAGGGTAAGTGAAAATGCTATAAAGGAGGCTTCTAAAGGAATAAAGGAAGCTAGTTTAGGTCTTGGAGCTACAAGATTTCAAACTATAAAAACAGTAGTACTTCCTTCAGCTATACCCCAAATTTTAACGGGAATAATATTAGCGGCAGGCAGAATATTTGGGGAAGCAGCAGCACTTTTATATACAGCAGGAATGAGTGCACCTAGTTTAAATTTTACAGCTAATATAACTTCGAAAGCTTTTCCACTTAATTTAATGAGACCAGCAGAAACGTTAGCAGTTTATATATGGAAAGTAAATTCAGAAGCTATGATACTTGATGCTGCTAAAGTAGCTAATGGAGCATCAGCAGTTCTAATTATAATGGTTTTATTATTTAATATATTAGCTAGAATAATAGGTAAAAAAATGCACAAATTGTATACAGGGGAGAATTAAGGAGGAAAAGTTATGGCAATTATTAAAACAGACAATCTAAATTTATATTATGGGAATATAAAAGCTTTAAAAAATATCAATATAGATATAGAAAAAAATAAAGTTACTGCTTTAATAGGACCTTCAGGATGTGGAAAATCTACATTTTTAAGAACTTTAAATAGAATGAATGATTTAATAGATTCGGTAAAAATAGAAGGTAATGTTTATTATGAGGGAAAAGATATATATAAAGATTATGATGTAATAGATCTTAGGAAGAAAATAGGAATAGTATTTCAAAATCCTAATCCATTCCCTATGTCTATATATGACAACATAGCCTATGGTCCTAGAATTCATGGTATAAAGAATAAAGAGAAGTTAGATGAAATAGTAGAAAAAAGTTTAAAAGGAGGGGCACTTTGGAAAGAGGTAAAAGATAGGCTTAAAAAAAGTGCATTAGGATTATCAGGAGGGCAGCAACAAAGACTTTGTATAGCCAGAACATTAGCTGTAGAACCTGAAATATTATTAATGGATGAGCCAACTTCAGCACTAGACCCTATATCTACTCTTAAAATTGAAGAACTTATGGATGAACTTAAAAGTAAATATACTGTAATAATAGTTACGCATAATATGCAGCAGGCAGGAAGAATATCTGATAACACAGCATTTTTTCTAAATGGAGAAATAATAGAAGTAGGAAAAACTGAAGAATTATTTTACAAACCGAAGGATAAAAGAACTGAAGATTATATAACAGGTAGATTTGGTTAGGTTTATTTAAATGAAAGGAGAAGAATAGATTGAGAAAGGTATTTGATAAAGAACTTCTAAAGCTCCATAATAGTATATTAAGAATGGGTAGTATTGTAGAAAAGCAAATAAATACATCTATTAAAGCACTAGTTAAAAAAGATGAAGATTTAGCAAATAAAGTAATAAAAAATGATGATTTAGTAGATGAGTTAGAAAAAGAAATAGAGAATGAATGTATAGTTCTTATAGCTAAAGAACAACCTTTAGCTACAGATTTAAGAAAAATATTTACTACATTAAAAATTGTTACAGATTTAGAAAGAATGGCAGATCATGCAGTAGATATAGCTAAGATAGCAAAAAAAATAAAAGATGAAGAATATATTAAATCCTTAACAAAAATACCTAAAATGGCAGATATAGTTCAAAATATGATAAAAGAATCTTTAGATTCTTATGTAAATGAAAACAAAGAAGAAGCTTATAAAGCTTGTATTTTAGATGATGAAATAGATTATATTTATAAAACTACGTTTAAAGAATATATAAACACAATGATAGAAAAAAAAGAAACTATAAATCAACTTACACAGTTTTTGTTTGTATGTAAATATTTAGAGAGAATAGCAGATCACACTACTAACATATGTGAATGGACTATTTATTTAGTAACTGGGGAGCATATTGATATGAATGAGTGAAATTAATATATGCATAAATTATTTCCAAAATATTGTGTAACACTTTTAAGGGAAAGTATAATAAGATAACTTTAATTTTAAAATATTTATTATATTAAAATTGAAGTTAATTTTAAACAGCTCTTTAGAGGTGTTTTATTTTTTATATTTTGTGCTTATTTCATAATTTTTTCATGTTTGATTGTATTATTACTATTTGTTTTTTATATTTTATAAATTAAATTTTAAGTTGCAAATTGACTAAATTATTATATTAATGTAATATAATTTAATGATAAATATAAAATTTGGAGTTGAAAAAATGAAAAAGGAAATACTAAAAGTAGAAAGAGGTAGTATAGCAGAAGAACTTGAAATACAAAAGGGAGATTTTTTGCTGTCTATAAATAATAAAGAAGTTAAGGATATTATCGATTATAAATTTTTAGTTTGTGATGAGTACTTAGAAGTTGAAATAGAAAAAAGTAACGGGGAAATTTGGGTGCTTGAGATAGAAAAGGATTATGATGAGGATTTAGGAATAGAATTTAAAGCAGCCATATTAGATGTACCTCAAAGATGTCATAATAATTGCTTATTTTGTTTCATAGATCAACTACCAAAGGGCATGAGAAAAACTCTTTACTTTAAAGATGATGATTCCAGATTATCTTTTCTTCAAGGCAATTTTCTTACTCTTACAAATATGAAGGATGAAGATATAGAAAGAATAATAAATTATAAAATAAGTCCTATAAATATATCTGTACATACTACAAATCCAGACCTTAGGGTTAAACTTTTAAATAATAGATTTGCAGGTAATCTATATGATAGAATGAAAAAGCTAGCTCAGGGTGGCATAAAAATGGATTGTCAGGTAGTTTTATGTCCAGGACTTAATAATGGAGATGAATTAAAAAGAACTATTGAAGATTTATATGCTCTTTATCCTCAGGTTGAAAATTTAGCAGTAGTTCCTGTAGGTGTTACAAGATTTAGAGAAGGATTATACCAATTTGAACTTTTTAATAAAGAAACTGCTAATAAAGAATTAGACATGGTAGAGGAATATCAAAATAAATTTATAAAAGAAATAGGAAAACCTTTTGTAAGATTATCTGATGAATTTTATGTTATAGCAGAAAGAGAAGTACCTAAAGAAGAATTTTATGATGGATTCAAACAACTAGAAGATGGTGTAGGTGTTATAAGAATATTTAGAAATAACATAAAAAACAATGTGAAAAAACTTTCAACAAAAGCAAAAGGAAGTTTTTCAATTATAACTGGGCAATCTGCTTATAAAGAAATATTAGAAGCTAGTAAAATAATAAACAATCATAATAATGATATAAAGATAGAAGTTATAAAAATAGATAATAACTTTTTTGGAAAGACCATTACTGTAGCTGGACTTATAACAGCAAAGGATATAATAGAACAAACACAGGGGGAAAATTTAGGAAAGTATGTTATAATTCCAAATGTAATGCTTAGAAAAGGATACGAATTAGCTGATATATCCGAACAAGTTTTCTTAGATGATGTAACGCTAAAAGAATTAAGTAATAGTCTAGAAAGAGAAATTTTAGTATGTGATTATACAGGAGAAGACTTAATAGATATAATAAATAAACATAGCAGGGAGGAATAAAAATGGGAAAACCGATAGTAGCAATAGTGGGAAGACCTAATGTAGGTAAATCTACACTATTTAATAAATTAGCAGGAAAAAGGATAGCTATAGTACAAGATACACCAGGAGTAACAAGAGATAGAATTTATGCAGAGGCAGAATGGTTAAATCACAAATTTACAATTATAGATACAGGAGGTATAGAACCAGAAAGCCAAGATATAATAGTATCTCAAATGAGAAGACAGGCGCAAATAGCTATAGAAATGGCTAGTGTAATAATATTTTTAGTAGATGGAAAAGAAGGATTAGCGCCAGCAGATCAAGAAGTAGCACAGATGCTTAGAAAAAGTAAAAAGCCTATAGTACTTGTAGTAAATAAAATTGACAAACTAAAGGATGAAGATAATGCTTATGAGTTTTATAATTTAGGTATAGGAGATCCTGTAACTATATCTTCATCACAGGCATTAGGTTTAGGTGATATGTTAGATAGAGTTGTAGAACATTTTAAAGATGATAAATCAGATAGAGAAGAGGATGAGAGAATAAATATAGCTTTTGTAGGTAAACCAAATGTAGGAAAATCCTCTCTTATAAATAAATTGCTAGGAGAAGACAGACTTATAGTAAGTAATATTCCGGGAACTACAAGAGATTCCATAGACAGTTATGTAAGTACAGATTTTGGTGAATTTACTTTAATTGATACAGCGGGATTGAGACGTAAGAGTAAGGTAAAAGAAGAAATAGAAAGATATTCTGTAATAAGAACTTATGCATCTATAGAAAGAGCAGATGTATGTATACTTATGATAGATGCTACAGAAGGAATATCTGAGCAGGATCAAAAAATAATAGGATATGCCCATGATATAAATAAAGCTATTTTAGTTATAGTTAATAAGTGGGACTTAGTAGAAAAAGATGATAAAACAATGGATAAATTTAAAAAAGATTTAAAAGTAAATTTATCATTCATGCCTTATGCAAAATATTTATTTATATCTGCTAAAACTGGTCAAAGGGTGGTAAAAGTTTTACAAACAGCTAAAGAATGTTATGATAATTATACTAAGAGAATAAAAACAGGGGTTTTAAATGATGTAATAAGTCAAGCTATTATGATGAAAGAACCTCCTATAGTAGGAACCAAAAGATTAAAAATTTATTATGTGACTCAAATTGGAATAAAACCACCAACTTTTGTTTTCTTTGTGAATGATCCAGCTTGCATACATTTCTCTTATCAACGTTATTTAGAAAATCAATTAAGAGAAAACTTTGATTTCCAAGGAACAGGAATAAAATTAGAATTTAGAGAAAGAAAAGAAAAATAGATTTTTAAAATATATCCTATAGCTAACTGCCACTTAGATATATTCTACATAAATAGATTTTAGTGGTAGTTTAGCATAGGAATTTTTAATATAAACCTATTTAATCAACTAAGTTTAAATGTTAATTAAAAATAAAAATCAAATAAATAATTAATTGGGGAAAGGAAGGAATGAAATGGATTCAAAAGTTTGTTTTTTAGGTGCAGGTAGTTTTGGTACAGCTCTATCCGTAATGCTTGGGAAAAAGGGCTTAAACGTTAATATATGGCACAGAAATAGTAATATAGTAGATGATATAAACATAAAAAAAGAAAACATAAAATATTTACCTAAAATAGTAATACCTGCAGGAGTAAAAGCTTATAATGAAATAGAGAAAGCCATAGAACAATGTGAATTTATAATATTAGCAGTACCTTCCCATGTGATAAGGCAAATATGCAAAAAAATACAACCTTTTATAAAAGAAAGTCAAATAATAGTAAGCATAGCTAAAGGTATAGAAGAAGGCACAGGGAAAAGGTTATCAGAGGTTATAGAAGAAGAGCTTCCTAATAATCCTATGGTAGTATTGTCAGGGCCTAGTCATGCAGAAGAAGTAGCTCAAGATATACCTACAACAGTAGTTGTATCTTCGAAAAATATGAATATAGCTAAAAAAGTGCAAGATCTTTTTATGACTAATAAATTTAGAGTATATACTAATGATGATTTGATAGGTGTAGAAATAGGAGGAGCTGTTAAAAATATTATAGCTTTAGCTGCAGGTGTATCTGATGGCATAGGATATGGAGATAATACAAAAGCTGCACTAATGACAAGAGGAATGAGTGAAATAATAAGGATAGGTACAAAGCTTGGAGGCAAGCAAGAAACTTTTTCAGGACTTACAGGTATAGGAGATTTAATAGTTACTTGCACAAGTATGCATAGTAGAAATAGAAGAGCTGGTATATTAATTGGGAAGGGTTATAGTACAGAAAAAGCCATAGAAGAAGTAGGTATGGTAGTAGAGGGTATAAAAGCTTGTAGAGGATTTTATGAATTAAAAGAAAAATTAAATGTAGAGATGCCTATAACAGATACATTATATAAAGTTTTATTTCAAAATAAAGAGCCCAATTATGGAGTTTATGAACTTATGACTAGAGATAAAAAGATGGAAATGATTTAATTTAAAAATACATTAATTATTATAATTTCGTAATTAAGGTATTCATGGTAAAAATTAAAAATGATAATATATTATAACGCCACCATAAAATCTTAAATTAAATTTTATGGTGGTTTTAATTTTATAGAAAACTATTAAAAATTTAAAATATTTTTATATATGTACACTAAATAAGACTATCTACTGTAATATTGTATATTAATTTAATTTTTGTTAAAAAAACAACTATTATAAAACAATTTAAAAGAATTTAATAATTTTAGGAATAACTCTTACTAATAAAAAGTATATATATATTGTTAATATTATAATATTGGGGGGTATAATTTGGACAATTTTAATATATACAAAGATATAGCAGAGAGAACTCAAGGTGACATTTATGTAGGAGTTGTTGGGCCAGTTAGAACAGGAAAATCAACTTTCATAAAAAAATTTATGGAAAAGATGGTTATACCAAAAATAGAAAATTCTTATAAGAAACAAAGGGCTAAAGATGAACTACCTCAAAGTTCTTCAGGAAAGGCTATCCATACTACAGAACCAAAATTTGTACCTAATGAAGCTGTAGAAATAAGTTTAGAAAGTGACACTAAATTTAAAGTTAGAATGGTAGACTGTGTAGGCTATATTGTTAATGGAGCTATGGGCTATATGGAAGAAGAGGATAAGCCTAAAATGGTTACAACACCATGGTATGATTATGAAATACCTTTTGAAGAAGCAGCAGAAATCGGAACAAAAAAGGTTATAAATGAACATTCTACAATAGGACTTTTAATTACCACAGATGGGTCTATAACAGATATAGACAGAGAAAATTATGCAGAAGTAGAAGAAAGGGTTGTAGAGGAATTAAAATCTATAAATAAGCCTTTTATAATAGTTTTAAATTCAGCACATCCATATGATCCAGAAACTATAGAGTTAAGAAAAAGTTTAGAAGAAAAATATGATGTGCCAGTACAAACTATGGATATTTTAAATATGAAAGAAGAAGATATGACTAATGTTTTCCAAAGAGTACTTAAAGAATTCCCTATAAAAGAAGTGAACATAGATATGCCAGCTTGGATAGAAGAGTTAAAACCAGAACATTGGTTAAAGGTTGATTTCATAAATGTAGTAAAAAATATGGCAAAAGAAATATATAAAGTACGTGACATAAAAAAATCTATGGAAAACTTATGTGAATTTGAATTTTTAGATAATTCAGCATTGAATGAAATGAACATGGGAGAAGGAACAGCTAGAATAGCTTTAAAACCAAAGGAAGGATTATTCTATAAAATAATAGGGGAAGTTTGCAATAGAGAAATAGAAAATGAAAATGATTTATTAAAAATAGTTGAAACTATGAATAAAGCTAAAATAGAATATGATAGAATAGCAGAAGCGCTAGAAGATGTAAAAGAAACAGGATATGGATTAGTAGCACCACAACTTACAGAAATGAAGTTAGAAGAGCCTGAAATAGTAAAGCAAGGAAGTAGATATGGAGTTAAATTAAAAGCTAGTGCGCCATCATTACATTTTATAAGAGCTGATATTGAAACAGAAGTATCTCCAATAATGGGAACAGAAAAGGAAAGCGAAGAAATGTTAAAATCTCTATTAGAAGAGTTTGAAACAGATCCATCAAAGATATGGCAAAGTAATATGTTTGGTAAATCTTTAGAAGTATTAGTTAAAGAAGGATTACAAAATAAACTTTATAGAATGCCAGAGGATGTACAGGTTAAGATACAAAAAACTCTTCAAAAGATAATAAATGAAGGCAATGGAGGGCTTATCTGTATTATATTATAAGAAAATTATGACTTAAAAATTAGTTTACCTTTAGTATACTAAAAAGGGATATGTGTCTAGAAGGGCAACTTAATTCGATAAGATATTCTAAACTTTTTCGAATGCCTTTTATGCCACATATCCCAATTTTTAATATACTGAAGTTAGTCTAAATTTCATATGTAAATGACTAAAAAAGTCATAGGATAAAAGTCATAGGATAGTCGTAGATTTTATATAGTAATTAATTTTTATATAATAAACTGATAAGTTTTGTTTTATATAGATTTACTAATTTATCATATTTGTATTTTTTTCTTTATATTCTTTACTTTGAAAAGTGAATTGCACTTTTCTTAATTAGTGACAGATGAAGTGTAAAAATGTATAATTAATTTTAGAACATTTTATATTAAAAATAAAAAAATTAAATATACATTCATTAAATAATAAAAGTTTATAATACTATAGAATAGGGGGTTTTTATAAAGATATGAAGAAAGTGGCAGTTATTTTTAATGGTGGTACTATTTCTATGAAAGTAGATCCTAGAATAAAGGCTGCGGTACCGAGTTTATCAGGGGAAGAAATTATGGCTATGGTAACGGGTATAGAGGAATATGCTGAAATAGAAAACTATGAATTCTCTAATTATCCAAGCCCTTATATAACTCCTGAAAAAATGATGGAGTTGTCAAAGTATATAAATAATATACTAGAAAGAGAAGATGTTTGTGGAGTTGTAGTTACTCATGGTACAGATTCTTTAGAAGAAACAGCATATTTATTAGATTTAACTATAAAAACTGATAAACCTGTAATCGTTACAGGAGCTATGAGGAGTAGTTCTGAATTAGGTTATGATGGACCTGCTAATTTAGCAGCTTCTATTTGTACAGCAATATCTAATGAGGCTATAGGAAAAGGTGTATTAGTTTGTTTAAATGATGAATTAAATTGCGCTAGTGAAGTTACAAAATCTAATTCTACTGCATTAAATACATTTAAAAGTCCTATATTTGGACCTATAGGCATAGTAGATAATAATCAGGTAATATTTTATAGGGAAAAATTAAAGAAACAACATATACAAACAGATAAAATAGAAAGCAGAGTAGCACTTATAAAATGTGCATCAGGTGTAGATTCAAGTTTTATAGATTTTTGTTTAGATAAAGATTATAAAGGTTTAGTAATAGAGGCTATGGGAAGAGGGAATGTACCACCTACTATGGTACCAGGCATAAAAAGAGCAATAGAGAAAAATATTCCTGTAGTTTTAGTTTCAAGATGTTATGAAGGTAGAGTATTAGATACTTATGGATATGAAGGCGGAGGAAAACAATTAAGAAAAATGGGAGTAATCTTTGGAGACAGTCTTCCAGGGCAAAAGGCAAGAATAAAGTTAGCTTTAGCTTTAACAAAATCAAATTATGATGTGGAAAGAATAAGACAAATTTTTGAAGATGGCTTGTATAAATACACTACTAAATAAATTTAGATATTAAAATTATAATTATTTTAATAATTATAAAAATATAGTGTTATAATAGTTTAAAAAGTATAAATTATGTTATAATTTTATTTGTAAAACAGAGTATTTTGAAGTAAAATAGAGATTATGTTGTAAGTACCCTTTAATTTATGTATAATTATCATATCTGGCTGTTTGTGGAAGGATGAAGAATATGGTTAAAAGTATGACGGGTTTTGGTAGAGGTTTTTTAGAAGAGTGTAAAAAAAGTTTTACTGTAGAAATGAAAAGTGTAAATCACAGATATTGTGATATAAACATAAGAATGCCCAAAGCGTTTATGGCTCTAGAAGAAAGAATGAGAGCTGTAATACAAGAAAAAGTACATAGAGGTAAGATTGATGTTTATATAACAGTAAATACATATGATAAAGATGACGTAGAACTTATATATAATGAAACCTTATCAGATAATTATTATGAATGCTTAAAAAAAATAAGTGAAAGATATGATATTAAAAATGATATATCTGTATCTTTAATAGGTAGATTTCCAGAAGTAATAACTGTGAAGCAAAAGGAAGAAGATTTAGAGGCAGTTTGGAAAAGTTTAAGTGTTTCTTTAAAAGAAGCAGTAGATTCTTTGGTATATATGAGAGAAAAGGAGGGCAGTAAATTATATAAAGACATAAATATAAAGTGTGCTGAAATAAAAAAAATGGTTGATAAAATAGAAGAAAAGGCACCAAAAGTAGTGAATGAATATAATAAAAAAATTCATGAAAGAGTAAGTGAACTTTTATCTCAATCAGAAATTGATGAAAATAGAATAGCTATGGAAGTAGCATTATTTGTTGATAAATCTTCTGTGGATGAAGAAATAGTTAGATTAAACAGCCATATCAATCAAATATTGGAAACACTTAACTTAAAAGAACCTATAGGAAGAAAATTAGATTTTATAGTTCAGGAAATGAATAGAGAAGCAAATACTATAGCTTCTAAGTCTACAGATCTTGAAATAGTTAATTTGGTATTAAATATAAAAAATCATATAGAAAAGATTAGAGAGCAAATTCAAAATATAGAATAATTAGGAGGATTTTTAATGGCAATAAAATTAATAAATATAGGATTTGGTAATATAGTATCAGCTAACAGGCTAGTTGCAATAGTAAGTCCAGAATCAGCACCTATAAAAAGAATAATACAAGAAGCAAGAGATAGAGGGATGCTTATAGATGCAACTTATGGAAGAAGAACAAGAGCAGTTATAATAACTGATAGTGACCATGTTATTTTATCTGCAGTTCAACCAGAAACAGTAGCTCACAGATTAACTTCCAAAGTAGAAGAAGAAGATATAAATGAGGGAGAAGAGTAATGGCTAAAAAAGGACTTCTTATAGTTATTTCCGGACCATCTGGTGCAGGAAAAGGAACTATATGTAAAGAACTTTTAAAGAAAGAAGATCTATGGGTATCTGTTTCTGCAACTACTAGACCTCCAAGAAAAGGAGAAGAAAATGGAGTACATTATTTTTTCTTAAGTAAAGATGAATTTAAGGAAAGAATAAAAAGAGATGATTTTTTAGAATATGCAGAAGTTCACCAAAATTTATATGGCACTCCCAAATCTAGTGTTTTAGAAAAAATTAATAATGGTAATAATGTAATATTAGAAATAGATATTCAAGGGGCTTTAAAAGTAAAAGAAACCTATCCAGAAGGAATATTTATATTTATATTGCCTCCTTCTATGGAAGAATTGAAAAATAGAATAATAAATAGAGGCAGTGAAACAGCAGAAACTTTAATGATAAGATTTAAAGCTGCTTACAAAGAAATAAATTATGTATCAAAATATAATTATGCAGTAGTAAATGATGTAGTAGAAGATGCGGTTAATAAAGTAAGAAGCATTATACTAGCAGAAAGCTGCAGGGTTGATAGAATGAAAGATACAATATTAGCATCTAAGGAGGAATTTATTCATGAACAATTCTATGATTAATCCATCAATAGTAGATTTATTAGAAAGAGTTAACGACAGATATTCATTAGTAACTATAACATCTAAAAGATCAAGACAGTTAATAGATGGTGCAAAGCCACTTGTAGATATAGATTCAACTAAACCTGTTACAGTGGCAATAAACGAAATAAATGAAGGAAAGATAACATATAAAACAGTTAAAGAAGGAATAAAATAAAATGAATAAAAAGTGTATAGTATTAGGGGTGACAGGAGGAATCGCTAGTTATAAGGCTTTAGACATTGTAAGCAGATTAAAAAAGTTAAATTATGATATAAATGTAATAATGACAAAGTCTGCTCTAAAATTCATACAGCCCCTACCTTTCCAAAGTTTAAGTGGAAATATGGTTTCAAAAGATATGTTTGAGGAACCTAAAGCTTTTGAAATACAACATATATCCTTATCAAAAAAGGCAGATATGATATTGGTAGCTCCTGCTACAGCTAATATTATAGGTAAAGTGGCAAATGGTATAGCTGATGATATGTTGTCTACTACAATAATGGCAGCTAATTGCCCTGTAGTATTTGCACCAGCTATGAATACTAATATGTATAATAATCCTATAGTACAAAACAATATTAAAAAATTAAAAAATCTTGGATATAAATTTATAGAACCTGCATCAGGAAGACTAGCTTGTGGAGATGTGGGCGAAGGTAAACTAGCAGATACAGAAGATATAGTAGAAATAGTAGATAGTATGCTTTATTCTATAAAAGATTTACAAGGTAAGAATGTGTTGGTTACAGCAGGTCCTACAGTAGCTTATATAGACCCAGTTAGATATATAACTAATAGATCTTCTGGAAAGATGGGATATTCTATAGCAAAGGAAGCTAGAGATAGGGGAGCAAAAGTTACACTAGTATCAGGTCCTACTAAATTAAAAGCACCTTTAGGAGTGGACTTAATAAAAATTAATACAAATGAAGAAATGCTTAAGGCTGTTAAAGAAAATTTTAAAAATCAGCATATAGTTATAAAATCCGCTGCTGTGGCAGATTATAAACCAAAAGAATATAAAGAACATAAGATTAAAAAAATTGGTGATGATTTAAATTTAGAACTAATAAAAGATAAAGATATTTTAAAAGAATTAGGACTTATAAAAGAAGATCAAATATTGGTAGGTTTTGCAGCAGAAAGCAGAGATCTTTTAGATAATGCTAAATCTAAATTAGAGAAAAAAAATCTAGACTTTATAGTAGCAAATAATATACTATCAAAGGAAACAGGATTTGCATCAGATGATAACGTGGTTACAATAATATCTAAAGAGGGATATATTAAAAATTTAGAAAAAATGTCTAAAAGAGAAATAGCTAAAGAGATATTTGGTACAATATTAAATAAAAAATAATATTAAAATAAAAAAGAGGCAGTAACCTTATAAGTTAAGCCTCTTTTATTTAGTAAATAAATAGAAGATTTAGACATAAGTATATAGTTTTAACTATATATTGTGTTTTAAAATAATTATTAATAGGATAAATAGAGTTATTAGTTTCAACGAGAGTTTTTTACTCTTACTAAAACTTAGGGAGTAATTATCTAGGGATATGGTTAATCTTTACTACTACTTCAAATAAGATATTAGTATAAGAGATGGGAGTTACTAGATAAAATAAATTTCCTGAAAAAGGTGATAAAGTGTTTAAATATGCAGGTGTTATAGTAAATAATTCCTCTATAAAATTAGATAAATTGTTTACTTATGCTATTCCAGAAGAATTAAATAAAAAAATTCAAATAGGACATAGAGTAAAAGTACCCTTTGGAAAAGGAAATAAAAAAATAGATGGATTTATACTAAGTTTATATGAAAATTGTGAGACAGAGGTTTCTATAAAAGCTATAAGCAGTATATGTGAAGAAGATCCTTTATTAGATTTAAATAGAGTAAAACTTATAAATCAAATGAGGGAGAAATATCTTTGTACATACTTAGAGGCTATAAAGGTATTAATACCACCAGGGATTACAAAGGGTAACAAAGAGAAAAAAGAAAATTTTATATTTGTATATAAAGATTTAGAAGGAAAGTATTTAAAAGAGAATTATGAGCAAATACATAATTTTGTGAAATTAAATAATGGAGTTTATAATAAAAATATATTGAATAAAAAATTTGGATTTTCGTTATCCTCTATAAATACATTAATAAAACATGGATTTTTAATTCAAAAAAATCAAGTGGTAAGTAGATATAATGAAAGACTTTATAGGGAGTACGAAGAAAAAAAATTAAATGAGGATCAAAGTTTAACCCTTTATAGAATTTTAAATTCTAATAGAAAATTATTTTTAATACATGGTGTTACAGGTAGTGGGAAAACAGAGATATATATGCATTTAGTGAAAAAATTAATGGAAAAGGATAAAGATTCTATAATTTTAGTACCAGAAATATCACTGACTCCTCAAATGGTTGAAAGATTTAAAGGGAGATTTGGCAAAAATATAGCTGTGTTTCATAGTAAGCTTTCTGATGGGGAAAGATTTGATGAATGGGTTCGAGTAAAAAGAGGAGAAGTTAAGGTTGCTATAGGAGCAAGATCAGCAGTATTTTTACCATTCAAAAATTTAGGTGCTATAATAATAGACGAAGAACATGAAAGTAGCTATAAATCTGATAGTAATCCTAAATATAATGCTAGAGAGATAGCGGAGCTTAGGTGTATGAATGAAGGATGTAAGGTTATTTTAGGATCTGCTACACCATCTTTAGAAACTTATTATAGAAGTAAAAAAGATATAATAGATTTAATTACTATAAAAGAAAGAATAAAAGGGTTAACTATGCCAGAGGTTAAAATAGTTGATATGAGAGAAGAACTTATGCTTGGTAATAAATCTATATTTAGTAAGGAACTATTTGAAGATATAAGTATAAGATTGCAAAGAAAGGAACAAATAATATTATTTTTGAATAGAAGAGGATTTTCTACATTTGTATCCTGTAGAGAGTGTGGATATGTTTTTAAATGCAAAAATTGTGATATTTCTCTAACCTATCATAATAGAGATAGTAGTTTAAAATGCCATTATTGTGGAGCAAATATGAAAATACCTAAGCAATGTCCTAAATGCAATAGCAGGTATGTAAAATATTTTGGAGTAGGTACAGAAAAAGTAGAAAAGTCTATAAAAAAATATTTTCCTAAAGTTAGAACTGTAAGAATGGATCTTGATACTACAAGATCTAAAGATGCTTATGAGAATATATATAATACATTTAAAAATGGTGAAGCAGATATATTAATAGGTACTCAAATGATAGCAAAGGGATTAGATTTTGAAAATGTAACTTTAGTTGGAGTTTTAGCAGCAGATATGTCTTTAAATTTACCGGATTATAGATCTGGAGAGAGAACATTTCAACTTATAACTCAAGTTTCAGGAAGAGCGGGAAGAGGAAAAAAAGAAGGAAAAGTTTTAATTCAAAGTTATAATCCTGAAAATTATAGTATAACTTCTGCAGCTGAAGGTGACTATGAAGGTTTTTATGATAAGGAGATAAAAATAAGGGAAAACATGAATTATCCTCCTTTTTCAAAAATATTACTTATAAATTTAAGTAGCAAATATGAGAATAAGTTAATAAAAAATACACATAAAATTGGTATAATATTAAAAGATATTTTATCTAAATATACTAACTTGAATATGTTAGGACCTTGTCCTAGTCCATTGTCTAAAATAAAAGAGATGTATAGATGGCAAATAATAGTAAAAGGAAATGTGACGGGAGATATTATGAAAGAGATACAAAAAATAGTTTATACTTCACTAGAACAAGTTTATAATGATATAAGAGTAAGTATAGATATAAATCCTAACAGTCTGTTATAATTTTTAAATTTTAGGAGGTCGTAAAAATGGCAATAAGAAATATAAGAAAATATGGAGATGACTTATTAAGAAAAAAAAGCAGGAAAATAGAAAAAATTGATGATAGAATTTTAACTCTTTTAGATGATATGGCAGAAACTATGTATAGTGCAGATGGCGTAGGACTTGCAGCACCACAAGTAGGAATATTAAAAAGAGCTGTAGTTATAGATGTAGGAAAAGGATTAATAAAGCTTATAAACCCAGAAATAATAGAAACAGAAGGAAATGAAATAGATCTAGAAGGATGTTTAAGTGTACCAGGACAGCAAGGTGAAGTAGAAAGACCATATAAAGTTAAAGTTAAAGCTTTAAATGAAAAAGGAGAAGAAATAATATTAGAAGGAGAAGGATTATTAGCTAGAGCATTTTGTCATGAAATAGATCATTTAGATGGAATTTTATTTGTAGATAAAGTAATAAATGGCTAGAAGGGAGAAATTTAAGTTGAAAGATACAAGTATAGTTTTTATGGGTACTCCAGATTTTGCAGTACCATCTTTAAAAAAATTAATAGAAGAATTTAGTGTAAAAGCAGTATTTACCCAACCAGATAGACCAAAAGGACGAGGGAAAAAAATAGCTATGTCAGCTGTTAAAAAAGTAGCTTTAGAAAATAATATAGATATATATCAGCCAATAAAGTTAAAAAATGATGAAATTTGCATAAAAAAGTTGAAAGAAATAGAGCCAGATTTTATAATAGTAGTAGCTTTTGGACAAATATTATCAAAGGAAGTTTTAGATATACCTAAATATGGATGTGTTAACTTGCATGCTTCCCTACTTCCTAAATATAGAGGTGCAGCTCCTATAAATTGGGCAATAATAAAAGGAGAAGAGGAATCAGGTAATACTACTATGTTTATGGATGAAGGATTAGATACAGGAGATATACTTTTAAAAAATAAAGTTAAGATAGAAGAGAATATGACAGCAGGTGAACTTCATGATATATTAATGGAAACTGGGGCTAAACTTTTAGTTTCTACTATAAAGGGATTAAAGGAAGGGACTATAGAAAGAGAAAAGCAAAAGAGTGAAAATGTTATATATGCATCCATGTTAAATAAACAAATGGCTAAAATAGATTGGAGTAAAACTTCTAAAGAAATAAATTTACTTATAAGAGGTTTAAATCCATGGCCAGTTGCATATACTCAATATAAAAATGAAATTATGAAAATTTATAGTAGTAAAATATTAAAAGAAATATCAAATAAAAATCCAGGGACTATATTAAATGTATCAAAAGAAGGTATAAAAGTAGCTACTGGAGATGGAGTTTTATCTATAATAACTATACAATTTCCTGGGAAAAAACCTATGAGGGTAGAAGAATATATAAAAGGACATACTATAGAAGAAGGTTTAGTACTAGGAGAATGTTAAAATGTTTTTTTAGTGTGTTTAGAATGTTTGGTAAGATTTATAAAATATAAAATCTATTAAATATTAAGAAATAAAAGGAGGTGAGCTTTGGTAGATAAGTATTAAATAAATATTTATTTACCAAAGATGATATATGTTTTATTATGATAGTACATTTTTGATATTGATTCCTGCTATGATTATAGCCGCATGGGCTCAATTGAAAGTGTCCTCATCTTTTGATAAGTATTCAAGAGTCTCAACAGCTAAAGGATATACAGGAGCAGAGGTGGCTAGAATGCTTTTGGATTCCAAAGGACTTTACAATGTGCCTATAGAGCTTATACCAGGAAAACTTTCTGATCATTATGATCCTGGTAAAAAAGTTATGAGACTTTCAAAAGATGTATATTATGGAAGGTCTGTAGCATCTATTGGAGTAGCAGCTCATGAAACAGGGCATGCCATACAGCATTTAGAAAGTTATTCTCCACTTGTAATAAGGAATACTATAGTACCTATAGTAAATATTAGTTCTCAAGCTTCATGGATATTATTTTTTATAGGAATAATAATGGGTGCAACTAGCCTTACAAGAATGGGGATAATTCTTTTTTCAGCAGTAGTTTTATTTCAACTTATAACATTACCTGTAGAATTTGATGCTTCTAAAAGAGCATTGGTTTTATTGGAAAATAAAGGTATACTATATAAGGAAGAAGTAAACGGAGCAAAAAAAGTGTTAAGTGCAGCAGCTATGACATATGTAGCAGCAGCATTAACTGCTATATCACAATTATTAAGACTTATAGTTTTAAGTAATAGACGAAATGACTAAGAGAAAGGTTTAAGGATATAATGGATAATGCAAGAGAAGTAGCTTTGGATGTATTAAAAGCTGTATTATATGAAGGAGCTTATTCAAATATAGTTTTAAATAAGAGATTAAATAAAAGTAATTTAAAAGATAATGATAAAGCTTTAACTACTGAAATAGTTTATGGAACGTTAAAATATAAGGAAACTTTAGATATTATAATACAAAGCTATTTAAGAAATCCTATCAAAACTATGGATAAAAATCTAATTAATATATTAAGAATAACTATATATCAAATAAGATATTTAGATAAAATACCTTATTTTGCTGCAGTTAATGAAGCAGTAGAAATGTCTAAAAAAATATCTATAAAATATTCCAAGTTAGTAAATGGAGTTTTAAGAAATTATATAAGAACTTATAAAAATAAAAAGTTTTATGATCAAAGAAATAACTTAGAAAAACTAAGCTTTATATATTCTTATCCTAAGTGGCTTGTAAAAATGTTTATAAGTCAATATGGTATGGAAATAGCAGAAAAAATATTAAAAGGATTGAATGAAAGACCTAATATAACTGTTAGGATCAATAACCTAAAAACAGATTATGATGAAGCTTTTGAAAAATTAACAGAATATGGATATAACATAGAGGAAGGATATATATGTCCTGAGGCTATACAAATAATTAAAGGTAAAAATATAGAAAACAATCCTTTATTTACAAAGGGGCATATTACTGTACAGGATGAGAGTGCAATGCTTGTAGCGTCTTCTATGGAACTTACTGAAGAAAATGTAGTTTTGGATTTGTGTAGTGCTCCAGGAGGAAAAACTACGCATATTTCGGAAATTATGAATAATAAAAGTAAAGTATTTGCTTATGATATACATCAAAATAAGTTATCATTAATAGAAGAGAATGCAAAAAGATTGGGTATAGAAAATATAGAAACTTATGTAGGTGATGCAGCTGTTTTCAACAAGGAACTGAAAGAAAAGGCCCATAGGGTACTTGTAGATGTACCTTGTTCTGGATTAGGTATAATAAGAAAGAAACCAGAAATAAAATGGACTAAAAATGAAAAGGAAATTAAAAATATTATAAATATACAAAGAAAAATAATTAATAATGGAGCCTCTTATTTAAAAAAAGGTGGCGTGCTTTTATATTCCACCTGCACTTTAAATAAAGAAGAAAATGAAGAAAATATAAATTGGTTTTTAAAGAAAAACAAAGATTTTAAAATAGAACCATTATATTATGGTAATTTAGACAATATAATATATCATAAAGAAGGATTTGTATCAATATTACCTAATGATAAAATGGACGGTTTTTTTATAGCTAAATTGAAGAAGTGTTAGTAGGTGCTAAAATGGAAAACATATTGGATTTTAAATTAGAAGAATTAAAAGAGTGGTTAGTTAATAAAGGCGAAAAAGCTTTTAGGGCAAAACAAATTTTTAATTGGATTTATGATAAATTTATTTTTGATTTTAACCATATGAAAAATATACCTGAAAAAACTAAAAGGCTAATGTCAGATAATTTTTATATTGGTGTACCAAAAATAATTAAAAAATTAGTATCGCAAGATAAAAATACCTATAAGTTTTTATTTGAATTTAAGGATGGTAACATAATAGAATCTGTAGTTATGAAATATAAACATGGCAACTCTATTTGTGTATCAACTCAAGTTGGATGTAGAATGGGATGCAAATTTTGCGCATCTACTTTAGATGGTGTTATAAGAAATTTAACTAGTGGAGAAATATTATCTCAAATACTAATATCTCAAAAAGAAATAGATGAGAGAATTTCTAATGTGGTTTTAATGGGTAGTGGAGAACCTTTAGACAATTTTGAAAATGTAACTAAATTTTTAGATTTAGTTACATCAGATACTACTTTAAATATAGGACAAAGACATATAACCCTATCTACTTGTGGTATAGTGCCAAAAATAAAAGAATTGGCAGATAGAGAATATAGTATAACTTTAGCCATATCTTTGCATGCACCAGAGGATTTATTAAGAAAAGAAATGATGCCTATAGCTAATAAATATTCTATAAAAGATCTTATGGAAGCTTGTAATTATTATATAGATAAAACCAATAGAAGAATAACTTTTGAATATGCATTGGTAAAAGGTAAAAATGATTCTATAAAAGAGGCTAAAAAATTAAGTGAATTATTAAGAGGAAGACTTTGTCATGTTAATTTAATTCCTGTAAATGAAATAAAGGAAAATAGCTATAGAAAGTCTACATTAAAAAATATAGAATTGTTTAGCAATATTTTAAAAGAAAATGGAATAGAAACGACTATAAGAAGAGAAATAGGAGCAGATATAAATGCTGCATGTGGACAGTTAAGAAGAAGTTACGTTTCAAAATAAAGGAAAGGGGTGGATATAATATGTTGGGGATACTATCTGATATAGGGAATGTTAGAGAGATAAACGAAGACTTTGTAGATTATTATTATGGAGATCGATTTAAAATATATATAGTAGCAGATGGAATGGGAGGCCACAATGCAGGAGAAGTGGCTAGCAAATTAGCAGTAGAAGAAACCATAGAATATATAAAATATTATGAAGACTTAAAAGATATGAAAACTTTACTTATAGATGCTATAGAGTATGCTAATACAAAGATTTATAACTATGCAAAAGAAAAGGAAAAATTTAAAGGAATGGGAACTACCATAACTTGTTGTATATTAGATAATAATAAAAATATGATTGTAGCTAATGTTGGAGATAGTTCTTGTTATATATTAGCCAAGGGTGGAATTAAAAAAATAACAAAGGATCATTCCTATGTACAACAATTATTAGATGAAGGAACAATAACAAAAGAAGAAGCAAACACTCACCCTAATAAAAATGTTATTACTAGGGCGTTAGGGACAGATTTATCTGTAAAGGTAGATACATTTAAAGTAAATTTAGATGAAGTTTGCAAGATATTGCTTGCTACAGATGGATTAACTAATTATGTTAGTGAACAAGAAATGTATGATATATTGCTAAGGAATGGAAAAAATAATGAAGAAACTTGTAAGCAATTAGTAGAACTCAGTAAGTTGAAGGGTGGTAAAGATAACATATCCGTTATTTTGTTTGAAGGAGAGTGTGAATATGATAGGAACCAAATTAGGTAATAGATATGAACTTCTTGAGAAAGTTGGAGAAGGCGGAATGGCTATAGTTTACAAAGCTAAATGCCATTATCTAAATAGGTTTGTTGCAATAAAAATATTAAAGGATCAATTTTGTAATGATAAAGAATTTGTAGAAAAGTTTAAGAGAGAAGCAACATCAGTAGCAAGTTTATCAGATAATAATATAGTAAATATTTATGATGTAGGTTCAGAAGATAATATACATTATATAGTTATGGAATATGTAGATGGTAAAACTTTAAAAGAATTGATAGTAGAAAAAGAGAAAATAGAACCTAAGGAAGCTGTTAGAATATCAAAACAAATAGCTAGTGCTTTAGTTTGTGCTCATAAAAATAATATTATACATAGAGATATAAAACCGCACAATATATTAGTAACAAAAGAAGGAATTGTTAAAGTTACAGATTTTGGTATAGCCAAGGCTTCAAATTCATCTACTATAACTAATTCTAGCAAAGTAATGGGATCAGCTCATTATTTTTCCCCAGAGCAAGCTAAAGGAAGTTTTGTAGATTCAAGAACAGATATATATTCTTTAGGTGTAGTAATGTATGAAATGCTTGTAGGAAAAGTTCCTTTTGATGGGGAAAGTCCTGTATCTGTAGCAGTAAAGCATATACAAAATGAAGTAGTATCACCAAGAGAAATAGATGATAAAATTCCAGAAAGCTTAAATAGTGCAGTATTAAAGTGTTTAGAAAAAAATCCTGTGAAAAGATATCAAACTATAAAAAGCTTGGAAGAAGATTTAGTGAGAATAGAAAATAATGAAAATATATTAAATGGATCTAGTAATATATCAGAAAATGATGTTACTAGAGTAATGGATACTGCCGTTATAAATGACAAAATAAAAGAAATGGCTCAAAATGATACTTATGAAGATGATGATGAATATGATGATGAAGAATATGAAGAAGACGATTATGAAGAAAACGATGAAGATGGTGAAATAGAGGATAAGAAGAAAAGAAGCAGTAAGGGAAGAACGAATAAAAAATTAATATTGGGAATAGCTATGGTAGTTTTATTTCTAGTTGTAGGATCTGTTTCTGCTTACCTAGTATTTAATAAGGCAGGAGGTAAAAAAGTAGAAGTACCTAATGTAGTAGGGCTTACTAAAGAAGAAGCTGAAAAAGTATTAAGAGAGAAAAAATTAAAACTAGTAGTAGCTCAAAAGGTTAAAAGTGATAAAAAAGAAGGAACTATAATAGAATCTTATCCAAAATCTGGTGAAAAGGTAGCAGAAAATTCTGAAGTAAGAGTTAGTATAAGTTCAGGAAATGTAGTAGTTGTACCTAATTTAAAGGGAATGGAGTTAGATACTGCTAAAAAAACCATACAAGATCTTAAACTAAAATTAGGAAATGTAAAATATGAATTTAATGATAATGTAGCTGCTGGAAAAGTAATAAGCCAAACTCCAGATGTAGATGCAGAATTAAAAGAAGGAGAGGAAATTAGTTTAGTTATAAGTAATGGACCAGAAATTAAATATTCAACAGTACCTAATTTAATAGGAAAATCTATAGGTGCAGCACAAAATGCTTTAGCAAATGCAGGATTATATATGGGAAGTTCAAAAGCTATAATTACAGAAGATCAATCTTTAGATGGTCAAGTAGCATCACAAAGTATAGGTGCAGGTCAAAGTGTAAAACAAGGTTCTTCTGTAAGTATATCTTATTATAAATACAAAAAACCAGAAGTAAAACCAGATCCAAAACCAGATAATGATAATAATTCAGGAGATAATAATAATTCACAAAATAATGGTTCAAATAATGGATCAGGAAGTGGATCTGGTGGTGGATCAGGTAGCGGATCAGGCAGTGGATCTGGTGGTGGATCAGGCAGTGGATCTGGTGGTGGATCAGGCAGTGGATCAGGTGATGAATCTGGCGGTAGTGGATCAGGTGATGAATCTGGTGATAGTGGATCAGGCAATGGTTCAGGAAGTGGAACTCAATCAGGAAATAAAAAATAATTAGAATTATGCAAGTTAATCTTGGGAGGTATTATGAAGGGAACTATAATAAAAGGTATAGGTGGATTTTATTATATTAAGATAGACAATAGTGAAGAAATCATAGAATGTAAGGCAAGGGGTAAGTTCAGACATACTGAACTTACCCCTATGATTGGTGATTATGTAGAAATAAGCATAGATAAAAACAATAAAGGAGCCATAGAAAAGATATATGAAAGAAAAAGCGAATTATTTAGACCAGCTGTTGTCAATGTAACACAAGCTTTAGTAGTATTTTCTTTTAAAAATCCTGACATAAACATAGATCTTTTAAATAAATTCTTACTTTTATGTGAATATAATAATTTAAAAGCTATAGTGTGTTTTAATAAAATGGATTTAGTCAATAAAGAAGATTATGAAGATATTATTTCTATGATAGATAAAGCAGGCTATGATATAATATTTTTAAAAGCTAAAGAAGAAGAAAATATTGACAAAATTAAAAAAGTAATAAAGGATAATGTGACTGTATTTTGTGGACCATCAGGTGTAGGTAAATCTACAATGCTAAATAAAATTATAGGCAAAGAGGCTATGATGACAGGAGATATAAGTAAAAAATTGGGAAGAGGAAAACATACTACTCGTCATAGTGAACTTATATATATAAATGAAGGATTGTTAGTAGATACTCCTGGATTTTCTTCTTTAGATATAAGTTTTATGGAAAAAGAAGATTTATTGTATTGTATTCCAGAATTTAGTGATTTCATGGGAAAATGCAAATTTACAGGATGCCTTCATTATAAAGAACCTAATTGTGCAGTTAAAAAGGCAGTAGAACAAGGGGATATACACAAAGATAGATATAATTTTTATATAAAAACTTTAGAAGAAATTATGAATAGGAGGAAGAAAAAATGGTAAAAATAGCACCATCAATACTTTCAGCAGACTTTTCTAAACTAGGAGAGGATATAAAAAAATTGGATAAGTGTGGGGCAGATGTTATACATATAGATGTAATGGATGGTAGATTTGTTCCTAACATTTCTTTTGGAATTCCAATAATTAAGAGTATAAGAAAACTAACAGATAAACCATTTGATGTGCATCTTATGATAGAAGAGCCTTCTAGATATATAGAAGATTTTGCAAAAGCAGGAGCAGATATAATATCAATTCACTATGAAGCGGATAAACATATAGATAGGACAATAAACTACATAAAAAATTTTGGAGTAAAGGCAGCTGTAGCTTTAAATCCAGGTACACCTGTAAGTTGTATTAAGGATTTAATACCTTCTTTAGATATGGTGCTTATTATGTCTGTGAACCCAGGTTTTGGAGGACAAAAGTATATTAAATATGCTTCAGAAAAGGTAAAAGAAGTTAAGCTTCTAAGTGAAAAATGTAATAAAGATTTAATAATAGAAGTAGACGGCGGTGTTACTAAAGATAATATAAAAGAAGTGGTAGATTGTGGTGCTAATCTTTTAGTAGCAGGTTCAGCAGTGTTTAAAAATGGAGAAATAGAAAAAAATATAAATCTATTAAGAGAGGCACTATAATAATGAAATCCATAGTAATATGTGGTGGAAAAGCTCCTTCTGAAAAACTTTTGCAAGAAGAAATGAAAGATTCATCTTATATAATATGTGCAGATAGCGGTGCTAATTGCCTTTATGAATATGATATAGTACCTGATTTTATATTAGGAGATATGGATTCTATAGATAAAAAAGCTTTTTTTTATTTTAAGGAAAAGGGAGTAAATATGGATAAATATCCAAAAGAAAAAGATTTTACAGATGGTTTGTTAGCTTTAAATAAAGCTATAGAACTTAAATCAGATACTGTGGCTTTTTTAGGGTGTACAGGTAACAGAATAGATCATGTATTAGGAAATTTAGGTTTTTTGGATATATGCTTAAAAAATAATATAAAAGCTTACATAAAGGATGAAAATAATGAAGTGTTTTTAACAGATAAAGATATTTCATTAGAACCTAGAAAATCAGTTTATTTTTCACTGCAGGCTTATGGATCAAATGTAGAAGGAGTTACTCTTTCTAATGCAAAATTTCCATTAGAAAACTATACATTAAAAATGGGAGACACCCTAACTACATCTAATGAATTTACAGATAAAGAATTGCATATAAAATTTAAAAAGGGTACATTAATTGTAATTATAAGTAATGATACTGATTTTCAAAGAGATAAGTAAATAGTGTTTAACTTATGAAGCAATGAGTTTTTAAGTTTTTATAATAGTAAAAATTATAATATTATTAGATTAAAAGATAATCAAAGTTTGGAATATTTCTATGTAATTTAACGTAATATAGGTTAGCATATAAATATAGATTTAATTTTAATTTGTAAATATAAGAATACATTCATAATACAATTTATTTAATTAATCAGTTCTAAATTGTATTCATATGTTTATTATATGTATTTCTTATATTTACTCCATTAAAATTAAATCTATTTTTTATTTTAAAGATTAAAAAATTAAAAGGCAGTTTAAGTTTTTATGTTCACATATTTGAATATGTTTGCATATTATAGTATATAAGCTATAGGAGGGCATATATATGGGAAGAAAAAGTAACAAAAAATTAGGAATTATAGTTGGATCTATTGGACTTGGAATAGTTGTTACGATTATAGTACCAATATGGGGATGGCTTTTAGCTGTAGGGTTTGGACTTATATATATAGGCTGGTGGATAATTAATAAATGTAGATAAATTAATGCAAAACAATAATTCATAATGATATGCATTTTATAGCTGTTAAATTTTATAACAGTCTTTATTTATTGATAAAATATATTAGAGAATTAATTTGTATAGAGGTGTATTACATGAAAATAGTTGCAATAAAACTTCCCAAATTTTTATCAAATATAATAAAAAAAATAAAAAAAGTTAAAAAGTAAAATATAGGAACATAAAATAAAAAAATGCAATTGTTTAAACAACTGCATTTTTTATGTTATATAGCACGTTGTACTTTTCCTGAACGTAGGCATCTAGTACAAACATGAACTCTCTTAGGAGTTCCATTAACTACTGCTTTAACTCTCTTTATGTTAGGAGCAAAGGATCTTTTAGATTGACGATGTGAATGGCTGTATTGAACACCGTAAACAACGCCTTTACCACATATTTCACATTTTCTTGACATTTAAAAACACCTCCCTAAAATTGTGAAGCTGATACTTCTCAATTCAAACATTAATAATTTTACCACAAAATATATGATCTGCGCAAGTAAATAGTTTGGAATATAGTAAAAAAAGCATTAATAATAATATATTTCCTTGAATAAATCTTTTATTTAATATAAAATAAACTATATGATATGATATAAGGAGGTTTCTTTCATGTTAGGAAAGTTAACTAATGAATATGGACATATAGATTATGCTGAGGATGTAGTTGCTAATATTGTTGGTGTATCTACTATGGAATGTTATGGTGTAGTAGGAATGGCATCAAAAAATGCAACTGATGGACTTTGGGAACTTATTAAAGGAGAAAGCTTTAATAAAGGTGTTAAGATTCGTGCTGCTGAAGGTAAGTTAAATATAGAATTATATATAATTGTAGAATATGGAACTAAAATATCTGTAATAGCTAATAATATTATACAAAAGATAAGATATAATTTAGAAAACTATACAGGACTTAAAGTTTCCAGTATCACTGTAAATGTCCAGGGCGTTAGAGTTTAGGAGGTAATTCATAAATGGAACACATGAGAATAAAAGGTGCAGATTTTTATAATATGGTAGTAAATGGGAGCAATAAATTAGAGGAAAAGAAAGAGTTCGTAAATTCATTAAATGTTTTCCCAGTACCAGATGGCGATACAGGAACAAATATGTCTATGACTTTTAGATCTGCAGTAAAAGAAATAGAGGGTTTAAAAAATGAACCGATAGGAATACTAGCTAAAAAAGTAGCTAAGGGAGCGCTTATGGGAGCTAGAGGTAATTCTGGGGTTATATTATCCCAAATATTTAGAGGAATATCTAAAGGATTAGAAGATAAAGACGAAGTGGATGCAAAAGAGTTTGCAAATGCACTTTTAGAAGGATCAAAGTCTGCTTATAAAGCTGTAATGAGACCTACAGAAGGAACTATATTAACAATTATAAGAGCTGCAGGAGAAAGTGCTATAAAAAGCAAAAATGAGGATGTGACTTCTTTACTTAAAGAAGTGTGTGAACATAGTGAGGTAGTATTAAATAAGACTCCAGATATGCTTCCTGTATTAAAGAAGGCAAAAGTAGTAGATGCAGGTGGGCAAGGATTATTAATAATATTACAAGGGATGTTAGAAGCTTTAGATAAGGATTTAGAAGTTGAAATAGGCGGAGAAAATAAAGCGTCTAGTGTTAGTACTAAAATTGAAGAATATGAGGGAGATATAGAATTCGGATACTGTACAGAATTTTTTGTTATGGCAGAAAATGTAGATGTTGATAAATTTAAATCTCAATTAGAACCTTTAGGAGATTCTATGATAGTAGTAGCTGCAGATGGAGTAGTAAAAGTTCATATTCACACAAATGATCCAGGAGATATACTATCTAAAGCCATAAAACTTGGACCTCTTTCTAAAATAAAGATAGATAATATGAGAGAACAACACAAACATATAATAGATATGAATAGTGAAGATAATAAAAATGAGGAAAATGAATTAAAGAAATATGGGTTTATATCTGTAGCTTTAGGAGAAGGTATAACAGAAATATTTAAAGACTTGGGTGTAGATGAAGTTATAGAAGGCGGCCAAACTATGAATCCAAGTACAGAAGACATAGTTAAAGCTATAAATAAAATAAACGCAGAAAATATATTTATATTACCAAACAATAAAAATATAATAATGGCAGCAACACAGGCGGCAGAGTTATCAGAAAAAAATATAATAGTTATACCTACTAAAACTATACCACAAGGCATAACAAGTATAACAATGTTTAATCCAGAAGCGGAATCAAAAGAAAATGAAGCTAATATGAATGAGGCTATACAGGCAGTAACTACAGGATCTATAACATATGCAGTTAGAGATACAGAAATGGATGGAAAAACGATTAAAGAAAATGACATATTAGGGTTAATAGAAAATAAAATCTCTCAAGTAGGAAAAGACATTTTTGAAGTTTCCAAAGCTGTTTTAGAAGAAATGATAGATGAAGATAGCGAGCTTATAAGTATATTCTATGGAAAAGATTGCGATGAGGAAAAAGTAAAAGAGCTTATAGAAGAATTAGAAACTAAATATGAAGATTTAGATATTCAATGTTATAATGGAAAACAGCCATTATATTATTTTATAATGTCTGTAGAATAAAAAAAGCCTAAGGGCTTTTTTTATTATATGTATACATTTTAAATTTTTATTTATTTTTTATATAAATAATATTAAAGTAAGATTTCAAATTGGATTTGAATTTTTACAAAAGTTTTTTCCATTATATAATTCTTGATAATAGGAGGAAGTTTATGAATGTATATAGTCCTATAACTACTTTAAAAGGTGTGGGACCTAAAACTAAAAAACAATTAGAAAAATGCATGATATTTAATATAATGGATTTGCTTTTATACTTTCCACGAGACTATGAATTTGTAGATAATTATAGCAAAGATAAGATATCAAGTAAAAAGGTTATAATTAAAGTACAAGTAGAAAGTATAAAAAGAGATGTAAGAACAAGAACAGGTAAAATTCTAACTACAATTATTTTCAATGATGGAGAAAAATCTATAGTTGGTAGTTGGTTTAACCAACCTTATATAAAAAATTACTTTAAAATAGATGAAGAATATGTACTTCAAGGAATTTTAAAAGAATATAGAGGAAAATTAACTATGACTAATCCTCAAATATTAAAAAATAAATATGCACAAAAAGTAGAGGAAAGAAAAATTATTCCTAAATACCCTTTGAAAGGTGATATAAAAAATAGCTTATTAATAAAACTTGTAGATAATGTATTAAAAAATATTGATATAGGTGAAAATTTACCTAGTTGGATTATTGAAAAGTATAAATTTATATCCTTGGACAAATCTATAAAAACTATACATAAGCCTGAAAATCAGAAAGACTTAGAGGAGGCTATAAGAAGATTAAAGTTTCAAGAATTATTAGCTTATTGTTTAAAAATATCTTTTTTAAAGGAATATTTAGAAACAGCTACAGAAGGTATAGCTTTTACTATTTCGGAAGAAATAAATGATCTTATAAAAGCATTGCCTTTTAAATTAACTAATGCACAAAATAGGGTGTTAGAAGAAATATTCAAAGATCAGAAAAAAGAAAAGCCAATGAATAGGCTTTTACAAGGTGATGTAGGCAGCGGAAAAACTATTATAGCTTTAATATCACTTTTTAATATAATAAAAAATGGATATCAGGGAGTAATGTTGGCACCTACGGAAATATTAGCGGTGCAACATTATGAAGAAGCCTTAAAATTATTTAAAGGGTTTAATTTGAATATAGAGCTTTTGGTAGGAAGTTTAAAGGCATCCTCTAAAAAGGATATAAAAAACAAGCTTAGAGAGGGAGAAATAGACTTAATAATAGGTACTCATGCTTTAATCGAGGATGATGTAGAATTTTATAACTTAGGAATGGTTATAACAGATGAGCAGCATAGATTTGGAGTTATGCAAAGAAGCAAAATGTTAAACAAGGGTAAAAGTGTTGATACTTTAGTTATGAGTGCAACTCCTATACCAAGAAGTCTTACTTTGAGTTTATATGGAGATTTAGATTTATCTATTATAGATGAACTTCCACCTGGAAGGCAAAAGATAGACACTTACTATGTAAATGATAGTTATAGAAGAAGAGTATATAATTTTGCGTTAAAAGAAATAAATAATGGTAGACAGGTATATGTAGTTTGTCCTCTAGTAGAAGAGAAGGAAGAATTAAATTTAAATTCTGTAGAAAAATTATATAATGATCTAAAAGAACATTATTTTAAAGATGTAAATGTTGCTATTTTACATGGGAAAATGAAAGGACAAGAAAAAGATGCTATTATGAAAGATTTTAAAGAGGGAAAGATAAAAGCTTTAATATCTACCACAGTTATAGAAGTAGGGGTAAATGTACCTAATGCTACTTTAATGATAATAGAAAATGCAGAAAGGTTTGGTTTAGCTCAACTTCACCAACTAAGGGGGAGAGTAGGTAGAGGAAAACATAAGTCTTATTGTATATTAATTGCCAATGTTAAAAATGACATTATAAGAAAAAGAATGGAAATAATGAAAAGTAGTAATGACGGCTTTTTTGTAGCAGAAGAGGACTTAAAATTAAGAGGTGGAGGAGAAATATTTGGATTTAAGCAACATGGCCCTAGCAATTTGCTTTTAGCAGATGTAGTAGAAGATATACATTTGCTTAGGATTGCTAATATGGAAAGTAAAAAAATAATAAATAGTAGTAATGAAGAGGATAATCAGATAAAAGAAGAAATAAAAATTAAAATAAAAAATAACTCAAAGTTTATATGCTTTAACTAGAAGAACAAATTTCTACAATTTAATGTAAATAATTTTGTATGTAAATAATTTATATGTTAAAATAATAAGGATTAAATTATTTTCATATTTAGATAATTTTGCACCAAATAAAAATATAATCCCATTTAATATTAAGAAAATTTGTTAAAGAGTAAGATTAGTATTCTATATGAATAATTTAAATATAATAGAATATCAGTATTAGTAAAGCTAGTAGTAAAATTAATTATTATAGAAGAAGTAAAAGGAGGGTTTTCATGAGAATTATCTCTGGATCTGCCAGAGGCAGAAAAATACTATCGCCCCAAAGTAGTGTTACAAGACCAACTTTGGACAGAATAAAGGAATCTATATTTAACATAATACAAAATAGAGTATACGAAGCTAAAGTTTTAGATGTTTTTGCAGGGACAGGTAGTTTAGGCTTAGAAGCAGCTAGTAGAGGAGCTAAGTTTTCTTATTTAGTAGATAAAAGCCCTGAAACTTATCCTTTATTAAGGCAAAACATTAAAAACTTAAAGTTTGATAATATATGCAAGAGCTTTAATATGGATGCCTATAGTGCTTTAGAAGAGTTTGCTAGAAAATCTATAGTTTTTGATTTAATATTTATAGATCCGCCATATGCTAAAGAAATGATTCCTCCAGCTATGGAGATTATAGATAAAAAAGAACTGTTAGATAAAGAAGGTTTAATAGTTACAAAGATAGATTCTTCAGAAGAAATATATGATGGAACTGAAAGAATAAAATTATTTGACTATAGAAAATATGGAAACACTACCGTTTGTTTTTATAAATTTAAGGAGGACTAAAATGAAAACTGCAGTATACCCAGGAAGTTTTGATCCTATAACTAAAGGACATTTGGATATAATCAAAAGATCTTCTAAGGTTGTTGATAAATTAATAGTGGCAGTACTTGTAAATCCAGAAAAAAAAGGTCTTTTTTCAGTAGAGGAAAGAGTAGAAATAATAAAAAGAGTTACTAGTGGTTATAACAATGTAGAAGTCCAATGTTTTAGTGGGCTTTTAATAGACTTTATGAAAGAAAAGAAATGTCAGGTTATAATTAAAGGTCTTAGAACTATGTCAGATTTTGAATATGAATTTAAGATGGCTCTTATGAATAATAAATTAGATCCTAATATAGAAACAGTATTTATGATGACAAATGCAAAATATTCTTATTTAAGTTCATCCTCAGTAAAACAGGTAGCTATGTTTGGTGGATGTATAAAAGATTTGGTACCAGATGAGATAATACCAGATATTGAAAAAAGGATAAATCATAAAAAGGAATGTATTTAGGAGGTTTACTTAATGGATGTTATTAAGCTTTTAACATATTTAGAAGAACTAATAGAATCAGGTTCAAGTATTCCTTTAACAGGGAAGGTTACTATAAATAAGAAAGAATCCTTAGAAGTAATAGATAAGATAATAAATTGTCTCCCAGATGAATTTAAAAAAGCTCAATGGATATGTGATGAAAAAGAAAGAATATTAAATGAGGCTATGGAAGAAGCAGAACATATTAAAAAAGAAAATATAATCATGTTTAAAAAGCAAATAGAGAATCACAACATAACAAGGGAGGCTAATATTAAGGCAGAATCTATAATAAAAAATGCGGAAAAAGAAGCTAAATATATACGAGTAGGGGCTAGGGATTATGCAGATGAATTATTAACAAATTTAGATAGAGAAATTCAAGAGAAATCTCAACAAATGATGAATATATTAAGAAAAAATTTAGAAGCCTTTGTGGCTTCTTTAGAAGAAAGTGTAGATTTAAAAACAGATACTATAAGAGAAAATATAAAAGAATTAAGAAATATAAAATAACTAAATTTTATTTAAATATTTTATATAATGTATCATTAAAGGTACAATTAAAAGTAATAATATAAATATAAACAATAAGTTATTACTTAAAGTTATATTAGGGCTTTTGTCTGTAAAAGTGTTTAAATACATGGAAAAAATAGGTATTTTATATAAAACAAAGCAGGTCATAGAAGCTATAACTCCTTGTACAAATTTAATTTTTATATATCTTTTAATGTCTACACCTTGTTTATAAGTAAAAGAGTAAACTTGAGATATTATAGAAAATCCACTAAAAGCTAATAAGAAACTTATTAATATTATTTTTTTAGATATATCAATAGAGCTTGTGGAAATTAAATAACATCCATTGGTCATTTCTACCAAACCTAATAGAAATCCCTCTATTAGGTTTTTATCTATGTTAAAATAAAGGCATAGATTATTTAGTAAAAATTTAAATATAAAATTGTTTTTTATTATGCTAAGCAATAAAGAAAATAGTATTACAAAACCTGCCACACTTACGCAGGTTTTTATAGCGCCCTCAATGCTATTTTTAAAAGATTCCCCTATGTTTTTATTTGGTATATTAAAATTTTCTTTAAAATCTCTATACATTTTAGTAGTTCTATTTGGTAAAATAATACCTATTATAATACAAGAAATATAATTTGATAAAAGTAATACATATCCAGCATAAGGATTGCCTAACATAGAAGTACCTACAGATCCAATTATAAATAAAGGACCAGCATTAGAGGCTATGTTTATGAGTCTTTCTAAAGTAGAAAAATTAATATCTTTATTTTGATAAAGATCACAGGAGTATTTGGCTCCTAAAGGATATCCACAAAGGGCACTTATTATTAGGGGAAAACTACATTCTTTTTTTAATTTTAGGGGTGTACATAAAATTTTACCGAATATTTTAGAATATATATGTACTCCACCATAATTTATTATTATGTTTGTAAGTATTACAAAAGGAAATAAAGAAGGAAAAACCTTATAAAAGAATAATTTAGCACCAGATAATGTAGCTTCTATGCAAAATTTAGGCGCTATAATTATATATATTATTATAATTGAACATAAAAAAGTTATAATTATATTTTCGTTCTTTAAAAGTTTAAATAGTAAAATAAGTATTAAAAATAATATTATATAAAAAAACAAAGTCACTATAGGGCTCCTGTAATTGATTTATTATAATTATATTTTTAAAATTAAATATTATTACATTAATAAATAGTATTTTTTATTATAGTAGGACTTCTAAAATAATCTTCATTAAATTTTATATTATTATTTAACATAGAATAAGCGTTAGTAGCTTGTATATCTAAGTTTAGAAAAGCTGTAGTGTTTTTTGGTATTTTTGTATATATATTAGTAGAAGAATGTTTTTTTATTTGTTTTAACACTTTTAATCCATTTTCGTTGGAAGCTAAAACTCTTATATAATTAGGAGTGCTTTTAAGTAAAGAATTTAAATTATAGTTTTCAAAACCTATGAAGTATTGGCATAGAATTCTGCCTATACGGCTATAAGCATATCTTTTGCTTTTTATTTCTTTTACTAAACTATCATATGTAAAATTTTTTTCTAATGTTTTATATATTCTATTGTCTAATCCTTCTGAAACGTCAATGAGATTTTGTAAAGTTTTATTTCCAGATATATATTTATATTTTATATAATTAATCATAGAATCTTCCATGGAAAAATTGTAGTCTTTAGAGATTAATTTTTTTAATTTTAAAAAACCTTCTAAAGGTAAAAAATCTTTTAAAATATCAATATTTTTATTTTCTTTCAAATATTTTCTAATGGATGAAGCACTAGAGTATTCTTGATGCAAATTTTCATCATTATAATTTGAGCCTTTCCTCGTTATAGTAAAGGGTCTTATTGAGCTATTAATTAACATTAAAGATTTTAAATACTCTATTCCTAAAATATTATTAGATAAAGATAATATTTTATCTATATCTTCATGTATAATTTTATTGCCTTTATTTAGTTCTACTAAAGCTAAATTTCTAGCTTTAGCAAAAGGTAACCCTTTGTTCAGATAATTTTTTAAAAGATTTTTATATTCTAGAGGTTCATCTAAAATTGTTTTTGCTATATTATTTAAACTTTCAATATTCCCTACTTCACTTCCAAAACAAATATTATTTACTACATTTAAATTATTTAAAATACTTATAGCTCCAAAAGAAAAAAATTCTGCGGAAGAAAGACTATATAATGTAGGTAATTCTAAAACTAAATCTATTCCATTGGATAGTGCTATATCAGCTTTACTCCATTTATCTAAAATAGAAGGAAATCCTCTTTGAACAAAATTTCCACTCATTATACAAATTAAAGCATCACAATTTGTTAATTCTTTTGTTTTTTTTATGTGATATAAATGTCCTTTATGCATTGGGTTATATTCAACTATAATTGCAGATATGTTCATTAAAATCAATCCTTTTTAAAGTTAGTATTGTGCTTAGGGTAATATAATAATATTTCTAAAAACTTTTACTTGTTTTTAATATTCTTATATTACTAAAAATTATATAAACCATCTTATAAAAAATAGAAATATTAAAAATTATAAAAATTGGTTTATTAAAAGTTTATTTCTATTATATAATAAAAATTATTATAATATTTAAGTGTATAAGTTATAATAATAATTTATAAGTAAAAATTTATGAAATAATTTTATAATGATTAAATATTAATTAATTATGTTAAAATATATATATATACTATATGATACCATAAATG
>NZ_MRAE01000131.1 GCF_002008345.1 Clostridium tepidum
CTTACTTCTAAACTACTAATAGTTGCTTTAGAATTATTTTGTTCTACATTATATTCTACATATTTATGTTCATCTAATCTTTCTTTACTATTTTTATCTTTTACATGTATTCCTACTAAATATGTTCCTGTTCTTGTTGGAGTCCAATTCATGCTATTTCCTGTACCATAATCTCTTATCATTTCCCATACTTGAGTATAAGGATCCTTTATCCAAAACTGATATAAAACTCCATTAGCACTACTTCCATTACCTTTTATAGTATATGTTTTACCCTGTTCTAGTTTACCATTTGTTACTACTGATCCATTTAAACTTACTTCTAAACTACTAATAGTTGCTTTGGAACTATTTTGTTCTACATTATATTCTACATATTTATGTTCATCTAATCTTTCTTTACTATTTTTATCTTTTACATGTATTCCTACTAAATATGTTCCTGTTCTTGTTGGAGTCCAATTCATGCTATTTCCTGTACCATAATCTCTTATCATTTCCCATACTTGAGTATAAGGATCCTTTATCCAAAACTGATATAAAACTCCATTAGCACTACTTCCACTACCTTTTATAGTATATGTTTTACCCTGTTCTAGTTTACCATTTGTTACTACTG
>NZ_MRAE01000132.1 GCF_002008345.1 Clostridium tepidum
ATCCTGTACAGACAATACCGAGATTCAATGCTAAGCTACAGTAAAGCTCTACGGGGTCTTTCCGTCCAATCGCGGGTAGCAAGCATCTTCACTTGCACTACAATTTCGCCGGATTTGCTGTTGAGACAGTGCCCAAATCATTACGCCATTCGTGCGGGTCGGAACTTACCCGACAAGGAATTTCGCTACCTTAGGACCGTTATAGTTACGGCCGCCGTTTACTGGGGCTTAAGTTCACACCTTCGCTTACGCTAAGTGTTCCCCTTAACCTTCCAGCACCGGGCCGGCGTCAGCCCCTATACATCAGCTTTCGCTTTAGCAGAGACCTGTGTTTTTGCTAAACCGTTGCTTGGGCCTATTCTCTGCGGCCTACTTTCGTAGGCACCCCTTCTCCCGAAGTTACGGGGTCAATTTGCCGAGTTCCTTAACAGCAATTCTTCCGATGGCCTTAGGATTCTCTCCTCACCTACCTGTGTCGGTTTGCGGTACGGGCACCTATTTACTCGATAGAGGCTTTTCTTGGCAGTGTGGAATCAGATACTTCGCCACATTTGGCTCCCCATAACATCTCAGCTTAGCCTGACGGATTTGCCTATCAAGCATGCCTAAATGCTTAGA
>NZ_MRAE01000133.1 GCF_002008345.1 Clostridium tepidum
GGCGACCGCCCCAGTCAAACTGCCCACCTAACAATGTCCCGTGACCAGATTCATGGCCTCCGGTTAGAACCCCAGTACTGTCAGGGTGGTATCCCAAGGATGACTCCACTCAGGCTGACGCCCAAGCTTCCAAGTCTCCCACCTATCCTGTACAGACAATACCGAGATTCAATGCTAAGCTACAGTAAAGCTCTACGGGGTCTTTCCGTCCAATCGCGGGTAGCCAGCATCTTCACTTGCACTACAATTTCGCCGGATTTGCTGTTGAGACAGTGCCCAAATCATTACGCCATTCGTGCGGGTCGGAACTTACCCGACAAGGAATTTCGCTACCTTAGGACCGTTATCGTTACGGCCGCCGTTTACTGGGGCTTAAGTTCACACCTTCGCTTACGCTAAGTGTTCCCCTTAACCTTCCAGCACCGGGCAGGCGTCAGCCCCTATACATCAGCTTTCGCTTTAGCAGAGACCTGTGTTTTTGCTAAACAGTTGCTTGGGCCTATTCTCTGCGGCCTACTTTCGTAGGCACCCCTTCTCCCGAAGTTACGGGGTCAATTTGCCGAGTTCCTTAACAGCAATTCTTCCGATGGCCTTAGGATTCTCTCCTCACCTACCT
>NZ_MRAE01000135.1 GCF_002008345.1 Clostridium tepidum
GTTACAGTCCAGAAATCCGCCTTCGCGACTTGTGTTCTTCCTAATCTCTACGCATGTCACCGCTACACTAGGAATTCCGCTTTCCTCTCCTGCTCTCTAGATATCCAGTTTGGAATGCAGCCCCCAGGTTAAGCCCGGTGACTTCACATCCCACTTAAACATCCGCCTACGCACCCTTTACGCCCAGTAAATCCGGACAACGCTCGCCACCTACGTATTACCGCGGCTGCTGGCACGTAGTTAGCCGTGGCTTCCTCCTCTGGTACCGTCATTATCGCCCCAGAAAACAGGGCTTTACAATCCGAAGACCTTCATCACCCACGCGGCGTTGCTGCTTCAGGGTTTCCCCCATTGCGCAATATTCCCCACTGCTGCCTCCCGTAGGAGTCTGGACCGTGTCTCAGTTCCAATGTGGCCGATCACCCTCTCAGGTCGGCTACGCATCGTTGCCTTGGTAGGCTGTTACCCCACCAACTAGCTAATGCGCCGCGGGTCCATCTCAAAGCGATAAATCTTTGATAAGATAATCATGCGATTTTCTTATATTATGCGGTATTAATCTCCCTTTCGGGAGGCTATCCCCCACTTTGAGGTAGGTTACCCACGTGTT
>NZ_MRAE01000136.1 GCF_002008345.1 Clostridium tepidum
GCGGGATACTTATTGTGTTAACTGCGGCACAGAGGGAGTTGATACCCCCTACACCTAGTATCCATCGTTTACGGCGTGGACTACCAGGGTATCTAATCCTGTTTGCTACCCACGCTTTCGTGCCTCAGCGTCAGTTACAGTCCAGAAAGCCGCCTTCGCCACTGGTGTTCTTCCTAATCTCTACGCATTTCACCGCTACACTAGGAATTCCGCTTTCCTCTCCTGCACTCTAGATATCCAGTTTGGAATGCAGCCCCCAGGTTAAGCCCGTGGATTTCACATCCCACTTAAACATCCGCCTACGCACCCTTTACGCCCAGTAAATCCGGACAACGCTCGCCACCTACGTATTACCGCGGCTGCTGGCACGTAGTTAGCCGTGGCTTCCTCCTCTGGTACCGTCATCATCGTCCCAGAAAACAGGGCTTTACAATCCGAAGACCTTCATCACCCACGCGGCGTTGCTGCGTCAGGGTTTCCCCCATTGCGCAATATTCCCCACTGCTGCCTCCCGTAGGAGTCTGGACCGTGTCTCAGTTCCAATGTGGCCGATCACCCTCTCAGGTCGGCTACGCATCGTTGCCTTGGTAGGCTGTTACCCCACCA
>NZ_MRAE01000137.1 GCF_002008345.1 Clostridium tepidum
AAATACTACCTAGTGACCGATAGTGAAGCAGTACCGTGAGGGAAAGGTGAAAAGAACCCCGGGAGGGGAGTGAAATAGAACCTGAAACCGTGTGCCTACAACCGATCGGAGCACGTTAAAGTGTGACGATGTGCTTTTTGTAGAACGAGCCAGCGAGTTACGCTATGTAGCAAGGTTAAGTACTTAAGGTATGGAGCCGAAGGGAAACCGAGTCTGAAAAGGGCGAAAAGTTGCATAGTGTAGACCCGAAACCGGGTGACCTATCCATGGCCAGGTTGAAGCGAGAGTAAAATCTCGTGGAGGACCGAACCACGTTGGTGTTGAAAAACCATGGGATGAGCTGTGGATAGAGGAGAAATTCCAATCGAACTCGGAGATAGCTGGTTCTCCCCGAAATAGCTTTAGGGCTAGCGTCGTGTAATTGAGTAATGGAGGTAGAGCACTGAATGGGCTAGGGGCTATAGTAGTTACCGAACCCTATCAAACTCCGAATGCCATATACTTGTATCACGGCAGTCAGACTGCGAATGATAAGATCCGTAGTCAAAAGGGAAACAGCCCAGACCATCAGCTAAGGTCCCAAAGTGTAAGTTAAGTGGAAAAGG
>NZ_MRAE01000138.1 GCF_002008345.1 Clostridium tepidum
GTCCTGTAGATGAAAAGAGAAAACTTCGAGATCTAATCCAGAGTACCACGAGACACGTGAAACCTTGTGGGAAGCAGGGAGGACCACCTCCCAAGGCTAAATACTACCTAGTGACCGATAGTGAAGCAGTACCGTGAGGGAAAGGTGAAAAGAACCCCGGGAGGGGAGTGAAATAGAACCTGAAACCGTGTGCCTACAACCGATCGGAGCACGTTAAAGTGTGACGATGTGCTTTTTGTAGAACGAGCCAGCGAGTTACGCTATGTAGCAAGGTGAAGTACTTAAGGTATGGAGCCGAAGGGAAACCGAGTCTGAAAAGGGCGAAAAGTTGCATGGTGTAGAACCGAAACCGGGTGACCTATCCATGGCCAGGTTGAAGCGAGAGTAAAATCTCGTGGAGGACCGAACCACGTTGGTGTTGAAAAACCATGGGATGAGCTGTGGATAGCGGAGAAATTCCAATCGAACTCGGAGATAGCTGGTTCTCCCCGAAATAGCTTTAGGGCTAGCGTCGTGTAATTGAGTAATGGAGGTAGAGCACTGAATGGGCTAGGGGCTATAGTAGTTACCGAACCCTATCAAACTCCGAATGCCATATAC
>NZ_MRAE01000015.1 GCF_002008345.1 Clostridium tepidum
AATCTAGATCTTTTAAAAGTATAAAAAGATTTTACTTTATTATTAAAAAAATCTGTTAAGATTTTGCTATTTTTTAAACAAACAGTAATAATATTAGCTGGTGTATTTATGATAGCTAAAGGATAAGTATCATAAGTTAATGAGTTATCTTCCATTTCTGTAAAGGGTATATCTAATATTACTATCATATTATCATCTTCAATATCTATTCGTGAAGTTTCTTCTTCATCTAAAGGGGCTTTTAGAAAATCTAAAGAAACTCCAGTTTTTTTAGATACAAAGATAAGTTCTTGCTCTGAAGGAGCTACTATATTAATCCAGGCGCCAGGTTCTATATTATCTAATTTTTTTATTGTTTTGTCTTCTTCAGTATTTTTATAAATTGAAATCATAAAATCACCTCCGCATGTAAATTTTATTGATTTATAAATTGTAATTATGCTAACCAACAATATATATTATACAGCATATAGTTATATATTTATTTATAAAATTAATATATTTTAATAAGTTAAAATTAAATAAGAAGTATTGTTTAAATTTTAACTATTAATAACGTTATTCAGATAAAATTATAGCAAAACAGAGAAATATAAAGGAAAACATATCTTAATAACTAAAAATAACTTTAAATATCTTTAAACTTACAATATTGCAGTGGATTAATGCTCAAAAGCTTAGTATAATCTTGAGCGTAAAGAAATTTTAAATTTATTTCATGTTATTTTGGAGGGTTTATAAAATGGGAAATATGTATAAAGAAACTGTGACTAGAAAAAAGGTTCCGGTTTTATTTTTTATGCTTATTTTGTTAGTAGGAATTTTATTTTTAATAGGATTTTTAAAAAATATTAGATTTTATGGCCACAAGTTAGATGAAATCTTAAACATTTTTTTATTATGTATAGTTATAGTAGTGAGTTTTTTAGAAATATTTAAATGTAAAATAAAATATTCATATTTTATAATAGCAGATCAGTTTATAATTCATAAAATAAAAGGAAATTATAATAGAGTAGTAGAGAATATAAAATTAAAAGATATAATTTATTTTGATAAGTGTTCTGGATTAAAAACAAAAATAAATATAAGTAATTCAAAAAAATATACATGTTCTTTATTAAATAGACAAACCTACTGTTGTGTTTATAAAGATGGTAATAGTACTAAAAAGTTTTATTTTGAACCTAGTAATAATTTGATTAAAAAAATAAAATATTTATCAAGTAAGAGACTAGCTAGCTAGTCTCTTACTGCATTTTATTAAAAAATTCATTTTTTACTTCTTTTAAAAGAGTATTATTTTCGATTAAATCTAATGCAGTTAAGCTTAAGGCTTGAGAAGCTTTAAGAACATTTTGTTGGGCATGCTTTTTTAAAGTTTCATCTGCAAACTCTTTAGTAAAATAATTTACAGGATTATTTTTATCTAATATAGATATATAGGGGTGAATACAAGGAATATAATGACTTACTGTTCCTAAGCTTAGCCCTGATACAGTATTTTTTTCATTGCAAATATCAATTATACCAGCTTCCTTTAAATTATGGCAAAATAGTCTAGACAGTCTTTTATTAGTTATTAATTCTCTATAAGGTAATTCAAAAAAACAAATTTCTGAATCTAAATTTAAGAGGGAGTTAACATTGTCTACAATTTTCCTTATTCTCTTTTCTACATAAATAGCAGTTGATATGGTTTTAGATCTTATATAAAATTTAGCTTCTGTAGTATTAGATGAAATATAAGGATCGTTACCACTATTAACAACTAATTTATCTATATGAAAGTTATTATTAATAGATTGTTTTAAAATATTTATAGAATTAAATGTGTATAAGAGGCCATTTAATGATGAAAATATATTTATATTTTCATAACTTAAAGTTTCTTTACCTTTAAATTTTATTTTTAAAGGAAGAATAGCCATTGAAGATCCACTTTCACATGTAACTTCATCAGGATGAACCATAAGACCTACATCTATATCTTTAAAAGCGCCTTGTTTGGCTAAAGTTACTTTAGAACCGCTTAAAGATTCTCCAGGAGTCCCCATTACAATGATAGTACCAGAAAAGTTATCCATTACTTTTGAAAGGGATAGAGCAGCCCCAATAGATATTGAAGAAACTAAATTATGTCCTGATATATGGCCTAGTTCATTTGGTGCATCATATTCACAAAAAAAACATATTTTGGGATGGCCTGTGCCAAATTTTGCACAAAATGCTGTAGGAATATTATAATAATTTTCTTCAACTTCAAAATTATTTTTTTTAAGAACATCTATTAAGTACTTGCATGATTTGTGTTCATTAAAACTTGTTTCCGGATTATCATAAATAAATTTGGATATATTAAATAAATCTGATTCTATGGATTTTAAGTAGGATACTATTTTTTGTTTCATAAATATAACCTCCAACATAAAACATTTAAGTTATATTATTATACCCAATATAAGTAGAATAAATTATTTCAATTAATAGATTTAAATAATTAGGAGTGAATGTGGTGAAAATTTACAAATACAAAAATGATTTATTTAATTTTTTATGAAACTATTTTTATAATATATAAGTTATAAAAGATTTTAAACTTAATATATTCTGTTTACATAGATTATATAATAGAAATTGAATAATAAAAATTATATAATTTTATGTGGACAAAATAACATTTAGCTGATTATTGAATAAAATGTATATTAGGGGGCAAGAATTTAGCTGTAATAATATATTAAGGGGGATAAATATGAAAAAACAATATTGTATTATATGTGGTAAGCCTCTAAATAGTGGTATAATTATAAATAGAAAAGGAATATGTGATGTTTGTGAAGAAAGAATGGTAAATAGTGATATGGATACAGATTTTTATGAATTCTATAAAAAATGTATAAGGAAAAATTTAGTGCAAACTGTTATAAAGGATGAGGAAATGAGATGGGAGAATTACCGATTTTAAATGGAGTTTTAAAATATATTGAGGAAAAGAACATATTATTTTCTATGCCAGGACATAAAGGTTCATTAGGGTTTTTATTTACCGAAGAAGGAAGAAAATTTTGTGAAAATATACTTCAATGTGATTTAACAGAAGTTGATGGATTAGATAATCTTCATAATAGTGAAGGAATAATAAAAGAATCCGGCAATCTTTTAAGCCGGTTTTATAATTCTAAAAAATCTTATTTTTTAGTGAATGGAAGTACTAGTGGAAACTTAGCTATGATATTTTCTTGTTTTAAAGAAAAAGATAAAATTATTGTAGAAAGAAATTGTCATAGGTCTATATTTAATGGAATAATTATGAGAAAATTAAAACCAATATATATAAAGAATAAGGTGTATAAGAGATTTAATGCTCCACTTTCGATAGATTTGGAGCATTTTTTAAGTCTAATAAAAGAAAATAAAGATGCAAAAGGCATAGTAATAACATACCCTAATTATTATGGTGTTTGTCCTAATCTAGAAATTATAATAAAAGAAGCTAAAAAATATAATATGAAAGTATTGATAGATTCAGCACATGGAGCTCATTTTGGAGTATGCGAAAGATTACCTAAAAGTGCTCTAGAATTAGGGGCTGATATGGTAGTAATGAGTGCTCATAAGACACTTCCTAGTTTAACACAAACAGCATTTTTACATATAGGTAAAAATGCTATGATTGATATTGATAAGGTAGATTTTTACGTAAGTGCTTTTTCAAGTACTAGCCCTTCTTATTTATTTTTATGTTCTATGGATTATAGTAGATTTTATATGAATAAATATGGTGAAAAACATTATAATGAACTGGTTGATAGAGCAAATTATTACAGAGAAAAAATAAATTTATTAGATAGTTTTTATGTACTAAATCATAATGATAAGAAATATTTAAATATTTTACATAAAGATGTTATGGATATAGATTTGACAAGGTATGTGATAAATGTAAAAAAGGATTTAAGTGCTAGTGATTTATCAAAGTATTTAAGAAAATGTGGAATACAATGTGAAATGACTGATGGAAACAATGTAATTTTAATATTATCTCCATTTTATAATGAAGATGTTATGGAAAAATTATATAAACTTTTATACGATTGGCATAAAAGTTATAACAATAAAGATAAAAACAGTTATAACTATTATACAAATTATAATTATATAGAAACTAATGCTAATATGTATCCTTATGAAGTTTTAGAAAAAGAATATTTATGGATAAACTATAAGGATTCCTTACATAAAATAAGTTATAATAATATAGTTCCTTATCCTCCAGGTGTTCCAATAATAATGGCAGGAGAGGTAATAAACAAAGAAATAATAGAGGCTATATGTTATTATAAGAATAATGGAATAGATGTATTAGGATTAAAAAATGATAATATTCAGATAGTAAAATAATAAATAAAATGTGGAGGAAAAAATGAACAGAGGTAAATTAATAGTTATAGAAGGTAGCGATGGAAGTGGTAAAGCCACCCAAACTAAAAAACTTTATGATAAATTAGTAAGAAAAAATAAAAATGTAAAAAAAGTAGAATTTCCTAATTATACAAGTGAATCATCAGCTTTAATAAAAATGTATTTAAATGGAGAGTTTGGAAAAGATCCAGATAGTGTAAACCCCTATGTTTCATCTACATTTTATGCAGTAGATAGATTTGCATCCTTTAAAAAGGATTGGGAAGAATTTTACTTAAAAGGTGGAATTATTATTGCAGATAGATATACTACATCTAATATGATACATCAAGCAGCAAAAATAAGTGATGTACAAGCTAAAGATAATTTTTTAAATTGGTTATGGGATTTTGAATTTAAAAAATTTAATTTACCAGTGCCAGATTGTGTTATATTTTTAGATATGCCTCCTAAATTCAGTAAAAATCTTATGGAAACTAGAAATAATAAATTTACAGGAAAAAAAGAAAAAGATATACACGAAAATAATTATAAATACTTACTAGAATCATATGAAAATTCTAAGTATATATCACAAAAATATAATTGGAATAGAATTCAATGCACTAATAAAGGGAATATTAAAAGCATAGATGAAATAAATAATGAAATAATTAAAATAATAAAACATTATATAGATAGTATTTAATAAAGGTAATTATAATTGTAAACTTATATAAAAAAATATAAAATATAAATAAGAAATTACAATATAAGTTCCTTTAAGGAGGTAATAATATGAAATTAGTTATTGCTATTGTTCAAGATGATGATGCTTCAGATTTAATAGATGAAATAACAGAAGATGGATTTAGAGTAACAAAATTAGCTACTACAGGAGGATTTTTAAAAGCAGGAAATACTACTCTTATGATAGGTGTAGAAGAAAAAGATGTAGATAAATTGATTAAAAAAATAGAGGATATATGTAAAACTAGAAAGCAAATTGTAACATCAGCGTCACCAGTAACTGGATCAGCTGGAATGTATGTATCTTATCCAATAGAAGTACAAGTTGGAGGAGCTACTATATTCGTTGTGGATGTAGATAAATTTGTAAGAGTCTAATTAGGAGGGATATATTTGAATTTATATACAATAATAGGGCATGAGGATATAAAAAATAGAATTAAAAATTCAATAGATAAAAATAAATTTCCTCATGCCAGTATTATTGTTGGAGAGGATGGCATTGGCAAGAGTAAAATAGCTAAGGAAATAGCTATTGGGTTATTAGAAGAATCGCAAAGAAGGAGCTGTGCAGATATAATAGAATTTAGACCTATTAATAAAAAATCTATAGGTATAGATGATATAAGAAGTCTAATAGAGGAGATAAATAAAAAGCCAATAGAAGGAAGTAAAAAGGTTATTATAATGTATAAATCAGAGTTAATAACAGAAGTTGCCCAAAATGCTTTTTTGAAAACTATAGAAGAACCACCTAAAGGTGTTTATATATTATTATTGTGTAAAAATATGGAGCAAATGTTAGATACAATAAAATCTAGATGTGAAATATTTAAATTGAATAGATTAAAGTCCTGTGATGTAGAAAAATTTATAAAATACAAATATAATGATATAAAAAAAGAAAGTATAGATTCAGCAGTAGCATTTAGTGATGGAATTCCAGGTAAAGCTGAAAGATTTATTGAAGATGAATCACTAAAATATATAAGGAATATGAGTTTGGGTATATTAAAAGACTCAAAAAATTTAAGTAATTATGATTATTTGATGAAATATGAACCGTTTTTAACAAATTACAAAGAAAACTGGGAAGAAGTTTTAACTTGTATTTTATCATATCTTAGAGATTCATTGTTATTTAAAGAAACTGGAGATGAAGAGTTATTATTAAATTTAGATAAAAAAGAGTATATAAAAGATATATCGGAAGAGTATTCATATATAAACTTAAATAGAATGGTAAGTATAATAAATGATACAAGGGATAGATTAAATAAAAATATAAACTCCACTCTAGTATTTGATGCAATGCTTATAAAAATGCAGGAGGTATAATATGATAGAAGTTGTAGGAGTTCGATTTAAAAAGGCAGGTAAAATATATTATTTTAATCCTAGTAACATAGAAATAAATAAGGGAGAATATGTTATAGTAGAAACTATAAGAGGGATAGAATTTGGAGAAGCAGTTATTGATAAAAAGCAAATTAATGAAGATGAAATAGTAGCACCATTAAAAAATGTAATTAGAAAAGCAACAGATGAAGATATAAAAAAACATCATGAAAATAAAGAAAAAGAAAAATATGCGTTAGAAACTTGCCTACAAAAAATACAAGAACATAAATTAAATATGAAGCTAATAGATGTAGAATACACTTTTGACAATAATAAAGTTATATTTTATTTTACAGCAGATGGTAGAGTGGATTTTAGAGAATTAGTTAAAGATTTAGCTTCAATATTTAGAACTAGAATAGAATTAAGACAAATAGGAGTACGTGATGAAGCAAAAATGGTTGGAGGGTTAGGACCTTGTGGAAGACCTATGTGTTGTTCTATGTTTTTAGGGGATTTTGCTCCAGTATCAATAAAAATGGCTAAGGAACAAAATTTATCATTAAATCCTACTAAAATTTCAGGTATATGCGGAAGACTTATGTGTTGTTTAAATTATGAGCAACAAACTTATGAAAATATTAGAAAAGTACTGCCAAAGGTTGGATCAATAGTTAAGACTCCTTATGGACAAGGAGAAGTGGTAGCTAATAATGTGGTTAAGGAAGAAATTAAAGTAAAAATTAAAGGCCAAGATAATGAAGAATTTATACAACCAGTGCCTATAATAGAAACAGAGCTTATATCTGGTGGTTATGAAGGAAATGTAGAAAGTGTAGATGAAGAGGAAATAAATATTGAAATAGATGATGCAGATGAAACAATAATAAAAGAGCTACTTAAAGATGAATAGGAGGAGAGTTATGAAGGCACTATTAAAAGTATGTGATATGAAAACAATACATGATATAAATAAAGTAAAAAGTGCTGTAGCTAATAATGAAGGTGTGGTGGCCTGTGAAATAAATAAGGAAAGAAAAGAAGTAAGTGTTATATATGACGATTATTTTGTAGATGTAGATAATATAATAGAATCCATAGAAAATATAGGTTATACGGTTATATAAAAATTACTTTAAAAATCAACAAAAACATGGTAAAATATAAATCGTATAAAGTTGTGTAATTTTTAAGGAGGTGTGTTACATATGGCATACAAAATTACAGATGCTTGCGTAAGCTGTGGAGCATGTGCTGCAGAATGCCCAGTTAATGCTATAAGTCAAGGAGATTCTATATTTGATATAGATGCAGATACTTGTATTGATTGTGGAAACTGTGCTAATGTTTGTCCAGTAGGAGCACCAGTTCAAGATTAATCTATTAATAAAAAGGCCGTCAATAGACGGTCTTTTTATTCTTTATGTATTATAAAAATATTTTATTATTTTGATTAAAATATATATAAAATAAAAATTATTATATAAAAGGTGAATTGTATGGATAGAATTATAAAAGAGGATGAAACCTTAGATGATCTTCAGATAAAAGGAATTCATGTTATACAAAAAAAGCAAGCATTTAGGTTTGGAATAGATGCAGTATTGTTAGCTAATTTTCCTAAAGTGAAAAATGGTGCAAAAATAGTTGACTTGTGTAGTGGAACAGGTATAATTCCATTTATATTAGCGGGAAAAACTAACGCTATTAGTATTATAGGTATAGAAATTCAAAAAGAAATTAGCGATATGGCCAAAAGAAGTGTAGAGTATAATAGATTGCAAGAAAAAGTTAAGTTTATAGAAGGTGATTTAAAAGATACAAAACTTTTAAAAGATATAGAAAAGGTAGATATAGTTACAGTAAATCCACCTTATAAAACACAAGGAACAGGTATTGTAAATGTTAATGATAAAAATGCTATATCTAGACATGAAATTTGTTGTACTTTAGATGATGTAGTAAAAGCAGCTAAAATTTTATTAAAAGATAAAGGTAAATTGTATATGATACATAGGCCAGATAGAATAGTAGATATAATGAATGTGATGAGAAAGTATTTCATAGAGCCTAAATTAATAAGGACTATACATCCATCTGTGGATAAAGCACCTTCTATGATATTAATTGAAGGACAAAAAAATGGTGGAAAGTTTTTAAAATGGGATAGGCCTTTGTATATTTATAATGAAAATAATAAATATACAGATGAGATTAAAAGAATTTATGGAATGGAATAAATAAAAAGGAGAGTATTATATGCTTAATATAGAGGAAGGGAAACTATATGTAGTTCCTACTCCTATAGGAAATTTAAAAGATATAACTTTAAGAGCATTAGATGTGTTAGAAGATGTTGATATTATAGCAGCAGAGGATACAAGACAAACTTTAAAATTATTAAATCATTTTAATATAAGAAAAACATTAATAAGTTATCATAAATTTAATGAAGAAGATAAAAGTATAAATATAATAAAGTATTTGAAAGAAGGAAAAAATATAGCCTTGGTTTCTGATGCAGGTATGCCAGGAATATCAGATCCAGGTCATATACTTATAAAAAAATGCATAGAAAATCAAATAAAGTTTGAAGTTTTACCTGGAGCTACAGCATTTACTACAGCCCTAGTTTATTCCGGGATGGATACTACAAAGTTCATTTTTAAAGGATTTATACCAAGGGAAAATAAAAATAGACAAAAACTCGTTGAAGAAATAAAGGGTAGAGTAGAAACATTAATTTTTTATGAGTCTCCACATAGATTAAAGGAATGTTTAAAATTTTTAAGAAAGTCTTTAGGGAATAGAAATATAGCTATATGTAGAGAACTCACTAAGATACATGAAGAAATTATAAGAGATAGTTTAGAAGAAGTTATAAAATATTATGAAAATAAGCAACCTAAAGGTGAATATGTTTTGGTTTTAGAAGGAAAATCTATAGAAGAAATAGAAAAAGAAAAGGAAATGGAGTGGTCAAGTATGAATATAGAAGATCACATAAAAAAATATATAGATGAGGGATATAGTAAAAAAGAGTCTATAAAATTAGTAGCTAAAGATAGAAAAGTAACTAAGTCTGAAATATATAAGCATTCTATAGATATATAAATAATGTATTAAAATTTTTAATAAAAATATAATATATAATAAACTAAATTAACATTTTTAAAAAAAATTCTTCTTAAAGTTGAGTTTTTTGTTGAAATGGTGATATAATAGTTTTATGTTATAATCATAAAAGGGAATGGGAGGAAGATAAGTAGTGAATAAGAAAGTTTTGTCTGCAGTAATAGCATTAGCTTTAGCAGCTTCTGTTAATGCTAAAGTCATGGCAGCACCATCAAGTAGACAAGCATATGATAAGACATTAGAACTTGAAGAAAAGATACAAATCATGGACAATAATATACAAAACTTAATGTATAAAATAGAAGATAATAATAAAGACATAGAAAAAAATAAAGAGGAAATAGCTAAATTAGGAAAAGATATAGAAAAAGCTCAAAAACAAATAGAATCCCGTGAAGATTTATTTAATAAAAGAGTAAGAGCTATGTACATAAATGGCTTTGAGAGTTATGCAGATATAATATTAGAATCAAAAGGACTAAGTGATTTAATAACTAGAGTAGACACAGTTAAAAAGGTTATGGGATTTGACCAAGGTGTTATAAAAGAATTAAAAATAAAAAAAGAAGAAATTAAAAATAAAAAAGTTGCTTTAGATAAGAAAAGCTCAGAAATAGTACAACTTAAAGCAGAAAATGAAAAGAAATTGGCTAGTATGCAATCAGAAAAAAGTAAGACTGAATTAGCAGTTAAAAATTTAAAAGATCAACGAAGAAAAGCAGAAGCTGAAGCAGCTCAAAGACAAGCAACACAATCTTCTGTATCTCAATCAAGAGGTGGAAGTAGTGTTTCTGTAGAAGCTCCATCTTCATCAAATAGCAGTTCTTCTAATTCTAGCAGTAATAGTAGTAGCAATAAGCCAGCACCACCAGCAGTACATGGAGATGTAGTAGGATATGCTATGCAATTTAAGGGTGTTCCATATGTATGGGGAGGTACATCACCAAGCGGATTTGACTGTTCAGGTTTTGTACAATATGTGTATAGAAATGCTGCAGGTATAGAATTACCAAGGGATACCTATGGACAAATTGGAGCAGGACATAGAGTTTCACAAGATCAATTACAACCTGGAGACTTAGTATTCCCACATACAGGACATGTAGGTATATATATAGGAGGAGGACAAATGATACATGCTCCTCAAACAGGTGATGTAGTAAAAGTTTCTCCAGTTTGGAAATTTTATGCAGGTGTAAGGATAAAATAATTAGTTTTATATAAAATAAAAGTGAAAACAAATTTGTTTTCACTTTTATTTTATATAAAAAGCCCCTAAATGAGGCTTTTTAAACTATTTATTGTCTTTTATTTCATTAAGACAGTTTTTACAAATGTTTTTACCTTTGTAGTTTATAACATCTCTTGCATCTCCGCAGAATATACATGCTGGTTCATATTTTTTTAATATGATTTGTTCTCCATCTACGTATATTTCTAAAGCATCTTTTTCAGCAATATCTAATGTCCTTCTTAATTCTATAGGAATAACAATTCTTCCTAATTCATCTACTCTTCTAACCACACCTGTTGATTTCATATATTTTCCTCCTCGAATAATATCATTTTTCGACAATAGTTTAATTAAATAATAGCAAATATGACATTAAAAGTCAACATATTTTATATTATAATTTACAAATTAATTATCTATTTCCATCTAAAGTTAATATACTATCATTAAAGACAAAAGTCAATATACTAAATAAGTTGATATACTATAGAAAAGCTATATATATCAATGGATGTAAGCTAATATAAAAAAAATAATAAAACAATTATAATATTTAATAAAACAAAATAAAATAGTTATTATATGGATAAATAAAAAATACTGTCGAAAAACAAATCAATTTATTATAAAAAGTAATTTTATGAATTAAAAATGTAATATAATATAATAATACAATAATATTTTTAACAAATTAAATATTAAATGTAAATTTTTGTTTAAAATCATTAATAAATATATTATCTAATTGCAATTATTTTTAATATAATTATGGTATAATAAAACACAAGGGGGTAATTTAAATTATGTTGTTTGTTGGGATGTATGATTTGTAGTATATAAAAAATAAATAAATGGGTATAATTAAACTAGGGAATAATAAATTTATTTATAATAAAAATACATAAAATGTGTTAAAGTAAAAATATAAATTTAAATAAACAAGTTATCAACAGAAATATGTGGACAACTATTAATGAGATGTGGATAACATGTGCATTTATAGTAATATAATTTTAAAAAATAAAAAAATATATAAATAATATTAAATGTATAGTGAAATTTAATATACTTTAGAGTAAACATAAGTATGCTTGGAGGTCTTGAAAGGTGGAAAATAGCAGTTTAGAAAAAATAAAATATATAAACAGGCTTGCAAAAGAAATATCTAACAATACAATAGTAGATTACGATGATTTTCCTAAATATGATTTGTTTTTATCTCAAGTTATTGATTATTTAAATGATAAATTTGAAGAGGAAGATTATACAAATAATATTGTACAAAACTATATTAAAAATGAAGTAATATCAAAGCCCCAAGATGGTAAAAAGAGAGGTTATACTAAACTTCATCTAGTCCAATTAGTATTATTAAGCTATATGAGACCATTACTTACTACTGAGGAAATAAAAAATGTATTCACATTAGCTTTTAACCAAATAAATGATAGAAGTGATGATATAATATCTTGGGAAAGCGCATATAAAATATTTTCTGATATACAAAAGGATAGTTTTAAAGATTTTCTAGAAAAACAACATTTTGATGATGATAAATTAAAAGATATAATAACAAAATTAGAGCTAGATAAGGATGAAGAGAATAGAATAACTATATTTTTAATAGTAATGACTCTAATATGTCAAGCTAGTGCTATAAAAAAATTAGTTAAAAAGATAGTAAATGATTATACTAATAATTTTAATAATAAATAATATAATAAAAAATAAATAATCTTATATATTCTTATAAATCACTTAAAAAGTCATTATTAATTGTTAATAATAGCTTTTTAAGTGATTTATTTTTATAAGCAAACTTGATTATATATTAATTTTAAAAATTAAAAATCTTTTATTTATACATAATATGAGTATATATTTTTTAGAATAATATGGGAAAAATATATAATTAAAAATATGATTAAATTAACAATATATAATTTTTTATTTATATAGTATTATTAAATATTCATAATATTGATAGTTTACCAAATAATTATTAACATATATTTAAAAATTAATAGCAAAATAATAAGGAGTATATATATTAACTTGAAAGGAGGCACAAGGATATGAATACAAAAAGAAATATACATGTGTATTCAGAAATAGGAGATCTTAAGACTGTTTTACTTCATAGACCAGGAGAAGAAATTGAAAACTTAATTCCATCATATATGGAAACATTATTATTTGATGATATACCATATTTAAAAATAGCACAAGAAGAGCATGACATATTTGCTAATACATTAAGAAATAACGGAATTGAAGTTTTATATTTAGAGGATTTAGTAGCAGAGGTTGTAAAAGATAAGGAAATTAGAGAAAAGTTCATAGAAGAAGCAATAAAAGAAAGTGGTACTACAGAAAAAGTATATGTAGAAAATATAAAAGATTATTTAAAAGGAATGAAAGAAAAAGAATTAGTTTGTAAAATAATGGCTGGTTTAAGAAAAAAAGAATTAGGAATGGATGAGTCAAAAGACGAGTATCCTTTTTTAATGTATCCTATGCCTAATTTATATTTTACACGAGATCCATTTGCATCTATGGGTAAAGGTGTAACTATTAATGCTATGAGAACTAAAACAAGAAGAAGAGAAACTATGTTTGCAAAATATATATTTAAATATCATCCAGAATTTAAAGATTCAGATATACCATTATGGTATGATAGAATAGGTAAATATTGTATAGAAGGTGGAGATGAACTAGTTTTATCAGATGAAATTATAGCTATAGGACATAGTGAAAGAACAGATAGTGAAGCAGTTTTAGAGTTAGCTAAAAAGATATTTGAAGCGGGAGAAAGTTTTAAAGTCATTTTATTATTTGATATACCTAAAACAAGAGCATTTATGCATTTAGATACAGTATTTACTATGTTAGATTATGATAAATTCACAGTCCATGGAGAAATAGAAGGTACTCTTAAAGTAAATGCCATAACTTATGATGAAAAGACTAAGGAACTTATAGTTAAAGAAGAAATAGATAGTTTAGAAGGAATCTTATCTAAATATTTAAAAAGAGACATAAAAGTTATACGTTGTGGTGGAGGAGATAAGATTATATCTGCTAGGGAACAATGGAATGATGGTTCAAATACTTTAGCTATTTCACCAGGTAAGGTTATAACTTATGAAAGAAATTATGTAACTAATGAAATATTAGATAAAAATAATGTAGAGGTTTTAACTATACCTTCATCAGAATTGTCTAGAGGAAGAGGAGGCCCAAGATGCATGTCTATGCCCCTAGTTAGAAAAGATCTTTAATAAATCATAAATTTAAGAGTTCATCTTAGTTTTTAAGTGAACTCTTAAATTCAAATATTATTTTTAATTTAAAAGACAAACGGAATTGGCGGAAATTCCTTCTTCTTTACCTGTAAATCCTAGTCCTTCTTCTGTAGTAGCTTTTATATTTAACATATTATTATTTAAATTTAAACACTTACAAATATTTTTTTTCATATCTTCTATATAAGGAAGTATTTTAGGTTTTTGAGCTATTATAGTACAATCTATATTAACAATTTCATATCCTTCTTTATTTATTAAAGATTTAACTTTAGATAAAAGTAATAGACTTGATATATTTTTAAAACTTTTATCTGAATCAGGAAAGTGTTTACCTATATCTCCTAGTGCAGCAGCGCCTAATAAAGAATCCATAATTGAATGTACTAACACGTCTGCATCAGAATGACCTAGCAAACCTTTATTATGAGGAATGGTAACTCCACCTATTATTAGTGGTCTGTTTTCAACTAGTTTATGTGCATCATATCCAAATCCTATTCTCATTAAAAAACCTCCAATAATTTAATAATATATATATAATAATATATACTTAAAAAAAAGTGCAACAATGTTGCACCTTAAGATATATTTTTATTATCATTTTTCTTATAGTATATTAATTTTATTGATTTGTTAAGATGTTTATTGTAAAAAAATAAAAGCTTTTTACGTAAAGAATTATGCAAAAATAACAAGAAAGGCCTTTTATAGCTATTGGATATTACTCTTTTTTTGAAATTTACACAAATAATTTTTTTACCCATATATACACGACCTTTCATAAATATCCTTATTATTATGATAGCATAAAATTTAACAAATGTTAAGAAAATTGAAATAATTTAAATTGTAATATTCTTATTTAATAATATTATATTCAGAAGATTATAAGTTGTCCACAATTTACACACAATGTGTGGATAATATTAATAATTATAAATTAATAAAAATATATTTTTACATAAATATCAATAAAATTTAATTAATGGATAAATTTTTTAGGTTAAAGTATAAAGATTAAGGAAATTAACAATAAAAACACAAGTTATAAACAAGCTATCTGTGGATAATGTTAATAACTATATATATAATATATAAGATTATAATATAATATACACTTTTAAGAAAGTATTCACTTTTAAATTAAGAATATATCCACAAAATTTTAAAGCTTAATAATTGCTAATATATATGATATAATTAAAATTGCCAATTATTTGTGTAAGAAGGTGAGTATTTGAAAAACAAAAAAAGATTAATTTGCTTTGCTTTTATTATAATTATAGTAATGTTATTTAATGGATGTAAAAAAAATGACAAAATAAACAATGTTAATAATAAGCAATCACAGAAGCAAGATAATAATGTTAAAAGTACTGATGTAAGAACTTTTACTAAGGAACCACTTATATATAATAATAAATCTATACCTGTGTTAATGTATCATTCTATTGATTATGAAGAAGGAAATGAACTAAGAGTACCAAAAGAACAATTTAAAGAGCAAATGAAATATTTAAAAGATAATGGATATACTACATTGACATTAGAAGAATTATACAATTTTTTAGAAAAAAACAAACATATTCCAGAGAAATCCATAGTTATAACATTAGACGATGGATATGTGGATAATTATACTAATGCATATCCAATATTAAAAGAACTTGGATTTAAGGCTACTGTCTTTGTTATAACTAGTAATATAGATAAAGATAAACGAACACTAACTTCAAAGCAAATTAAAGAAATGGATAAAGCAGGTATACAGATAGCCAGTCATACATATAATCATGATAAGTTAGATGATTTAACATATGAAAAGCAATTACAAACCATGAAGAAATCTAAAGAGGATTTAGAAAAAATATTAAATCATAAAGTAGAGTTTATAGCATATCCTTATGGTAGATGGAATGATGAATCTATAAAATCAGCTAAAGATGCTGGATATAAAATGGCGGTTACTACTCGAGGAGGTTGGACTAATAAAAACGACGGTATTTATACTTTAAATAGAGTTTATATTAGTTCTTTAAAAGGTATGGATAATTTTAAAGATAGAATAACTAATCCAAATTACAATAAAAATTAATGATTACTATAAAAAATATAGCATCTTATATTGCCTAGGCAATATAAGATGCTATAAATTTTATAAACTAAATAATTAAAAAGTATTTATTTGTGACAACATTATTATTTAAAATATTTAGTTTATTATTTTAGAATAGTTTTCTTTTTTAGATTCATCTATAAATGGAGCATAAAATTTAAAAATTCTTTCGTGCCCACAATTAGAACAAATACAATCACAAACATCATATGGAATAGAATTTAACAAATTGATAGATAAATTTTTAGTTAAATAACTACCTCCACATATATCGCAAGGAGTTTTATTTATAATAGAAAACTCACTCTCTATGTATTGCATAATTTCTCTTAAAGTCATGAAAAGCCTCCTAAACTATTTTTGTTAGTATAATAATTTAATGATATAACAAAATAATTATTATTTAAACAGGTATATCATATATATTAAATATATTTTTAATTTTAAAAGGAGGTATTATGGTAAATATTATATGGGGAATTATATTTTTAGTTGGAGTAATTTTTGGTGTGTTTTCAGGGAATGGGGAACAACTATCAAAATCTATAATAGAATCTGCAAATTCAACTGTAAAATTAGTTATAGGATTGGTGGGGGTTATGAGTTTATGGTGTGGAATTATGAAAATAGCAGAAGAGAGCGGATTGACAGATAAAATATCTAAGTTAATAAAGCCTATCTTAAAGGTTATATTTAAAGATAGTAAAAGTGATAATAAAGCCTTAGGGGCTATAACTATGAATTTAACTGCTAATATGATGGGGCTTTCTAACGCAGCAACTCCTTTTGGAATAAAGGCTATGAAGGAGCTTAAAAGATTAAATGTAAGAGGTGATGAAGCAAGTAATGATATGGCATTATTTTTAGTATTGAATGCTGCTTGTATACAAATAGTGCCTACGACAGTTATATCTATAAGAGCAGCCATGGGATCTAAAAATCCAGGTGAAATAATAATACCAGCCATAATAGTTACATCTACAGCAGCCTTTTGCGGAGTGATTTTTTGTAAAGTATTACAGAAATATTTTTAAAGGAGGAAGCTTGTGAGTTATATAGTTAAAGCTATAATTCCTATTATTATATTATTGATTATAGCCTATGGAATGGCTAAGAAAGTCAAGATATATGAGTGTTTTGTTGAGGGGGCTAAAGATGGTGTAAGTATATGCATTAAAATATTTCCATATCTCCTTGCTATGATGGTAGCTATAGCTGTGTTTAGAGAATCTAAAGCTTTAGACTGTTTAATCAATGTTTTAAGACCAGTATCAAATTTAATAGGATTGCCAGGAGAATTAGTTCCCTTAGTTTTAATAAAACCTTTATCAGGGAGCGGTGCTTTGGGGGTATTTGCAGATATATTAAAACAATTTGGCCCAGATAGTAATATAGGGAAAATGGCATCCATTATAATGGGATCTACAGAAACTATTTTTTACACAATAACAGTTTATTTTGGAGCTGTTGGAATAAAAAAAATAAGACATACATTATGGGCTGCTGTTTTTGCAGATATGGTAGCTATAATTATGGCTATATTAGTAACTAATATAATACTGTAAAAAAGTGGACTGTTTTAAAAAGGTTTTTAAATCATTTTAGAACAGCTCACTTTTTTATAATCTAATAATTTTTATATAAAGTTATTAGATTTATTTAAGGTATAATTTGGGAGCATACAAAATCTATGAAAAAACTTTAATTTATATACAAAATTGGAATTTACATAAGTTAATATAAAAATATTATCTTAAATGTAAAAAAAGTTAATAAGCTGGATTCTATATGGTAAAATATGAGATATATTAAAATAAAAGGAGGTAAATTATGAAATTAAAAACAATTCTTTTTTCAGCACTAATAACTACAATAGTTGCTACTCCAGTATTAGCTTATCTTGGACATGCCGCATATACAAATGAATACAATACTAAACATGGCTCATGTGGAAATTATGGTCCATATCATAGTGTATCACTGGTAATAACACATAATACTAAAGCAAATCAGACTTATGCTTTATCTGCTTGTGGATGTAATGGACATACAATTCGTACTAGGGTAGAACTTAATGGTAGGCAAAGTCCAGAAATTGAAAAACGTAATTATGCACAGACTAAGAGTTTGAGTTCACCAGGAAATCTAGTAGCTTCTGAAATGCATAAAATTGTAAATTAGATTATTAGAAAATAGTAAAGTTGTTATATACTTTACTATTTTTTAATAAACATAGGGGGTTTTTCATGAGAGGGTTAAAAAAATTTTTTAGAAAAACTTATTTTTTAATTTTAAGTTTAATTTTTGTATTAACTTTTATTTCTTTAAGTATAGGATACGTTAATAAAATATATGAAATGATGCTGGAAGCAAATAATTTCAAAACAGAAAATAATATAATTTTTATGTTTAATAAAGAAAATTTAAAAACAGAGGACTTAATTAAAGCTTTTAATAAAATAAAGCTAGAAAAGAACATAATATTAACTCATGAGGCAGGTAAAGTATTTATTCCAGGAGCAGCGCAAGTAGGTATTTATTTTAATGGAGTATATAAAAATCCATATAACTTATTAGAAGGAAGATTTTTTACTAAAGAGGATTTTAAGGATAATAGTAAAATAGCAGTCATTGGAAAGAATCTTTTAAGCAATGTGGAAGAAAAGGATGGGAAAAAATACATATATAGAGGAAATGAAGAATTTTTAGTTATAGGTGTTATAGGTAAAGAAAATCGTGAGACCCAATACGATTATCGTATTTTTTATAATTTAAATATTGATTTACAAGATAAAGATACTGCATATTTAAAACAAAGATGGATTTTAGATAGTATAACTAAAAATAAAAATAGTTTAAAAGATATTCTCAATTCAATAAATAAAAATAATGGTGAAGATTTTATTAAAACAATTTATGAAAATAACCCTATTAGTCCACTTAAGGCAGCTATATATAATTCACAGTTTTTGTTATTTAATTTTTTTATTATAATAATGTGTATTATTGTAAGTTTAATAAGGGCTACAGTTTATTGGATAGAAAAAATAAGTTTAGAGATTGGTGTAAGAAAATTGTATGGAGCCTCAAATTTAAATATAGTTGCATATATAGTTAAAAGATATTTAATTATTTCTGGTTTTGCACTAATATGTTCATTAGCGCTTCAAAGATTATTACTATTCATTGATATATTTAGAATACAGAATGATACTTTAAATATATTTAATATAATAGGTAGTTTGATTTTTATATTAATTATAGGAATTATATTTATTTGTACAAGTATTGTAAATATAAATAAAGTTGAAATAAGTCAGCTTATTAAAGGAAAGGTATAATTATGAGATTTAAATATGCATTGAGAGGAATATCACGAAAATTTTTTTATTCATTTTTAATTATGTTTCAGTTATTTTTTGGATTCTATTCTATGTATGAAAATATAAATTTGTATAAGAAAATGGACAAAGAAACCAATAATATAGAAGAAATTTTAAAATATAAAAATATGTATGCTTTAGAAGTTCAAGATGTTGAAGATAATAGTAAATATTTTAAAAATATAGATAAAACTATAAAGTCTATGGAAAATAAATCTAAATATAATTTTATAAGAAATATTGACAACCCAATATATATACCTATTTTTGATGGATATAATAAATTTCAACAGTATGATTATAAATGAAAGATTAATGGTAAAATTCATTTCCCACTTAAAAACTTTACTATAAATAAAAAATACTTAGAAGTATATCCTTTAAAGGTTAAAAAAGGAAGAATGTTTAATAAAAATGAATTTAATTTTATAGATAAAGATAATTCAGTAGTGCCTATTTTAGTTGGGGCAAATTTTAGTAAATATTTTAAAGTAGGGGATGAAATTCCTATACAAGGATTAAAGGTTAATTATAAAGGCAAAATAATAGGAATACTAGAAAAGGATCAATATAATCCTGGAAATATAGCTATCCCGGATAGTAAATATATAAATTTAAATGATTATGTTATATCTACAGATTCAATTTTTGAAAGCGAATTAGAGGTATATACTTATTCTTTGCTTAATGGAACTTATATTTCATTTAAGGATGATTTAGATAAGAATGAAATAAATAAAGAATTAAAAAATATTAAGAAAGCCTTTAATTCTATACCAATTATAAAAAATGCAGGGATAAGGGACTTATCAGAATATATAAACCAAGATATAGATAAATTTCAAGAGCAGTTCCAAATAGTATCAATAACTTCTATAAGTGTTATTATATTTGTATGTATAACTTTTATTATATCCTTACTAGAATCCATAGATAAAAGAAAAAAAGAATATGGTATACATATTATGAGTGGTGGTAAGTTATCTGATATTGCTGTTACAACATATATGGAAGTATTGATGATTTTCTTTATAACCTTTTTATTTACAGTATCCGCCGTGTATTATAAATATGGACATCTATTAGATGTAAATACTTTAGCCATATTATTTATAATAATAATATTATTATCTATACTTTCATCAATAGTTCCTATAGTAAAAATATTTAAATTAAATATTAATGAATTGATTAAAGGAGATGAATAGTAATGGAGATAATAAAGCTTAATAATGTAAATAAAGTATACAGTTCTAAAAATAATAAAGTAAATGCATTAAACAATATAGATTTGATAATTAATAAAGGAGAGCTGGTTGCAATAACTGGACCATCTGGATCAGGTAAATCTACTTTACTTAACATAATAGGGACAATAGATAAAATGACAAGTGGTGAATATATATTAGAAAATAAAAGGATAGATAAGCTGAAAAGTAATGAAGTAGCTCAAATAAGAAATAAAATATTTGGTTTTGTAGTACAACATTTTGCATTAATTAGTGATTATACAGTATATGAAAACATAGAAATACCATTAGAATATGCAAAAATTAAGAATAATAATAGAAAACTTATGATAGAAAGTATAGTTTCTAAATTAGGGTTAAAAGATAAAATAAATAAAAATGTTAAAGAACTTTCTGGAGGTCAATGTCAGAGAGTAGCTATATCAAGAGCTATAGTTAATAATCCCAAAATAATACTTGCTGATGAACCCACAGGAGCATTAGATCAGAAAACAGGACAAAAAGTATTAGATATTTTTAAAGACTTAAATAAACAAGGTAAAACTGTTATTATAGTAACACATGATTTCAATATAGCTAATCAATGTGATAGAATTATAAAGCTAGAGGACGGATATTTAAAAGAAGATACTATAAAAGAGAAAACATGTATATAAAAAAAGAGCTTTTGTAAGCTCTTTTTTTAGCATATAGACTATTTAGTTGTTTATGGTAGTATTATAGGTTAATATTTTATTTATTAAATTTTTTTCTGAAAAGTATTATTAAGCATATAGCTTCAAATATCCATTGAATAGAAGTTATCCACCAAACATAGGTTACAGAAGATTTAATTATATATATAAAATAGAACATTAAAGGAAGTCTAAGAAGCCAACTAGAGATAAAAGAAACTAAAAATGGTGTTTTAGTATCTCCAAATCCCTTTAATGATCCTCCTAATACCATGGATATAGCCATAGGAATTTGTTCTAAGGAAGCTATCATAAGACAGCGACTACCTAAATTAATAACTTGTTTTTCAGAATTTGCTATAAATAATTTTATTATAAATGATGGAAATATAAGAAAAACAAGACCTGTTATTCCCATTATGCAAATTCCTAAAAACGCACAAGTATGTGAATACTCTTTAGCTTTTTCAATATTTTTTTCCCCTATTTTGTGACCTGTTAGTGTAGTAGCTGCTACAGCAAAACCCCAACCAGGCATAAAGGATATTGATTCTACAGTAAGAGCTATTTGGTTAGAGGCAAAAGCTACAGTTCCTAAATACATTATCATAAATGTATTAATTAATTTGCTTACACTTAATGAAGCTTCTTGAAGTGATGATGGGGTAGATAATTTTATTAAGTATTTCAAACGGCTTATGTTAATATTTTTAATATATTTTATTTTAGGTTTTATTTTAGATTTATTAAATAAATGATATATAGCAAACACAAAACCGGATAAATTAGCTATAGAAGTTGCTATAGCAGCACCTTTTATTCCTAATTCTGGGAATCCTAACTTGCCAAATATAAGTCCATAATCCAAGGTTAAATTTACTATATTGATTAATATAGATATAAATAAAGGAGTTTTTGTATTTCCATATCCTCTAACTATAGAATTCATTAAACTAGTTAACATACTAAAGAATAATCCTATAGATACTATTTTCATATATACTGTTCCGTTTATTAATACGGCTTCTTTAGCATTAGCAAGGTTAAGTATAGTTTTAGGAAAAATAAATAATATAATAGAAATAAAAAATGCTATTAAAATACCTACAAACAATCCTATGGAAGCATATTCTTCAGCTAAGTTTAAATTATCACTACCATAGGATCTAGCTACTATAGATGTTATACCTATAGACAATCCAACAGCTATAAATATATTTGTAAAAGTATATGTTATTTCAGAGCTTAAGCCTACAGTGCTTACGGCAATCTGTCCACCATATTGGCCAACCATCATAGTATCAAGCACCCAAATCATCATATATAAAATCATTTCTCCAACTGCAGGAAGTGCTAAAGAGAGTACAGTTTTTATATTTTCTTTATTAAGTTTCAATAAAATTCCCCCCTCGCTCCAAAATATTAGCAATTTAATAGTAACTTATAGCATTAAATAAAGCAATATCGTTAATAAAGATATATTTATATGGTAAAATTAAACTAGATAATTAGATATAATACATAGAAATAGAGGTGAAAAAAGTGCTAAAGTGGTCTCAATTATATAATGAATGTATTAATTGTAATAAGTGTACTTTAGTTAAAAGTAGAACTAATATGGTATTTGGGGAAGGTAATATAAATGCTCCTATTATGTTTATAGGGGAAGCTCCGGGAGCGGATGAGGATAGAACAGGAAGACCTTTTGTGGGAAAAGCTGGACAGTTGCTTACTAAAGCATTATTAGCATTGGATTTTAAACGAGATGAACACTATTATATATGTAATGTATGTAAATGTAGGCCAGAAAATAATAGGACACCTAAAGAAGAAGAGGCTATAGCTTGTTTACCTTATTTAAGAAATCAAGTGGCACTAGTAAAACCTAAAATTATAATATGTTTAGGAGCTACTGCTTTAAAATATGTTATGGGGGATCAATTTAGAATAACAAGAGATAGAAGCAAATGGATAGAAAGAAAAGGATATTATATTATGGGAACTTTTCATCCAGCGGCTTTATTTAGAGATGAGTCTAAGAAAAAATTATTTTGGCAGGATTTAAAATCTATTAGAGGAAAATATGATGAATTAACACAAAATAATATAGTTTAAAACTTAATGAAAAATGGAAGAGGTAAAGATGGATAATATAGAATTATCAAAAGCGTTTATAAGGTTTATGGTAAGTATGAAAAAGCAAATTAAAGAATGTTTAAATTTAAATTGTAGTTTAAAATTAACAGAACAACAATTTATAACCTTATTTATATTAAATAAAAATAAAAAAATAACTTTAAAAAAGTTAAGTACATATATATGTGTATCCACATCTAGTTTATGTATAATGTTAACAAGAATGATGAAAGAAGGATTAGTTTATAGAGAAGTAGATGAGAAAGACAGGAGAAATACTTTTTATAGTCTAACAGATAAAGGAATAAATTTAATAGATAAAGAAATAGAAAGCAAAGTACATAATGTAGAAGAAAAAATAATGAATTTATCTCTAAGCCAAAAGGAGAAGTTATGTAATGCTATAAAGGATATAGAAGAAATTATTGATATATTAGAATAATTTTGTGTATTAAAGAAATAATAATATATAAATATAATGAAGATATTGACAGAAACTTATTTATACTCTATCATTATACTAAATGCTATGAAGGAAAGAGTAATAAATGAAAATATCTAAAGAGAGTCGGGGAAGGTGAAAGCCGATGATATGGAAATTTATGAACATGGCTCCAGAGCAGGTTATCTGAAGTATAGTAGGATAGCACGGTAACAACCGTTATATTGTAAAGTGATAACGTATTATTACGAAGTCACTTATTGAGACTTTTACTGTGAAGTGAAAGTGAATTAGAGTGGTACAGCGAATTTTACGCCTCTATATAAAACAAAAGGTTTTATATAGAGGTTTTTATATTATAAAAATAAAGGAGGACTAATGATGTCAAAAGGAACTTATTATGTAACAACACCTATATATTATCCATCAGCTAAACTTCATATAGGAAATACCTATACAACAGTTGCTGCAGATGCTTTAGCTAGATTTAAAAGACTTACAGGTTATGATGTAATGTTTTTAACAGGTACAGATGAGCACGGACAAAAGATACAAAGATTAGCAGAAGCTAAAAAAGTTACACCTAAGGCCTATGTAGATGAAATAGTAGCAGGAATAAAAGAACTATGGAAAATGATGAATATAGACTATGACAAATTTATAAGAACGACAGATGAATACCACGTAGAATTAGTGCAAAAAATATTCAAAACATTGTATGATAAAGGGGATATATACAAAAGTGAGTATTCAGGATGGTATTGTACACCTTGTGAATCATTTTGGACAGAAACTCAATTAGAAGATGGAAAGTGCCCAGATTGTGGAAGACCTGTAGAAAAAGCAAAAGAGGAGGCATATTTCTTTAAAATGTCAAAATATGCTCCTAAACTTATAGAGTATATAGAGTCACATCCAGAATTTATACAACCAGAATCAAGAAAAAATGAAATGCTAAATAACTTTTTAAAACCTGGACTTCAGGATTTATGTGTATCTAGAACATCTTTTGATTGGGGAATACCAGTTACTTTTGATGAAAAACATGTAATTTATGTTTGGATAGACGCACTTGCTAATTATATAACAGCATTAGGATATAATACAGAAAATGATGAATTATATAAAAAATATTGGCCAGCAGATGTACACTTAGTTGGTAAGGATATATTAAGATTTCATACTATATATTGGCCAATTATGCTTATGGCATTAGATTTACCTCTTCCAAAGCAAGTATTTGGTCATGGATGGCTTTTGGTAGATGGAGGCAAAATGTCAAAATCTAAAGGTAATGTAGTAGATCCAGTAGTTTTAGTAAATCATTTTGGCACAGATCCTGTAAGATACTATCTTCTTAGAGAAATACCTTTTGGAGCAGATGGAATGTTTAATAATGAGATTTTTATTAAGAAAATAAATTCAGATTTAGCAAATGATTTAGGAAACTTATTATCTAGAACAATAGCTATGATAGAAAAATATTTTGGTGGAGAAATACCAGAGGGGAATTGTAAAGAGGATATAGATGAAGATTTAATAAAACTAGCTCTTGAAACACCAAAAAAAGTAGAAGAAAATATGGAAAAATTAAGAATACCAGAAGCTTTGGAAGAAATTTGGACATTTATAGGAAGAGCTAATAAATATATAGATGAAACAACACCATGGATTCTTGCAAAAGATGAATCTAAAAAAGAAAGATTAGGAACAGTATTATATAATTTAGTGGAAAGCTTAAGAATAATATCAGTATGTATATCAGCATTCATGCCAGAAACAAGTATAAAAATAAACAAACAAATAAATGCGGATATATTAACTTGGGATAGTTTAAATGAATTTAATGGAACTAAGTCAGGTACAAAGGTTAAAAAAGGAGAAGCAATATTCCCAAGAATAGATGTAGAAAAGAAAATAGAAGAATTAAATAAGCTTAAAGAAGAGCAATTAAAACAAAATAAAGCTAAAAATATAGCACCTATAAAAGAAGAAATAACTATAGATGATTTTGAAAAAATAGATCTAAGAGTAGCTAAAGTTTTAGAATGTGAAACTATAAAAGGGGCTAAAAAATTATTAAAATTAAAAGTTAGTTTAGGTGGAGAAGAAAGACAAATAGTTTCAGGAATAGCCAAATACTATAAACCACAAGATTTAGTAGGTAAAAAAGTGATATTAGTAGCTAATTTAAAACCTGTTAAATTAAGAGGGGAATTGTCACAAGGAATGATTTTATCAGCTGCAACAGAAGATGATAGTGAGTTATTTGTAACAACTATAGATGGAGATATTGAAGAAGGAAATATAGTAAGATAAGAATTAAAGATATTATAAACAAAGCTGTTGACAAATAAAGTTAACAGCTTTGTTTTAGGTACATAATATATTGAAAGTAGTAAATTTACAATTTATAATTTATTTTGTAATATATTATCATAAAAAAGGTTATTGACTTAAGAGTAGTTTTTATTACCTATAAAGCTTGTGAAATAGTTATCTAAAGATATAGTTGCTTTTTTCCTACTTCAGAGAGTATGGAAATATTAAGCAGATGGTATTTATTGAAAAAATATTAAAGTGAGGAGTTTGGGAAAATGAAATTTTTAATATCATCAATAATAGGTGGAATAATAGGTTATCTTACTAATTGGATAGCTATAAAAATGTTATTTAGGCCTTATGAAGAGAAAAGAATATTTGGTATAAAGGTTCCATTTACACCAGGACTTATTCCAAAAGAAAAAACTAGGATAGCCAAAAGTGTAGGCAACGCTATAGGAGAGCATTTATTATCTAGTGAAATTATTGTAAAGTCCTTATGTAGTGAAAGTATGAATAATAGACTTAAAGTTTGGATAAGGCAAAAAGTATATTCCTTAATTACAACAAAAAAAACTTTGGAAGACAAATTTAAGGAATTTTTAGATCTTAAGTATGAGTATTTTATAAATGCTTTAAAATCTAGTTTAGGTAAGTTAACTATTAATAACTTAAGAAATGAAAAAAATAGAGAGAAAATAAAAGATATTGTAAAAATTAAGTTAGAAAAAATATTATCTATTAATGGTAATGATATTACCAACAATTACATATACAAACAAATTAGAACAAGTATAATAAATAATTCTAATCAATATTTAAAGTCAGATGATTTTAAATATAATTTAAAAAATTTAATTTTGAAAAATATAAAAAATGAAAAAATTTCAAATAAAAAAATATCAGATATAATTCCTAATAATTTTACATCAAATTTAAAAGTATATGTCTATAGAAAGAAAGATAATTTGGCAAATTATATAAATGAAACAATTAAAGAAGAAGAAAATATAAATAAGATAAAAAATATATTAAAAGAAGTTATAAACAATAATGTAAATTCTTTGATGGCAATGTTTGTGGATATAAATGCTATATCAAATAAAATAGTTATATTTTTAGAAGATTATTTACAAAGAGAAGAAACTAAGGATAAAATTTCTCTTTTAGTAAATGAGAGTATAGATAAAATTTTAGATACAAATCTAGAAGATATTGCACAAAATATACCTGAAAATAATAAGGATATAATTGTAGATGAAATAGTAACTCTATTATCACAAAAAGTTCAAACTACGGGGATAATTTTAGAAGTAATAGAAAAAATAGAGAATAATATCAAAGAAAAAAATTCTTTAAATGAGATAATAGAAAAAATAAATATAAATCTATATGAATTTATAAATAATACCATAAACAACTTTATAAATAGTGAAAATTTTGAAATTATAATTAATAATTTGATAAATAGTGTAATTGAAAACTTTATGAAAACACCTATATGTGAATTAACTAGAGGAAATGAAGAAGGAATACTAAATACTAGTTACCAAGTGGTAAAAAATGTATATAATAAATTTATAGAAAACCAAGCAGAAGAGGTTATTTCAATCCTTGATATATCTCATATTGTGGAAGAAAGAATAAATGAATTTGATGTATATTTAGCTGAAGAAATAATATTAGAAATATGTAGTAAAGAGTTAAAAGCCATAACTTGGTTGGGAGGATTATTAGGTGCTTTAATAGGAATTTTATCCCCTATATTAAGCAAGATGTGATTAAATTTCCAGTAATTTTTAATTGTTATAAATATTATTTTTGACTAATTTAAAAATTTTAATTATAATATATAAAAAATGAAAATTTATTAAGAATATATTAATAAAGTTTAAAGAAAAAATTAAAATATTGGGATTTGGAGGCAATTCTATGAAAAAATATAGAATATTTGATGCTCATGCCCATTATGATGATGAAGCTTTTGATGAAGATAGAAGTGAAGTTATAAAGGAACTTGAAGAATTTGGTGTATTAGGGGTGCTAAACTGTGGGTCTTCTATAGCTACTTCTAAAACATCAGTGGAATTGAGTAACAAATATGATTTCTTTTATGCAACAGTAGGAGTGCACCCAGAAAATGCAGAAGAAATTAATGAAAAAACATTAGATGAAATAGAAGTATTATCAAAAAATAAAAAAGTGAAAGCTATAGGAGAAATAGGATTAGATTATTATTATAAAGAAAATCCTGAAAGAGATATTCAAATAAAAGCTTTCAAAAAGCAAATGCAATTAGCAGAAAAATTGAATTTACCTGTAGTAATACATGATAGAGATGCACATAAGGATACATTGGATATTATAAAGCAATTTCCTAATGTAAAAGGTGAAGTTCATTGTTTTTCAGGTAGTGTAGAGTTTGCTAAGCAGTGTATAGATTTAGGATATTATATAGGGGTTACGGGAGTAGTAACTTTTAAAAATGCTAAAAAAATAATTGAAGTTATAAAAAATGTTCCGTTAGATAGAATTTTAGTTGAAACTGATTGTCCATATATGGCGCCCACTCCTTTAAGAGGTAAAAGAAATAGATCTGATTATATAGTATATATGATAGATAAAATAGCAGAAATAAAAGAAATAAGTTCTGAAGAAGTAACTTCACAAATATTAATTAATATAAAAGATTTATTTAGCATAGATGTTATAAAAAATAATGATTGAAAATATGGGAAATATTAATAATAATTCTAAATTTCTCATATATTTTAAATAAATTTGTTTTGAAATATTCCACCGATATCCTTTATTTAAAAAGCAATTTATAACAAATTTATATAGATAATATGCACAAAGGCTGCATTATTAACCAAAAAGCACGAGCAAATTTGACAGATTTAATCATACAGAATATAATAGCAATGTTGCTCTTGCCCGAAGGAGGTTTTAATGGTGGAAAAATTTAAAAAGAAAATTAAAGAATATTTTTCCAATGGTCCTAAGGCAATTTTGATTGTTGTAGTAATCTTAATGACAGCGAGCATAATATTTACTAATATGAGAAAAACAATAATTGTTTCAATAGACGGAAAAGAAACTCAAAAAATTACAACATTTAAAAAAACATATGCAGAAGCCTTAATGTCGAAAAATATACAAGTAGGACCAAAGGACAAAGTTCAGCCCAAATTGGACACTGAAATTAAAGACGGAAGCAAATTAAGCATAAAGAAAGCAGTTAAAGTTAGCGTAGAAGTTGATGGTAAAAAATTAGCTATTCAATCAGCACAAGACAACATAGGTAATATGTTAAAAGAAGAAGGGATAAAAGTTAAAAAACTTGATAGAGTAGTCCCAAGTAAAGAAGAGAAAATAAAAAAAGGATTAAATGTAACAATTACGAGAGTAGAAGAAAAATTAATAAAGAGCAAAAAAGATATAGATTATGAAACAGTAGTTAAAGATGATAATTCTCTTGAAAAAGGTGATAAAAAAGTTGTAAGAGAAGGACAGAATGGAGAAAAAGAGGTAACAATAAAAGTAATTTATGAAGATGGAAAAGAAAAAGCAAGAAAAGTGGTATCAGAAAGCATAAAAAAACAACCAGTATCTAAGGTAGTTGCAATGGGAACTAAGACAACAAGTATTAATGCTCTTTCAAGAGGTGGAAGTATTACTGGTACACCAAGTGGTAGATCATTAAGAATGAGAGCTACAGCATATACATCAAGTTATGAAGATACAGGTAAGAGTCCTGGAAGTCCTGGATTTGGAGTTACAGCTACAGGAACTACAGCAAGAAGAAATCCAGGTGGATATAGTTCAATAGCAGTAGATCCAAGGGTAATACCTTTAGGAACAAAGCTATTTGTTGAAGGATATGGATATGCTATAGCAGAAGATACCGGTGGAGCAATAAAAGGAAATGTTATTGATCTATACTTTGATTCCAATGTTGAAGTAGCAAATTGGGGTTCAAGATGGGTAAATGTTTATATTTTAGACTAATTTAAGTAGGAGCGTTAGCTCCTATTTTTTTCTATTAAAAATATTATATAATAGTTATATTGGAGGGATATTATGATTAAGGAAGTTATAGTAGTAGAAGGTAGAGATGATATTACAGCAGTAAAAAGAGCAGTAGATGCAGAGATTATAGCTGTAGGTGGCTTTGGCATAAATTCTAAAGTTATAAAAAAAATAAGAGAAGCTCAAAAAAGGCAGGGAGTAATAGTATTAACAGATCCTGATTATGCAGGGGAAAAAATAAGAAAATATATATGTAATAGAGTTCAAGGGGTAAAACATGCTTATATATCACAAGAAGAAGGAACTAAAGAAGATGATATAGGAGTAGAAAATGCATCGCCTGAAGCTATAATAAGAGCATTAAACTTAGCTAAATGTGAAATAAAGCAAGAGAGAAAAGAATTTGATATGAATGATATGATATTTTTTAAATTAACAGCAAGCAAGGAGTCAAAAGAAAGAAGAGAAAAGCTGGGGATGGCTTTGGGAATAGGATATTGTAATAGCAATCAGTTTATAAAAAGGCTTAATAATTTTGGTATAACAAAAGAAGAATTCATAAAGGCTATAAAAGATTTAGATAAGGGGAATGAATAATATGAATACAAAAGAAATAGTAAATAAGTATGAATTTAAATTTAACAAAAATTTAGGACAGAATTTTTTAGTAGATTCATCTGTACTAGAGGATATAATAGAAGGAGCTCAAATAAATAAAGAGGATACTATTATAGAAATAGGACCTGGAGTTGGAACATTAACTAAAGAGCTTTTAGAAAGAGCAAAAGAAGTTTATTCCATAGAATTAGATGGGGATTTGATACCTATTTTACAAGAAGAATTAAAAGAATATGATAATTTTACATTAATACATAAAGATGCATTAAAAATTAATTTTAATGCATTGATGGAAAATAAGGAGCCCATAAAATTAGTAGCAAACTTACCTTATTATGTAACAACACCTATTATATCAAGATTGCTTACAGAAAAATTTGACTTTAAATCACTAACAATAATGATACAAAAAGAAGTAGCAGAAAGAATAAATGCTAAACCCAATTGTAAAGAATACGGTTCATTAACTGTTTTAGTTCAATATTATTGTGATACGAAAATAATTAGGAAAGTATCCCCAAATTGTTTTATACCAAGACCTAAGGTAGATTCTATAGTTATAAAATTAGATAAACTATCAGAACCAAGAGTGAGAGTGAAAAGTGAGAAATTATTTTTCAATGTAGTAAGAAGTTCTTTTAATATGAGAAGAAAAACTTTATGGAATGCGTTAAAAAATTTAAAAATAGATAAAGAAAATATGGAAAGTGCTTTTGAAAGAGCGGGTATAGATCCAAAGCGAAGAGGCGAAACTTTATCCATAGAGGAATTTGGAAAACTTTCAGATTGTATATATGATATATTATAATTTAAATAATTAAGTTCACTTTTTGTAAGATAACTCATATATTATATTGAATAATTATATTTGGGGGTACAATAAAAAGTGGCACAAAAAAAGAATTATAGTAGATACTTTATAATATTAGAAGAAGACGAAAAAGGATACTCTTTAGGTGTTGATAAATCTGCATCAGGATATGTAAAATTAGAAAATAAAAATGGTAAGTGTAAAATATCGTATTATGTTCAAAATATAAAAAAGCAATCTTCACCTTATTACATGGTTTTAATATGCAATAAAAAGGGAGCTAAAGACATAATAAAAATAGGAGAAATGAACATAGATGAATACGGAAGGGCAGATATATGCCATGAGTATCCAGTAGATAACATAGGGAATTGTGGAATAAATGTAGATAAGATATCAGGAGCAGCAATAGTGAAATTTATAGATTCTAATATAATATCTGTGATGAGTGGATTTTCAACAACAGATATACCAAAATGGAAATCATTTAATATTTTAGAAAATAAGGAAAGGAAAAAAGAAAGTATAAAAGAAGAAAAAACTAACAAAACAATATTTGATAAGTATGAGGAAACTATAGAAGAAATAAAAGCTAAGGATAATAGTGATAAGAATAAAAATGAAAGCAATAGAGAAGATGACAGTAAAAAGAAATCAGTACAAGAACATAAAGAAAAAGAATTGAATAATGAGATTATAGAAAAAGACAAAAATATAAAAGAAACTGATAAGAAAGACTTAGATAGTAAAAATAGAGGAAAAGATGCAGAGATAAAAAAAGATAATGAAAAAGTTTTAGACAAAAAAGAAAAACTTATAGAAAAAAATAAAGATGAAAATAGAAGTAAAAAGAATACTCCTATTGGATTAGAAGGCAAATATTTTAGATCTTTAGTAGAAGGATTAGATAGTGTAGATAATATTACTGATGAAATAAAAAATTGCATTTGGTATAAAATAGATGTTCAAAATGAAGATGATATGAGGGATACTTGCAATTATGATAAGTTTATGGTTTTATATAATCCTATGTTGAAATATTACCCTTATATAAAAAAACATGGGCACTATATTTTAGGTTACAAATGCGATAATTTAGGTAATATGAAATACTTAGTATATGGAATTCCAGGAGATAAGACCAGAGAAGATCAACCATTTAAAGGCAGGACAGGATTTGTGACTTGGATTGAAAATAAAGACAATAATTTAGGATATTGGCTAATGTTTTATGATTATAAAACTAATAATATATTAATACCTGTTAAATAGAGGCATGTTAATACATGTCTCTATTTTTATTTATATTGGGTTAAAAATTTGTAATTTATATTTTAGAAAGTTAATAATAAAATTAATTTTAAAGCATATATATGATATATAAGTAGCCATGTGGAGGTGAAGAATCACTTATGTATATAATATAAGTGCTATGTATGAAGATGTTAATTATAAATAAAAAGAGATTTGGAGTATTAATAATTATAATTGGATTAATGCTAATACTTTTTGGATTAGAAAAAAATTTTGATAATAGATTAAAAATAGCAGCATTAATTCATAACAATGTATCTTCTTTTAAGGAGTATAATATATTGGATGAGAAAATTTCATATAAACTTCCTTCTAATTGGGAGAACAATGAAGAATTTATTAATAGAGAAGATATAATTTATAATAATTCTTTTATAGATAGAAAAAATAATATGCAAGGATTTATACAACTATGGAATTATAAAGGGGATTTAAAAACATTTATTAAGAATAGTAAAGAAATATCAGAAAAGCAACAAATAGATTATACAAAATATAGTGTTGTGCCTGTAGAGATTAATAATATGAAAGGATATTTAGTTCAATATTCTATATTGAAAGAAAACAAAGAGTATGTAGCTTATGAATATTTTTTAAAACTAGAAGAAAAATTTATTAGAGTTTCATTTTTTATACCAGAAAAATATCATCAGGAGAGTATAGAAACTGTATTTAACACTATATTAAAAAATATCGTCTGTAAGCATTAAAAAAGTCCATTGTATTGATGTTTCAATACAATGGTTTTTTAATTTACAATGATAAAAATTATGTTATAATGTTGTTATATTTCAATAATATTATATGGAGGTATAATTAATTGCTCTATAATAAGAAATTTAAGAAAAAATTTATTTTATTATTTTTAATTTTTACTTTATCTTTTTCTTTTACAGGATGTAATAGTATAGATAAAATGAAATTAAAATTAGGACTTAAGAATAATGATTTTGAATATATAAAAGAAAATAAGGTTCAAAAAATAATAATACAAAATACTAGAGATAAAGGATTTAGATTTGTAATTACAGATAAGAAAGCTATAAAAGAATTATATGATATTTTATCTTCAGCTAAACCAGTAAATACAAAATCTTCACTAGAACCAGATTATATATTTGAGATGGATGATGCAGGAAATAATGTTTATAAATTTAATTATGTAGCTGGTTTAGATAAAAAGGAAGCAGGAAACTTATATAGTAAAGATAAAATTTACATAGTATCTAAAAGAATAGATAATGATATAATAAAAAGTTTTTGGACTATAAGAAAACCTAAAGATTTTAAATATGTATATTATACGTCTATAATAGAAGTATTGAAAAAGGAAAATATAAATAAAAAAAATAAAGAAAAGATTGGTATAAATATTAAAGATGATGTAGATATAGCTAAATTTATATTATCTACGGATTTAGAAGATTTTAAAACTGACTTGAAAAATAACTTTAGTAATGTGGAACTTATTAAAGATAATAATAGCAAACATAATATAGAAGTTAGCGTGGATACAGAAGGATATAAATCTACTATGTACAAAGCGGTAATTAAAATTAGTAATAAAAACAAAAGAACTGAAAAAAAATATTATATTATAGATGAGTATAAAAATAATAGATGGAATTTAAATATATATAATGAAAAACCAGAGAATTTTTAATTGAAAATTCTTCTAAAACCCCATGCATACATTGCATGGGGTTTTAGAAAAAATTTAGATTAATTGTAGGATTAATTTTTAAAATTATCTTATTTTTACCTTTTATGTATTTAATAAATAAAGTTTATAAATTATAATTAAATAAACATTAATATTTTTATAGGAGGCAAATATGAAAAAGAAAACTATAATAATTATCGGGGCAATAGCAATAATTGGCTTGTTTTTAGTTTTAGGAATTTTTAAAAGTAAAAAAAGTAATGGTATAACTGTAAAGACAATTAAAGTAACAAAAGGAGACGTAGAGTCATATTTATCTACAACCGGATCTGTAGTATCTAAGAATAAGAAAGAGTATTATGGAGTTCAGGGTAAAGTTAAAAAAGTTAATGTTAAAGTTGGAGATAAAGTTAAAAAAGGACAATCTCTTTTGAGTTTTGATATGCCTGAATTAGAAAATGCTAAAGAAAGAGCGCAATTGCAATATGAAAATGCCATTTTGCAAAAAAAGGAGTTAATTGCTCAAAAAAATTCTGCATCAGATAAAATGAATTCTATAACAAATGAAAAAATTCAACAAGCAGAAAATTCTGTTAGGTTAGCTGAATTAGAAATAGAATCTGCTAACAATAAAATAAATGAAAGTGGAGGAAACATTGAATCTGATATCGATGGCGTAGTAACAGAAGTTAATGTACAAGATGGTGGAATAAGTACAGGAACACAACCTTTAGTGGTAATTCAAAATATAGATGATTTAAAAGTATCAGTAGCTTTAGGAAAATATGACTCTGCAAAAGTAAAAAAGGGTATGAAAGCAGTTGTTAAAGATAATGATAAAAAATATGAAGGAAAAGTAGACTTTATAGCACCTACAGCTAAGAAAGCTGCTAAAGAAACAGGTGCCAATGATGTTACATTAGATTGCGAAATATACCTTCCTAAAAATAGTGCTAAAGATTTAAGAATTGGATTTGACGTTGATGTAGATATATTATTAGGAGAGTCTAAAAATGTATTGAAATTACCATTAGAAAGTATAAAAACAGATAAATATAATAAGTCACATGTATATGTTGTAGAAGAAGGCAAAGTTAAAGAAAAATTAGTACAATTGGGTACACAATCAGATATGGAAGCTGAGATCATAAGTGGCCTGAAATTAGGAGAAAAAGTTATAGTAAATCCTAATTCTTCAATTAGAACAGGTGTTAGTGTACAAGAAAAGTAGGTGATAAAAATTGTTAATAGTTAAAGATGTAGAGAAAACTTATAATACAGGAAAAATAAGTTTTAAAGCTTTAAAAGGGATATCTTTACAAATAGAAAAAGGAGAATTTACATCTATAATGGGGCCGTCTGGGTCTGGTAAATCTACATTTATGAATATATTAGGTTGTCTAGATAAAATGGACAAGGGTGAATATATATTAAATGGGAGAAATGTAACAGATTTAACAGAAAATGATTTAGCTTATGTTAGAAATAAAGAAATAGGATTTGTTTTTCAAGCATTTAATTTGTTACCTAGAATGACAATATTAGATAATGTAGAATTACCAATGGTTTATGCAGGAGTACCATTAAAAGAAAGAAGAGAAAGAGCGCTAAGTGCTTTAGAGAAAGTAGGGCTTATAGAGAGAATAAATCATAGACCTAATGAAATATCTGGTGGACAAAAGCAAAGAGTTGCCATAGCTAGAGCTATAGTTAATAATCCATCAGTTATAATGGCGGATGAACCTACAGGAAATTTAGATACAAAATCATCACTAGAGATAATAAAAATCTTTCAAAATTTAAATAATGAAGGATCTACTATAATAATGGTAACCCATGAACCAGACATTGCTAAATATACTAAAAGAATAGTTAAATTTAAAGATGGCCATATAATATCAGATGAAAAAGTTTTAAATAGGGAGATAGTAGAATGAAATTTTTAGAAAATTTAAAAATGGCTTTAGATAGCATAAAATCAAATAAAATGCGATCTTTTTTAACTATGTTAGGTATTATTATAGGAATAAGTTCTGTTATAACTATAGTATCTTTAGGTAAAGGTGGACAAGACAGCATAACAGGCGAATTTGAAAAAATAGGATCTGCTACAGTAAGTATAAAAGTAGATCAATCAAAGGCGGGTAGAAATGATTATATAAACCAAGAAGATGCTGATTTAATAAAAAATAAAATAGAAAAAATTAAATATGTTGCACCAATAGTTTCAAAAGATGGTTTTGTAACAGAAGGAACTAAAAATAAAAAATTATATATAAATGGTTCAACACCAGATATACAACATATTAATAATGATGAAATAGTATACGGAAGGTTTTTTAATGAAGGAGAGCATGTAGAAGGGAAACCTGTAGTTGTAATAGATGAAATATCAGCAAAAAATATGTTTGGTACAGAAGATGTAGTTGGAAGAAAATTAAAAATAACTGCTAAAACATCTAGTAAACAAGTGACCATAATAGGGGTTAGTAAAGCAGAGTCAGGACCTTTTTCTGGAGCTGGCCAGGATAGACCAGTATTTTTGACATGCCCTATAAACTTTTTAAAAGATTTATATTCTGAAGATTTTATTATAGAAAATTTATATATTATAGCTACAGATAAAAATGATATTGAAGAAGCTGGAAGTATGGCTAAAAATATATTAGAAAATAGGCATCATAATAAGGGTAAGGATATGTATAAAGTTGAAAATATGTTAAAACAATTAGATGAAGTAAATAAAGTTATAGGAATATTTACTACATTTATTGGAGCAGTAGCAGCTATATCTTTATTAGTTGGTGGTATAGGAGTTATGAATATAATGCTAGTATCAGTCACAGAGAGAACTAGAGAAATAGGTATAAGAAAAGCATTAGGTGCTACTACGAAAAATATATTGGTGCAGTTTTTAACAGAATCTGTAATAATATCTTTAATAGGTGGACTTATAGGGATGATACTAGGAATAGCATTTGCAGAAGTTATAGGAGCATTTGTAAAGATATCTCCATCAGTATCTATAAAAGCTATAGTTGTAGCTATATTATTCTCTTCTTCTGTAGGAATATTCTTTGGTATATATCCAGCTAAAAAGGCAGCAAAACTGAATCCAATAGACGCTCTAAGATATGAATAGAGTTTAGGGCATTTGCTTATAACTTTATAAGTGATATAATTACACTATAAATAAAATTTTTGGCTTAAGAGGGATTGTTTACTCCAATTAAAGTCCATTAACAGAATTATTAGGAGTTTTACTTCTTAAAAGTCGTTATCCTTTATGGAAAATTGTTATCCAGTTACATATTCCCTCTTTACTACCATTTTGAAGAAAAGTAAAGAGTTCAAATCTTGTATTTAGTGCGAATTGCTTTACAGAGTGTGGCAGGAGTATTAGAGTGTGTAATTATCGGATAAATTTACTTTCAAATACATAGGAGGTTTTTTAATGAGTAATTGTGATAGCTGTGCTAGCAAAGGAACATGTAATAGTGGAGGAAGCTGTTCCAAAGAAATATTTAAATATGGGAAAGCAAAAAATATTATAGGTGTAATTAGTGGAAAAGGCGGAGTTGGAAAGTCAACAATAACAGGAGTATTAGCTACTAAATTAAGGGAAGAAGGTTATAAAGTAGGTGTATTGGATGGTGATATAACAGGACCATCTATGCCAAGATTTTTTGGCATTAGCGATAAAAGAGCGACTATAATTCCAACAGGAGAAAATGAAGAAGTTAAAATAGTTCCTGTAGAGACTAAAACAGGAATAAAAGTAATGTCTTTAAATTTATTAACAGAGCAAGAAGAAGCGCCTGTTATATGGAGAGGACCCGTTATAACAGGAGTTTTAACTCAAATGTATACTGATACTGAATGGGGAGAATTAGATTACTTACTTATAGATATGCCTCCAGGAACTGGTGATATAGCGTTAACTGTAATGCAAAGTCTGCCTGTTACTAAAATGGTAGTTGTTTCTACTCCTCAAGATATGGTTTCTATGATAGTTAAGAAAGTAGTTATAATGATAGAAAAGATGGGATTAGAAATTTTAGGTGTAGTAGAAAATATGTCTTATATAAAATGTGGAAGTTGTGGAGAAAAGCTAAATGTGTTTAGCAAAAAATCAGCAAAAGAACAATCAGAGTATTTAAATATACCATTAATAGCAGATATGCCTATAAATCTTGATTTGGCTGAAGCCATGGAAAATGGTGAAGTAGAAAAATTTATTATAAATAATGAAGAATATACTCGATTATATAATAACTTTAAAAGTTTATACAAATAAGCAATAAGGCTTCAATGAATATTTATTGAAGCCTTATTGTTTATTTATATAAATATTTTACGAATAAAAAATATTTAAAAGCTCAATATAATTATATGATAATTTATATTGAGAGGAGATATTTATAATGAAGATAGAAATTAATAAAAAAAGATGTATAGGATGTGGTTTATGTGAGGATATAGGAGATGGATTATTTAAAATAGGAGAAGACGATAAAGCAGAGTTAACAATAGAACCTATACCAATTATAAAAGAACAATATGGTAAAGAAGCAGAATATATTTGCCCGGTTAACGCTATAACAACTATAATATAAATGCAATTTATAAAATAATTTTTATGTTAATAAGCTTAAAAAATAAAATAAAAATTAGATAAACAATTGTTTCAAAATAATAATATTAATTTTTAATATAAATTAAAAGGACAAGCTTTTATAATAATGTATTTTGTTGAGCTTATTATATTATTATTTATAAAATGTTAGATTTATATAAATAAAATTGTTAATATATTAGCTTATATATAAATAAGCTAGCAAGAATAGATAGATTTACTATATTTCTAATATTTAGTATAATGATAGGTATTATTATGGAAATTATTTGTTTTAATCAGCATTTAATATGGTAAATTTTTAGCTATTTATTCTAGTGAGTTTATGGTATCAGTTATAAATATCCATGGGATTATTAAATGGAGATGTTGTTATGTAGTCTTCTATGGCTTGACTTATAAGGCACATTTATAGTAGGACATAAAGTGTATATCCTACTTAAATAGTTTTATATAGTAAATTGACACCATTAGATTCTAGTATGAGTTGTGAAGTTAAAGATATATACAATATAAGTTTGGATAATGAATCAAATTATAAATTATTAGAAAAAATTTATAATTTTATTATAAGGAATTTGCTCTTTATAAGGATCTATGTTTATTTTATCGCCTATTTTAGCGTTAGAATGAAGATCTTTAATATCTACAGTTAAATTTAAGCCATTGTTAAATTTAACTATAACATTATTTTCATTTATGTCTATAATTTCACCTAACATAATAACACCTCCTTTATATATTTTTTTATAAAATTTATATATTATTCATGAAATAAATTAATTGGGGGTTAACATGTTATATGTTTTTATAATTATATTATTTTTATTTATGATGATATATCTGAATATTATTATAATTAAGCTAAAAAACAAAATAAAAAAGTTAGAATATTCTAAAAATAAAATTTATCATATGGCAAAAGATGTTAGTAAACAGAGGAATATAAATAAGATATGTGAAATAATATTGGAGACAGCTGTAGATTTGATACCAAAAGCAACTCAAGGCAGTATTTTAATAATGAATGAAAAGCAAGAATTTAATTATGCTGCAATAATAGGTTATGATAATAAGTTAAAAAATATAAAATTGAGTAAGAAAGAACTTTGTTTATATAGAATAAATAGATTTAAAGAAACAGCTATAATTGAGAATCCATTAAAATTAGATGAAAAAATTTTAAAAAAAGAAAAGATAAATGCGTTTAAAGAATTACAAGCATTAAATATAGGTTGAACAATTTCGTCACCAATATATATAGACAATAAATTATTTGGTCAAATTAATATAGATTGTATAAAGGAAAATTATATATTTAAAAGAGAAGATTTAGATTTAATGGATTATATAAAAGATGAATTACAATTAATAATAAAATCTTTTATAGTAAAAGAAGAACTGATACATAAAGCTAATTATGATGAGCTTACAAAAATTTTTAATAGAAGATATTTTAATGAAATAATGAAAAATGAAATAAAAGGAAGTAATAAGACTTTAGTATTGATTGATATTGATAATTTTAAAATTATAAATGATATTTATGGACATAATACTGGAGATTTTATTTTAAAAGCTTTTGCTAATTTGGTAAAAAGATATTTAAGAAATAAAGATTTATTTTTTAGATTTGGTGGGGATGAGTTTATAGTATTATTTAATAATTTAGATGACAAAAGTATTATAAATTTTATGGAAAATATTAGGTCAGAAATTAATAATAATAAAATTAAAGGAATAAATATAGATTTTAGTTATGGTATAAGTAAACTTGAAAATTCTAGATTAGGAAATTATGATGAAATAATAAATTTAGCTGATAAAAATATGTATATTAATAAAAATAGGAAAATTATAGTATAAAAAATAGTAACCTGTTAAATTTAGTAGCATATATTCATAGGTATAGAGGTGAATATATTGGACAGAAAACAGGTGATATTTAGAATATTTTTATCTATAGTAATTGGTGGTACTATAGGGGTTGAAAGAGAGAGAAAGAATAGACCAGCTGGATTTAGAACTCATATATTAGTTTGTATAGGCTCTTGTATGGCTGTAATGATACAATTATATATAATAGAATACATGAAAGAAATGATACGAATAAATGGAGAACTTAAATATTTATTAAGTGCAGATATATCTAGAATGGCTTCTCAAGTTATTACAGGGGTTGGGTTTTTAGGAGCTGGTACTATTATAAGAGATAAAGGCTCTGTAAAAGGATTAACAACAGCTGCAAGTATTTGGGTAGTTGCTTGTATAGGAATTTCTGTAGGATTAGGATTTTATTTTTTAAGTCTAGTTGGTTTTTTAGGCTTGATATTATCTTTGATTGTTTTTGAAAATGTAGAAAGTTCAATGATTGATAAAACTAAAGAATATAATATTAGTATAGAGTATTTACCTAAAAATAATGTTATAGAATATGTTATAGGTGAATTATTAAAAAATCAAATAACAATAAAAAGTATAAAAATCTTTGATAAAGGAATTAATGAAAATCAAATAATAAAAATAAAATTAACCATAAGTACAAATAATAGATTAAATTTTTTATCTGTAATACAAAATCTACAAAGCAACAAGAACATACATGATATAAATATATTAAAAATTAATAGAATGAAAAATAGAATATTATAATAAAGTTTAACAAGAACGTATATTTTTGTTAAAAATATATGTTCTTGTTGTTTTTGGTAATAAGAACTATATTGATGTGAGCAATTATAGCATTTTGAGTTAAAGTATAAATATATATAAATATCAAGTATATATATTGTATAAAATTTAATATAAAAGTTAGATAAATTACATTAATTAGACTTAATCGGTATATTTATTTAAATATAAAATTGCTGAAAAAAATTTAAGATAGTATAATGTTCAAAGTACATACACACAATATGTTGTAGGTGGGAGGAATGTTGTATGCTATATGTTGTGAAAAGAGATGGAAGAAAGGTAGAGTTTGATGCTGTTAAAATATCAAACGCTATTAAAGGTGCAGCAGAAGAAATTGCTTTTGATATGAAAGAAAGCGAAATTATGAGCTTAACTCAAAGAGTTATAAAAAAGATAGAGGATTCTCATAAAAAGGAAATATCAGTAGAAGATATACAAAATTTGGTTGAACGGGTTTTAATAGATAATAACTTTAACGAGATAGGATATGCCTATTCAAATTATAGAAAAGAAAGAACAAAAATAAGAGAAATAAAATCTGAATTGATGACAGCTATAAAAAAAATAGGAGTAGAAACAGATAGAGATAACGCAAATGTAGGTAATAATTTTAGTTCTAAACTTTTGAGAATTGCTAGTGAGTCTAATAAGTGGTATAACTTAGGGGTTATGCCAAAACATTTAGCTAAACTACATGAAAACGGAGATATATATTATCATGATTTAGATAGTTACAATTTAACAGTAAATTGTTTAAACATAGATACAGGTAAAATATTAAAAAGAGGATTTAATACAGGCTATGGGACTATTAATCCTCCAAAGAGAATTGAAAGTGCTGCAGAATTAAGTTGTATATTGTTACAATCAACTCAAAATGATATGTTCGGTGGGCAAGCACACGTCAACTTTGACAATGATATGGCTTTATTTATTCCTAATACTAGAGCTGAAATAAGAGAGGAAATATTAGCAAATTTAAAAGAATTAGGATTGCAAGAAGAAGAGTTAAATGAACAAAAAATAGATGAATTAGTAGAAAAAAAATTAAGGTTAAGAATACACCAAGCTATGCAAGGAATAGTTTATAATTTAAATACTATGCATTCTAGAGCTGGATCTCAAGTACCTTTTAGTTCCATAAATATAGGAATACCTAAAAATAAAGATGCAGCTTTGATATGCGAAATATTTCTAGAAGAATATGAAAAAGGGTTAGGTAAGGGTGAACAACCAATATTCCCTAATATAATATTTAGAGTAAAAAAGGGAGTAAATAGGGAAGAAAATGATCCTTATTACTATTTATTTAAATTAGCGGCTAGAATAGCAGGTAAGAGAATGAATCCTACATTTATGAATATGGATTCAGATTTTAATAAGGAATATTATGATAAAGGAATAATACCAGCAACTATGGGATGCAGAACTTATGTATGTTCTAACATAAATGGTGAAGAGGGACCAGCAGGTAGAGGAAATATAGCTCCAACTACTATAAATCTTCCTAGAATAGGGATATTAGCTAAAAAAGATTTAGATAAGTTCTTTAATTTATTAGATAATAGATTAGAATTAGCAAGAGAATCTTTATTGCATAGATATGAGGTATTGAAAAAGTTAAGAGTAAAAGATTTACCTTTCGTTGTAGGGGAAGGACTTATGAAAGGATCAGAAAATTTATCACCTGATGATTCAATTGAACCTATATTAAAACAGGGCTCTTGGGCTATAGGATTTATAGGATTAGCAGAAACTTTAGTAGCACTTATAGGAAGTCATCATGGGGAAACAGAACAAGCTAGGGAATTAGGAATAAAAATAGTTTCTCATATAAGAGATTTCTGTGATAAATATAAAGAAATAGATAAGTTAAATTGGAGTTGTTATGCTACACCTGCTGAAGGATTAAGTGGTAAGTTTATTGTTCAAGATAAGAAAGTTTTTGGAGAAATTAAAGGTGTTACTGACAAAAATTATTATACTAACAGTTATCACATACCAGTAGGTTTCTCAATATCAATTAAAGACAAAATAAATATAGAAGCTCCATATCATAAAATGTGTAATGGTGGACATATAAGTTATATTGAGCTAGATGATTATCCATCAGAAGAAGTAATTATGGATATAATTCAATATGCTTATAGGAATACTAATATATCTTATATGGGAATAAATTTCCACATAAAATATTGTAGAGAATGCGGAACTTACCTTGGAGTAGAAGAAAAAGTTTGCAACAATTGTGGAAGTACAAATATACAAGGTATATCTAGGGTAACAGGATATTTAAGTTTAGATGAAAGATTTGGTTCAGGTAAAGTAGCTGAAAGAGCAGATAGAACATCAAATGACTCTAATCATAGAAAAATCTATACTGTATAATAATTGAGGTGTTTAACCATGGAAAATAAATATTTACAAGTAGCAGGTTTTTTAGATAATTCATTAGTTAATGGATTAGGACTTAGATCAGTAGTATTTGTATCAGGTTGTAAGCATAATTGTGAAGGTTGTCATAATAAGGAAATGCAATCATTTTGTTATGGAGATAAGATATTATTAAAGGATATATTAAAGAGAATTGAAAGTAATATGCCTTTAATAAAAGGAGTAACATTTAGTGGAGGAGAACCACTAGAATATATAGAAGAACTAAAAATTTTATCTAACGAAGTAAAAAAATTAGGGTTAAATGTATGGTGTTATACAGGATATACTTTTGAATATATTAAAAAAGAAATTAATAAAAATTATGATTTAAAAAAATTAATAGAGTCAATAGATGTTTTAGTAGATGGTAAATATGATAAATCGCAAAAAGATAGTTCTTTAAAATATAGAGGATCTTCTAATCAAAGAATAATTGATGTGAAAAAAAGTTTAAATAAAAATGAAATTGTTATTTTAAACTTATAAAAGATATATAAGGTAAGGTTGAATAGATAGAAATAACTACTTAATAAAAGGGTGTGTAACTTTTAAAAATAGAGTTACATGCCCTTTTATTAAAAATAATATAAATTATTTTTATTTTAAAGAATATTTTTGTAATAAGAATATTATTAAAAAATTAATATATTCGATGGGAGAACTTTTTAATAAAATTTATTGCTTTAGTCTAAATGATTTTATTAAATATTATGAATTAAATCTTAAGTATATAAACTATATTTCTATAATTTTTTATACTATTTTCTAATGTTATAGTATTAGATTCTACTTCTAAATTATTATCCATATGAATTAAGAATTTTTCTAGACCATCTAATTTAATTTTTGTATTATTTAGTCCATAATGCATTGGAATTATTATATTGCTATTTAAACTTTTGCATAATGTGGCAGCCTCTCTACCATTAAGTGTATAATTCCCTCCAATAGGTATTAACAATATATCTATAAGGCCTAATTTATGAATAAAGTCATTAGATAATAAATGACCTAAATCACCTAAATGGCATATATTAAAGCCATCTATATTAAATTTAAATATTGTATTATTACCTCTTTTAAGTCCTTTTAATTTGTCATGATAACTTTTAAATCCTTGTATTTTTAAGTCTTTATACTTATATTCTATAGGTGTATCTATGATAATACAATTTTTATTTAAGTTATCTTTAAAATTGTGATCAAAATGATTATGGCTTATAGTACATATATCTGAAGTATAATTTATTTCATGAATCCCTATACTAGGCTCATAAGGATCTGTTAATATGGTTGTTTTAGCATTACTTTCTAAAATAAAACAGGAATGACCTAACCATTTAATTTTCATTTTTGCCTCCTAAGTAATGTTTTAATATTAGTTTTAGTAGATAAGTATATAGTATTCAAAATTAGTTATAATATTCTTTGTTTTTGTAAACAAAACAATTGACAATAAAAAATTTGTATACTATAATATCTTAAAAGCAGTGAACAGGAAGAGTATTTAAATTGATTTCTTACAGAGAATGGACGGTTGGTGAGAGTCTATAGAATAGATTTTTAGAAAATCCCCTGGGAGCTGGAGGCTGAAAGATTTACAAGTAAGTTCTCTCGTATGTCTGCGTTAAAGAATAGAGTCTAATATAATTTTAAGATTATATTGCACTTGAAATTTGTTTAAAGTTTTATAGGTGGTATAGCGAATGTAACTTCGTCCTATTATGGATGGAGTTTTTTTGTTTAATGATAGAAAATTTTAATTATGGAAAGGAGAAATAGGCATGTATAACAAAATTGATTCTAGTAAAAGTTTTGTTGAAAGAGAAAAAGGTATAGCTGAGTTGTGGAAAAACAAGGGCATTATAGAAAAAAGCTTTAATTTAAATGAGGATGGACAGTATTTTACATTTTATGATGGACCACCAACAGCTAATGGAAAACCACATATAGGACACGTTCTTACAAGAGTAATGAAAGACCTTATACCAAGATACAAGGTTATGAAGGGATATAGGGTTTTAAGGAAAGCTGGATGGGATACACATGGTCTTCCTGTAGAACTTGAAATAGAAAAAAAATTAGGTATATCAGGTAAACCACAAATAGAGGAATATGGTATAGAAAAATTTGTTACAGAGTGTAAAGATAGCGTATTTAAATATACAAGTCTTTGGAAACAAATGTCTGAACAGTTAGGATTTTGGGTAGATATGGATAATCCATATATAACTTATGATAATAACTATATAGAATCTGTATGGTGGGCATTAAAACAAATGTGGAAAAAAGAACTTCTATATAAAGGTCATAGAGTAACACCATACTGTCCAAGATGTGGAACTGCACTATCTTCTCATGAAGTTGCTCAAGGATATAAAGATGTAAAAGAGGCAACAGCTTTTGTAAAATTTAAAATTAAAGGAGAAGAAAATAAATATTTTCTTGCTTGGACTACAACTCCTTGGACATTACCAAGTAACTTAGCTTTAGCAATAAACAAATCTTATGATTATGTAGAAATATTAAATAATGGTGAACACTATATATTAGCTAAAGAACTTTTAGGAAAAGTAATAGAGGGAGAATATGAAATAGTTAAAGAATTTAAAGGTGAAGAAATACTAGGTGTCGAATATGAACAACTATTTAAATTCGAAATTCCTGAAAAGAAAGCTTTTTATGTAGTGCATGCGGATTATGTAACTCTTACAGATGGTACTGGAATAGTTCACACAGCTCCAGCCTATGGAGATGATGATAATAAAACAGGTAAAAAGTATGATTTACCTTTAATAAATCTAGTTGATAGTGAAGGTAAATTTGTAGATTCAGTAGAACCATGGAAAGGAATGTTTGTAAAAAAAGCTGACCCTAAAATATTAGAATATTTAAAAGAAAATGGTATGCTTTATAAATCAGAAAAATTCACACATTCTTATCCACATTGCTGGAGATGTAATACTCCACTTTTATATTATCCAAAGAATAGTTGGTTTGTACGAATGACATCTTTAAGAGATGATTTAGTAAAAAATAATAACACTATAAATTGGTATCCAGATAATATAAGAACAGGTAGATTTGGAAACTTCGTAGAAAATGTAATAGATTGGGGTATTTCTAGAGATAGATATTGGGGTACACCTCTTCCAATATGGGAATGTGAATGTGGTCACAGAGAATGTATAGGAAGTATAGAAGAATTAAAAGAAAAGGGAATAAATGTTCCAGAAAATATAGAACTTCATAAACCGTATATAGATGCAGTTAAATTAAATTGTCCACATTGTGGAAAAGAAATGACTAGAACAAATGAAGTTATAGATTGCTGGTTTGATTCAGGTTCAATGCCTTTTGCACAACATCATTATCCATTTGAAAATAAAGAAGTATTTGAAAATACATTCCCAGCTCAATTTATATCAGAAGCTGTAGACCAAACTAGGGGATGGTTTTATACATTACTTGCTATATCTACAGCATTATTTGGAAAGAGCCCTTATGAAAATTGTATAGTATTAGGTCATGTATTAGATAAACATGGAATTAAAATGTCAAAATCAAAAGGAAATGTAGTTGAGCCATTTGATGTATTAGAAAATGAAGGGGCAGATGCTATAAGATGGCATTTTTATACAGCTAGTGCACCATGGTTACCAACAAGATTTTCAGAAGATGATGTAAAAGAAACTCAAAGAAAATTCTTAAGTACATTATGGAATGTATATTCATTCTATGTTTTATATGCAGATTTAGATAATTTTAATCCATTAGAATATAAAGAATTTAAATCAGAGCACGTAATGGATAAATGGATATTATCTAAGCTTAATTCTTTAATTAAGAATGTGGAAGAACATTTAGATAATTATAGAATAACTCAAGCTGCATTAGAACTTGAAGAATTTGTAGATGAACTTTCAAATTGGTATGTAAGACGTAATAGATCAAGATTCTGGAGTACAGAACTTACAGATGACAAAATTGGGGCATATACAACATTACATACAGTTTTAACTACAGTAATAAAAGTAGCTGCACCATTTGTACCATTTATTACAGAAGAAATGTATCAAAATTTAGTTGTAAATTTAGACAAAGATGCAAAAGAAAGTATTCATTTATGTAATTGGCCATCTTATGATGAGAGTATTATGGATAAAGACTTGGAAGAAAAGATGGGATTAGCTTATAAAATAGTTAAGTTAGGACGTAGTGCTAGAAATTCAGTAAATATAAAAAACAGACAGCCTCTTCAAAAGATGTTGGTTAGTACAAAAGAGTTACCGGAATACTATGAAGATATAATAAGAGAAGAACTTAATATAAAAGAAATTTTATCTGGAGCGGATCTTTCTAACTATGTTAACTTTGAAATAAAACCTAACCTACCTGTATTAGGTAAAAAGTATGGAAGATTTATACCTGCTATTAGAAAAGAAATAAGTTCTATGAATCAAATGGAATTAGCTCAAAGTATAAATAATGGTAAGTCTGTATTTATAAATATTGAAGGATGTGAAGAACAAATAGAACTTACATCAGAAAATTTACTTGTAACAATGAAAGGCCTAGAAGGATTTGCTTTTGCTGGTGAAGGAGAAATAGGGGTAGTATTAGATACACATATTACAGAAGAATTAAAAGAAGAAGGTTTCTTAAGAGAAATACTTAGTAAAGTTCAAAATATGAGAAAAGAAAGTGGATTTGAAGTAGCAGATAAGATTAATTTATATGTATCAGGAAATAGTATGCTAAATGATATAGTTAAAAAATATGAAGATGTAATAAAAGTAGAAACTTTATCAGAAAAAGTTAGTTATGATGAAAATAAAGAATATACTGAATGCAAAATAAACGGAGAAAGTTACAACATAGCAATGGAAGTTGTTAAATAGCACATATAATTTGTGCATAGAATAAAAGTAGTTTATTCTATGCACGTTTTTTATTATAATAATTATAATAAGGGAAAACTAATAAATAAAAGAAAACTTTGTAAAGATAAATATATTAGATTTCAATAAAAAATAGGGAGTGATTTAAATGGCGGTTTCCATTAAAGATGTAGCCAAAGAGGCACAAGTTTCCATAGCTACTGTTTCAAGAGTGTTAAATAATATAGATGTTGTAAACGAAGATACTAAAAAGAAGGTATTGGATGCAATAGATAAATTAGGATACAGACCTAATATAGTAGCCAGGAGCTTAAAAACTCAAAAATCTAAAACTATAGGAATAATAATACCAGATATATCAAATCAGTTTTATCCAGAAATAGTAAGAGGTGCTGAAGACGTAGCTAACATATATGATTATAATATAATGTTATGCAATACAGACTTAGATCCAGAAAAAGAAATGGAATATTTAAGAGTTTTAAGAGAAAAAATGGCAGATGGCGTTTTATACATGAGTAATTCTTTAGAAAAAAATATATTAGAACTGATTCAAAGTTTACAATTACCAGTAGTTTTAGTAGAAACAAAAGATAATGAAGAAAAATTACCTAGTGTAACTATAGATAATTTAAAAGCGGCTTTAGATGCTACAGAATATTTAATTAATAAAGGCAATAAAAAAATAGCTTACATAGGATTACATGAAGATATGGCTAATGCAGCAGCTCTAAGATATGAAGGATATAAATTGGCATTAAGAAAAAATAATATTAAGGAAAATAAAAACTTAGTTTATTTAGGCGGTATGAAAGTTAAAGATGGCTATGAAGGTATAAATAAAATATTAGAAAAAGAAAAAGTTGATGCCGTGTTCTGTGCTGATGATGAAATAGCTATGGGAGCAATAAATGCTTTAAGAGATAAAAACATAAAAGTTCCTGATGATATAGATGTTATGGGCTTTAACAATATATATTCTTCTGATGTATTTTATCCTAAATTAACAACTATAGGGCAACCAATGTATGATATGGGTTCTGTAGGAATGAGAATGCTTATAAAGATAATAAATAAAGAAGAATTAGAAAATGACGATTATGTACTACAGTATAAAATAATAGAAAGAGATTCTTGTAAAAAATAGATAATTATTAATATATTTTATAAAAAAAGGTGTGTAGATAAATAGCGCATCTTTTTTTATTTTATCAAAATGCTTAAAAGCTTAAAGGAAAGACTAAAACTACAGAATTTTATATAGTAATTTGTATTACGATTTTTTTGAATATATGAACACTAAATGGTATAATTTAACATAAAAGTTAATATATTATTCTTTTAAATTGGTGGAGGTGTATATATGAAGTGTTCAGAAAAGATAAAAAATATATTTTATTATCTTTTAAGAATAAAAAAGATGAATAAGTGTTCAAGCAATGTTAAAACATATGAAGCCATATATACTAAAAAAGATATAATTAAAAATAGCTATTGTAATGTGAATAAAGATAAGGATGATAATATAAGTATAAAAATATCTAAAGAAGCAGGAAAAATATATGATAGAATTTATAAACAATATTTAAATGGAGAAAATGAAATAGTATTAGGACAAGCTATCTTAGCATTAAAAGCAAATAAAGACATAATGCATCCTATGATAACTTCAAAGGTAAAAGTTGATTTTATAGATAAGGAGAATATATTAAGTTTAAAAATTTCTAATAAAATAAAATTAGAAGTGGAGATTTGTGATGTTTTAAATAAAAATTTATTTAAAAAAATTATGCAGCAAAAGAATAGTTGGGAAAAAGAAAAAATAAATATAATAAATTACGATGATATAAAAAATAAAATACAATTATTGTTAGATGATGATTCTGAAATAGTATTTAAGGACATAGAAAATTTAAATGATATACAATTGACGGAAAAGCCCACTATATATAATTGTCCAATACTTATAATAAGAAAAAAAGATAATAGTTTGTGGAATAAAGAAGTGGAATCAATTGTGGAGGGAATTGACAATGGGTATTATATACCTAAACATATTGAGGCATTAGTAGAGGAAAAGGAGATAGAGAAAGATAAGTCTTGTAAAAATGAATGGAAAGAATGTAAAGAGGACATATTATTTCCTTTAGAAGCTAATGAGGAACAAATTTCTATAGCAAAGAAAATTTGTGAAAATGAAGCTATATTAGTTCAGGGGCCACCAGGTACAGGGAAAAGCCATACCATAGCAAATCTTATATGCCATTTTTTAGCTCATGGTAAAAAGGTATTGGTTACAAGTGAAACAAGTAGGGCATTAAGAGTATTAATCAATAAAATACCTGAAGATATAAAACCTTTATGTATAAATTTATTAGATGATAATAATGGGGAGTATGAATTAGAACAGTGTATCAAAGATATATGCGATAATTTGTGTGAAAATCCAAGTGAAATAATGGATGATATATATATATTAAATAAGGAGAGAGAGAAATGTAAAAAAAATCAAGAAGTTTTATACAATAAATTGAAAGAAATTGAATTTATGGAAAACAAAAAAATACATTTTAGAGGAAATTATTATAAATTAATTCATATAGGAGCATGGTTAAATGAAAATCAATACAAGTATGATTGGATTAAAGATAATATAAGGTATGAAGATATAAAACCAATTAATCAAGAACAATTTAATAAATTAATAAAAGTATTAAAAAATAATGGAAAAGAATATATAGATAATATTAATGAATTAATTTTTATATGTAATAAGATACCTTCTTATAAAGAAGTAGAAAATAAATTAGATAGAATGATATATTTAGAGAGTAATTTAAGTTTCTATAAAAATAAAATAAAAGGATGGTATATACCTGCAGAATGTAAATGTAATTATGATGTTTTGTTAGAGTTTTTATATAATTGTGTTGAAAAAATGAAGAGCATAACAGAGGAACCTATCTTAGGAAAAATATTTAAGCTATACTATTCAAGTGAAGTTTTTAGAGACTCAATAAACAATTTTTTACTTAATTTAAATAGTTCAAAAGATAAGTTAATAAAAATAAGAAGTAATATAAATCAATATTCAATAGAAATAAAAGAAATAAATGATATGGATGCATTTATAAAAGATTATGAGAAAGTATATTCAAAGGTTAAAGGGAAGAAGAAAATAGGTAAAATATTTAAAGCTATTAATAATAAATATGATTATATTTTTAGAAATTGTTATATAAATGGAGAAAAAATAGAAAATATAGAACATTTAAATATTATAAACGATTATGTAGAGGAAAGAAAAATATATAATTTTTTAAATAGATTATTGGAAAATATAATAAATAGCTATATACAAGAAGATTTTAATTATAATATAGATAATTTAATTTCAATAGAAGATATAATCAATAATTTAGATATAATAATGAATTGGAATAGAGAATTTAGAGATAAAATAATAAAGTTGTTAGGTAAAATAAGAATACCTATTAATATAAATTGGTACGAAATAAACACATACGAATATTTTATACAGTGTATAGAATCTATAAAATCAATAAATGAATATAATGATTTGAAAGCTTTTATGGAAATAATAAAAAAACAAGTTAAAAATTTTGAATCTCTTAACTCTATGATAAAAGGTATAGAGAAAGAAGATATAAACTATATAAAAGAAGCTTATGTTTATATAGAAAAAATTATGTCAATGAAATCTGATATAGATGAAATAAACTATATCTATAAAAAATTAGAGGAAAGTTGTCCTAAAACATTAGAATTTATATTAGAGAATTATAAAAAAGATTATAAATTTAATAATTGGGAAAATGCATGGAAATGGGCACAATATAATAATTTATTTAAAAAGTTAGAAAAAATAGATGAAAAGAAATTACAAGAGCAATTAATAGAAGAAAAGAGTAAAGAAAAGCAAATAATAAATCAAATAATTAGTAAAAAAGCATGGAAAAATATAATATTAAATATTAATGAGGAACAAAAAAGAAGTTTATTCTCATGGGTACAAGCTGTAAAAAGAATTGGAAAGGGCAGAGGAAAGTTTGTATTGCAGTATAGCAATATAGCAAAAGAAGAAATGGAAAAATGTAAATCTATAGTTCCAGTTTGGATTATGCCTTTAGAAAAGGTAATAGAGAACATAAAGCCATCTAAGGAGCAGTTTGATGTAGTAATATTTGATGAAAGTAGTCAAAGTAATATATTTGCAATATCGGCATTAATGAGGGCTAAGAAAGCGATAATAGTTGGAGATGATAAACAGATTAGTCCAGAAGTAGTAGGAATAGATCAAAGTATGGTTAATAATTTTATTGATAAATATCTTGATGATATACCTCATAATCAGTGGTTTGATTTACAAACAAGCTTATATGATACAGCCCTTAGAACTTTTAAAGATAGAATAATGCTTAAAGAACATTTTAGATCTGTACCAGAAATAATACAGTTTAGTAATAAGCTTTGTTATGGAGATTTAATAGTACCTCTTAGATATCCTAAGATGAGAGAGGCATTTAATTTACCTATTAAATGCATAAAAGTAGAAAATGGATATAGAGAGAAAGCGAAGGCAATAAATATTAATGAAGGAGAAGCACTGGTAAATAAGGTGTTAGAATGTTGTAGGGATAGTAAATATAATGGAATGACAATGGGGGTTATATCCTTATTAGGGGATGCCCAAAGTGAGTTTATAGAAACTTTATTAAAGAATAATTTAAGTAAAGAAGAAATAAAGAGAAGAAAATTAGTTTGTGGAGACGCGTATTCTTTTCAAGGAGACGAAAGAGATATAATGTTTTTGTCTATGGTGGTTGCAGATAATATGAAATATACTGCATTAACAAAAGAAACAGATATAAAAAGATTTAATGTAGCAATGAGTAGAGCTAGAAATCAAATATTCCTTTTTTATTCTATAGATTACAAAAATATAAATAAAAATTGTGTAAGATACAAACTTATAGATTATTGCTATAATTATAAAAATTATAAAAGTAAACTGCCAAATATAAATTATGTTATGCAGACTAAGTTTCAAAAAGATATATATAATAATATTAAAAATTTAAAGTGTGATATAAAATCAAACATTAAATTAGGAAAGTACATTATAGATTTTATATTAGAGGGAGAACACAGCAGAATAGCTATAATATGTGATGATGGTAATTTATGTGAAAACAATCTAGAAAAAGTTTTAAATTTGCAAATGGATTTAACTAGATTAGGATGGGTTTTTTATAAAATAAGAGGAAGCAAATTCTATAGAGATCCAGAAAGAGAAATTAAAAAGCTTAATAAATTTTTAATAGAAACTGGATTATATAAAAATGATTCTAAAGAAATATTAAAAAATAATCTCCAAGTAGTTTAAATATATCCAATCTTTTTTCACCAATGCTATATTTTATACATAATATATGAATATAGCATTATTGGGAGAGGATTCTGTGTTATATGCATTAATACTTGCAGGTGGAAAAGGAACAAGACTATACCCATTATCACGATCAGAAAACCCAAAGCAGTTTTTAAAGATAATTAATAATAAAAGTTTTTTAAGAGCAACTGTAGATAGAATAAAACCATTAGTAAGTAATGATAATATATATATAGTAACCAATGAGGAATATATGGAAAAAATATATGGGGAATTACCAGAAATAAAAAAAGAAAATATATTTGCAGAACCTTATAATAGAGAAACTGCTACCTGCATAGGTCTTTCTGCTGTAAAGCTTTTAAAAAAGGATAAGGATGCATCTATGATAGTATTGCCTTCAGATCATTATATAGAGAATGAGAAAGAATTTAATGATGTGATAAAGCAGGGTGTAGATATAGTAGAAAAAAGAAGAGGATTAGTGACTATAGGAATAAAGCCATTAAGACCTGAAACAGGATATGGATATATAAAAATGGGAGATAAGGTTAATAGGCAAAGCTTTACTTATAAAGTAGAAAGATTTTTGGAAAAGCCTAATTTAGAAATAGCAAGAGATTTAATATCAAGTGAAGAATACTTGTGGAATAGTGGAATGTTTATTTGGAGGGCAGATGTTTATTTAAGAGAAATGGAAAAATATTTGCCTAAAATATATAAAAGTATGATGAGAATATATGCCAATATAGATACAGATGAGGAAGAAAAAGTAATTAGAGAAGAATATGAAATAATAGAAGGAATATCAGTAGATTTTGGCATTATGCAAAAGACTAGAAAAGCATATGTTATAAAAAGTAACTTTAAGTGGGACGATATGGGTAATTTTACTGCCCTCAGTAGATTTTTAAAAAATTATAGAAACAATACTATAAGTGGGAATAGTTATTTAAAAGAAAGTGAAAATTGTTCTGTAATTGCAAAGGATAAATTGGTTATAGGATTTGGTATAAAAGATTTGGTTATAGTAGACGGTGGAGATGTATTACTTATAATGGACAAATATAAAGATCAAGAAATTAAGCATTTAGTACAAGAGTTAAAAGAAAATGAAAAGTTAAAAAAATATATATAAAAGATAGATATAAAAAATAGTATGGATATTGATTTTTTTAATATCCATACTATTTTTTGTATTTTCAAAAGATTATATAGTAATGTTATGTGTGCTAATTATATTTAGTTAATTGATAATACTTTTATTGTATTAATTATATATTAAATGTTTAATTTTTATTAATTTAAGCTATTAGAAACAGTATATGTTAAAAAATTAATTAATATATGTTAAAATTAATTATATATTTAGACAATTATTGCGAATAATATAAGCTGATATTATATTTAAAATAAGGAGAATAAGATATGAAAAAAATATTATATTATGACTGTTTTTCAGGAATAAGCGGAGATATGAATTTAGGAGCTTTAATAGATTTAGGTGTAGATAAAGATTATTTATTAAATGAGTTAACTAAACTTAATATTAATGATGAATTTGAAATTAAAATTAAAAAAGATTTAAGAAAAGGTATATCAGGAACAAAAGTTGACGTTATATTAAAAAAAATGTGTGAACATGAACATAATCATGATAATATGCATAACCATGATCATGAGTGCAAGCATGGTCATAGTCATGAATACCGCCATAGAAATGTTATGGACATAAATAAAATAATAGACAATAGCGGATTGAATGATAACGTTAAAAAAATTAGTAAAGAAATATTTTTAGAAGTAGCTAAAGCGGAGGCAAAAGTACATAATAAACCTTTAGAAGAGGTACATTTTCACGAAGTTGGAGCAACAGATTCTATAGTTGATATAGTTGGGGCAGCTATATGCTTAGATTATTTAAAAGTAGATAAGGTATTATGTTCAAAAGTTCAAGTGGGATCTGGATTTGTAAAATGTGCTCACGGAACAATGCCAGTTCCAGCTCCAGCTACAGCAGAAATATTAAAAGATATACCAATGGTATCTTCAGAAGAAATACCTTTTGAAGCTACTACTCCTACAGGGGCAGCAATAGTAGCCTCTACAGTATGCAATTTTACACAAAGCAAGAATTTTGATATTAAAAAAGTTGGTTATGGCATAGGGGGAAAAGATTTATCGGATATACCTAATGTATTAAGAGTTTTTATAGCAGAGTGTAAAGATTATGAGGAAAACGATATTGAAAAAGAAGAAGCTATAATATTAGAATGTAATATAGATGATATGAATTCTGAGATTTATGAATATGTAATTAACAAGTTACTTTATGAAGGAGCATCAGATGCATATATTACACCAATAATAATGAAGAAAACCAGACCAGCTGCTAAATTAACAGTCTTATGTGAAAATAAATTAGAAAACATAATGAAAGAAATCATATTTAAAGAAACTACTACTTTAGGAATAAGAAAATATTCTGTAGAAAAATCTATGTTAAAAAGAAAAGTAGAAAAAGTAAATACTATATATGGAGAGGTTTCTGTAAAAAAATCTTATTTAAAAGGACGGGTATTAAACAGTAAACCTGAATATGAAGATTGTAAAAAAATTGCATTAGAAAACAACATATCTATAAAAGAGGTTTATAAGGCAGTTATTAAACATAAGGAGTAAAATTATGAACATAAATGACAAATATAATAATCTTATTAACTATCTAAAAGATTTAAAGAGTGTGGCAGTAGCTTTTTCAGGTGGAGTGGATAGTACATTATTATTGAAAGCAGCAAAAGAAGCTTTAGGAGATAATGCTATTTCTATTACTATAGTATCACCTTATATACCAAAGTGGGAAATAAAAGAAGCTAAAGAATTAGTAGATAAGATAGGAATAAAATCATATTTTATAGAAGTGCCAATGCTTGAAGAAATAAGATATAATCCAGAAGATAGATGTTATATATGTAAAAAAAGTGTATTTAATAAAATAAAATATTTAGCAAAAGAAAAGGGAATTAAATATATAGTGGATGGAACTAATGCTGATGATACCAAAGATTATCGACCAGGTATGAGAGCTTTAAAAGAATTAGAAGTAAAGAGTCCTCTTTTAGAAAATTCTATTAATAAAGAAGAAATAAGAATTTTGTCTAAAGAGTTAAAACTAGATACTTGGGATAAACCTGCATATGCATGTCTTTTATCTAGAATACCTTATAAGCAAGAGATAAAAAAAGAAGATTTAATTAGAATAGAAAAAGCAGAAGTATATATGATGAAACTAGGTTTTAGAGCAGTAAGGGTAAGAAGCCATGAGGATTTAGCTAGGATAGAAGTTCCTCAACATTTAAGAGTAAAGTTATTTAATGAGTCGATTTTAGATAAAATATCAAAAGAATTTAAAAAATTAGGATTTAAATATGTTACTGTTGATATAGAAGGGTATAGAATGGGAAGTCTAAATGCTCAAATAAATACAAAATAGCTTTAAGAGGGGTAATAAAATGAATACAGAAGACATTAAAAAATTATTATTAGATATTAAAAATGATAAAATTTCATTAGAAGATGGAGTAAATATATTACAAGATCTTCCTTTTAAAGATTTAGGATATGCTAAAATAGATAATCATAGAGAAATAAGAGTAGGATATCCTGAAGTTATATATTGTGCTGGAAAAACTGTAGACCAAATAAAAGGTATAGTAGAATTTATGCTTACTAAGGAAAATAATATATTAGGCACAAGAGCTACAAAAGAAGCTTATGAAGAAGTTAAAAAAATATGTCCAGATGCAGAATATAATGAATTAGCTAGAACTATAGTTATTAAAAAAAGAGAATTAAAATCTAAAGGAGGATACATAGCTGTAGTTACAGCAGGAACTTCTGATATACCTGTTTCTGAAGAAGCAGCAGTTACAGCAGAGATATTTGGGAATAAGGTTGAAAGAATATATGATGTAGGTGTAGCTGGAATCCATAGATTGTTTGATAAATTAGAGTTAATAAGAGGTGCTAGAGTTATTGTTGTTGCAGCAGGAATGGAAGGGGCACTAGCTAGTGTTGTAGGAGGCTTAGTAGATAAACCTGTAATTGCAGTACCAACAAGTATAGGATATGGAGCTAATTTTCATGGTCTTTCTGCATTATTATCTATGTTAAATAGTTGTGCAAGTGGTGTAAGTGTTGTTAATATTGACAACGGTTTTGGAGCAGGATATTTGGCTAGCATGATAAATAATTTGTAAAAGTTTTTATTAAGTAACCTAGTGATTTTAAGCGCTAGGTTATTTTTTTCTAGAATGATGAATACTATAATATTGGATAAAACGACTTTGTGAATACTTTGTAAAACATAAAATTAAATTATTGACAATTAGTCAATTGGTAATATAATGGAGTATAAGTAATCATAGTTCGTTATAGGCTATAATTAATAAAAAATAATTTTATTTTATCGGGAGGGAGCTCAATATGAAAGTCATAAAATTGCTAGAAAAATCTGCTAAGGATAAGATGGTAAAGACGGCAGCAGGTTTACTTACTACAAACCCCGAAAAAAATGTAGACAGATTATTTGCATTAATAGAAAAGACTATAGCTAAAGATGAAGATAATTTAAGAAGGTTAAAAGTTGTAGAAGACGAGTATTATAATAATCCATCAACTCATGAATTTGTACAAAATCTATTCAAAACTACAGATAAGAATTGTATGCAGAAGTTTTTTACGAATTTTTTTGCAAATGCTGTTTGGTATGGTATGCCAAAGAGAGAGAAACTTTTTAAAGAAGAGGATATAAAAACGCCTTTCGTAATATTAATAAGCCCGTCTATGAGATGTAATTTAAGATGCACAGGTTGTTATGCTGCAAATTACAGTAAGAAAGATGATATACCTTATGAGGAAGTAGATAGAATAATTAAAGAAGCCAGAGATATTGGAATATACTATTTTATAATCCTAGGAGGAGAGCCATTCTTTAATGAGTATATGTTAGATATTTATGAAAAATACAATGATTGTATTTTTACTCCTTTTACAAATGGAACTTTATTTGATGAAAAATTAGCAGATAGAGTTCGAGAATTGGGAAATATAATACCAATGTTTTCATTGGAAGGGTTCGAAAAAGAAACAGATGCAAGAAGAGGAAAAGGTGTATTTAAAAAAGTTATGCATGGAATGGATCTATTAAAAGAGAGAGGAGTTTTGTTTGGAGTTTCTACGGCTACAGGTAGAAATAATATAGATACGGTAATATCAGATGAATTTATTGATATGTTAATAGAAAAAGGAGCTAAAATGAGCTGGTATTTTATATTTATGCCAGTAGGTGAAGATCCAGATTTTAATTTAATGTTGACACCAGAACAAAGAATATATCTAGGGAAAAAAGTTAGAGAAATTAGAAATAATAAACCATATTTTGCTATAGATTTCTTTAATGATGCTCCATATGTTGGTGGATGCATAGCTGGAAAGTATTATTGTCATATAAATTCCCATGAAGATGTAGAACCATGTATATTTGCTCATTTTGCTACAGATAATTTGAAGAATAAAAAATTAATAGATGTATTTAAGGGACCTTTCTTTAAGGAATTACGTAATAGACAACCATATAATGATAATTTGCTAAAACCATGTATGATGATAGATAATCCTAATGTAATAAGAGAAATTGCAAGTAAAACTGGAGCAAAACCAACAGATAAGGGAGCAGAAATGATGCTTCATGATGAAGTATTTAAAAGTAAGCTAGATAAATTAGCAAAAGATTTTGATCCTGTAGCAGAAAAAGCTTGGAAGGAAGATTTTCATGAAAAAGGGAATTACGAAATGTCAAAAGGTTAAATAAATGAAAATTAGTATTTATATAAGTTAGGGTATTTCATTTTAATGGGATACCTTTTTATTTATTTTATAGCTATCTATAAAATATTTTATTTTAAGTCTCATTAAGTTGAACATAATTATATTATAATATATTATATTTAGTATACATATTAAAGATATTAATATAAACCTTTAAGGAGGTTAATAATGAAGAAAAAGAAACTTATTTATATAAGTATTATTTTAATATTAATAATAGCTACTATATTAGTTATCTTAAGTAGACAAAATGATACTAAAAATTTTACGAAAGATAAATTAGTCATATGGGGAGATGTTAAGCTTAATCAAGCTATGAACGAAGGTGTTAATACCTTTAAAGAAAAATATCCTAATGTAGAGATAAAATTTTACAATAAAAACATAGAAAATATGATAGATGAATTTTCTAAAATAAAAGATAAAAATTCTTATCCTAATATAATTTGTTTAGAAGATAAAGATATAAAGGAATTTGGAGAGAGATATTATAAAGATATAATTTTATTAAATGATATTATGAAAAATACTATAAAAGATTTTGTGCCTTGCAAAAGAGATACAGTTAAACTATATAACAATTTTATTGCAGCTCCTTATACAGTAGAACCTGTAGCTTTATATTATAGAAAAGACTTATTAGAAAAGTATAATGTAAACAGTAAAGATATAAAAACTTGGGATGATTTTATAAAAGTTGGTGAGGAAATATATAAAAAGAGTAATGGAAAAGTAAAAATGATATCATTTAATAAAAAAGATAATAGTATGCTTGAAATTTTATTAAATGAAAAAGGAACTTACTATTTTGATAAGGATAGCAATTTACAAATAGACAAACCTGAATATATAGATGCTTTTAATATTGTAAAGAGAATAGAAATTGCTGATATTGGTTTTAATGATAAAGGAAACTTTAAATCCTTTATTGATGATACTAATGTAGTATGTATTCCATATAATTCAGAGCTAGCTAATTATTTGATGAAAGAAAGAAAAAAAGAAAGTGGAAAATGGGAAATAATGAAGTTACCTTCTTTTGAAATAGGGGGGAAGAACTCTGCAATTGCAGGAGGAACAGCAATTTTAGCAATAAAATCTTGTAAGGAATCTAAAGATAAATTATCAATGGAATTAGTAAAAAATATAGCATTAAATAGGAAAAGTTTAAATAAGGGATTTTTAAATTATGGACAATTTCCATCTTATAAACCAACTTATGAGTATACTAAATTTTTTCAAAATGAAAACTATTTTAATGATGAAAAGATCTGGAGAATTTTTGTTGATATAGCATCTAAAGCTCCAAATCTAAATTATACTCAGAATTATAATTATGTAAAAAAAGTTATGATAGATTTAAAAAAAGATCTATTAAATAGTGAGGATTTAGAAAAAGATTTGAGAGGTATAAAAGTTTTTATTAATAGTATAACAAAATAAAAATAGTAAATATATAATTTTAATATTTTTATTAAAAAATATTAAGAGTCAGAATTTTACAAAAAAATTTTGACTCTTTTTTATTATTTAAAAATGCTTTTATATACATTTAAAGTATTCTTTGCGGTTTTTTCCCATGAAAAAAGTTTAGATCTTTCCAAAGCTTTTTTACCTAATTTGTCTTGCAACTCTGGATTTTTTAATATATTTTCCATTGATGCTGACATATTATCGACATCAAAAGGATCTATATTAATACAACAATCAGAAGTAACTTCTGGAATAGAGGTAATATTAGAAGCTATAACAGCACAACCACAACTCATTGCTTCAAGTGGTGGAAGCCCAAAGCCTTCATATAATGAAGGATATATAAATACACTACAGCCATTATAAAATATAGGTAAGTCTTGTTCTTCTACGAAATCTGTAAAAATTATATTAGAACTTATTTTAAGTTTGCGACTAAATTCATATAATTTTTCTCCTTCATCTTTTTTAGATCCTACTATAACTAGAGTATGTTTTTCAGGTAATTTGTTGTATATTTTTTCAAAGGCTTCTATTATTGATTTTACATTTTTTCTCGAACTAAAGCCTCCTAAATATAAAATAAAGGGTAACTCTATTCCATATTTCTTTTTAAGTACATTTTTGCAATATAACTTATTTAAAGGTTTATATTTAGAGTCAGCTGCTAAAGGAATCACTTCAATTTTATCTTTTTTCATAGGAAAAAATTTTGATATATCTTTTTTTGACCACTCAGATACAGTTATTATTTTATCAGATAGTTCGATTATTTTAGGCATTTCTTTTAAAAATTTATTTAAGTAACCTCTTCCAACAGTTTCTGGCATTATATAAGGAATTAAGTCATGTATAGTAACTACAATTTTGCAATTTATGTTCTCAGAGATACCTATACCGTTTTGTGGTATATGGTATACGTCGCATTTAGCGTTATTAAGATGATATGGAATATAAGTTTGTTCAAAAAATTTATTATGTTTTCTAGAGGTTAGTATAATATTAGTATTATGTTCTTTAAATTTAAGATAGTTTTCTCCCGACCAATATATATTGAATGAATCTTTATTGTTTTCTTTTATCATATTTGTTAATACTTTTTCAGTGTATGTTCCTATACCAGTGCCTTTGTACCAGTTTATACCTCTGGCATCTATGGAAATATTCATTTTTTTAACCACCTCATTTATATATGTCAAAATAAAGTATAGTTTTACTGTTATATATAATATTAATTCCACCTAAAAAATGTTCCAGTTATCACCAAAACATGATATTTTCATATAATACATATAGATTAATAAAATAATGGAGGCATTATTTTGAATAAATCTGAAATTATAAACATAGTAGAAAATAATTATGACATAAACATTGATTCTATAGAAAAAATAAAAAATTCATATAAGATAATTAGCAATTCTAATAAAGCATATGCTTTAAAAATAATAAAATATGAATTTAATCATTTTTTATTTATAATTAGTTGTATGAAACATTTACAATATAATAATTTTAGTAAAATACCTGAAATTATTCATAATAATAAAGGATTAGATTATATAGAAATAGGAAACTTTTATGGATATTTAACAGAATGGATAGAGGATTCAAGACAATGTAATTATAATAATCCAGTAGAAATTATGATGGCCTCTAACAAATTAGGTCAATTACATGAAAAAAGCAAAAATTTTTATATAACAGAAAAGATGAAACCTAGAGTAGGCTGGTTTAAATGGCCAAGTACATTCGAAACACGAAAAAATGAAATATTAGATTTTAAAAGAAGAATATTAAATAAGAAGAAAAAGAGTGAATTTGATAATTTTTATTTAAGTATATTAGAAGATGAAATTGAAAGAGCGGATAGAGCAATAAAAAACTTATGTAAAACAAATTATTTAAATGTAATGTCAAAACAAATTGAAGATAGATGTTTTTGTCATCATGATTATGCTAATCATAACATACTTATAGATAGTGAAAATCAAATGTATATAATCGATTTTGATTATTGTATTTTAGATACTAAACTACATGACTTAGCAAGTATACTTATTAGAGTTATGAAAAATGGTAAGTGGGATTTAAAATCTGCAGAACTTATTTTAAATTCTTATAGGAAAGAATCACATATAGATAAAGAATGTATACCTATAATGTCAGCTTTTATGGAATTTCCACAGGATTATTGGCAAGTAGGGATACAATATTATTGGGAAAATCAGCCATGGAGCGAAGAATTTTTTTATAGTAAGTTAAATAAGATTTATGAAGATAGAGAAGAAAGACAAGAATTTATAGAAGAATTTAGAACAATTAATATTTAAGGAGAGAAATAATATGTCTCATAATAAAAAATATTATGAAGAGATAAAAGAAGATATCAACGAATTAGATAAATATGAAAAAGAATTAAAGGAACTAAAAGAATCTGTTAAAAAATTAAAAGAAATAAAAAAGAAGAAGAAAAAAATAAATAAACTTAAAGAAGAGGAAAGAAAAGTTTTAAAAAAGATAAGAAAAAAATATAGATAGTAACTAAAGGAGGTGCAATATATGAAATGGATTCATTAAAAAAAATAACTGATATTTCTCATTATTTAGAAAGCAAAGATATAACTATAGTAGAAGAATTTAAAGATGATTGTAGAGATTTAAATAACTTATCAGAAGAAGCGGTAATAGAACAATTAAAAGCAATTAGTATTTTCCATAAAAATACATTAGGAAATAAAAGTTATATAAGAGGCGGAATAAAAAATAAAACAGGAAGTATAGTTGAAAAATATAAATTGGATTTAAAAAAAATAAATAAATATATTAAAATATTAAAGGGAAAAAAAGGCGGTAATACAGATTTTGAAAAATTAATTTTAGAATATATGCCTAATTATATTGATAGAGCTGAGAAGATTATAGAAAATATATATAAGAATGGATATATAAACTTAGTGTGGAGGAGCATGGAAAGAAAAGAAATATGTTTAGGGAAACCTTATTTTAATAATATTAGATATAATAAAGAAATAGAAGTTATAGACATTAGTAAATGTAGTTATGATATGGTAGAAATTGATTGCATAGAATTCTTATATAAAGTGAACAAAAAAAATACATCTTTAAATATGGAAAAACTTTGCAATAGTTTTTGTGAATTTGAAAATTTAAATAATGAAAGTTATAAATTTATTTTATATATGCTATCTTATCCATACTCCCTAATAAAGTGTTGTATGAAATATATGAAAGAAAAAGATTTAAAAAAAGAAAAACACTATATGGATAGATTTAATAAGGCTATGAAATTTGAGTTTAATAGCTTTGTTTAAAGGAGTGATTAAATGGATAAGCTAAATAAAAATTATCTAAAAAAGTATAATTTATCTTTAGATTTATTTGATCAATATGATATTAAGGTAAAGGACATTTACCCTATTAGAAATGTTTATATTATAGATACAGACAAGGGTAAAAAAATTTTAAAAAAAGTTAACTATACAATAGAAGAATTAAAATTTATACAAGAAATAATAGATTATATAAAAATTAAATTTCAAAGAATAATGGAACTTGAAAAGAATTTACAAGGTGATATATATACTATATATA
>NZ_MRAE01000016.1 GCF_002008345.1 Clostridium tepidum
CAAGGAATAACCGGTCCAACAGGATTACAAGGAGTAACAGGACCTACAGGATTGCAAGGTGTTACTGGCCCTACTGGATTACAAGGAGTTACAGGTCCAACAGGACTGCAAGGAGTAACAGGCCCTACTGGATTTCAAGGAGTAACGGGTCCAACAGGATTACAAGGTGTAACCGGCCTAACAGGACTACAAGGAGTTACAGGTCCAACAGGACTGCAAGGAGTAACAGGACCTACTGGATTACAGGGAGTAACCGGACCTACTGGACTGCAAGGAGTAACAGGACCTACCGGATTACAAGGAGTAACAGGACCTACAGGATTACAAGGAGTAACCGGCCCAACAGGACTACAAGGAGTTACCGGTCCAACAGGACTGCAAGGAGTAACAGGACCTACTGGATTACAGGGAGTAACCGGTCCTACTGGATTACAAGGAATAACAGGGCCAACAGGGTTACAAGGAGTAACTGGACCTACTGGATTACAAGGAATAACAGGGCCAACAGGGTTACAAGGAGTAACGGGACCTACAGGACTGCAAGGAGTAACCGGTCCTACTGGGTTACAAGGAGTAACCGGACCAACAGGACTCCAAGGAATAACCGGTCCTATCGCTACAAATCAAAGTGCATTTATTGTAAACTTGACAACTACAGGAACTATAGCTCAGGGAACTCCAGTATCATTAGACACTAATTTATTATTATCTCCTCCTGATATTACTCATACAGCTGGTTCTACCGATATAATATTAACAGAAGGTAGATATTTAGTTGAATATACTGTAGTTTCTAGTGCACCAACATCTGCAAATGTAAGTGTTAGGTTCCTATTAAATAGCAGTACAATAACTGGTTCAATAACAGTTCAACCAGCTGTAACAGCTGGAACATTTGAAAATTTAAGTTCGGGATTTATTATAGATGCCCCAAATGCTTCTAATATACTGCAAATAGCTCCAGATTCTAGTGGCGGAAATATTTTTAACTCATCATTTGCTAATACACCGAATATTTCAATTAGAATAGTTAAGTTAGATTAAAATATATAAAGGTTAGTAATAATAATAAGTAATTTATATTTTTATTTCTAACCTTTTCCTTAAATAAATAATAAATTATCAACACTTTAAAATTAGATGGTTATGAGAAAAATAAATTCAATAAAATTAAAGGAAGTCTATCCTTATGTGGAAATACTGCTTCAATAGCTGTGTTCATCGTGAGATGGAATCTGAAGGAAGCCGAAAGCAAAATCTCGGTCTGAAGAATACGAACTATATATAAGGCTTACTAAGGATGGAGAAGTTTGCTAAACAAAACAAAGTCCAACACTACCCAAATCCTTAGGAGTAAATATAGCAGATATATGAGAGGAAGGTTGTTGTTCTTACCTGGGGAGGTCTGATAGAAAAATAAACTTAAATTAAAAGTAAATAAAGATAAGAGTGAAGTAGATAGACCATGGAGAAGAAAATTTCTAGAATTTTCATTCTATTGGGCTAAATATATGGCAAAAATTAGAGTATCGACTCAAGCCATTAATAGATATAAAAATAAAGTTAGAAATATAACTAGTAGGTCAAAACCATTTACAATGGAGGAAAGGAAAAAGAAACTTAAAAAGATTAGGTCTTAATCATTAGCAAGCAATAAAATATGCCAATATCTGAAAAGGATACTGGCGTATAGCTAATAGTCCTATTTTACAAACTACTCTAAATAATCAATTCTTTAAAACTGTAGGTTTAGACAGAGTGCCGGCTATTTATATGAGAGCACACAATTCTTAAAGAACCGCCGTGTACCAGAACGGTACGCACTGTGGTGTGAGAGGGCGGAAAATAAAATAATTATTTTCCTCCTACTCGATTATTTATTATGGATTATAATAAATATAATTGAGCTTTTATTGTTTTTATTTTATAAAACTTTATTGTGATTAAATACTAGGAATTTTATCATTTTTAATCATAATAATTGGAATTTCTATAATATTTAATGTGATTAGCAATTATTTAATTAATGATATTACAATTATATAAAAAATTTGATATATTATTTATAAATAGAATAGGGTTAAGTATGTGTATAAAATAAATGGGTGAAGGAGTATAGCTATGGAAGCTAAGCAGGTTTTAGAGATTTCACTTTCTGTAGGTAAGATGCTTTTAAGTAGTGGTGCAGAATCTTATAGGGTTGAAGAAACAATTGAAAGAATTTGTAAGGCATATAATTTACAATGCGAATGCATGGTTACTGCTAAAGGTGTATTATTATCTATTATAGATAATAATAATGAAAAGGTAACCTCACTTAAAAAAGTAAAGACAAGAGGAGTAGATTTAGCTAGAATAGATCGTCTTAATTCTTTTTCTAGAAGCCTTCAAGACAATCCTATAGCCTATGATGAAGCTAAGGAAAAACTAAAAGAAATAGAGTCCCTTCCATTTTTTACTTTGCCAGTAAGAATTGTGGCTGCAGGCATGACTTCTTTTGTTTATTCTTTATTTTTTAATGGTACAATCTATGATGCTATTGTTTCAACTTTTATTAGTATGGCGATTTATTATATGTTAGATAAGGTGTCTAAAGTTGGATTTTTTCAATTTTTTCAATTTTTCTTTGCAGGTTTTATAATAGGAATATCTAGTTTAATAGCGGAAAATATATTTCCATTGGTAAGTAGGGGAAATATTATAACTGGAGGAATAATGATATTAGTTCCAGGAGTACCACTTACAAATGGTATAAAAGATATTATCTACGATGATTTTATGTCTGGCATAGTAAAATTTGGAGAGGCAATGTTAGTAGTAACTGCAATGGGAGCAGGAATTGCTACAGCATTGACACTAGGAGTAGGTGTTAAGTAATGATAAAGCAAATTATATTGGCGTTTTTTGGCAGTATATTTCCCGTTATACTATTTAATATTGATAGAAAAAGAATAGCGTGGACTGGTTTTTCGGGTTCTATTGGATGGATGGTATATCTTATAGTATATAATTATACATATAGTCCTGTTATGTCATCTTTTGTTGGTGCTTTTATGGTAGGAATATATAGTGAATTTATGGCTAGAAAGCTTAAAACACCAGCTATGCAGTTTTCTATACCAGGTATATTCCCTTTAGTACCAGGAATTACAGCTTATTATGCTATAAATTCTATAGTTGAACAAAACTATTCTTTAGCATATTTTAAGGGTTTTCAAACTATAGCTATAGGTGGAGCAATTGCTTTTGGGATAATGCTTTCTTCAACTACTGTTAGATTTATTGTAAAAATAACACAAACTAAAAAAGTAAAAAGAGCAAACAAAGCAAAATAAAATATATTTATATTTGTGGAATTAAAATTAAATATATTTTTAGAGTTGAATTATATAATTGGGGAAATTGGATAATTTATTTTAAAATATAAATATAATAAATATATTGTATTAATATATTTATTTAATACAATATGTTATATATGAGTTTGAAATTTTTCTAATTATGCAATTTCCTAAATTAGCTTTTGGGAGGAATTGAATGTTTTTTGATATAAAGTTAGATAAAAATTCACCAGTGTATATACAGATAAGTAACTATATAAAGGCTATGATACTAAAAGGAATGATAAGAAAGGATGAAAAGTTGCCATCCACTAGAGATTTAGCTTCTATGCTAAAGGTTAGCAGAAATACTATTATATCTGCTTATGAATTTTTACAGGATGATGGCTTTATATATATAAAAAAGGGAAAAGGAGCTTTTGTTTCTAATGTTAATATTCATGTTGAAGAAAAGTGGGAAGTTAATTGGGAAAATAATATAAATGAATATGCTAAAAAAGCTGAAAGTTTAGATATTATAAAACATGAAATACCTTGGGAAAAAGGCATGATATCTTTTAAAAGTATTTCTCCAGATGAAAGTTTATTTGATTTAGATGAATTTAAAAAAGCTTTTTTAAATAGATTTTCTTTAGAAGGGGAGAAAATACTGAATTATGGCTATGCTATAGGATATAGAGATTTAATAAATTATATTATGAAATATATGAAAAATAAAGGAGTAGATACATCAAATAAAAATATATTAATAACTAATGGTTTTACAGAAGGTTTTGATATAGTATTATCTTCTTTAATAAAAAAAGGAGATAAAGTATTATGCGAAAATCCTACTCATAATACAGCTATAAAAATAATGAAAATGCATGATATTGAAATAGTTGGCATCGATATGGACAAGGATGGAATAAATACGAATAAATTAGAAGAAACTATAAATAAAACTAATATAAAGTTAGCTTATTTGGTACCTTCTTATCACAATCCTACAGGGATAGTTACAAGTCCAAAAAAAAGAATAAAAATATACAATATATTGAAAGATAATAACATACCTATAATAGAGGATGGCTTTAATGAGGAACTAAGATATTCTGGAGATCATGTCTCTCCTATGATTGCTTTTTCTGGAAAGGGTAATAGCATTATTTATATAGGAAGTTTTTCAAAGGTACTTTTTCCTGGAATGAGAATAGGTTGGGTACTAGGAGATAAAAAACTAATAGATTATTTAGAAAGTGTAAAAAGAAGTAGGAATATTCATACATCTTTTTTAGATCAGGCTATACTATATGAATATTTAAAGGGTGGAAATTTTGAAAAATATATTAAAAAGGTAAGAAAAATATATAAAGAAAAATATGAATTTGCTTTAAAATGTGCTAAAAAATATATACCTGCAGAATATATAACAGGAGAAGGTGGCCTTCACATGTTTGTAAAATTAAAAAACATAAAATCTAGAGATTTATTAAGAGAGTGTTGTAAAATGGGAGTAATTTTTACCCCTGGAGACATATTCTATGTAGATAACAAAGGAGAGGATACTTTTAGATTAGGTATATCTAGAGTTTCGCTAGAAGAAATAGAAAAAGGGTTTAAAATTATAGGAAATTTAGCAAAAAAACTTATGAATAATTATAATTAGTGAAAAATTTGTTAAGTTAATGTATAATATTAATAAAAATATGAAAATGGTGGTGAATTTATGAAAAGAGGATTGAGAAATACTCTTATAGTAGTAGGTATAATTTTATTAATAGTATTTCCGTTAATAGGAATGTATAACAATTTAATATCTATGGAACAAAATGTAAATAGAGCAGCTTCTAATATTGATACTAATCTTCAAAGAAGATCTGATCTTATTTCAAATTTAGTAGAAACAGTTAAAGGATATGCAGCCCAAGAAAAAGATGTATTTAAAGATGTGGCAGATGCAAGATCAAAATTAGCAGGAGCCCAAAGAATAGATGAAAAAGCTCAAGCTAATGAAGAATTAACAGGAGCTTTATCAAGATTGTTAGTGGTAGTAGAAAAATATCCAGATTTAAAATCTAGTCAAAATTTTAAAGATTTATCAGTTGCTATAGAAGGAACTGAAAACAGAATAGCTATTGCAAGACAAGATTACAATGATTCAGTAAATAATTATAATACTAGTATAAGAAAATTCCCGAATTCAATTATAGCTAGTATGTTTAGATTTAATGAAAAGCCTTATTTTAAAGCAGAAGCAGGAGCTAGTAAAGCACCTAAAGTAGATTTTTCAAATTAGGTAAAAAACTGAGCCAAAAGTTATAGTAGCTATAATAAATTCACTAGAAGATTACTTTATGATAAAATTATCATAAAGGATGTTTCTTAGATGAATGGTAATTGGGGTATTGATAGTTTAATTAGGAGTTTTTGTTTCAGCAAAAACTCTTTAATTTTAGTAAATATTAGGTATTAAAAAAGTTTATGTAGTATCTAAGAGATTTTAAAATTAAAATATTAGAATTTTGGTTGTGAAAAGTTCAAAGGGTGTCCACCTAAAATAGATTTTTTAAGTAGGTGAAAATATGAAAAAAGTTATAAATAAAAATTTAAATAAAATAGGTTTAACTTTTATATTAATAATTGCTTTAATTATACTATCTCCAGTATTAACAAAGGCACAAAAAAATTTCCCACAGCCTACAAATTTAAAATATATAAATGATTATGTTGGGGTTATAGATGATGAAACTAAAGAATACATAGTTTCAGTGGGAAATGAGTTAGAGAAAAAAACAGGAGCTCAAATGTCTGTAGTGGTGATAGATTCTCTAGAGGGATATGATATAGAATCTTATGCAAATAGTTTGTTTAGACAATGGGGCTTAGGACAAAAAGATAAAGATAATGGAGTTATGATACTTTTATCTGTAAAGGATAAAAAGTGGAGAGTAGAGGTAGGAAGAGGACTAGAAGGGAGAATAACAGATATTTATTCTTCTAGAGTTATGGAAGAAGTAGCTAAACCTTTACTTAAAAAAGAAGAATATGGTAAAGCTATGAAAAAAGTATATTCTGTATTTGCAGATGATGTAGCTAAAGAATATAATGTTACTTTGGGAAAGAATGAAAAAGTTAAAGTTACTCAAAAGAAAAAAAGTGGAGGGGGAGCTATAACAGGTATTATTTTCATTATAATTTTATTAAGTATTTTTGGGGGAAGAGGTGGACGAAGAGGAAGAAGAAGTTCTATTTGGGATCTTATATTTCTAAATTCTCTTTTCTCTAATAGAAGAAATAGATGGGACTACTATGATGACGATGATGATGACAATGATGATGATTTATTTGGCGGCGGAGGCTTTGGTGGATTTGGAGGCTTCGGCGGCGGAGGATCATCTGGCGGAGGTTTTGGAGGTTTCGGTGGCGGAAGTTCCGGTGGAGGAGGCTCTTCAGGCGGTTGGTAGTCTAAAATTTATAAATATAATTCTAAGTTCTATGGTGAGTTTTTAATCCTATTAAAGCTTAGAAATTATTGATGTAGGTATTATGTAGGTATGTATTTACTTTTTATTGTAACTTTGAAAAGGATAATAGTATTAGATTAAGAAGTTATAGGATAAATTAAAAATAAGAATTTTGATTAATGAAATGTCTCAAAACAGGTCTAACAACAGATTTGATTTTGAGATATTTTATTTAATTTCATTAAAACTTTGGATAAGGTATAAAAATAAAAGCCATAAGTATATTTTATGTGATGATAATTGTAATTTGAATTTAAAAATCTGTAGTCAAGAAGCGTATTTACAAGAAATATTAAGTATTAAATTAAAAAATATAAGGAGAAAAAAGAATTTAGGTATATTTTTGTATAAAAAAAATAATAATTTTTTTAACAGAAATATTACACTAATTTCGGTGAAAAAAGAAGAAAAAATTTATAAAAATTACAGCTTTAAAAAAGAAGAAGATGTATTAAAATAAAATATTTCAGAAGATTTAGTTAAAATATTTACATTTATCAAGGATAATATATAAATAAGTTTGTAAAACTAATATTAATGATGGTGAAAAACACGTATTAAAGAGTGGATTCCATAAAAAGGAAAAAAGATTTTTTTATAGAAGAATTTAAGAGAAAGCAATTTAAAGTAATTAGGAGGTAATCAAATGCAAGTGTTAGAAGCTATATCATTAATATTAGTAGGGGTAACCTTTATATTTTGGATTGTATTAACTTTTATAAATCTTTGGTATAAGAGTAAAGAAGGTGGAAAAGTTCTTTTAAATATAAAAAGGGGTATAGAGAAAAATATCATGATACTTATGTCTTTAATAATAATTTTATTTTCTCTTTTAAATGATAATCCTAATACTTATATAGAAATAATAATAGGAATAGTTATATTATATAATGGTGTAGAGCGATTTGAAATAATGGAAAATGGAATTTTTATAGAGGGAAACTTTAAAAAATGGGAAGATATAGAGTCTTGCAAATGGCATGAAAGATTAAATCATACTTTAATAATAAGAGGAAAAGAAGATGTAGACTATTTAAGAAGATTTAATACTATAAAATTAAAGCTGAAGAAAGATGAACAAGAACGGGTTTTTGAAATAATAAATAAAAAATTGGCACAAACTTCTTAGATTATTATATAGTATAAATTTGAGATTATATTTCAAAATAGAACATTAATATGTATAAATTTGAGAATCTTATTTTAAGGAAAGGCTATTTTGTCATTTTTAAGAAAATGGCATGCTTCTTGCTTTATTAATAATAGGCATTATTTTTAGCAGGAGGTATTTATATGATACAATCAAAAAATAAACAATTAGTTAGAGGTGCATTATTAATAGCCATAGGATTATTATTGCCTTATTTGTTTCATGGAATAAAAAATGCAGGATCAATATTTTTACCAATGCATATCCCTATTCTTATGGGAGGTTTTATATTGAATCCTTATTTTGCTTTATCGGTAGGAGTATTAACTCCTTTATTAAGTCATTTATTTACAGGTATGCCACCATTTCCATTTGTTTATGTAATGATAGTGGAGTTACTAACTTATGGTGTAGTTATATCAATATTATATAATAAAAAGAAAATAGGAATATACCCATCACTAATAATAGGAATGGTAAGTGGAAGATTAGTTAATATAATATGTAATTATTTAGTTTTACATTTAATAATGGCAAAACCTTTTAAATTTTCAGTTGTATTAGCAGGACTATTTGTAAAAGGCTTACCAGGTATAATTATTCAACTAATACTGATACCTATATTAGTTAAGGCTTTAGGGAAAGTAGAATTAGGAAAGGCTGTATAATATGGATGATAGAGAGTTTTTTAATAATTTGGCAGAAAAATGGGATAGTATGTGTTTCCACCCTAAAGAAAAAATAGAATATATTCTTTCAAAAGTAAATTTAAAAGAAGGAGATAGAATTTTAGATATAGGCAGTGGTACAGGTGTACTTATACCTTATTTAGAAAATAAAATTTCTAATTCGGGTTATATAGTTGCTATAGATATAGCAGAAAATATGTTAAAGGTATCAAAAGAAAAAAATAAATATTCTAATTTAGATTTTATAGTAGCAGATTTTTTAGAGTATGAATCTAAAAAAACTTTTAATTGTATAACAGCTTATTCTTGTTATCCTCATTTTAAGGACAAGGATAAATTAGCAGATAGAGCATATGAACTACTTGAAGAAGGTGGTAAATTAGTTATAGCTCATAGTGAAAGTAAGGAGAAGATAAACTCTAGACATAAAGATGTAGATCACAAAATAAAATCACATATATTGCCAAACATTAAGTATACTGCAGAATTAATGGAAAAACATAATTTTAAAACTATATATACAGAGGATAATGAAGAATATTATATTTATATAGGTGCAAGAAACAAATAATTTGATTAGATAAATTTTATGCATGATTAACGAAAATAAGAGTGTAGGGTAAATTTTATATTACTCTACACTCTTATTTTTTATAATTTAATTTATATTATTTTTCATCTTCCTTTTAATCTTCAACTTTTTTATATTCCAAAATGTCCCCAGGCTGGCAATCCAGCTCTTTGCATATTGCTTCTAAAGTAGAAAATCTTATAGCTTTTGCTTTATTATTTTTTAAAATTGACAAATTAGCATTAGTTAAATTAATTTTTTCAGCTAATTCTTTAAGAGAAATCTTACGCTTTGCCATCATAACATCTAAATTAACTACAATTGACATAATAAAACTCCTATTCTATGTTATATTGTTAGATCATTTTCATTCTTTATTTTAACAGCTTTTTTAAAGATTTCAGCTAAAACTAAAGCCATAATACCTAATACTAAATATAAAATACAAGTTGGTCTAATACCAATAATTCCATCTTCTAGCATAATGCCCAAAGCTACAATATCATCTAATTTTTTAAAGTTTATTATACTATCTAAGGCATCTATAAGAGATAAAAGTACCATAAGATAACCTATTATTTTAAAGCTTTTAACATTTTTTAAAGAAAAAGGTGTAGAGTCCATACTAAATACAATTTTTAAAAGGTTACATGCAATAATAATATAAATTGCTACAATAATTATGGCAACTAAGATATCAATAATATTACCATAGAGTTCCTCTGGAGCAAATAATCCAGCAGTGCTATAGAAGAATAGCATAACTACACAAAAAAGCATTGTAAGAATTAAAAGTAGTTTAATAAACTTTATTGAAAAATTTTGTTTCATAAATAAATTACTCCTATCCATATCTTGATATTGAAAAAACTAGAATAATTTGTATTTAGTAATTATATGGTACAGTATAATTTGTTGTATGTCAATAATATATTATTGTTATTCGATAATAAATTACCGATTATAAATAAACAAAGTTCTGTATTCTAAAGGTAAATTTTACTACAACTAAAACTTAGAAAATGGTTATCTAGAGAAATAGCAGCTCTTTATTCCCACTTTAAAGAAAATAGAAGTATCAGAGAGAGGAGTTATTGGATAAATAAGGATATAATAATGAATTTTTAAATTATTATAGTAAGTGAAAATAATTTTATTTGAACCACAATTGATGGTAGTTAAGTTATAATATAGATAATAATATGAGTTGTTAAGGGAGATGAAAATCATGAGAATATTGCATACCTCCGATTGGCATTTAGGAAAGAATCTTGAAGGTTTTAGTAGAATGGATGAGCAGGAAAGATTTATAGAGGATTTTATTAACATTGTGGATAACAATAATATAGACATGGTGATAATAGCTGGGGATATATATGACAATGGGAATCCACCAGCCAGAGCAGAAAAAATGTTTTATGATTGCATAAAAAGAGTAAGTAATAAGGGAGAAAGATTGGTTTTAATTATAGCAGGGAATCATGATAATCCAGAGAGATTAGTTGCTGCAAGTCCTTTAGCTTATGATGAGGGAATAATACTTATGGGTACCCCTAAAACTATAGTTCCTAAAGGAAAGTATGGGGATTTTAATGTAATTAATTCAGATTTAGGTTGTTTAGAAGTAGAGATAAAAGGAGAGAATGCAGTAATTATATCTCTACCTTATCCTAGCGAAAAAAGATTAAATGAGATATTGTTAAAGGAAATGGATAATGATGAGGAGAGGAGAAAAACTTATTCTGAAAGAATAGGAGATATATTTTTTGATTTAGAAGAAAAATATTACAGAGATGATACTGTTAATTTGGCTATTTCCCATATATTTGTTAATGGATCTGAGGAAACAGATTCGGAAAGACCAATACAACTTGGTGGAAGTTTAGCAGTAGATGCAGATAAACTTCCTAAAAAAGCTCAATATATAGGTCTTGGACATCTTCATAAACCACAAAAGGTTAGAGGATTAGATAATGCTTATTATTCTGGTTCACCACTTCCTTATAGTAAAAGTGAAAAGGGATACAGTAAAGGATGCAAAATAATAGATGTTCATCCAGGGGAAAAAGCTTCTATTCAAGATATTTATTTTAATAATTATAAACCTATAGAAGTATGGCACTGCAATGGAATAGAAGAGGCTATAAATAAGTGTGAAGAAAATAAAGAAAAGGATATGTGGTTATATTTACATATAAAAACAAAGGAGTATATAAGTACTGAGGATATAAAAACTTTAAAAGAAATAAAAAGGGATATAGTAGAGATAGTACCAGAAATAGAGGAAAAAAGGGAAGAAATTTTTAAAGAGAATATAAAAGAAAAGTCTATGGCAGAATTATTTAAATCTTTTTATTTAAATCAAAGGGGAATAGAGGTTAGCGAAGAATTAATGGATTTATTTTTAAGTATAGCTCAAGAGGAGGATGGATATGAAACCGAAGAAACTTGTGATTAAAGGACTAAATAGTTTTATAGAAAAACAAGAGATAGATTTTGAAACTTTAGTTGAAAGAGGGTTATTTGGTATATTTGGTCCTACAGGTAGTGGAAAATCCAGTATATTAGATGCTATAACTATGGCTTTATATGGGGATATAGCAAGAGATAGTACTCAATTTATAAATTTAGATACAGATTCTTTATTTGTAAGCTATGAGTTTCAAGTAGCTTTAGGAGATAAAAGAGAAGATTATATTGTTTCTAGAACGGTAAAAAGAGATAAAAAAGGTGGATATAAAACTACTGCAGCAAGATTGGTTAAAAAAAATAATAATGAAGAAGTAGTAATAGCAGATAAGCCTAGAGATATACAAAAAAATATACAATCAATAATAGGATTAACAGCAGAAGATTTTACTCGTTCAGTAGTGTTACCACAAGGAAAATTTAGTGAATTTTTAAAGCTAAGTGGCAAAAGCAGAAGAGATATGTTGGAAAGAATATTTAGATTAGAAAAATACGGTAAAAAACTTTCAGAAAGAATAAGAAAGGCTAGAAATAAGCAACTATCATCTTTAACATTAATAGAAGGAAAATTAGAACAGTATAAAGATATATCTAAAGAAAAATTACATGAGTTAAAGTTAAAATACGAAAATTTATTAAAGGAAAAATTTAGAATAGAAGAAGAAAGAGATGAAAGTAATAAACTTTACGAAAAATATAAGAATATATGGGAACTTCAAGAAGAGTTGAATATATATTTAAATAAATTGGAAAAGCTTAAAAGAGAATTATTAGATATTGAGGGTAAAAAGTTAAGATTGGAAAAGGGCAAAAATGCATTAAATGTTAAACCTTATATAGATGAAATTAATAAAATAGAAAAAGATAGAGATAACAATAAAAAAGAGTTAGATACTGCAATAGAGCAGTTAAAAGATATAGATTTAAAATTAAAAAGCTTAAAAGAAGAACATGAAATGGCAGTGAAAGATAGAGAGGAAAAGATACCTTTATTAATGCAAAAAGAAAATAATTTATTGCAAGCTATAGAAATAAAGAAAAAAGTTGAAAATATAAAAAAAGAAAGAATGATTTTAGCAGAAAAATATAAAGAAAAAAGTGCTTTAATAAAAAATAAAATTATAGAGAAAAAGAATATAGAAGATAATATAAATAAAATTTCTGAGGAAATAAAATTAAAGGATTATGAAATAAATTCTTTAAAGATAGGCGGAGATAGAAGAGAAAAAATACAAAAACTATATGAGATAGATAAAGAGTGCAGAAGATTAAATTTAGAAGTTATTAATAAAACAGAGAAAATAAATAAAGAAATAAAAGATTTAAAGGATGAGGAATTAAAGTATGAAGATATAATAAAAATACAAAAAGATATAAAGAAAAAGTTAGAAGATGCTTTAGCAAAAAAAGAAGATTTAATAAAAGATTCTCCAGGTAATAATTCTATCCTTCTTGATAAAAAAGATTATATAAATAAATTGGTGGAAAATTTTAATAGCTTGAAAAAGATAAATGATAGAAAGCAAGAATTAGATAAAAGTTTAAAAGAAAAGCAAACAGTTAAATTAAATATAGAAAAGCAACATGAAGAAATATTAAAAATATTAAAGTATAAAGAAGAAATAGTTAGTAATTTAGAGGATGAGATAAAAAACAAAGAAAGAATGGATATGGCATCTATATTAGCTAGTAATTTAAAGGAAAATGAGCCATGTCCTGTGTGTGGATCTATACATCATATTAATTTAGCTAAAGAGATTAATATAAAAGAATTGGATACTTTAAGACAAGAGTATAACAATATACAAAAAGAACTAGATAATATAAAATTAGAGGAAAATAAAAAGAATGTATTTTTAATTTCTATAAAAAAAGAAGAAGAGATAATATTAGAAGAATTAGAAAAAATAAGAGAAGAATTAAGGGATGAAAATTTAGATGATCTAGCCAAAGAGATACAAAAAGAAAAAAATAATTTTGATAAATTAAATAAAGATATAAACATATGGGAAAAAGAAAAATTAGAATTGGAAGAAAAGATAAATAAGCTTCAAAAAGAAAAAAATAATATAGATAAAGAAGAAGCTAAAAATCAGGAGTCTATATCAAAGCAAAAAGAAATAATAATTTCTAGTGAAAAAGATAAAAAAGAAAAAGAATCTTTATTTAAGGAAAAAGAAAAACAAAATATGAAATTAAAAGAAGAATTGAAAGTATATAATGTTGAAGAGGAAATAGATAAAATTAAAGTTTCCGATAGAAAAATAGAAGAGTATAATAATATCATAAAAAATAAAAGGGATATTTTAGAAAAGGCAAATAATAAAAAGGAAGAAATAATTAAGGAACTAAATATTTTAGAAGTAGAATTAGGTAAAATAGTAGAAGCAGGAAAAGAAAAGAAAAACTTTATAGATAAAGAAGAGGAAGAAATAAGAAAATTAAATATAGGGGAAATTTCCAAAGAATATTTAGATAAAGTAAGAGAAGCTATAGAGAGTATAAAAATAAAAGAAGAAACTTTAAAATCTAAATTAGATTCAGAAGTAAAAAATAAAGAAATATTGTGGGAAAATAAAATAAGCAAAGAGCAAATAAAAAACAAATTAGAAGAACTTTATAATGAAAAATCCATTCAACTAAATAAAATATTAAAAGAAAATAAATTTAATTCCCTAGAAGATGCCAAGTTTATGCTAATAAGTAAAGAGGAAATAACAAATTTAGAAAAGGAAGTAGAAGAATTTGAAAAAGAGTATAATAATTTAAATGTTAATATAGAAAATATAAATAGAAAGTTAGATGGTGAAAAAATAGAAGAAGAAGCTTGGAGAGATATAAGACTTAAAAAAGAAAATAAGGAAAAAGAACTAGAAAATATAATTAAAAGTATTGTAATTGAAGAAAAAGTTATAAATGACATGGAGAGGGATATAAAGAAATTAAAAGATTTATTAGATGAAAAAGAAAGAGTATCTCATAAAAAAGCTTTATTAGAAGATATGGATAAATTGGTCCAGGGAAATAAATTTGTGGAATTTGTGGCTATGAATCAATTAGAGTATATAGCTTTTGAGGCATCTAAGCGACTAAAAGATATTACTAGGGGCAGATATGCATTAGAACTGGATTGTAATGGAAACTTTACTATGAGGGATGATTTTAATGGTGGAGGAATAAGACCTACAAATACATTATCTGGTGGTGAAACGTTCTTGACATCATTGACATTGGCTTTATCATTATCTTCTCAGATACAACTTAAAGGTAATTCACCATTAGAATTTTTCTTTTTAGATGAAGGTTTTGGAACTTTGGATAATGAACTTTTAGATACAGTTATGTCCTCTTTAGAAAGTTTAAGAAGTGATAGGTTAAGTGTAGGAATAATAAGCCATGTAGATGAACTTAAAAATAGAGTACCAATAAAACTAATAGTAGAGCCAGCAGTGCCAGGAGAAGGGGGAAGTAAAGTAAAGATAGAGTATAGCTAATATTTTGTTTACTATGATTTTTAGATAAATAGAATTAAAACAAAGTGGAGGTAATTAGATGAAGAAATTAGATGAAAAAATATTATACAAGGGTAAATGGATAAATTTTAAAGAAATAGATTATTTAAATAATGAAGAAAAGATTTTAAAATGGGAAGCGGTAGAAAGAACTAATACAACTAAATCTGTGGTTATTGTGGCAAAATTAGTTCCATCAGAGAGATATGTATTTATAAAGCAGTATAGACCAGCTATAGATAATTACGTTATAGGATTTCCAGCGGGATTAGTAGAACAAGAAGATATTGAGTTAGAGGCAAAAAGAGAATTAGAAGAGGAAACAGGTTATATAGGTAAGGTTATAGACGTAAGTCCAGAAATAAGAGCGAATCCAGCCCTATTGACAGATTATACTATGTTAGTTCAAATGGAAATTGATGAAAATAATAAATTAAATAAAAATCCAAAGCAAAAATTAGAACCTTCAGAAGATATAGAAGTTATGTTAGTACCTAAAGAAAAAAGTAGAGAGTTTTTAATAGAGCAAAAAAACAAAGGAATAGATATAGGAGTAGGACCTTGGTACATATTTGGATTTAAATTATAATTAATTGCTTATTAAAATAATATAATTTTGTTTTTATTTAAATAAAGAAAATAAGATGTTTCAAAATAAATTTTATTATGAAACATCTTATTTTTTTGTTTCATAAAGTAAATAATAAAAAATTATTACTACTTTAATTAAAGTGTAAAGTATTTTTATTTAATAATATTATATAAAAACATATATACGATTAATGAAAAAAGTATATAAATTTAAAAAATATATAACATTTGCATAATTCCTATCAAAAAAGAAATGAAATAAAAATTTCATTAGTGTATAATTAGAATATAATTAAATATAGCAACATATTATTAACGAAAGCAGAATCCATTGATAAATAATAGGTTGACACATTATAGAAATATTTATATATTAAATAAAAAGAAGGTTTTTATTCATTTTTTAAGAAGTTAAAAAAATATAAACTTAATTGATGAATTAAAAAGTATATAAAAGATATGCATTTGATGAAAATGCAATTTTTCATTCAATATGTTTCATAGCTACTATTTAATCTTACAAGAATTTTTGGAAATATAATTTATTAATACAAAAAAGCAAAGAAAATAAAGAAAAATAAAAATATCATCGTAGTACAATCCATAGTAGCCTAATAAAAAATAAACGGGGTGTTAAGGTTATGTTTGACAGTGGGTAATATATTAAATTCCCTAGTAAATGAATATTTTAAAATTAATTATTCATTTACTTAAAAATAATTACTAATAAAAATATTTTCTAAAAGGATTAACATATAAATTTATATGTTATAGTAAAAAAGTCTAATTTTATTTTGGAGGTTTTTATTTATCATGCATTTTAAAAAAGAAAATATAAAAAGATTAGTTTTGGTAATAATGGGAAGTTTAATATATGCCATAGGAGTTAATATGTTTCTTGTACCACATAAATTATTAAGTGGTGGGGTTGCTGGTATTGCAATAATGCTTCAATATTTAACCAATATACAGTCAGGATACTACATTCTTTTTATAAATATACCTATATTTTTTATAGCTTTGAAAGAAGTAGATTTAGATTTTGGAATTTTTAGCTTTGTAGGAATGATAAGCATGTCTTCATTTTTAATTTTAACTAGAAATTATATGGATTTTTATGCTATGAATGATATTTTAATTTCTTGTATATGTGGTGGTGTTTTAAGTGGAGCTGGTATGGGATTAATATTTAGAAACAGAGCTTCACAAGGAGGAACAGATGTAATATCTGTTTTAGTAAAAAGAAAGTTTGGAATAAAAATATCAACTATAGATTTTATGATAAATTGCGTGGTAGTTACTATAGGAGCTTTAATAGGAAGTTTTGAAGTAGCTGTTTATACAATGATATCTATGTTTGTAAAATCACAATTTATGGGAAAAGTTATAGAAGGCTTTGATGGTAAAAAAATATTATTTGTGGTAACAGATCATGATGAGGAAATCAAAAATCAATTATTAAAAAAATTAGGAGTAGGCGCAACTATTATGTATGGTGAAGGCGCTTATTCTGGAGCGAAAAGAAAAATAATATATTGTATTATGACTACTCAACAAATAGTAAAAGCAAAAAGAATAATAGAAGATTTTGATAAACATGCATTAATATCTGTATCAAATACTACAGAATGTCAAGGCGGAGGTTTTAAAGCAGCTGCATTTTAAAATATAATATAAATAAAATATCAATTGATAAAATAATAGGGGCTTATATTAAAAAATTTTTAATATAAGCCCCTATATTTATATTATATTAGTGTTTAGATTCAAAACTACCACAATCTGTACATTCAACAGAGTTAGCTTTATGCTCATGTTTAGTTACTTGAATTTTGTCTAAAGTACAATAGTCTGAAGTATTAGCATGATATTTACATTCAGAAACAATACATCCTATACTATCATTATGTTTCATTTGAATTACCTCCTATGATTTAAAAACTTTATATTTCTCTATTATTATCTGATTATAAAAAATTTTTATGTGTAGAAAAAATAGTAAATTATTTTTTTATTTAATGTTGCAATTTAAAAATAAATATGGTAAATTATATTTAAATATATGAACAATTATTCAATTATTCATATATTATAAAATATAACTTATTTAAATAAGTTATATTTTGTAAAAAATAATATAAATTTATGTTGGAGGTAGTTAATAATGGGAAAAGAAAAACAGATAGATACTTGTACGTGTAATGTGATTCATCATGATGTTGTAGATAAAGTCAAAGATAATATGATAGAAGAGGATAAAGTACAAGATTTAGGAGATTTTTTTAAAGTTTTATCAGAACCAACTAGAATAAAAATTTTATATGCATTATCATCATCGGAAATGTGTGTCTGTGATATTTCAAATCTTCTTAATATGACACAATCAGCAGTGTCTCATCAACTTAAAGTTTTAAGAACTGCTAGACTTATAAAATTTAGAAAAGAAGGCAAAGTTGTCTATTATTCTTTAGATGATTTGCATGTAGAAAATGTATTTAAACAAGGATTAGAACACATAATGCATAGATAAAATTTAAATAGATATAAAAGTATATAAAATTTTTCAAATGTGAAGTAGCAAATGGAATTAGTATTTTACACAATTTAAATTTAAAAAAAAATTATTTTAGAAAGATGGTGGGGACATGATTGTAAAGAAGAAACTTCTTTTAAAAGGTTTGTGTTGTGCTAATTGTGCAGCAAAAATAGAAAGAGCTGTTCAAAAATTAGATATAATAGAGAATGCTACCTATAATTTTAATAATTCAACTTTGATTATAAATTTGGAAGAAGATAATAAAGATATAATTATAAAAAAAGTACAAGAAATAGTGGATAGAATAGAACCAGGTGTTAAAGTAATCGATAAAGAAAATTTAAAAAGAAAAGCAGTAAGCGCACCTATTAAAAACAGTAATAAATTAAATGTGCAAAATAATAAAAATTTAAAAATAGATAAAATAGAAAATAATCATAAACATGATCAAATTCACGATCACCATAGCCATAGTGAAGAGGATAATGATACTTTAGAAAAAAAGACTCTTATAAGGATTATTTCAGGAGTAATTTTATTGATTTTAGCTACTGTATTGAAATCTAAAGAAGTTTTATCTATAGGTTTATATTTAGCTTCCTATGTATTAATTGGAGGTAAGGTAATATTAAGCTCTATAAGAAATATATCTAAAGGACAAGTGTTTGATGAAAACTTTTTAATGTCTGTTGCTACTGTAGCGGCTATAGCAGTAAAACAGTATCCAGAAGCAGTAGCGGTTATGTTGTTTTATGAAGTAGGGGAGTTTATGCAAGATAAAGCTGTTAACAAATCTAGAAAATCTATAACAGCACTTATGAATATAAGACCTGACTATGCTAATTTAGTCAAAGGTGAAGAAATAGAAGTAGTTTCTCCAGAAGATATTAATATAGATGATGTTATAATGGTAAAACCAGGAGAAAAAATTCCTCTAGATGGTATAGTTATAGATGGACAATCTTTTGTGGATACATCAGCTATAACAGGTGAATCTTTAATAAGTGAAGTTGCAAAAAATAGTAATGTATTAAGTGGATATATAAATAAAAATGGAGTTATAAAAATAAAAGTTACAAAAACATTTGAAGAATCTACAGTTTCTAAAATATTAGAATTAACAGAAAATGCATCAGCAACTAAAGCAAATACAGAAAAATTTATAACAAAATTTGCAAGATATTATACTCCTGTAGTGGTTTTTGCTGCTTTAGCTTTGGCAGTGATCCCTACCTTAATATTAAAAGATCCAGATATATCTAAGTGGATTTATAGAGCAGCTGTATTTTTAGTAGTATCTTGTCCTTGTGCTTTAGTAATATCAATACCTTTAAGTTTCTTTGCTGGTATCGGAGGTGCATCTAAGAAAGGTGTTTTAATAAAAACAGGAACAGCTTTAGAAGCTTTAAATAATTCGGAGACAATAGTGTTTGATAAAACAGGAACTCTAACCAAAGGTGTGTTTAAAGTATCAAAAATTGAGCCAGAAGAAGGAATAAATAAAGAAGAATTAATGGAATATGCTGCTTTAGTAGAAAGTTATTCTAATCATCCTATTGCCAAATCTATATTAAAGTATTATAAAAAAACTATAGACAACAAAAGAATAGAAAATTATGAAGAAATAGTTGCAAGAGGGGTAACTGCTTATATTGATGGCAAAAAAGTTTATGCTGGTAATAATAAATTAATGGAAGAATTAAATATTAAATATAAAAAAGCCAAAGATGATGGGGTAATCCTTTATATAGTATTAGAGGATAAATATATAGGTTATATAGTTATAAATGATGAAATAAAGAAAGACTCAAAAGAAACAATAAAATCATTGAAAGATATAGGTATAAAAAAGACGGCCATGCTTACAGGTGATAGAAAATCTACAGCTAACAATATAGGAAGTTTCTTGGAGTTGGATGAAATATATTCAGAACTTTTACCACAGGAAAAAGTAGAAAAAATGCAATCTTTAAAATGTCAATCATCTAAAGATGGAAAAATCGTATTTGTAGGAGATGGAGTAAATGATGCCCCAGTATTAGCTATGTCAGATATAGGAGTATCTATGGGAGGATTAGGATCTGATGCAGCTATAGAAGCATCTGACTTAGTTTTAATGTCTGATGAACCATCAAAATTAGTAGATGCTATAAAAATAGCTAGAAAAACTCATAAAATAGTATGGGAAAATATAATAATAGTTTTAATAGTTAAATTTGCAGTATTAGCTCTAGCTGTAATGGGAAAGAGCAGTATGTGGATGGCTGTTTTTGCAGATGTGGGAGTTGCTTTAATAGCGGTAATAAATGCTTTAAGAATATTAAAATAAAATCTATTTTAATAGGTAGTAGAATCAAAGAATTTTAAATAAATAGGTCTTTCTTAGATTAAGATAAGTTTTTTATTTAATTGAATCTTAGGAAATTTTTATCCAGTGGCATAACCGTTCTTTATTCCTACTTTGAAGAAAATAGGGATATTAGAACGGTTAGTCATTGGATAAAAATATATAAATAAAAATGTGCTTAATTAAAAAAATTGTTTTGGTAAATTTAGGTATAAAATTATTCTGACACATTAGATTATGTTAAAAATTTATATAGTTATGATATATATTTTAAAATGAATGTAATGTTATATATAAATAAAAAAAATTTAATAATTTAATAAAAAAATTTAAAATTTATGAAAATATTTCTAAAAAACATTGACTTAAAATTTAGGCTGTAATATAATTATAAATGTTCAAGAAAAATGAATTATTGAGGCTTCTTGGTCAAGCGGTTAAGACGCCACCCTCTCACGGTGGAATCAGGGGTTCGACTCCCCTAGGAGCTACCAGATTTTTAAAAAATGCTGTAAACAGTAATGTTTGCAGTGTTTTTTTATTTAGAAATGAAATAAAAATTTATGTTTTCCCACACTTTTCCCACATTGGGAAAGTATAAAGACGTTTATAAAAACAAGTCATTTAATTTTTCCGTAGCAGAAGTTTTTTGAGTTGGCATTACATGGGTGTATATATATCAGCAGTAATTAAAATATAAAATAATGATTAAAAACATTTTCCTAGTTAACAATAATTATGGAGGTGTTATTATGTCAGAGATAGAGGATTTGTTAAAAGATATAGATACATTAAAAGAACAATTAAATGAATTAATAAATAAGAAACAAGATAACTTAACCGATCCAGAAGTGGTAGAGGCAAGTAAAATATTGAATGCGGCATTAAATAAATATAATAAGTTTATTGATGAAAAATTAAAAGAGTAGATAGATTAATTAAAAATAAAATAATAATTTTTTGTGAAAGAATGTTTGAGAAAAATTATATAGATTATTTAGGTGATATAATCAACATAAAACATTAGAGAAATAATTAAACTAAAAGGTAGACTTATCTTGGTTGCGTAAGCTGTATGGACATGACTTTTTTATAAAGTTTATAATTGTAGCTTAATGTAGGAAGTATGTCCACCTATTTATAATAAATATATAGATGTAAAGTTTTACTACAAAAAATGTTAGTTTATATTTATTCTACTTTTAATTTTTTTTATAAAAAATACTACTATTTAGTCAAATATACATTAATTAATATTTTTTTATTTACTTTCAAAATTTTGTTTTTGTGATGCTATAGTTGATATAATAGCTCCAACTGCAGAGATAAGATTTCCAAGTACATTTAATTCATCGGCACTTTTGCCTTTAGACAATTCTAGAGCTATTAAATTAGCAAGAAGAGACAACTCCTCAGGACTTATGCAGTCTAGATTATTCATAATATATAACTCCTTTTGTAGTATATACTATATTAAATGAAGTAACAGAAAATTTGGTTAATGAAATCTATATTAATATGAAAAATAAGTTTATTATAATATTTTTTATTTAATAAAATAAAGAATTTAATAAAGTTATAACTTTAGTTGAATATAATAGTATAAAGAAAGGAGGAATAGGCTTGAAATTAACTTATGTATTAGATACTAATGTTATTTTATATTCACCAGGAGCCATATTTTCTTTTGCTGATAATGATGTAGTTATACCTGAAGTAGTTTTAGAAGAATTAGATAGCTTCAAAAAGAATAATAATGATTTAGGGGCTAATGCTAGATATGCAGCAAGAATAATAGATAAATTAAGAAAAAATGGAAGTTTAATAGATGGTGTAGTATTACCTGGTGGAGGAAATTTAAGAGTAGAAATGAATCACTATGATGTGGAACTACCTCCATCTTGGGATAAGAGTAAAGCTGATAACAGAATAATACAGGTTTGCAAGGGACTAAAAGAAAAAGGAGAAAAAGTAGTATTAATTACAAAAGATACTTTTGAAAGAATAAAAGCAGATACTATTAATATAGATGTAGAAGATTTCCATGAAAAAGTGGTACCAGAATATGAAAGTCAATATACAGGTAGATGTGAAGTTTTTGCTTCACATGATACTTTAGAAAATTTTTATAAAGATAGACATATGAATGTGGAAGATTTATTTTTTTATTCAGAAGAGAGAAGAGAGTATTGCAAAGCAGATGTTAATATAAATGAATTTATGTTAATTAAATCCATGGAAAATCCAAAACAGACAGCTTTAGGAAGATATAATGGAGAAAAAGTTGTTCCTCTTTTCTATAAAGATGTTAAACCATTAGGGATAAGCCCTAGAAATGTGGGACAAAAATTTATGTTAGAGGCTCTTTTAACAGATTCTACAAATGCGCCTTTAGTTATAGTAAAAGGACCTGCAGGCACAGCTAAAACCTTATTTTCTTTAGCCACAGGGCTTTATAAAGTTATGGAAGAAGAGGAAGATGGATATAGAAAACTTTTAATCTGTAGACCTAATGTAACTATGGATGAAGATATAGGTTTTTTACCTGGAACAGAGGAAGAAAAAATAATGCCATTTATGAGACCTATTTTTGATAACTTAGAAATTTTAGTTGATTCTGATGAAAAAGAAAGATATAAAAATGAAAAAGAATTATATGATAAGATAAAGGAATTATTTGATAGAAGAATTATAACTACAGAAGCGGTAGCTTATTTGAGAGGGAGATCTATAGTAAAAAATTGGGTTATAATAGATGAAGCCCAAAATTTGACCCCAAAACAAGTTAAAGGGGTTATAACTAGAGTAGGAAAAGAAACCAAACTTATATTAGTAGGAGATCCAGATCAAATAGATCAACCATTTTTGGATTCTAGATCAAATGGATTATGTTATGCATCAGAAAAAATGAAAGGTAGTAAGCTTTGTTATCAGGTAACATTAAAGGATCATGAATGTGAAAGATCACCGTTATCATATGAAGGAGCAAAGCGATTATAAATTTATAGCATTTAGGTGTAGAGTGTCTCAAAATTGTATATTTCGAGACACTTTTTATACATTATATATAATGATTTGATTTAATAAAAATTACACTAAATATTTTATAGTTATACTAAGTACATAGAATATAGTATAGTTTTAGATAAAATGAAATAAACTTGGCGATAAATGTAATATTTAATAAATTATAAATTATTTTAATAAAAGTTATATGATTTATATATAATTAATATGTATAATATATCGTAGTTTATAGATAAATAAAATGAATTTTAGAAAGTTTTACAATATTTCATAAAGCTTACTATTTAAAAAAAATTATATTTAGTGTACAATAATGAAAGATGTAAAATAAAGAGAAAGGAATTTTCAGATGGAAAATAAAGAAAAAAAGTCGAAAAATAAGAGATTTTCTTTTAAAATATTTATATACTTTATAATTTTTGAATTATTTTTTACAGCAGCTACTGCACCGTTTATAATATTTCATGGACCATTTAAAAATGTAAAAAAAACTATGGTGGGAGCAGCTATGACTACTTTAAATCATCAGTATATAGCTAAAATATTTTTATCAGATGATGAGATAAAGAAGATATTAAGTGAAGATTCTATACAAACTATAAAACAAGATAAAAATTCAGTATTAAAATTTGAAAATAAGCATGATAAGACAATAGAGAGATATGATATAAGTTACGGTAAAAAATTTAAAGGATATATGTTAGTAATTCATGACCCTACTAGAGTGAAAGTTGGATATAGTTCTAAGCTAGGGGTACAAGGAGAACTTACAAGTCAAATAGCAAGAAATAAAAGAGCTGTTGCAGCTATTAATGCAGGTGGATTTACAGATAAGTCAGCTAACAGTAAATGGACAGGTACTGGTGGAAATGTAGAAGGAGTAATAATCAGTAATGGTGAAGTTAAATACAATAGTGATAAAGATGGAAATTTTACAGGAGACGTAGCTGCAATAACTAAAAAAGGAGCTTTGATTGTAGGTAAACATAGTTTAGAAGAATTAAAAAATTTAAATGTACAAGAAGCTATAACTTTTGGACCAGCTTTAGTAGTAAATGGACAAGGTACCATAACTTCTGGAGATGGTGGATGGGGGATAGCTCCTAGAACAGCTATAGGACAAAGAAGAGATGGAGCTATACTTATGTTGGTTATAGATGGTAGACAAGCCTCTAGTTTAGGAGCTACATTAAAAGATGTACAAGATATTATGCTACAATATGATGCATATACTGCTACAAATTTAGACGGTGGATCTTCAACTACAATGTACCATGAAGGAGAAGTTATAAATAATCCTGCTAATTCTTTAGGAGAAAGATCAGTACCATCTATTTTGTATGTTGAACCTTAGGAGGAAAATATGAAAGTAGTAAAAAAAATAATATTATGGGCAATGATTTCATTAATATTACAATTTGCAGGATTGTTTTATATTGATAAATATTTTTTAGCAACAGGTGGAACAAAGATAAAGGCTAAAAAGGTTACAAATACAGTGACTGAAGATAAGGATTATGATGTAAATATACCAGAAAACGTAGAGGAATTAGATGTATCATTTAATGGAAAGTACATTTCCTATTTTAAAGATAATAAATTAAATATAATTAACACAAAAAATGGAGAAAAAAAGAATATTGAATTTGATGGTAAAAAGGATAGATTAGAGTATATATGGCTTTCAGACAGGAATAGAATTATATATACAGAAAATCAAGAAGGAAAAGTGTTGTTAAATTCTTATGATGTAGATAAAGATCAAAAAGATAAGATATGTGAATTTAATTTTGAAAATTCAAACGCTAAAATCGAGGATATAAAAGCAGCACCACTTATGAATTTAATATATGTTAAGGTGAATGCAGGTGGAAATAAAAATAGAATATATAGCATTAATATAATGAAAGAAAAAGATAGAATAGATATAATGACAGAATCAGTTGGGGATATGAATATAATTCCTCATGAAGATATATTAATTTATGAAGATAAAATAAATAAAAAGATTTTTTCTACACATAATGATTCAGTTATAAATATAGATGGTGTGAAATCACCAAAATTATTATCTATAGATGATAATGACAATGTTTATATAGGAGAATTGAATGAAGATAAAGTAGTAAAAATTTATTATGGCAATGTAAAAAATAATATAACTACTTGGAAATCATTAGACATACCTAATGGAGCTAAAGTAGAGGATATTTATGTTTCACCATTAGGAAGTGTTTATATAAATGATAACTTAAAAGGTATAATTAAAGAAATTAATACAGGTAAAGAAACAAAATATTCAGGAATTATGATGAAGATGTATATAGATGGAGTAGCTTCTATTAGTGATGGTAAATTAGTAAAAACTAAATTTAAATAGTATAAATAAAAAAGAATTTAATAAATTTAATAAATATTTTTAAAAGATAAGTTTAAATAAAATATTATTTATTAATTCTAATAATGGAAAATAAATATAATATGGGGTATTGATAGACTTAGTATAAATTTTTAAGGGCGTATATATGAAAAGCTATCAATATGCCTTTTTTTATTAAATAAAAATAATATGAATACAAATTTCAACTAAAATATTTAGAAAAATTTTGAATTAAAATCTATTTATTCTGAAATAAGTATTATTCATACCAATAATATTGAAAAATTAAAAAAAAGATAGTAGAATTCTTATTAAATAAGTCAAAAAGGATATTAAATTGTATATTTAGAATTTTTGGAACATTTTAAATTTATACCGCTACATCAATATAATGAATATTTTTCAAATAAGTTTATTTAAAGGTATAAATTACATAATTAGTCATTTCGATATTATATATAGAAATGTTAAATTTAAAGTAATTATTTAATAATAAGGGGTGAAAGAAATGCTAAAATTTAATGAACATGTATTAACAACTACTAATAACAGTAATAAAGTTACTGTAGCTCCAGGAAGTTGTTGCTGCTGCTCTTGTTGTTGCTGCGTTAGTATCAATGTAGGTGGAGGTTCATCTTCAACAAGTGGTGGAGCAACTGCTGGACAAGGTGGAAATTAATATTTTTATCTTGTACAAGCATCTTTCATAATTGGATTATTTAATAATAATTTAAACTCAGGAAGCCAGGTGATTATAATTAAATATTATTCTATCACCTGGCTAATACCATTTAAATAATTATAATTTACACTTAATATTAAAAAATATGCATGAGGAGTTAAAGATGTTATTAAAAAACTTAAAAAAACAAAAAGTAAAGAGGAAAAAAAATAATGATATAGAAAATAAAATGCTCATTAATTTTAATACTCAATATTCAAGTATATCACCCTATGCTGATAGTACTGTAGTTAAGACTCCAGATACAGTAATAAAAGGTAGTTTGTATTCAAGTCATAATAGATTTTTAAGTGAAGAATATCTTTTAAACTTTAGATCTAATAATAATAGTTTAGGCTTTAGATTGGGGGTTGCAAGTTTCTTCCAAATGGATGCTGCTCTTACTTCTGTTAATTTGGATATAGAAGAAGAGGAAGAAAATATTATAAAACTTCCAGATTCAAAAAATATAAGAGTAGGATTATCAACTGTTATAAAATCTAGACGCAGTGTAAGAAGATATTCTAATAAATTTATGTCTTTAAATGATGTAGCCAATATACTTTATTATACTCAAGGAATATGTGATGAAGTAGAACCTTATAATCTTCAAGGAAATGAAAAAAAAATAAAACTAAGAGCTAATCCATCTGCTGGAGGTTTATATCCTATACAATTATATGTATATATGAGAAATATACAAGGTTTACAAAATGGAGTATACACTTATTATCCATATTCACATAGCTTAAAACCTATTAAAGTAGATAAAGAATTTTTAGATGCAAATAAATTTGCAGAATTTTCAGTTATAAATGCAACGGACGCAAATTTAATAGTTTTTTATGTATATAATCTTTTGAAGAATTCCAGAAAATATGGAGATGCTGGATTCTCTTATGCATTAATTGAAACTGGGGAAATGGCACAAAATTTACAACTTGTATCTACAGCTTTGGGATATGGAGCTTGTGATATAGGAGGTTATGAAAAACAATACATAGAAGAACTTTTGAATATAGATGGAGTATTAAAGCATGTAGTACATATGACTGTTGTAGGTTCGGAACAGGAGGATTAGGTTATGAAAAACAATACTATATATAAATTAAGTAATAATTTAAGAATATATGATAATGGTAGAAACGAAATAAGATTTAGAAGTGGACTTTGGAACTATAATGAAGCAGTTTTAGATTTAAGTTATGAAACAGAAAATTTTATAAAATCTTTTAGAAAAATTATTGATAATTTAAAAAATAATAATGGCATATCAATAAGTAATTTAGATGAATATAGATTAAGTAATGAAGAAAAAAATAATTTAATTAATGTTATAAATTCTTTAAGTGAAGCCGGTATGTTATGTAGTGAAGATGAAAAAGATAATGATTTTGAAATCTCAAAAGTATTATTAGGAGATTTTAGATACGCTCTTAATCAACAAGAGAAAAACAATCAAAAATTATTATTTATATCAGATAATGATTATACAAAAGAAACTGCTAAGAATTTAGCTAATGGTATGAATATGAATTTAGATTTGTATTCAAAAGAAAATATAAATAATATAATTTCTAAAGATTTAACAAGCAATTTAGATGCACTAGAAAAAAAGTCTAATATAGAAGATATGAAAAATCAATTTAGAAATTATTCTGCTATATTAATATGCATGAGTCATATTAACATGAATTTATTTAGAAATATAAATAGGGTAGCTATAGAACTTAAAAAACCTATTATTATGTCTTTTATTGATGGGCCTTTTATAACTATTCTAAGTACATTACCACCTAAAACTGGTTGTTTAGAGTGTTTTGAACAAAGAATTTTATCAAGGCTTGAAGATCATGTGTTATATCACAAATTTATAGAAAGTGATTTTAAACCTAGCGATGAGTGTCATAAATCTATAATTCCTTTATTAAATATTATGACTAATATGGTTGTATCTGAAGGATTTTTAATAAACAATTTTAATACCTGCAAAATTGAAGGCAGAGTACTTAGTATATTTGTTCCAACCTTAGAAATACAATCTCAAGACCTATTGAGGGTTCCATTTTGCCCAGCTTGTGGAAATATATCAAAAGCTAAATTAAAAGAAATAAACATATCTACTAGGAATATTGTGGATGGAATTTTAGAAGATATTAATTCTTAACTAGGAGGCTTTAACATGATAAAATTTTCCCCAAGTTTTAATAATATATTAGAGAATTTTAAATCATTAGCAGGAAATCAAAGTGGTATATTAGAAGCAACTTGTATGCCTGTAGTTAACTTTAATAATGATGTTTTTTTAAAAAGTATAACAGGAAATATGCCAGATTATCATAAACAAGTATTTAATAAAGATGTGTCCATGCAATATCATATAATGGGTTATGGCTCTCATTACGAGGAAGCTTTAATTAAATATACTGGTGAAAGTATAGAAAGATATTCTAGTATTATGGGCCCAACATTATTAAAAGATAAAATTGTATATGAAAGTTATAAAGAATTAAGTAAAAATAATAAAGTAATGCCTTTAAAATATATAGATGTATTTACGGAAAATCAAATAAAAAAAGCTAAAGAACTAAATGTATCTATTTGTGATAAAAAGGTAGAAGAAGATGACATAATAGGGTGGATTAAATGTCCTTCATTATTAAAAAAAGGTGAAGAAATATATGTACCATCAAAAATGATGTTTGTAGGTTATGAAGAGAATAAAAATAAAGGTGAAATGACTTTTATACCATCTTTTAGTACAGGAACAGCAGCACATAAAAGTTTAAAAAAGGCTCTTTTAAATGCTTTAATTGAGTATATTCAAATTGATTCTTTTATGATTAATTGGCATACAAAAGAAAAATGTTCTTTAGTAAAAATAGACGATGAGAATGTTATCAAAGTTTTGGAGGAGGTAAATTTAGGAGAAAATTCTCCCTATGAAATAATACCTTTATATATGTCTTTGGAAGAAAGTCCTATACATAATTTTGGAGTTTTTTTAAGAAGAAAAGATAATAAGCTTCCATATTTATTATTTGGGGTACAAGGAGGAATGGATGCATCTCATGCTTTAACTAGAGGAATAATGGAAGCAGCTTCAATATCCTATGGAGCATATTTTAATATGATTTATAACAAAAATATGTTAAACAATGTAATAAAGGATGACCATAAATTCCTAGATTTAGATTCAAATGTGTTATATTATTCTCTTCCCAATAAAATTGAAGAAAAAAATAAGTTAGTGGAAGATTTTATAGGAGATGAAATTACTTTAAGTTCTTTAAACAAATTAAATATAAAAGATGTAGATGAGCAAATAAAAATTTTATTAAATTATTTAAAGAGCGTAAGTGAATATGCAGTATACTTAGATTTAACCCCACCAGAAACTAGAGAGAAAGGGTGGTATGTTATGAGGGTTATGATTCCAGAATTAATTGAAATGTGTATACCGGAGTTCCCTTTTGAAAATCATCCAAGAATGAAAAAATATGGAGGGGTAATTAATGAGTATCCGCACCCAATGCCTTGATTTATTAATATTATTAGTTACATTTAATCCAATAGTATTGGCTCAGTTATTTTTAACTAAAGAAAGTTCCTGTAACGAATCCTTAGAAAAAAGTCTAAAAATATTAGCTACAATTTATGCAATAATACTTGTAGGCATATTCATTATTTCTCCGGAAAAATTTACTATAAACATAGATAGTAATTACTATTTATATATTATGGCTGTTATATTTGTACCCATAACTATATGCTTGGAAATAATTTCAGGTTATATTATGTTGGGAGTTTTTAATAAAGCTATTCCAAAACTAAAAGTATCATTAGTATTTACAAAAACTAATATTAAGGTAATCATACTGTCTATTCTTATAGGGGTTTTTGAAGAATTTGCATATAGACAATTGTGGTTTAATATTTTATTTAAAGATTTTAAATTACATATAGCTTTAGTTTTAGTTATTACAGCTTTTATATATTCTTTAAATCATATATTTTTAGGTAAACAAGTATTTTTTCAGAAAGCGGTAGCAGGTATTATTTACGGAGCTTTATTTTATTTTAGTGGATTTAATATAATAGTTCCAATAATAACTCACTGCCTAGAGAATGTAGTTATTCTTTTGAAAGGTTGATAAATTTATGAATTTACATTTTAAAATTTTAGTATTTTTATTGATGATTATATACATAATAATACTTTATTTACCTATGAAAATTAATTATAAAAAATTTAGAGCTACAAAAAAGTTATGTTTAAATTTAAGCGGGGTTATAGGAATATCACCAACTAATTTTTGGAGTTTAATAAAATATGCACATTTATTAATTATTGGTGTTATACCAATGGCATACTTTTTTTATAAAGGTCTTGTTAAAAACTATAGTTTTTATATAGAAACAAATGTAATTGAGTCTTTTATATTAGTTATATTATCTTTTATAGGAATTTTAGAAATAAGTTTTTTTATAATTATAGTTGTTGTTTCATATTTAATGAAAAAAGATAGTAGAAAAGAAATGAGCAATGTGTCATGGATAAAGTTTGATAAAAAATATCCTTTTTATACGGGAATTCTTAAACCAATAATATATGCTATTTTTGAAGTATTACTATATTATTATTTAATGTTTTATATAATCAATAATTATTTAAAAGTACCAATTATGTATTCTATTTTGGGAATTGCAATATTATACTCAGTAAGTAAAATGGTTTTTACAAAAAATAAAGAGCAAGCTCTAATATATGGAATTTGGGCTTTTGTTTTAAATATTATTGGATCTTGCATAATGATATATAGTAATTCTATAATTCTTACATTTATTCTATATTTATTGTATTCATTTATAATAGTTTTTAAAGAATAGTATATAAAATTTATATGTTGCATCAAAATATTTTAGGCGGTTTTTAATTAAAAATAGTAAAGGATAAAATTTTTATATAGTATTAAAATATTAAAAAATTTTATTTAAAAAGAAGTAGAAAATAAAAAAATTATATATTATATATTAAAATATTTAAAAAGATTTTTAATTAAAAATACAGCCTACCATATGTAAATATTATAAGAGAATAAGAGCAAAAATTAAGTTTAAATATTATATCTTTAGAGATTGTTAATCAGTATATTTTATAAGATATTATAAATGCTTATTTATAATAATTACTATAGAAGATATATAAAGGAGTTGAGCTTATGAATATTGTAGAAATAAAAAACCTTGAAAAAAAATTTAAGAATAATACTGCTGTTAATAATATAAATTTAACTGTTAAGGAAGGACAAGTTTTTGGATTCCTAGGACCAAACGGAGCGGGAAAAAGTACTACTATAAATATGATTTGTGGACTTTTAACTCCTACTAAGGGTGAGATATTTATTTTAGGTAAGAAAATGAATAATAAAGCTAAGGATTTAAAAAACAATATAGGCATTGTTCCTCAAGATATAGCTATATATGAAGATTTAACTGCTTATGAAAATGTAGCTTTCTTTGGAGGACTTTATGGTGTAAGAGGTCAAGAACTAAAAGAAAGAGTTAGGGAAACTCTAGAGTTTGTTGGCTTATTAGATAGAGCAAAGGATTTTCCTTATAAATTTTCAGGTGGTATGAAACGTAGGTTAAATATTGCTTGTGCTTTAGTACATCAACCTAAGCTTATAATAATGGACGAGCCAACTGTAGGAATTGATCCACAATCACGAAATCATATTTTGGAATCTATAAAAAAGCTAAATGAAAGAGGTTGCACAATAATATACACAAGTCATTATATAGAAGAAGTAGAGCAGTTATGTACGGATATAGCTATTATTGACAAGGGAACTATTATAGCAACTGGTAAAAAAGATGAATTAGTAGAAAAATACTCTGACTTAAATATGGTGGAGATTAATACTAAAGATTCAACTAAAGTAAATATAAAAGAACTAAAATCTATAAAAGGTGTAATGGAGGTTAATATTAAAGGAAATATAATAGAAATTACAACTAAATCTTCAGATAATTTAGATGATATAATATTGTACTTTTTAAACAATAAAATAAAAATAAGAAATATAGAGAATAAACATAGTGATTTAGAAAATATATTCCTTAAATTAACTGGCAAAAAATTGAGAGATTAGAGGTGAACTCTATGAAGATATTAAATATATTAAAAAAAGAAATACTTGAAAATTTTAGAGATAAAAAATCTATGTTTCTAATGACATTGTTTCCTATGCTTTTAATTACCATATTAGGAACTGTTTTTTCAGGAAATTTTGCATCTACAATTAATATTCCAGAAATTAATGTTATATATTCTATAAACAAGGATGTAAAAATAGATAAGAATTTTAAAGATTTTACTAAAGAAATTCAAAAAACCATGAAGGTTAATTTTAAAGAAACCAAAAAAGAAAAAGATGCTTTAGAAAAAATAAGTAATGGAAAAGCTGATGCATATATAAAAATTCCAAATGATAAAAAAATATATATTTATGAAAATAATGTGAGAGCTTTTAATTCTCAATTAGTCAGTACGTTGTTAGATACTTTTGTGGATAAAGTAAATATGACAAAGGAAGTAGCCTCAAAAAATCCAATGGCATTGTCTAAAATAAAAGTAAATAATTCACCTGATTTTGTAAATACAAAAACCATAAATGGCAAAAATTCACCAAGAGGAATAGATTATTATGCTGTTACTATGCTTACTATGACTATTTTATATGGAACTGCAGTTGGAGCCATGAGCATTGCTAGTGAAATAAAAAGAAGAACATACAAAAGATTAATTTGTAGTAATACATCCCCTTTAAAAATATTATTTTCAAAAATATTAGCTGCTTTTTTAGTGATAGCTTTTCAAAGTTTTCTAATATATTTATTTAGTAAATATATTTTAGGAACAAATTGGGGAAATAACAAATTAGCTTTGATTTCTGTAGTAGCATCTCTTATTTTTATGGCTGTATCAGCAGGAGTATGCATAGCTAATACTGTAAAAAATGAAGGAGTTATGTCTATAATCATATATATGTTTGTACCTATTTTGACTTTTCTTGGGGGAGGTTATATACCTTTAGATCAAATAGGTAGCAAAGGTTTAAATTATGTATCAAATATATCCCCACTTAAATGGAGCAATGATGCTATGTTTAAGATTATTTTTGGTAATGATCTAAGTATATTTGGAACAACTATGCTAATTAATCTAGGAGTTGGAGTATTATTTCTATTAATTGCTATGTTATTCCCAAGAAAGGATGTGGTATAAAATGAAACAAATATTTTTATTAACAAAAAGTATCCTTAAAAGGACTTTTAGAAAAAAATCTAATATAATAATTTTTATATTACTTCCTTTATTAGCTGTATTTATAGCATTGTTTTTAAATGCTTCAGGAAACTCTTATAGTAAAATAGGGGTAGTAGATTTAAATGAATCCTATTTATCTAAAGATATGATAAAATCAATAGATGCTAAGAAAAACTTTGTTATAGTTAAAATTTCAGAGAATAATATGAATAAATTATTATTAGACAAAAAAGTAGATTGTGTAGTAGTTATTCCTAAAAATTTTCATAAAGATATAATAAATGGGGATTTTAAGAAATTAGATATAATATCTGTTAGAGGGGAAGATATTACTTCTTGGATAAAAAATTATTTAAATTATTATATAGATACTCTTAATAATATAAGTGTGGCATCTAACAAAAATGAAAAAGATTTTAAAGCTATATATGATGGATATAAAAAACAAGATTTGAAGCTTAATTATAAAGCTATAGGAGACAAAACTAAAACTAAATCTGTAACAAAGCAAAGTATAGGATTATTACTTGTATTTATGCTAATAGCTTCTAGTACAGCTTCATCTTTTATATTAAAAGATAAATATAATAAAACATACTATAGAATATTTTGTTCTAACACTAGTAAAAGTAAATATATAATAGCTAATGTAATAGCTAATTTTATAATATTTTTAATACAGATATTTGTGATTTTATTTATGTCCATATATGTTCTGAAACTTAATTTTTATATAGATACAAGTATAATGTTTATAATATTGTGCTGTTTTGGGTTTGTATCTATTGGTTTTGGAATAATTATTGCAGCATTTTCTAAAAGTCTTAATCAATCCTCTTATTTATCTAACATACTAATAACTCCTACTTGTATGTTATCAGGATGTTTTTGGCCTCTGGATATGATGCCAAGCTTTATGCAAAAATTGGCTAATATATTTCCTCAAACATGGGTGCTTAAAACTATAGATTCTCTCCAACAAGGAAAAAGCTTTAATGAGGTTATTTCATATATTAGTATAGTAATTTTATTTGCATTAGCTTTCTTTGTAATAGGAATACTAAAATTAACTAAAGATGAAAATTTAAAGAGCATTTTTTAGGATATAAAAAATAAATTTAAATAAATATAATTTTGGGATTTAGAGGTAGTTTTTACTCCCTCTAAATTTTATAAAAAAATTACCTAGAGATATATTTGTTTTTTTCATATTAAGAAAGATTAAATTATTAGAGTGAATAGTCACTAGATTAGAATTTTTATTGATATTAGTGGATTAAAGTATAATAAATATGTTAAAAATGATAAAATAGTGAAAGCATTTTTAGAATTTTAAAGTTAATATGATATAAATATATGAATGATCATTTATTCTATATTAATATTTAATTAATTGTTGTATTTATTTAAATTTGCTATAATTGTTTTGAAGTTTCAATTTTAGGAGAGGATGAGTTTTTTGGACTTAAATTATAGAATACTTTCAAAAATACTAATAATACCAGCTATATTGTTAGGCTTTACAGTACATGAATTTGCTCATGCCTATGTAGCGGACAAATTAGGAGATAAAACTCCTAAATTTCAAGGAAGGTTAACATTAAATCCTTTTTCACATATAGACATTGTAGGATTTATAATGATATTATTGATTGGCTTTGGATGGGCTAAACCAGTACAAATTAATCCAAGTGCATTAAAAAGAGGATATAAAGATGAAATAAAAGTTTCTGTAGCAGGTATAGCTGCAAATCTAATTACAGCATTTTTATTTGCATTATTAATTGCTTTTTTGTTAAAGTTAAATTTAGTGAACTTTGGAGATATAACTTCCTTAGGTGGTATAATAGGTTTAATATTATACTATATAGTTAGAATAAATTGTATGTTAGCAATATTTAATTTAATGCCTATACCAGGACTTGATGGTTTTGACATATTAAGAGATTTATGGCCTAAGACTTTTTATAAAGTATCTGATGTGATTTATAGATATCAAATGATTATTCTATTGATATTTGTGATAACTCCTATTTCATCATTTTTAGTAGGAATTCCAACTAATTTTTTACATTATTCTTTTATGAAAATAGCTATGGCTATATTTTAGAATTTAAAACATATGAAGTTATAAATATTAATTAAAAAAAGATGATTTCTGAATTGTGCAGAAGTCATCTTTTGATTGATTCATATAGTATATAGAAGTTTTATTATTTTGCTTAATAATAAAAAAATTTAGTATTAAAATAGTATTTAAAGATAAAAAAGTCTAGGAATGTATATTTAAAAATAATTCCTAGGCTCAAATAGTTTACTTATATAGTTTTTATAGTTTCATATATTATAAGTTATTTATGAAACATTTATGTTTTATTAATTTTTCAGTTATTTTTTAGATTTATCATAAACCACATCAGCTTTATTAGATACTTCCTTTAGTTTTTCTTTTAAGTTATCTATATTTTGTTGTATATCAGCTAAATCATATTTTGAAACATTATAGTGTAAATAAAGGTCTTCAAAAGATTTAACTATATCAACAAAATCCTTTCCGGTGTTAATGAATTTATTGAATTTATTACTATTCTTTGCATTTTTAAATTTAGATATATCTACTTTTATAGTATTTATTACATCTTCTTCTTTCTCAAATTGTCCAATACTTATATTGTAAGGAGAAATTCTTTCTAGAAAATATTTATTTTTTTTATCTAGGTGATACATATATTTTATTTTTACAGAGTCTATTGTAAATTCTGCATAACATACTATCCCCGTGATTCTATGAATCTTAGCCCCCATTTGTTCTAGTAAAAAAGTTAACATTGAATTTTTTACTTCCATATAATTGTCCATTTAAAAGCCCCCTTATGAATTAAGTGAGTTATCCTTTGTTTATATTATATCATTAAGTAAGTGTCAATATATGTAATTTTCAAAATATTATAAAATAATTTGAAAATTATTTCAAAAAGAATATTAAAAGATAAGCGGTAGATATTATTATTGACACTAACATTACAGGAAACCCAAGTTTAAAGTAATCTTTAAAAGAAATTTTATATCCACTTTTTTCTGCTATACCAATTACTACTAAGTTGGCAGAAGCTCCAATCATAGTCCCATTACCACCTAGACAAGCACCTAAAGATAATGCCCACCAAAGTGGAACTATATCCATGCCTCCCATGGTTCCCATAGCTTTTATTAATGGTATCATGGTAGCTACAAAAGGAATATTATCTATAAAGGCAGAGGCAATAGCAGATATCCAAAGTACAAATATCCCAGTCATAACTAGATTACCTTTTGTTAGCGATAATGTTTTCTGAGCTAAGATCTCCATAATACCAACATCTTCTAAAACTCCAGTCATTATAAATAATCCTATGAAAAAGAATATAGTACCCCATTCAGTTTCTTGTAATATTTCATCTGGTTCTACTTTACTTATAGCTAATAATATAGCAGAACCAGCTATGGCAATAGTTGCAGATTCAAAACCTAAATAACTATGAGTTAAGAAGCCTATTAAAGTTAAAAATAGTACTGCTAAGCATTTTTTCATAAGAGCCATATCACGAATAGCTTTACTCTCATCTAAAGCCATAATTTTTTTCTTATCTTCTTCAGAAGTTTTCATAGAATTTTTATATAATTGTTTTATTGCTAATAATGTAACTAAAAGTATTATTATTATTACGGGAGCTAAGTTTTTAACAAAATCTAAAAAACTTAGTCCGGCAGCACTTCCTATCATTAAATTTGGTGGATCACCTATTAATGTAGCAGTACCACCTATATTAGATGAAAATATTTCGCACATTAAAAAAGGAATCGGATCTATTTCTAGTGTTTTAGTTATAACTAATGTTACAGGTACTATTAGTAGTACAGTAGTAACATTGTCTAATACTCCAGATAAAATAGCAGTTATTACAGAAAATAAGATTAATATTTTAATAGGATTACCTTTGGAAAATTTAGCTGCTCTTATAGCTATATATTCAAAGACACCTGTTCTTTTAGTTATATTTACTATAATCATCATCCCAACTAATAAACCTATAGTATTAAAATCAATTTTTAAGAAAGCATTTTCTTGGGTGATTAATTTTAATATAAGCATAATGGCAGCACCGCTTAAGGAAGCGACAACTCTGTTTACTTTTTCAGAAATAATCAATGCGTAAACGATTATAAATATGATTGCTGGAAGTATCATGTTAAAATTATTAAATATTTTAATCATCCCCCTATAAAAAATTTTAGTATGTCCTCCTAGGTTTTAATACTAATTTAGAAATAAATAAACCCTTTTTCGATTAATTATATATTTAACAAAAATCACTTATTTCATGGCTTTCTCTAAGTCATTATACAAGGATTTTACTCCTTTATGCCAATTAATATCTTCAGCATAAGTGTTATTTATCCATTTAAAAGGATCTTGTCCTTTAGGCATAGTATTTAATAAATTAAATACAGTTCTTCCTGCTATTCTAGAAGAATCTTTAATATCAGAATTATATTCTTGCCAACTATGAAAAACGTTGAATGGATTATTTGCTATTTTTTTAGCAAACTTGTTGCTTTTAGGTACAAAACCTTGTTCTTGTCCAGTTATTGCAAATAATATTAAAGGATTTATATCAAATTCTTCAGCAGATGATATTATAGCTGAAAAATAAGGCTCATCTGCTAATAAAGAGTTTTTAGTATGCAAATATTTTTTTAGCTTTTCATTATTTAAAGTTTTATATTTAACATATTGAGGTAGATGTTTATTTTTATTAAGAGTATTATTTTTTTTAGTTTCAACTTTTTTATTTTCATAAACAATAATATTTTTACTATTGGTTTTAACAGGGGTATTTATATTTAATAAATAGATAGATATTACAAAAACAAATAATATAACCAATGTAAAAGCAATAGAATTATTATGAAGTTTTATTAGATTTTTTTTATGCAGAGAATTTATATTAAATTTTCTTAAAATACTTTTAAAATCCAATTTATAAGTTATTATTTTGAGCTTATTTTTTTTAATAGTGATAACATTATTATTAAGTTTTATATTGGTGTTTTGTAGATAAATATTTTCAGATTCATTTTTGGATTCATTTTTGGATTCATTTTTGGATTCATTTTTGGATTCATTTTTGGATTCATTTTTGGATTCATTTTTGGATTCATTTTTGGATTCATTTTTGGATTCATTTTTGGATTCATTTTTGGATTCATTTAATAAATTATTTGTATACAAATAATTTATTAAATGCTCTTTATCAATTTTATTTTCTATATTTGCATTAATCCAATTTAACAATATTTCTATATTTTCTTTTTTAAAATTTATATAATCCATATAAGAATAAAAAATATCCCATAAATAAATGGAATCTTTATTTTTTAAAAATGTATTTTTAAAAATAATATTTTTTAAATCTTTTTGTATTGATTTAGGAAAGGAATTTATTTTACCTTCAATAATAGAATGAATAGTAGAAGATAGCATATAAGCTTTTTTCTTGCTATCCTTATCTTTATATTTAATATTTATATATTTTTTTATGTTTTCAATATCATTTTTATTTATAATTTTTTTATTTTTTAATTCTTCTAAAAAATTATTCATAATAAGGTTTCCTATATAATCCTTTCCATAATAATTCTAGTAAATAGTATAATTATCGCCACATAATGACTTTTCTTAAATTATTAGAGTAAATAATAAAAGAATAAATTTATTAATAGTGATTTTATGTATTAATTTAGTAGTAGTAGTTTAAGATAGTTATGGTATAGTAAATTTACATTTTAAAATATAATTAAAGATTATTAAAGATAATGGGTGTTATGATATAATATTTCAGTAATATATTAAAAATATCTGGAGGTTTAAATATGAGACTTAGAAAGAAATGGTGGGCAAGACCGGAAATAGAAGCTAGTAATAAATTTATAAAAGAGCCTAAAGACTTAAAGGGAAAATGGCATAAGGAATTTAATAATAATAATGAAATACATTTAGAATTAGGTTGTGGAAGAGGCGGATTTATATCACAATTAGTAGAGAAAAATGAGAATATAAATTATATAGGAATAGATTTAAAGGATGAGGTTATAGTTTATGCCATAAGAAAAGTTGAAGAGAAAGAAAGTCAAGTTAAAAAAGAATTTAAAAATATAAGGTTTCTTACAATGAATATAATGGGAATAGCAGAAGTAATTGATGAAAATGAAATAAGTAAAATATATATAAATTTCTGTAATCCGTGGCCAAAGGCAAGACATAATAAAAGAAGATTAACTCATACAAAGTTACTAACAGAATATAAAAAATTTATAAAACCTAATACAGAGATATGGTTTAAAACTGATGATAGAGGACTTTTTGAAGATTCACAAGAATATTTTAAGGAAAGTGGATTTAATATAGAATATATTACATATGATCTTCATAATAGCGATTTTAAAGAAAATATAAAAACAGAATATGAAACTAAATTTGAATCTATGGGAATGAAAATAATGTTTTTAAAAGCTAAATTAAAATAAATAAAAATAAAGTATGAGAATAAGTAAGCATAGGATAAATAAATTTTTATTGGGAAATATAATAGCATATCCTTAATTGGAGGTGTTATTATGATTGGTGGTAATAATAATTTTGGCAAGGATATTGTAGCTTTAGTAAAAGATGAAAATGGTGCTGTAACTGGTTATAAGTTAAATAATGGAGAATTATTAACAAAAGAACAAGCTATAGAAAGGGCAGCAGAAGGAGAAATAAATGATGTAGTTATTGGTACAGCTCAAAATGGAGAGCAATATTTACATGGTATACCAGAAAAAACTGGAGGAATAGATCTTCAGACATTGCCAACTATAAATCAAAACTCACTTGAATAAAATAAATTATTTGATATTTTACTAAATACTATTAAAACAGGTATTTCTATAAGTAAAGAAATACCTGTTTTAATAGTATATTTTTATAAGATTTTATCTTATTTAGTATTTTTAGCAGCTTCTAAAATTTTATCAAAGTTTGGTTGATTTGTAACTTCTGGTACATATTCAGCATAAGTTATTTTATTATTGCTATCTATAACGAAAACAGCTCTTGTTAATAATCCTAATTCTTTTATATATGTGCCATAATTTTTGCCTACCAATCTGTCTTTAAAATCAGATAGTGTTATAACTTTATCTATACCATGAGCTCCGCACCATCTAGCCTGTGCAAAAGGTAGATCCATAGATATAGTATAGATAGTTACATTTGGGATTTCAGATGCTTTTGAATTGAATGTTTTAGTTTCAAGATCACAAACCTCAGTATCTAAAGAAGGTACCACAGAAAGTATTCTTACACCTTTAGTATCTTTTAAAGAAACCGGATTCATATTATTATCTATAGCAGTAAATTCGGGTGCTATATCTCCAACCTTTACTTCATTTCCTTCAAGGGTAATTGGATTACCCATAAATTTTATTTCCATTCAAATTACCTCCTAATAATATATATTAAAAAATAATTAATATTTATTAAAAGCATATCATAAAAATTTTTATTCTGCAATGAATTTTACAATATTTTAAAATAATCAGAAAATAATTATAATACAATATAGTTTTTTTATTAATAAATTTGCATTATAAAATATGAATAAGTTTGTAAGTAAAATAACTTAATGGTAATATAAATTTGATAAATATAGTACTTAATATATCCATTTAGAGGATATTTTAATATTATAACCTATATGAAAGTATTTATAAAAAATATGGTAAAAAAATTTAATTAAATTTAAAATTGTACTAAAGAATTAGTAAATTTAATAGATAATTAAAGGGAGAGATAAAAATGATAGATTTATCAGGAAAAGTTGCAATAGTTACAGGTAGTTCTAGAGGAATTGGTAGAGATATAGTTTTAGAACTTACAAAAGCTGGTGCTAGTATAATTATAAATTATAATAAAAATAAAGAAGATGCCTTAAAAACTTTAGATTTAGTTAAAGAGTTAGGTGGATATGGATATATGTTTAAAGCAGATGTTTCAAATTATAATAGTTCAAAGGAATTAGTAGAATTTGCAATAAGTAAATTTGGCAAAATAGATATCTTAGTTAATAATGCTGGAATATCTAAAATAGGATTATTTATAGATATGGATGAAAGTGATTGGGATAGAATAATAGATACTAATTTAAAAGGAGTATTTAACTGTAGCCATAATGTAGTTAAATATATGTTAGATAGGGGAGAAGGAACTATTATAAATGTATCATCTATGTGGGGAAATATAGGGGCATCTTGTGAAGTTATTTATTCAGCTTCAAAAGGGGGGATAAATGCTTTTACAAAGGCATTAGCTAAGGAACTTGGTCCAAACAACATAAGAGTAAATGCTGTGGCTCCAGGTGTTATAAATACAGACATGAATAGTTGTTTGAGCGAGGAAGATTTAAATAATCTTAGAAATGAAATTCCACTTATGAGATTAGGTGAGGGGGAAGAAGTGGGAAAAGTTGTAGCTTTTTTAAGTAGCAAGGATTCTTCCTATATAAATGGTCAAATTATAACAATAGATGGAGCTATGTGTTAATGAATATTATTAAATATTTTAAAATATAAAAAATAATTTAAGTATGAGAGTGATAGGTGTGCAAAATATTATAATATTAGATGATATGAGTTATATGAGATATAGAGTTAAAGATATTTTGGAGGAAAAAGATATAAAGGTTTATGAGGCTTCTACTTCCTTTGAATTTTTTAATAAACTTTATGAAAAAAAGGATAATATAGATTTGATAATATTAGAGTTAGGATTAACTAAGGAAGATGGATTTGAAGTAGTTGAAAAAATAAGAGAAAAAAATGTAGATATCCCAATAGTTATATTAACTAAAGTAAATACTAGAGATGCTTTTGCTAAAGTAATAAGAGAAGGTATTTCAGATTATATATTAAAGCCTTTTGATAATAAAGTTTTATTAGATAGAATACTTAAAACTATAAGGGAAAGTAAAACTATAAAAGAAGAAACATTAGTAGATAAGAAAACTGAAGTTCAAGAAATATATATTAATGAAGATAGTGAAAATGTTAATGAAGCTAAAAAAATATTAGATTCTAGCGTTACAGAAGAAGAACTACCAGAAGAATTTAAAATTTATTTTGTTGATGAATTAAATAGAGCTAAGGCTAATGATAAGAAAGTTTCTTCAGTTATATTTACTCTTATAAAAAGTACAGATGAAGAAGAAAAAATAGACGTAAAAGAAAGTTATATAACATTAACAGATATTTTTTATAAAGGTATAAAGGATGTTTTTAAAGCTCCTAATTTTGTAACTAAGCATGGTTTATTAACTTTTGTAGCTGTGTTACCAAATTATGGAGAAGAGAGGATTGAGGAAATAAAAAATAAAATAAAAGAAAAATATAAGATGCTTTCTTTAATTTATCCTCAATTATCAAATTATCATGTGGGATATGGAAATGTAACTTATCCTACAGATGGAAATACTGCAGAAGAACTTTTAGATAAACTTATGAATAAGATGAAAGAGAATATAAAATAATTTTTTTATTTGATGAATAGGGTTAATATTTATATAAATTTTATTTGTTTGCTAAAATAGAATTTATTAAGAGTTTTATTTTTAAAATAGATATTCATGAATTTGTAATTAAATAAATTATTAGATAAATATTAATTTGTATATAAAATTAATATGTGAAAGTTTACTAGGATAGAATTTAAAAGAGGTTCCATAAAAATTAATGTAAATTTTATGGAACCTCTTAAATTATAAATTAAGATTTACTTTAAATTTATTTAACCTTAATATAATTAAATGAATTTTTAAAATTTATTGGGTTAAAAAGTATATTTTTTTATTAAAGTGAATTATTTTATGTATTGGCTATAAACATAACCAGTAGTATTATTAAATTTTATTTTATACCATTGACCTGTAGAATCTAATATTTCTACTCTACTTCCATTAGCTAATGAAGAAATTACACTACTATTTGTTCCAGCATTTTTTCTTACATTTAAAGTAGAATATTTATTTGATAAATATACAGTTCCAAATTTGTTACTTGTTACGGAAGAGTTATTATTTGAAGTAGTTATAAAGCTACTGCTTACATAACCAATTTTAGAACCATATTTAATTTTATACCAAGAGCCAGTTTTATCTAGTATATCAACAGAAGAACCATGTGAAAGTCCACCTAATATTTGTGATGATAGACTTGGATTAGCTCTAAAGTTTAATGAAGAGCTTGGATTAGATAATTTAACAATACCTTTACCAGCTGAAGTTGTAGAACTATTATTAGGACTTGAGTTAGAGTTATTAGTTGAAGAAATATAACTTGAACTTACATAACCGATTGAGGAATTATATTTAATTTTATACCAAGAACCAGTTTGTCCTAATATAGATACAGAGGCTCCATTTTTTAGAGACCCTATTATACTAGAAGATAAATTAGCACCACTTCTAACGTTTAATGATGAACTACTGTTAGATAATTTAACAAAACCTGGTTTTGCACTTTCGTTACTAGAAGAACCACCACTTCCGGAATTTATAGTATTATTTCCTCCGTATAGGTATTGGGAACTTACATAACCAATTCCAGAACCATATTTTATTTTTGACCATCCATTGCTTTCACTTATAATAGATACAGTTTGGTTTTTTGAAAGACCACCTATAACTGCTGATGATAGAGATGGATTGCTTCTAACATTAAGGCTTGAGCAAGAAACCTTAGATGTTTTTATTATAGTATAGTCATTATTACTACTGGAATTGTTATTATTGGAACTACCATTTAAGTATATATATCCTTTTAAAAATAAGTTACCTCTGTTTTTTATAGCTTGTTTAGATATGGTTTTTACATAACCATCATAATATCCTCTTCTTTCAACATTTCCTTCATTATAATAAATTGTATCTCCTACAACTTTTTCTACAAAACCAACATGTCCATATCCTTTTGAACCACCACTCCAAACTACTATAGAATTAGCTTGAGGTTCTGAACCATAAGAAAATACATTAGATTTAATATTAGAATACCACCAATCTATAGCATTACCATAGAATTGGCTTGGAAGTTTCATATTTAATTTTTCTAAAACTCTTCCATAAGTAAACCAAGTACATTGCCCCTTAAATCCGCATTGAGTAAATATATTGTTAGAATTGTATGCACTACTATTAACATTTGGGTACATATTATCACTAGCGGCTAGAACATTTTGACCAAATAAAAAATTTTGTCCTAATAAAGCAGCGGATACAGCACAAGTAGTAAAAGCTTTTCTTGATCTATTCAAAAAAAATCCTCCCTTCATATTTAAAATAATTATTCACTAATATTTATCGTTAATTTTGGGATTTTTATTATACTATTTATAAGAAATAATAAGAGTTTTAATAATAATATACCATATTTTGGAATAAAATTCATGATTTATTATTAAATTTTTATAAATTAGGTATTTTTAAGTAGTATTTTTTTTATAAATCTAATAATATATCTTTATGGAGGAATTTTGAAATTTAATATAATAAGTATTAAAAATGAGTTTAAAAAATAGCTCAATGGAAGGGAGAGACATATGAAAAGTAGTTGTTTTTCATTTAATGGTAGAGAAAATGTAAAAGTAAATGTATATAAATGGGAACCGGAAAGGAAGCAGGATATAAAAGCAGTTATACAAATATCTCATGGTATGGCTGAAACTGCTCATAGATATGAAAGGTTAGCATCTTATTTAAATGAAGCTGGATATGTAGTTTATGCAAATGATCATAGAGGACATGGTAAAAGTGCAATAAGTTTAGATAAATTAGGCTACCTAGGAGAAGAAGATGGATTTATGTCCATGGTAGAAGATATACATACCTTAAATGCTATAATAAAAGAAGAAAATAAGGGATTGCCTGTATTTTTATTAGGGCATAGTATGGGGTCATTTATAAGTCAGAGATATATACAATTGTATGGAGAAGGATTAAATGGAGTTATTTTAGTAGGTACTAATGGGAAACAGGGGTTTTTATTGAATATAGGAATTTTAATAGCTAAATTGGAAATGAAATTTAAAGGACGGGAACATGAAAGTAATATTTTAAATTATTTATCCTTTGGAGGATATAATAAAAAGTTTAAACCTAACAGAACAGAGTTTGATTGGTTAAGTAGAGATGATAAAGAAGTTGATAAATATATAAAAAATAAGTATTGTGGAACAATTTTCACAACTTCATTCTATCATGATTTTTTTAAAGGATTGAAATCTATATGGAAAGAAGAGAATAAAAATAGTATACCTACAAATTTACCTATACTTATAGTAGCAGGAGATAAAGATCCAGTGGGTAATTTTGGAAAGGGCATATTAAATCTATATAATTTTTATAATAATATTGGCGTAACAGATGTAAATTACAAATTGTATAAAGATGGAAGACATGAGATTTTAAATGAGTTAAACAGGAAAGAAGTATTTGAGGATGTATTAAATTGGATTAATGATAAATATAATGAAATTATTACTTAAAAAAATTATTTTAAATATATATAATATATAGTTGGTTAGAAACAAGTTTTTCTAACCTATTTTTTTTACAAAAATAAATTATTAGGATAATTTTGTTAAACGTTTTTGTGTATAAAGAGATTAATTTATTTAGAATTTTATTATTTGAATAGTTTGCTTTTTATAATGAATTAATATATGCAAGTTTTATTTAAAAACTTCGAAAATTAAATTAGATTGTTTGAAATTATAATATATAGGTAGGGAAGGTATAACTATGATAAATTACGGGGATATAAATGCTTTGAATTTATTTGTAGGGGAATTAAATAATATTTCCATATTTATTTTAGATAAAGATTTTCATTATATAAAATTAAATAATAGTCATGAAAGATTTATGAAAAAATTATTAGGTATTAATGTAGAAGTTGACATGAATATATTAGAAATAATTGAAGAATATTGTCCCCAAAATATTAGTTGTAATTTAATATCAAGAATAAAAGAAAAAATGAAGATTGCATTAAACGGAAATAAAATTGTAACAAGTGAGGAAGTTTTAATTAATGGTAGTGAAGTGGAATTTTATGAAATAGAAATAATTCCTATAAAAGACGAATGTAATAATATATTAGGGGTAGGTGCTTGTTGTTTAAATATAACAGAAAATGTTAATGCAATGATACAAGCGTTAAAAGCTAAGTTATATTTACCAAATAAATATAACTTAGAAAAACATGAATTAATGAATTGTAAAAAGAGCAACAAAAAGATATTTAAAATATTAATAGCAGAAGATAATAATGTAAATCAGATAGTGATGAGCAAATTAATTGAATTAAAGGGATGGATAGCGAAAACAGTTTCTAATGGTAAAGATTCTATAGTGGCTTTAAAGAAAGATAGCTATGATTTAATTTTTATGGATATATCTATGCCTATAATGAATGGAATAGATGCAGCACAAATAATTAAAAAAAATCCTGAGTTGAGTAAAATACCAATAGTAGCATTAACTGCGTATGATTCTTTAGAACAAAAGAAAAAATTTAAGTCATTAGGCATGGATGATTATTTAAGCAAACCGATAGATTTGGATAAATTACAATATATAATAGACAAGTATTTAAATAATGATAATAAATTTAGAAATAATAAATTAAATTCAAATAAAGAAAAGATAAATAATGAGTTTGAAAGATTAGAAAAAAATTTAGATGGTAATAAAGAATTAGTTATAGAATTAGGATATAAAGTAATAGAATTATTTTCTAAAAAGCAAATGAATGAAATTATAAAATTATCACGACAAGGAGATATAGAAAGTTTAAGAAATTTGATACATAAATTAAAGGGGGCATCTTCAAATTTTCATTTGACTGAGATAAAAAATTTATTGAATGAAATTAAAGAAAGAGCTATAATAGGTGACGTTGAATATATTTATAAATTAGTAGAAAAAATAAGAGTAAATATAAATAAACTAGAACAAGATTTGATGTATTATAGCAAAAATAAATAAATTTATAAAAAATATTTTTAATTTAGTTGAAATTTGGGAATTAATGATATAAAATTAAAATATAAGGTAATATTAGCAATATATATGGAGAATAAGTATTTATTTTGCCGTGTATGGGCTGATATGAAAATAAAAAAAAAAATTTACTTAATAATTTAATAAATGATTGGTGTAATAGATAGAAAATAAGGATTTATTTAGCTAGATATAGCCAACATGATTAGTTTATAGATATGGACTAATTATGTTGGCTTTTATTTTTATAAATTTATAGGGATGGGGAGGAGCAATAATATGTGTAAATTGAGTAGTTTATCAACAAATACCTTGAATATATCAAAGGATGAAAAGTTAGATTTAGAAATATTTTTGCACAGTAAGAGGGTTGCTATTTATGTGAAAAAAATTGCAGAGTTAATGAAATTTACTTCAAAACAAAGTAATGATTTAGTTTTGTTAGCATTGAATCATGACATAGGAAAGGCTAGAATACCTTCTAATATATTAAACAAGAAAGATAAATTAAATTATAGTGAGTTTGAAATTGTAAAAAAACATACCCAGTTTGGTGCTGATATACTAAGAGAATATGGATATTGCTTAGAAATTTGTAATGTTGTAAAATTTCATCATGAAAATTTTGATGGGAGTGGTTATTATGGGTTAAAAGGCAAAGATATTCCTATAGCGGCTAGAATACTTCGTATAGCAGATGTATATGAGGCTTTAACTTCAGATAGATGTTATAGAAGAGCTTATACAAGAGAAGCGGCTTTAGATATCATGATAAAAGAGAAAAATAGATATGATCCTATAATATTGGGGTTATTTGTTAAAGAAACATACGCAGATTCTTTCCGCTTACAATTATGTGTATAATTATTCAGTAAATATATAAGTATTAAGTAATTATAAAAATAGTTTTAACATCACACAATTAATGGTATGTTTGTTTTAAAGATTAAAAGATAGCAAATTCATATTTTAAAGTATAACAAAACAGCCCATAAAAGAGGAGGAAATTTATGAAGTTTAAATTTAAAAGTACTAAGGATAAAAATTTTATAAGTGTAAAAAGTATTATAAATATGCAAATACTAGGCATGATTATTTTAATTTGTGGAATTTTAGGAATTGTATCTTATATGAGTGCTTCTAGAGCACTGACTAAAAATATTAAAATGCAACTTGAAAATAAGGCTAAAAATGAATCCACAATATTAGCTAATAGGATGAATGAAGCAAAGGAGAAATTGCAAATAATAGCCGATTGGCCAGAAATAAAATCTATGGATTTAAAAAATCAAAAATATCAATTAGAAGATGAAGCTAAAGCATGGGGATTTAATAATTTTAAAATAGTAAATTTGCAAGGTAATGCGTATACTATGAGCAATAATGAAGTAGAAAATATATCTAATAAAGAGTATTTTAATAGAATATTAAAAGGGGATACATTTATAATAGATAGTAATATAGATAAGGATACTAATGTTCCTTTAATAGAAGTAGTTACACCTATTAAATCCGATGACAAAAAAGTAGTAGGGGCTTTAATAGGTTCTTTAGATATAAAAGATATAAATAAATTAGTAAATGATGCACAATCAAATAATAAAGAAGAAATTGGTTTTGTAATTAATAAAGAAGGATATTATATAGTAGATGATGATATTAACTTAGTTTTGAAGAGAGGCAATGATTTAAAAAATTACAGCAATGATTCAAAGTTTGAAGAACTTTTAAGTTTTCAAAAAAGAATGGTTAATGGTGAAAATGGTTTTGGAGAATATAAATATAATAATGTTAGAAGATTTATGGCCTATGAACCAGTTCCAGGCACAGAATGGTCTATAGCTATAGCTGTCGAAAAGAATTATTTATTTAAGGATATTTACGCATTAAGAACAATAATATTAATTTCAACTATTTTATTTATAATTTTAGGTATGATAATATCAAACGTTATTTCTAAAAATATTAAAGAGCCCCTTGTTAAAATGAAAGAGCATGCGGAGCAATTAGAAAAATGTAATTTAACATATAAAAATTCTATTAATAGAAAAGATGAATTTGGGGAAACAGCCAGAGCTTTAAATGAAGCTAGCGATATATTAAATCAAACCATAAATTCTGTTAAGAATGAAAGTAAAAATATATTACAAAGCAGTAATTGTGCAAAAGAATCTTTTAATAAAGTAAATGGTGAAATACAACAAATAACTGCATTTACTGAAGAAATTTCTGCTAACATGGAGGAATCTTCAGCAGGTATAGAAGAGATGGCATCTATGACTGCTTCTGTTAAAGAAGATATGGATATTACTAAGGAAAAAGCAAAAGAAGGACTTGATTTGGCAATAAATATTAAGGAAAAGGCAGAAAGTATAAATAAAGATGCTTGTAATTCCATGAGTGAAGTAGAAAAAATATATGGAGATTCAAAAGAAAAATTACAAAAAGCTATTCATGAAGCACAAGTGGTAGAAAATATATCTGAAATGGCTGAGAGTATCTTAGGTATAGCTGAAAAGACAAATTTATTAGCTTTGAATGCAGCTATTGAAGCTGCTAGAGCAGGAGAACAGGGTAGAGGTTTTGCAGTGGTAGCAGAAGAGGTAAGAAAATTAGCAGAGCAATCCTCTAATGCAGTTGAAAATATTCAGATTAATGTTAAGACTGTATTAAAAGCAGTAAGTGAACTTTCATCTTCTTCTGAATTTGTTTTAGAGCTTATAGAAGAGAATGTATTAAGAGATTATAAAAAGCTTATAGATATGAGTGTACAGTATAAAAATGATGGAAATATTGTTAAAGAGTTAATTGAAAATTTTTCAAATTTATCAGAAAAAACCTCTAAAGCTATTGAACAAATAGCAAGAGGTATGGAAGAGATGTCTGGATCTGTAATAGAAGTAGCAGAATCTTCAGGTGAAATTGCAGAAAAAATAAGTAATGTAAATCAACAAAATGAGTTAATATTGAAAGAAAATGAAAAGAATTTAGAAATATCTCAACAATTAGTGGATACAATGGATGAATTTGAATGTATTTAGAAGTGTTTAAAAGTATATAATATAAAATATAAAATTAAAACAAAGTTATAAACAATATGACAAATATTGTTTATAACTTTATTTTTACAAAAAAATTGAATAATATGAATATATTTGATAGAATTAATTTGATATTCTTATAGCACACAAAAAGGGTTACTATATTCTAGAAATCTATTGAAGTTATTAAAAATATGTTCAAATAAGGAGCTTGTTAAACAATGGATGCTATTGAACGCGTAATGAATAATGTTAAAATATTATACGTTGAAGATGAAGCTATAACTCAAATTATTGTAAAAAAAATATTAAAAAAAATCTCAGGTAAATTATATATTGCTGAAAATGGACAAAAAGGCTTTGAATTATTTAAGATATATAGACCAGATATAGTAATTACTGATTTAAGAATGCCTATTATGAATGGAATAGATATGATTAAAAAAATACGAGATTATGATCAAGAATGTGGAATTATTATTAATACTGAAGTAGATGATATAGAATATATAATAAAAAGTGTAGATATTGGTATTGATAAATATCTTGTAAAACCTATAGAAAAAGAAGAAATTATAGAAGCTATAAAAAATGTATTAAAAAAAGTTATAAAAAGAAAATATGATAAAGAAAGCTTATGTAAATTTATAAATTTCAGTAAAGAGCATAAGTTAAAAATAACTGAAGAAATAAAAGCTGCAATATCATTATTAGTAAAGAAATATACAAGAAAAGGACCTAAAAATGTACAAGTATTTTGGGGTGGAAGTACTATAGAAATTAATACTTATGATATATTAACTCCTATGGAAAAAGCAATTATAAATAATAATAATGTGACTTTAATTGAATACTATAGAGAAGTATTTTATGAGCAGATATCAAAAGAAATTAATGATGTTATTAGTGAAATTATTGGATTCCCTATTGAAATTTCAGAAATAAATATAGATGTAATAGAAAATACAGAAAGAATTATAATGAAATTAAACGTAAATAACATGTTTAAATAGTAATATAAGGAAACAACGGCTTGATAGATTTTAAAGGTTGAAAATTAAAACAAGAAATACTTTTAGTTAATAGATGACTATCAAAATAAAGAATTCCAATTATTTTTATAGATATCTATTTTCCCTAAAAGTATTTCTTATTTTAATGCTTTTAAAACTAAGAATAGTATAAATACTTTTAAGTGGTAATTAACTTATAACTCCTATTAAAAGTAAATTTATTATAAAAACTAATTTACAAAAACTTGTGATATAATTTGTATTAATAGATTATATTGAAAAGGTTTGATTTATGTGGAAAGCACAAGAGAGGTAAATATATCCGTTAGAAATCTAGTAGAATTTATATTAAGAAACGGAGATATTGATATTGGATATTTGAGTGGAAGTAGAGCTCAAGAGGGAATAAAAGCACATAAGAAAATACAAAAGATTAGAATGGAAGGTGCAACCCCTTTACTTATGACAGAATATGAAAAAGAAGTTTTATTAAAATATTCTGTGGAATATAAAAATTTTTTATTTAATGTAGAAGGAAGAGCAGATGGAATTATTATAGAAAATGGATTTATTACCATAGAAGAAATTAAAACCACAACTAGAAATTTAGAAGAAATAAAAGACAATTTATTACATTGGGCTCAAGCTAAATGTTATGCTTTTATTTATTCAAAACAGAAAAATCTTGAAAAAATTAATATAAAATTAACTTACTATAATATTAAAAATGAAAATATAAAAAGTATAGATAAAACTTTCGATATATTAGAATTAGAAAAGTTTTTTTTAGATATAATACATAAATATTATGTTTGGATAGATTTTAACTATAGATTTAAAGAAAAGAGAAATAAGGACATTAAATTATTAAAGTTTCCATTTAAAGAATATAGAAGCGGGCAAAGAAAGTTAGCTGTATCTGTTTATAAAACTATAAGTGAGGGTAAAAATATATTTATAGAAGCACCTACAGGAATAGGAAAAACTATTTCTACAATATTTCCTAGTATTAAAGCTATAGGGGAAGGGTATATAGATAAAATTTTCTATCTAACAGCTAAAAATACTACTAGAGATTTTGTTTTAAGTAATTTTAAAAGTATTGTTGATGAAGATACTTCTTTTAAGGTTATAACTTTAATTTCCAAGGAAAAGATTTGTTTTAAAGAAGAATTTAAGTGTACCCCAGATAATTGTGAGTTTGCAGATGGTCATTTCGATAGAATAAATGAAGCTATATTAGATGTTTTAAATAATGAAAATATTATAGATGAATCTATTATTAAAAAATATGCTTTAAAACACAAAGTTTGTCCATTTGAATTTTCTTTAGATATAAGTTTATGGTGTGATGGAATAATTTGTGACTATAATTATGTTTTTGATCCTAGAGTGTATTTAAGAAGATTTTTTTCTGATGTAAAAGAAGACTTTGTTCTTTTAATAGATGAAGCACATAATTTATTGGATAGATCTAGAGAGATGTTTTCTTCTTCTATATCTAAAAACAATGTTTTAAATTTGAGAAAATCTAGTAAAGAAAAAAATAAAGCTTTGTATAGAATTCTAGGAAAAATAAATAAAGAACTTTTAGAGATTAAAAAGATTTATGAAATAGACAATTATTATATAGAAAAAGAAAAACCGGAAAAATTACAAATATTATTAAGTAATTTTACATCAGAATTTGAAGTAATTATGATGAAAGGAAATTTTCAAATTAATGATGAGTTGCTTAATTTTTATTTTGAAGCTTTATATTTTCTAAAGATATGTGATCTATATGGAGATAATTATATAACCTATGGAGAAGAATACAATAATGATTTTAAAATTAAACTTTTTGCTATAGATACTTCAAGTTTATTAAATGAAATTTTAAAAAAATCAAAGTCGAGTATATTTTTTTCAGGAACTTTGTCGCCCATAAAGTATTTTAGAGAAGTTTTAGGGGGAGAGGAAGAAGATTATATTTTAAAATTAAATTCGCCATTCCCGATAGATAACCATAGAATTTTGATAGGACATAATATCTCTACAAAATATAAATATAGATGTAAAAGTTATGAAAATATATGTGATTATATAAATACAGTTTTTAAAATAAAAGAGGGAAATTATATGGTGTTTTTCCCATCTTATAAGTACATGAATGAAGTTTTTTTAATATATAAAGAAAAATATCCATTTGAAAATATTATAGTTCAAAATTCTTCTATGGATGAAAAAGAAAGAGAAGAATTTATAAATAAATTTGAAAAAGGAATGGATAATATAATAGGATTCTGTGTATTAGGAGGAATTTTTTCTGAAGGAATTGATTTAACAGGTGATAAAATAATAGGAGCCATAATAATAGGTGTGGGATTACCACAAATATGTATGGAGCGAAATTTAATAAAAAATTATTATGATGAAAAAAAACAAGCTGGATTTGATTATTCATATATTTATCCAGGAATGACTAAGGTTATGCAGGCTGCTGGAAGGGTAATAAGAACAGAAATAGATCAAGGAATAATATTGCTTATTGATGAGAGATTTAATAGTTATTCTTATAAAAAATTATTTCCTAAGCACTGGTATCCTAATATTAATATTAGAAATAAAAAAGAGTTAGAAATAGCTTTGAAGGAATTTTGGAGTTAATATTAAAAAATAATTAGAATACTTAATTTGTGTACTAATATGTAAGCGTGAAAAGAAAACAATTTTATATAGCACTTATTCATAAAGTATGAAATCAGTGCTATAGCTTAAATATTAGAACACAAATATTAGTATTCTTTATTTTTAGGTGGCTATTTTATTAAAGTCGATTTAAAGTTTGGCTTTAAATATTTTATGAGTTTTAAGTTATAATTTTTGTGTTTAGTAAGAGTCATATTTATCTAATATGTTACGAAGTTTTTTTGCTTGCATAGCTTCATTTTCTGCAAATTCTCCAAAAAGATCAGCTACAGACTTATCATCTATTTTATGAGAGTACATTTGATAATCTCTCACGTTTTCTTGAGCATCTAATATTTTCTTTTTAATAATGTCTTTAGTCGTTAAATCCATGTTCATTCCTCCTTTTTTATTAGTTTTCTCTTTTTTTAGTTTATTATGCAATGCATTAGATAGTAATAATAAACTAATTATATAAACTTATCTAAATAAAAAAGGAAAAATTTAAAAATAGATTTAATTTTAACAATATAAAAATAAAGATACAGTTAATAGTTTGTATATGCATTTTTATTTTATATATTTAAATTAAACCTATTAAAAACTTTTTTGTTTATAATATATTTTATAGTTGATTTTAAAAAAATTATAGTAATAAATATTATTTATATAATATACTTAATATTTAATATAATTAATATTATTGCTATTCTTTCACTTTCTTTAGTCAAATAGAACATGACTTAATATCTAATATAATTAATGTTATTTTAGATAAAAAATGTATTTATTTTTCATATAAAAAGTTATAAACTTTTTTATAAACGTTATGAGTTCCTATTACAACTATAATATCACCTTCCGTAAATATATAGTTTGGACCAGGAGATATTATAATTTCTTTTCCTCTTCTGTAGGCTACCATAGTTGTACCAGTTTGCTGCCAAAATTTAACTTCATTAACTTTTTTGCCTATAAATTTACAATTTTCTTCAACAGCTACTTCTATTAAGGTGAAAGGGGAAATATTTTCAAAACGATCCATTAAGTCTAATATCTTATTAAAGTTCTCTTGCAATTCTTCATCTAATCTCTTTTTCCTAAGAAGAATATCCTCTATATTTTCTTTTACTGTAGCTAGATATACATTAGATTTATTTCTTTCTATAAATTTTTCAGCAGCAGATATAGACAATATTTCTATACCACTACCTTTGGTAGATTTAACAACACTCATATCCTCTAATAGTGCAACAGCTCTCCTTATAGTTTCAGGAGATACATTATACATACTAGCTAATGTAGATCTGCCACTTATTTTTTCGTCACTTTTTAATTTACCTCTAACTATACGATTAGCTATATCTAAGGCTATATTTTTATATAAAGGGCCAGTACTATTTTTCATAAATGATTCCTCCCAATATGCATAATTAAAAATATGAGTACTATATATGGTATCCTATAACATCTTACTATATTTTGCATATTAATGCTACTAATACTAAGTTTAAATTTAACATTTTTTATATTTTTGACACGAAAATTCGTATAGTGTATAATATTAATGATATTTAACAACTTTGTGTATATTATAAAGTTGTAACTATAATAAATATTTTTAAATATTATAGTTATTGTAAGAATAATAAAGGAGGTAATATATGAAATTAGGATTTTTGATACCAAATCATCCAAACGAAAAAAGGGTAGCACTATTACCAGAACATGTTAAGAACTTTAATAATGAAATACTTGTAGAAACAGGCTTTGGTGAAACTTTAGGAATTTCAGATGATGAATACGTAAAAGTAGGTTGTACTATAGCATCTAGAGAAGAAATATTTAAAACCTGTGAAGGTGTATTTTCATTAAAAGTTCTAAAACCTCAAGATTATAAGCATATAAGAGAAGGTCAAATTATAGTTGGCTGGACACATCCAGAAGGATCAGGAAAGACATTTATGGAGGAACAAGGCATACCTAAAAATTTAATTGTAGTAGATTTAGATAATATTCATCCCTCAATCTATTATAAAGACTATGTAATTCCAATGGACTGGATTCCATCTAATTTTGTAAGAAAAAATAGTTATATAGCAGGTTATGCATCTACTATGCATGCAATTATGAATTATGGAAGCATACCAACTTCAGAAACTAAAGTTGCTATATTAGGATCAGGTAACGTATCTCAAGGTGCTTTTTCAGCAATATCCAAATTTAATTCAGATATAAGAATGTTTTATAGGAAAACTATGGATCAATTAAAAAATGAATTAGAAGAATTTGATATAATAATTAATGGAATAGAAATGGATAATCCTAATAAGCATATACTTACTTTAGAAGATCAAATGAGGTTAAAGAAAAATTGCTTAATAATAGATGCAGCAGCTAATCTTGGAAAAGCTATAGAGGGAGCAAGACATACTACAGCATCTGATCCTATATATAATAAGGATGGAAAATTCTATTATGCAGTTAATAATTCACCATCTATATTTTATAGACAATCTAGTAAAGCTATAAGTGAAGCTTTTAGTAAATATGTATATAATAAAGAGTTAGAATTTTACTTAGACATTGTATCAGATGCAGAAGAAATGATAGTATAGAAATTTTTATTATAAATAATGAACTGAAAACCTATATTAAGTATAGTATTTAATTAATTTTGGATACTATACACTATAAAATAAAAAAGGTAGGTAATGTTTTATCGGTTATTTACGGAGCATAAAAATATAAAAGACCACTTTTGCTATAAAGATGAGAGTGGTCTTTTATTATGCTATAAAAATTATAAATCATCTAAGGTTTTATATTTGATCCATTTTCTTCTTTTATAAGACCTTTTCTATAAGCAACTAATAACATTTCTAAATCATGTATCTGTTTTTTTATTTCTTTACCACTATCTGTATCTAATACTCTTTTTCTTGAAGATACATGTTCTAATATTATGGTAGAAGAAAGTATATCATTTCCTTCTACTATAGCTTTGTGTATAGAGCTAAAGGGTTCGTGAGAAGTTAAAAGTAACCCATAAGAATTATAGATTAATGTATATCCTGCAATACCTGTTTGTGGTTGGTAGGCTTTGCAAAAGCCTCCATCTATAACTAATAGTTTACCATTAGCTTTTATGGGACTTTCACCTTCTTTGGTTTTTACAGGAATATGACCATTTATTATATGAGAATTTTTAGGATCTAATCCAAATTCTTTAAATATTAGGGTGCACATTTTTTCATCATTTCTGTATTTGTAATAAGGATTTTTTTCTTCTTTATGAGTTTCCTTATCATTTAAAAAATATCTTTCAAAAGTAGTCATTCTCTTTTTACCAAATAAAGGAGAATTAGGACCGCACCATAAATACCACATCATGTCCATACCATATAATTTTGATTCTGGATCTTTTTTAAAGAAATAAGCTTCTCTTGCTAAGCGATCCAATTTATCTAAAAGAGATTTACCTTTTAAGGTTTCATTGCATAGAGTTACTTCTTTTAAAGAACCATCTTCATTTAAAGGTATACAACCATGATACAGTAAATTAGAATTATATTTTAAATAAAGACTTCCATTACTATATAAAAATTTTATATGTCTTTGTAGTTTTTCACTATTAATAAAAGAATTTGTAAGTTTTTCTACTAAATCTTTTTCTCGTTCATTTAATTCATAAGGATTTTCTTTATCTAATGTAGGGAAATTAGTGTCATTTAATTTATAAGTTTTCCCATTTAAATTTATAGTTCCTTCATTTATATTCATTTTATCTAATAATAATCTTTCTTCCATTTTAAATTCAGGTCTTCTTTTAATTATTTGCCCTTCTAATTTAAATTGAATTATTGATATAGCTTTATGCATTTTAGACAAAAGTTTTATATCTGTGTCACTTAAATTTTTATCTATAGTTCTAGGTTTAAAATTTTCACAATTATCTTCTTTATAAAAATCCATAGCAAAAGTAGCTAATGGCAATAAATTTATACCATATCCATCTTCTAGTGTAGATAAATTAGCATAACGAAGGGATATTCTTATTACATTAGCAATACAAGCTTCACAGCCAGCGGCAGCTCCCATCCATACTATATCATGATTACCCCATTGTATATCTATAGAGTGATGCTTGCTTAAAGCTTCTATTATAATTTCAGCTCCAGGACCTCTATCGTAGATATCTCCTAATATATGGAGCTTATCCACTACTAATCTTTGAATAACATTTGATATAGCAATTATAAATTCTGAAGCTCTATCAATATCTATAATAGTTTCAATTATACTATTGTAATATTCTTGCTTATCTACTCTATCACCTTGTTCGTTTAATAATTCCTCAATTATATAAGCAAAATCAGAAGGTAGAGATTTTCTAACTTTAGATCTAGTGTATTTAGAAGAAACTATCTGGCATAGTCTTATTAATCTATATAAAGTTATTTTATACCAATCCTCTAAATTTTTTTCAGATTTTTTTATTAAATCTAATTTTTGTTCAGGATAGTATATTAGTGTAGCCAAATTTTTTTTGTCACATTCTCTTAAAGAAGTTCCAAAGACATCATCTATTTTTCTTTTAATAACTCCTGATGCATTTTTTAGCATATGAGTAAAAGATTCATATTCTCCATGAACATCACTTATAAAATGTTCTGTTCCTTTAGGAAGATTTAATATTGCCTGAAGATTTATAATTTCTGAGCTAGCACTTGAAATGCTAGGATATTGTTTTGCTAATAATTTTAAATATCTTAGATTATCTTTTATTATATGTAAATTGTTTTCATCATATAAAGTCATAGTTTTTCTCCTTTTTATTGATATATAATATATTACTAATTATATAAATATGCTATATATAGAATAATGTGTATATTAAATTGTTTAAAATGCATTAAATAGTATATACTTTATGATATAAGAAAACATATATTTATACAAGCTATAAAAATGTTTAATATAACGTTAGAATATACTTTAATAATGAAAATCTTTTCATTATAATAATTATATATAGTTTTTAAAGAAAAATCATCAAGTTTTAATTAATAAATCCTAAAGAATTTTTACATTTATAGTATTTATATGAATTATATGAATTAAAAAAATGTGTATATTATATAATAGAGATTATTAATATAAATATTTCATTAATTAATTATGAAAAATTAGCATTATAAATCAAAGATTACTTTATAATTTATTTTGACTTATAAATTTATAATTTTGTAGTGTAATTAAAAGCTTATTTATTGTATAAAAAACAAGTAGATTTAAATATTTAGTTGAGTAATTTTGAAAAATTAGCATTATAAATCAAAGATTATTTTATAATTTATTTTGATTTATAAATTTTATTTTTTTAGCATACCAAAAAAGTATATATTAAAAAACAAATAGTATTAGTTAAAAGGAGGATTTTATGAATAAAGTAAGCAATTTTATAAAATCTACAGGAAATTTTTTAGGAAATAATATTGAAAATGTATGTGAAAATACAGGTAAATTTTTATATAAAAGTTTAAAGAAAAATAATCATAATACTATGGCTAAAGGAATAAAGGGAAGCGGAAAGTTATTAGGGAAAATAGGATCTATAACAACTAAATCTATATTTAATATAGCTGGAACAACTTTAGAAGGAGGGGTTAAATTTAGCAAGTTTACTGGAGGGATTATAAAAGAAAAGATTGTAAAAAAGGAAGTAAGAGTATATGGAGAATCAGATGAATTTTATAAGGATAAATTTGTAGAGGTAGATTATGAAATAGTAGAGAAAAAATAAAATTACTGGATTTAATATGCAAAAACTATAAAAGTATGTTATAATTATTTATGGATAATAAGTATCAAATAATAACTGATGTGAATACAGAATACATATAATACAAATATTTATTTTTAAAATTACTATAGTGTTAATATAAATATATTAAAAAGGATATTTATAGAATTATAAACATAGTTTTGAATTTTAACTGTAATTTATTTAGGTAATGACTAAAAATTATTACTTATAGTATATAAGTTTTTTGTCTCCATTTTTAATAGTGGGTTAAGTATTTAGAGTAATTTATAGAATAATTTATAGAATAATTTTGTATCATTATATAATTGACAGTAATACTGTTTTACAGTTGCTTATTTTTTATATAATTAATATTAAATTTCAAATGAAATATTAAGAGGGGGATATATCAATGTTTAAATGGAAAGAAGCTTATAGTTGTAACATAAGTAAAATTGATGAGCAACACAAAAGATTATTTGAATTAGCAGATGAAATTTATACTATAGTTTCGGTTAATGATGGATATGATCATTTTGATGAAATTATGAATACTATAAGAACTTTAAAAGAATATACAGTATATCATTTTTCTTATGAAGAAGATGTAATGAGAAAATATGAGTATAGCGATTTGGAAAGACATAAAGTAGAACATGATGCTTTTGTAAATAAAATTAAATCTATAAATGAAGAGGAAATAGATGAAAAGCAAAAAAACTTTTTAATGGATTTATTAGAGTTTATTGTTAATTGGATAGAAAATCATATATTAAAATCTGATTTAAAATATAAAGAGTATTTAAATGGATTAGGAGTATATTAAAAATATAATTTTTTAGATAATACATTATGATTGTTATTTATTTGTCAGTAATTTTTGTTAAGTATTTTTCATAGTTATACTTAAGCAAAAGTTACTGATTTTTTATTAATAAATTCTAAAATTGGTTTATATTTATTATTTTTGATTAAATTTAATGATATGCAAAGAAAGTTCAATTTTATAATAAAATGTATAAATTTAGAATAAAATGTATAATTCTAAGATAATGGCAATGTAGTGGTTTACATTACTAGATTATACAGTATAATTTACATTAATGGAAATTGATGCTTGGAATTTTATGTTATATACTATAATAGTTCCATGTAATTTTACTCTGTAAATATTAATTAACTAAATAAACGTTGAAAGTATGTTTTTGATGAAATTTGGATTAACAAAAAAGATAGGATTAGCACTTGGTATTACAATGCTATCAGGAATAGGTGTACATGCAGCTCAATGGAATAGTTTTACTGCAACTATGCCTGCATACATGGGAGCTGTACATTCAAACGCATATGTTAAACAAGATACAAGCCAACATATGTCATTTAAAGGAAGATCAGTACCAGTGTCTATAAATATGGTTCTAATGAATAGCGGGAATGCTACACGTTCTGATCGTTTAACTTATCCTGCAAATAGAACAGCACCTATGTGGGCAACTGAAATTAATGGTGCTCTTAAAGGTTATAAATATCACATGAGAGTAAATACTAGTACTTCTCAAACATCAAAACGTAATGTTTATGGCTATTGGTCACCTGATAAGATAAATAGGTAAAGAAAATAAATTATACAACTATACAAATATTTATATATTTGTATAGTTGTAATTTTTGTTTAATATAGAAAGTAAAATTTGTGAATTTTAAAGGAGGTAAAATGAAGTCTACATTTATATTAGAATTAAAAAGAGCAATTATTAATTTACGATTTGTATTAGCTATAATAATAGGGATTTATTTATGTTATTACGGATTAACTGATTATTATCAATTTACTTCACTTGATTTGCCTAAAAATGTTATTAATGCTTATAGAGGTTGGTTTACAGCATTAGGATTTGGATCAAGATCATTTTTTATATATGCTGTAGCGATTATATGCACATTACCATTTTCATACAGTTATATAGAGGATAAGAATAGTGGATATTTAAGAAATATTTTATATAGGGTTGACTATAAAAGATATTTTAGATCAAAGCTATTAGTAAATAGTATAGTAGGTGGACTTACATTATTTATACCTATAGTATTTATATTTATAGTTTGTGCTATTAAATATCCTGTTGCAATTTACATTATACCTGGTACATCAGATGTAGAAGGATTTTATCCTGTTGGTATTTTCGCTAGTAATTATGCGGCTCATCCTTTTATTTATATAGTGTATAGCTTTATAAATGTATTTATAGTTGGTTTTGTATACTCATTGTTTGGAATGGCATCTTCAATATTAACAAATAAAAAAATATCAGCATTACTTATACCATCAATACTCTATATGGGAATAAATATGTTTACAAATTTTATAGAAAAGGCTCAATATTCTTCTTTTACTACTGTATTTCCTTGGATGGATTCAAGGACCACCATATTGAGCCTATATGGAGAACTATTGGCAATATTTATACTTAGTATTGTTATTATAAAAGTTATGCATAGAAGGGATGCTTACTAATAATGAGTAAGATATATAATTTTTTTAAGTATGAGATAGAGAGAAATTATTCTATAAAAAAATACATAGTCGTTATGATTTTGTATACATTTATAGTTATTAATGAAACTAATATTATTAATTCTTATGGAAATAACAATATACAATTTAATGCATGGGATATAATATTTTCTGTGCTTTCAGAGCCTAAAAATATTGTTATATCCTTAATTTTTACTTATATTATTTTAACTAATAATATAATCGTTGATAGTAACTTTGAAAAGGAAATGATATTGAAGCTTGGTTCTAGACGAGTATGGTGGAACATAAAAGTTTGTATTTTATTTTTAAAGGCAAGTATATGTATATTTTCATTAACTATTTTAGCAATTATTGCATCAATAAAATTTAAATTTAGTACAGTTTGGAGTTATGGATTTTCTCAAGTGGAAAAAATCAGTGCTAAAAATCATTTATTATATTCATCTCCGCTTAACGAAGATATTTATCGGCAAAGCCCCCTTTTTTCATTTGCTGAAACTATAGTGTTATTGTTATTGGGATTGATAGCTATAGGATTATTCGTTATGGTTATAACTTTATTATTTAATAACAAAATTGTTAGTATAATTAGTGGATTTGCTGTACTAATAATAGCTGCAATTCCAGCATTTGAAATGGAAAGTTCAATAATTACAGATATAGTATATAATCATATATTAATAAATACTCATTCATTTAATAATATAAATTCTTCATTTACATCTGTAGGATATTCAATATCCCATTGGATATTATATATACTAATTTTATATTATATAGG
>NZ_MRAE01000017.1 GCF_002008345.1 Clostridium tepidum
ACTTAGTATAATAAATTATATATATTTTATGTAAATAAGAAAGGAGTTATTTTATTGATTAAATTTAAAAAAAATTACAATAAACTTTTTTTAAAATATGTAAGAAAAGCTATAGATGACTATAATATGATATCTCCAAAAGATAAAATTGTTGTAGCTGTTTCTGGTGGCAAAGATAGTATATTCTTATTGTTTTGTCTAAAATTAATACAATTAACAGCTTTTAAAGATATCCAAATAGTAGCTATTCATGTAGATCTAGGTTTGGATATGAATTTAGAACCATTAAAAAACTTTTGCGAGAAAAATAATATAGAGTTAATAATAGAAAAAACTAATATTGCAAATGTTGTATTCAATGAAAGAAATGAAAAAAACCCCTGTTCTCTTTGTTCTAAACTAAGAAAAGGTTGTCTTGTCAGAGTTTCTAAGTCTATAGGTGCTACAAAAATAGCTCTTGGCCATAATTGTGATGATGTGATAGAAACTCTATTTATGAATGTTTTAAAAATAGGTAAATTTGGATCTTTTCATCCACATATAGATTATAAAGATAAATATGTACATATAATTAGACCTTTAATTTATTTAAGGGAAGATCTTATTAAAGATTTAGTAACAAAATATAATTTACCTGTAATTAAAAGTAATTGTCCTGAAGATAAAAAAACTACTAGAGAGGAAATGAAAAATTTAATGTTTAAGCTAGAAGCAATTTATCCTGAAGCTATTGATAGACTTATGACCTCTCTATGTAATATAGATATGAAAAATCTTTGGCAACAAAGAAATAATCACTTTTAAATAAAAAAAATTATACTAAATTAAATAAAAATAAGAAACTCTATGCAAAGAGTTTCTTATTTTTATTTTTTTAATACATTCCATCCATTCCCATTCCTGGAGCCATTGGTGGTGTATTTTCTTTTTCTGGGATATCTGCTATTGCAGCTTCTGTTGTTAAGAAAGTTGATGCAACTGATGCTGCGTTTTGTAATGCTGATCTAGTAACCTTAGTTGGATCAACTATACCAGCCTTTAGCATATCTACATATTTATTATTTAATGCATCATATCCTACCCCTACTTCACTAGATTTAACTTTTTCAATTATTACTGCTCCTTCAACACCTGCATTGTTAGCTATTTGTTTTACTGGTTCTTCTAAAGCTTTTCTTATTATATTTATTCCTAATTTAACATCCATAACATCAGAAGTTAAATCATCCATTTTTGGAATAATATCTATATATGCTGTTCCACCACCTGGAACTATTCCTTCTTCTACTGCTGCCTTTGTAGCTGCAAGAGCATCTTCTATTCTTAGTTTTTCTTCTTTTAATTCAGTTTCTGTAGCTGCTCCAACTCTTATAACAGCAACTCCGCCTGCTAATTTAGCAAGTCTTTCTTGAAGTTTTTCTTTATCAAATTCTGAAGTTGTATCTTCGATTTGTGCCTTTATTTGAGATACTCTTTCTTCTATAGATTTTTTATCACCTTTACCATTAACTATTGTAGTATTTTCTTTAGTTATTTTTACACTATCTGCTCTTCCTAGCATATCTATAGTAACATCTTTTAAATCTCTTCCTAATTCTTCAGAAATAACTTCTCCACCTGTTAAAATAGCTATATCTTGAAGCATTTCTTTTCTTCTATCTCCAAATCCCGGTGCTTTTACACCTACGCAAGTAAATGTTCCTCTTAACTTATTAAGTACTAATGTGCTTAAAGCTTCTCCTTCTATGTCTTCACTTATTATTAATAATTTTTTACCTTGTTGAACTATTTGCTCTAAAATTGGTAATATTTCTTGTATGTTAGATATTTTTTTATCAGTTATCAAAATATATGCATCTTCTAATACTGCTTCCATTTTTTCAGTATCTGTTACCATGTATGCACTCACATATCCTCTATCAAATTGCATACCTTCAACTACTTCTAGTTCAGTTCCCATAGATTTTGATTCTTCTACAGTTATAACTCCGTCATTTCCTACCTTTTCCATAGCATCTGCAATAAGTTTTCCTACTTCTTCACTTGCAGCTGATATAGCAGCAACTCTAGCAATATCTTCTTTTCCATTTACAGGTTTAGAAATAACTTTTATTTCTTCTACAGCTTTTTCTACAGCTTTTCTTATTCCTTCTCTTATTTGAATAGGATTAGCTCCTGCTGTAACATTTTTTAGTCCTTCTCTTATTATAGCTTGAGCTAGTAATGTAGCTGTTGTAGTACCGTCCCCTGCTACATCATTTGTTTTAGTTGCAACTTCTTTTACAAGTTGTGCACCCATATTTTCATATGCATCTTCTAATTCTATTTCTCTTGCTATTGTAACACCATCATTTGTTATTAGTGGTGAACCAAACTTTTTATCTAAAACAACATTTCTTCCTTTTGGACCAAGTGTTACTTTTACTGTATCAGCTAATTTGTTAACACCAGCTTGCATTGATCTTCTAGCATCTTCTCCAAACAATAAACTTTTTGCCATTTCTCATACCTCCTAATAAAATATATAATTAACCTTCAACTACTGCTAATATGTCATCTTGTCTTAATATAGTAACTTCTTCACCATCAATTTTAATTTCATTACCAGCATATTTTGAGAATAATACTTTATCTCCTACTTTTAATTCCATTTTAATTTCTTTTCCGTCAACTAATCCACCAGGTCCTACAGCTACAACTTCTGCAACTTGTGGTTTTTCTTTTGCTGCTCCTGGTAATACTATTCCGCTTTTTGTAGTTTCCTCTGCTTCTACTCTTTTAATTACTACTCTATCTCCAAGTGGTCTAATTTTCATTTAAACCCCTCCTTAAAATATTTTTTTATATTTTAAATAATCGCTATTTTTATTTGTTAGCACTCAATAATATTGAGTGCTAATACAATTATTATAATAGGCAATAGCGTTTATAATATCAAATTTGAAATAGGAATTTAATGGCCTAATTATAGCCATATTTTAAATTTATATTGCTATATATCGAGATTTTGTTATTTTAGTATTATTTTCTATACTTCTCATACATTTGTATTATTATCACAAAAATATGTTTTTTATACTTCTTTTGGTATAAAATATAAATATATATTTTTGCATAGGAGATTTTATTATGATATTAAAAAACAAAGAATTTTTTACAGATATGTTAGTATCAATTATTTTAACCAATATTTTTTTAATTATCTCCATTAAATTAACACTTAACTTTAAACTTTTGTATTATTGGGATATTAAAAATTTATCTATAATAGAAAATACAGATTTGAATTTAGAAGAAATAAAAGAAAATTTTAACTACCTTATTTATTATTTAAATTCTCATAAAAATATTACATTCTGTCTTCCTAACTTACCTTCGTCTAAAGAAGGAGTACTCCATTTTAAAGATGTTAAAAACATATTCAATTTTTTAGATAAATTTTTACTGGTAAATATTTTTGTTGCTATACCTTTTATATATTATAAATTAAAACTAGCTAAAAATGTTATATTTTTAAAATATTCTTCTGTTTTAAGTATTTTTGTTCCAATATTACTATTAATTCCACTAATTTTAAACTTTGAAAAGAATTTTATACTTTTTCATAAATTGTTTTTCTCTAATGATTATTGGCTATTTGATCCTAGCAAAGATCCTATTATAAATCTATTACCTGAAACTTTCTTTTTTCATTCTGCCTTACTTATACTATTTTTGATACTATTTTTTTCTTTAATTTGCTATATATTTTATAAAAATCTAAGAAACTTATAATTATAATATATTTACTTATCAACTTAGTTTTTAAAACCGATTACATATAATTTATAAGAATTTAAATAAAATTATAATATCTTATTATTAAAAAATTTTCACTTTAATAAACACATATATACTTTTAAAACTAAAGCTAATATACATTTTAAATTATAATTTTTTTATATTTTCTCTATTTTTTTTATTATTTTTTCACCTTTTAACACTCCTATTATAAATAGCAAAGATGATATGACACTTACTATTATCAAAACACTTTTATTTCCACTGTGAATGTTAGCTCCAAAATAAGCTGAAACCAAAACCCCAGGTATTCTACCAAGTGTTGATAAAATTAAAAAATCTTTAAATTTAATATCTGATATACCACATATATATCCCAAAGCATCTTTTGGTATTCCTGGTATTAAATATAATAAAAAGACTATTAACTTACCACTTCCTATATTTAATAATCTATCAAAAAACTTTAAATCTTTTTTAGAAATTATTTTATGAACCAAAGGCCTACCATAAATATGAGCTAATGAAAATACAAAAATACTTCCCAAGCTAATTCCTATAAGAGAATATATACTTCCAAACAAAGTTCCATATATATATCCCCCGGATATTTGTATTACTTCTCCTGGTATAAAGAAAGCCACAACTTGAATTATTTGAAATAGAAAAAATATGATAATACCACAATTACCATAAGATAATATAATATTTTTAATGTTTTTAGGATCTTTTAATGCTGTAAAATTCTTATAATATATATATCCTATAAAAATCATAAACAAGAAAAATAAAAATAGTACTATACTTACTTTGTTCTCAATTAATAATTTTTTAATAATATTTATAGAATTTTTTATATATTTTTTTATACTTTTCAGCATAATTTTTCCCCTTTATTTATTAAATATCATTTATATAAATAATATCGTATTTTTTTATTTAAGGATTAATAATTTATAAATTTCATTCATTCTTCAAATTTTAAAAAATTGTAGTAAAATATATTAAATTATAGAAAAATAATATATAAATATTCAATAAATTTTTTGTAACTTTACTAAAAACTAATTCATAATTAAATATATATACTTGATAAGATATGTATATTTATGAATGATTTTATATATTATTAAAATTATCATAAGACCTCTTAATTATATTATAAATTATTTTCAAATAAATATAGCTATAAAAATAAATTTAATACTTTATTTTTATAGCTATCTATTTGTTAAAACTATTTATTTTTTTAATTCACATTATTTATGTTTATGCATATTTACTTTTTCAAAATTTTCTACTTTTCTATTTGATATAGCATTTTCACTATCAGATTCTTTACTAAATTTAATTAATTGGCCTTTAGCTTTCATAAGAGAAGTCATAGTAGCTGGTCCTCCGATACATCCACCTTCACACATCATTCCCTCTACAAAGTTAAATGGAATTTTCCCTGCCTTTGCTAACATAAGAGTTTTCTTTATTTCATCCTTACCACTAACTTTAGTTGGATTAAACTTTATGTCTATTTCTTTAGAATCAATAAAATTTTGTATTGCGGCTGTAACTCCTCCACTTTGAGCAAAACCTCTTCCGAAAGTTGAAGCATCTTGAACTTGCTCCTCTTCACAATCAGAAGGATCTATTTGTAGTGCACCTAAAAGAGCTGCTATTTCTTCAAATGTCATAACATAATCTACAGCATCTTTTAATTCATCTCTTAAAACTTCACTTTTTTTAGCAGTGCAAGGTCCTATAAATACTACATAAGAATCTTTATCCATTTCTTTTATCATTCTTCCTGTAGCTATCATCGGAGATACTGTTGTAGATATATTTTCTGATAAATCTTTAAATTGATTTTCTATATAATTAACAAATCCTGGACAACAAGATGTTGTCATGCATTTTTGTCCTTCTTCAATTCTTTCTATAAACTCTTTAGACTCACTAACTACTACTGCATCTGCTCCACAAGCGGCTTCCACCATATCTTTAAACCCTGCTTTTATTAATGCATTTTTTACTTGTCCAACTTTTACAAGTGGTCCAAATTGCCCTGTAATAGCTGGAGCTACCACCGCATATACTTTTTTCTTTTGTTTTAATAATTTAGCTATATTAACTATATAACTCTTGTCTGAAATAGCTCCAAATGGGCAAGCTGCCATACAGGCTCCACAATTAATACAATTTTCCTTTTCTATCATAGCTCTTTTATCATCTGGGTTTATTTCTAAAGCTCCTGTAGGACATACTTTTTTGCACGGTCTCATAACTTCTACTATAGCATTATAAGGACATACTTTTTTACATAGTCCACATTCTCTACATTTATTTTGGTCTATATAAGATTTACCATTTATTCTAACCATAGCTTTAGCCGAACAAACTTCCATACATTTATGTTGTATACATCCTCTACAAGCTTCTGTTACTCTAAATCTATTTAAAGGACATTGATCACATGCAGAAGCTATTACATATATTATCTGATCATCATCATTTAAACTCTCCAATTCATTAGTTAAATTGTCATCCGGTTTAAATCCAGCTGCTAACTGAGCTCTTTCATATACCACTGTTCTCTCTCTATAGACACAACATCTATATTCTGCTTGTTTTTCATTTAATATTTTATAAGGTATTTTTAACATTTCTAACTTATCAATTTTGTCTTCAATAGCTAACTGTGCGACCTCTTTTAAAACTAAATATTTTATTTTTTTTAGTTCTGTTTCAAACTTTAACATTAAGCATCCTCCATATTTTGAAATTTTAAATTAAATGTTATTTTGTAATTTATGCGCATATTTTATATATGTAAAATTTATAAAAAACTAAAAATTCCAACCATATAAATTATATCAAAAATTTTGATTTATTTTAATATAATATTACTTCCTGCACTTCAATTTATTAATATTATTTTTGATCCACATCAATTTTATTTTCTCTTGCATAATAAAACAAATATTGTTGAGCAAAACCTGATAAATTTCCAAACTTTTCTCTTCCAAAGTCTCTTATTTTTTTTAAGGATACATCAGGAGCTAAATAAAAATATTGCATAGCTCTCTTAACCCAAACATCTACTGGAAATGCAGAATATTTTCCCATAGAAAATAACATAACACAATCTGCTACCTTTGCTCCTACACCACTATAATTTTGTAACATTTTATGACATATATCATCTGATTGATCCTTTATCCATAACATATCATATTCTTTTTCATAATCATCACATTTTTTAGAATTCTTATATATTTTATTTACAGTATCTTTTATATATTTACCTCTAAAACCTACACCACATGCTTTTAATTCCTCTTCTGTTGCATCTTTAATTTGGTCTACTGTAGGAAAACTATAATATACATTTCCTTTATATTCTATAGGATTTCCCCATTTCTCACTTATATTTTTTATAGCTTTTTTAATCATCGGTATTCTATTATTTGCAGAAATTATAAACGACACTATAATTTCAAATGGATCTTGCTTTAAAAGTCTTATTCCATGTCCAAATTCAACAGATTTAGCTAATATATCATCCTTACTCAATATACTCTTTATTTCACTATAATCTCTATATAAATCAAAATATTCTACCCAAATATTTTTGAAATCCTCTTCTGTAGCATTATATAATATTACATCATTATTTACTTTTTCTACTTCTATAACCTTGCCATATGCTACACCTATATAAGAGTTTTCTTTCGCTTTGTACCATCTAAAGCATTGACCACATTCAAAAATATGAGGTAATTCAAAATTTCTTACATCTTTGATAATTATACAATTATTACAATTTTCTATATAATTAAAATCCATATAAATCATTCCTTATAAATATATTTTTATCTTCCAAACTTAGTATACACTAAAACTTAAAAATAAATAAGCTATACTTTAAATATAAAGCATAGCTTATAGATTATAATTAATTATTTATGTTAATTAATACTTATTGTAATATAATATTGTTTATAATTTAAATATTCATCTATCATTTTAGTAATTTTTTAACTACTCCTATACCTCATGCAACTATAGCAACACCTAGTACTGCATATACATCTACAAATCCTCCTATCTCTATAGTAACTTAACTACTATACATCTACTTTTGTACTTTTTACTCTTTATTCTGTAGATGTTATAAATGAATTGGGAAAAGTACTAAAAGATATTAAAAATATAAATAAGACCCCCTTTAATAGTTAATGAAGAGAGCCCTTTAAAAATATTTAGCTTTAATATTGTTTGTTAATACAATAACAAATCCAACCTAAAAACAAATAAATTTTAATAGTTTTTAGTTATCCTTATTTATTAAACAAGTCAATGTTAGAAGACTATCACTTAAATGTACATTTTCTACTACTACATCTTCTGGAACTGCCAAATCTATAGGAGCAAAATTCCATATACCTTTTATATCATTCTTAACAAGAATATTGGCTACCTTTTGAGCATTATCATGAGGCACACATATTATTCCTATATCTATGTTATTCTTCCCTAAATAATCAGATAAATAATCAATATCTAATATTTCAATATCTCTTATTTTTAATCCTATTAATTTAGGGTTTGTATCAAACATAGCTTTTATATTAAATCCTAACTTAGAAAATCTAGTGTAATTTGCTAACGCTTGCCCTATGTTCCCTGCTCCAATAATTATAACATTATAAGGATTGTTTAACCCTAATATATTGCTTATTTGATGATGTAATTCACTAACATTATACCCATATCCTTGTTGTCCAAAATCCCCAAAACAATTTAAATCTTGGCGTATTTGAGATGCAGTAAATCCTATTCTTTCACTTAATTCTTTTGAAGATATTCTGTCTACATCGTTTTTTAATAATTCATATAAATATCTATGATATTTAGGTAATCTTCTTATAACTGCCATTGAAATATTTTTTTTCTTATCCATATTACACCTCTTAATATCATATTTTTACTAATATTATTACCTATATTGTATCATATAATCAAACATTATACACTAAAATTGCTGAATACTATAGTAATATATTATATTATTGAAGTAAAAAAATCAAATCCATATATATAATACTACAAAAAAAACATAATACATAGTAAAATAGTACTTATTAAGGATGGTGAAATTAATGGTTGTATTAAGTTGTAAAAATATTTCAAAATCTTATGGTGTTAATTTAATTTTAGATAATTTAACTTTTAATATAAATGAAAATGATAAAGTTGGCCTAATAGGTCCTAATGGTGCTGGTAAATCCACATTATTTAAAATTCTTACTTCTTCTTTAGAACAAGATAGTGGTGATATCTTTATAGATAAATCTAAATCTTTAGGATATCTTGCTCAACATCTTTCCTTGGATTCCAATAAAACGATATATGAAGAGGTATTAAATGTTTTTCGTGATCTTATAAAAATGGAAGAAAAACTAACTAAATTAGAAAAATTAATGAATGAACCCTATGACGAAAACAATAAAAATTATCATAATAAAATCATAAAAGATTATACTACTTATACAGATTTATATATAAATAGAGGTGGCTATACCTATAAAGGTGAAATTCATAGAGTATTAAGAGGCTTAAGTTTTGAAGAAGAAGATTTTAATAAAAAAATAAATATATTAAGTGGTGGACAAAAAACTAGAGTAGCACTTTGTAAGCTTTTGCTTCAAAATCCCGATATACTACTTCTAGATGAGCCTACAAATCATTTAGATTTAACAGCTATAAATTGGTTAGAAGAATATTTAAAAGCTTATAAAGGCACCGTATTAATCATATCTCATGACAGATACTTTTTAGATGAGATTACTAACCAAACCTTCGAACTTATAAATGGTCATATAAACTGCTATAATGGTAATTATTCTAAGTTTATAGAACTTAGAAAAAAAGAATATGAAGTAAAATTAAAAGCATATAATCTTCAACAATCTGAAATAAAAAGACAAGAAAAAATAATAGAAAAATACAGGTCATTCAATAGAGAAAAAAGTATAAAAGCGGCTGAAAGCAGACAAAAACAACTAGATAAAATTGAAAGAATAGATGCACCAGATAAATTACCTAAACCCGTAAAAATAAGTTTTGAAACTCAAATTAAAAGTGGAAATGATATACTGCACATAGAGAATCTCAGCAAAAGTTATGGAGATATGACCTTATTTACTAACGTAGAAATGGATATAAAAAGAGGAGAAAAAATTGCTTTAATTGGGGATAATGGTAGAGGTAAAACCACATTATTTAAAATAATAATGGATAAAATCAAAAGTAACTCTGGAACAAAATATATAGGTAAAAATGTATTTATTGGATATTATGATCAAGAGCAATCTGATTTAAATGAGTACAATACTGTTTTAGATGAAGTTTGGGATCAGTTTCCCGAAATGACTACTACAGAAATTAGAAATGCTTTAGCTGCATTTTTATTTACTGGAGATGATGTGTTTAAGGAAATATCCCAACTTAGTGGTGGAGAAAAATGCAAAGTTAACCTATTAAAACTAATGCTTTCTAAAGCCAACTTTCTTCTTTTAGATGAACCTACTAACCATTTAGATATAATGTCTCGTGAAGCTTTAGAAGATGCCTTATTAAACTACGATGGTACAGTTTTAGTTATATCCCATGACAGATATTTTCTAAATAAGGTTGTAGGAAAAATCTATGAACTAAATATAGATGGTATAAAAGAATATTTAGGTAACTATGATTATTATATCCACAAAAAAATTAATCCTAATAGATTTGACTATGGAGCTATAACTCGTGAAAATTCAAAAACTAAAACTCAAATACATCAAGAAAGAAAAAAGAAAAAGGAAAAAGAAAAAAAATTAAAACAAGAAAAGCTTAAAATAAAAAATTTAGAAGATAAAATAACATCTTTAGAAGAAGAAATAAATTCCCTTCAAGAACAACTTTGTCTTGAAGAAATATATTCAGATTCTGTTAAAAGTGAAAAAATTAATAAAGATATAATAGCTAAACAAAAATTAATAGAGGAACTTTATTCTGAATGGGAAAATTTTATGGAATAATGTACAAAAACAATAAAGCCTAAGTTTATAAAGTTAATTTTTACAATTAATTTATTTTGATCATATTAAAAGTTTCCTACTAATAAATCTCTTACTTCTTTTATTTAAACTCCTTACACTATATGAGGAGTTTAAATAATTATTAACATCATCAAAATTTAAAATTTATCATATCGATACGTATATTTTTTGTTATCTATCTTAAATAAAAAATATTTCAATATAATCTATTATATCTTTACTTAATTATAAATTTAATATATTGTTTTGATATTAAATTTATATCCCTAGTATTTCTTTTAATTTTTTAACATTATTTCTACTAACAGGAATTTCTGATTGTTCTTTATCATCCATAACTAATTTATATGTGCCATTAAACCAAGAATATAATTCTCTTATATTATCTATATTTACTATATAACTTCTATGAACTCTAACTAACTCTGTTTTTTTCTCTATTTCTTTTAATGTATTATGAGTTATATATTCTTTTGAATCAACTTTTACATAAGTTTTTTCTTCCATAGTATAACAATAATATATGTCTTTTGTATCTATTAATATTATTTTACCTCTATATTCACAAGGTATTTTTTTAAGTGATTTTTCTTCTTTTTCTAATTTATTTAATATATCATTTATCATACTAGGAAGTTTTTCCTTACCTTTTTGCTCTATTTTTTCCTTTAATCTTTTTATAGTTAAATCTATCCTTTTATCATCAAAAGGTTTTAATATATAATCTAATGCTTCTATTTCAAATGCTTCTAAAGCATATTTTTCATATGCTGTGACAAATATAATATTTATATCCTTATTAAATTCCTTTATTTTTTTAGATACACTTATGCCACTTTCTGTAGGTATATTTATATCCATAAAAACTACTTCTGGTTCCAGCTTTTTAACTAATTCATATCCAACATCTCCAGTCATAGCTACATCTACTATATTCAAAAAATTATACTTAGATAAAACATATTTAAGTTCTTCTATTGCTGGCTTCTCATCTTCTATTATAATAGCTCTAATTTCTTCCATCTAAAATACCTCCTTAGGTATAGAAAACATAACTTCTGTTCCTTTATTTAATTCGCTTTCTATGTGTATAAAACTTTTTTCTCCATATAATAATTTTAGTCTTTTATTAACATTTGAAAGTCCTATCCCAGGCCAATTGTTAACTACATAATTGAGTTTATCCTCATCCATACCTACTCCTGTATCTTTTATTATAAATTTCACTTTATCATTTTCATCTATTGCAGTAACTATTACATTTCCCCCTTGGGGTTTTAATAGTATCCCATGTTTCATAGAATTTTCTATTATAGGTTGAAGTACAAATGCAGGAACTTTAATATTTAAAAGTTCTTCTGGTATATTAATAACTATATTTAGCCTTTCCTCAAATCTTGCTTTTTCTATGGCTAGATATGATTCTACAAACTCCATTTCATCCTTTAATATAATTTTTTCATCTTGTCTTTTTAAAGTTTGTCTAAAATAATTTGCAAGATTTAATATAAGCTCTCTAGCTTTTATAGGATTAGTTCTACAAAAGGATGCTATAGTATTTAGTGTGTTAAATAAAAAATGTGGATGTATTTGATTTCTTAACATTTTTAATTCTGCCTTTGAAACCTCTTGAGCTAATTGATCTAATTCATATAATTCTATTTGTGTAGCCAAAAGAGCACTTAATTCCTTAGCAAAATCACTAAAATATCTATCTACACTTTTATAAGATTTAATTTCTACTCCTATAGCAAATTTAAATACACTATTATCCGTACATATAGGTATGCAATAAAATAATTTTTCTTGATTATTGTCTTTAAATTTTATTAATCTATATTCCTTAACTTCGAAATATTCATTTACTTTCTCTCTTAATTTTTCTTTGTTCACTTCGTTTCCATTATATGAAAATATATCATCATTTCCAACAATGAATATACTATCCAAATTTATTGATTCATATATTATTGAACATACTTTATCTGAAATTTCTTGGCTAAATCCACTTTTTAAATAAATAGAAGTTTTTTTGGCTATATTAAGAGCTTTTTGAGATTGTATAGCACCAATTTTTTTATAATGTTCTTGAGTATTATTTATAATATTTATAAATATACCTACTCCAATAGAATTTGTTATTATCATCGGTAATGCTATAACTTTCTCTAGTTGTAAAGCTGCTTCATAAGGTTTTGCAACTAATAAAATTATTACCATCTGTAATACTTCTGCTATTATTGCTGCTGTAATACCTATAGAAACATCTATCCCTTTTTCCTTTGTAATTACATTAGCTATTCCTCCTATTATCCCTTCTATTATAGTAGCAATAGCACAGGCTAGAGCCGTAAATCCACCTAAAAAATACCTATGAATTCCTGCTATACCCCCAACTATAAGCCCTACTAATGGTCCACCTATATATCCAGCCACTATAGCTCCTATAGGCCTTGCATTGGCTAAAGCATAAGGTTCTATGTTGACACCAGTATAAGTACCCAATACAGACAAAACGCTAAAAAAAGTTATAATTATCAATTTATATTTATAATCAGATTTGTTTTTAAGAAATTTATTAAAAGTTTTAGTTTGACTATATAAATAGGCTGATATTCCAATAAGGGACATACTTTCTAATAATTGTATATATATCATAAATTTCTCCCCTTAAATTACATTATTATTATATAATTTATTAAATATTCTTTAATAAATTATACAATAAATAAATATTTTTTCTATGTCAAGTTGCTAAACAAGTAATTTTTTTTACAATTCAATGTGTTTTTATGACCTTTTATAAAAATATTATTAATAAAAATTTAATAATATATTATGATTTAACTGTATTTCGATATTGTAATCGATTAAATTTAGTAGGAGGTAATTTTATGATATCATTTTTTCTTTCATTAATAGCACTTATTGTTGGTTATCTAATTTATGGCAAAATAGTAGAAAAAATGTTTGGAGCAGACGAAACAAAAGAAACTCCAGCAATTAGATTACAAGATGGTGTTGACTTTGTTCCAATGCCAGCTTGGAAAATTTTTATGATTCAATTTTTAAATATTGCAGGTTTAGGACCAATATTTGGAGCTATAGCTGGTGCACTTTGGGGACCTGCTGCATTTTTATGGATTGTGCTTGGCTCTATTTTTGCAGGTGGAGTACATGATTATTTTTCAGGTATGCTATCCGTAAGACATGATGGTGCAAGTATACCTGAAGTAGTTGGTAAATATCTTGGTCCTGGATTTAAACAATTTATGAGAGGTTTTTCTGTAATACTTTTGATTCTTACTGGTGTTGTATTTATAATAGGACCTGCTGGTCTTTTAAATACTTTAACTGGATATGATAAAGTTATTTGGATATATGTAATATTTATATATTATGTTCTCGCAACTATGCTTCCTGTAGATAAAATTATAGGTAAAATATATCCTATATTTGGTTTATGTCTACTTATAATGGCTATAGGTGTTGCTGTTGGATTAATAATTCAGGGATATAATATACCAGAAGTAACTTTAAAAAATTTACACCCTAATAACCTTCCAATTTGGCCATTAATGTTTGTAACAATTGCCTGTGGAGCTATATCTGGTTTCCATTCAACTCAATCTCCATTAATGGCTAGATGTATAACAAATGAAAAACAAGGAAGACAAATATTCTATGGAGCAATGATAGCTGAAGGAATACTTGCTTTAATCTGGGCTGCCGCTGCAATGACTTTCTTTGGGAATACTGGAGAACTTGGTAAACAAATGACAGCTCATGGAGGTCAAGCCTGGGTAGTAAACACTATTTCTAATTCATTGCTTGGAAAAATAGGTGGAGCTTTAGCTATACTTGGAGTTGTTGCCTGTCCAATAACTTCTGGTGATACAGCATTCAGAAGTTCTAGACTTATAATAGCAGACTTATTAGACTATGAACAAGGACCTATAAAGAATAGATTGGCTATAAGCATACCACTATTTATTATTGGATTTGCATTAACAAAAATAAATTTTGATATCGTTTGGAGATACTTTGCTTGGTCAAATCAAACTTTAGCAATGATAGTTTTATGGACTGCAGCTTCTTATTTACACAAGATAAATAAATCTCATTGGATGGCAACTATACCAGCTGTATTTATGACTGCAGTTTCTATCACTTATATACTTGTAGCCCCAGAAGGATTTAAACTTAGTACATCAATTGGATATCCTATAGGTATTATTGTAGCTTTAGTTGTTCTAACATTATTCTTAAAGAAAACATCTTCTAGAAAAAGCAATATAGGCATAGCAAAATAATAAAAAAAAGAATGTATGAAAAATAAATTTAATTTTAATATAGTAAATATGAATAATATATATAATAAGCATATGAATAAACTTTAGAAGTTCTTAATTTGACGGAATTAAAAATTTTTGTAATTCCTCACAGAACGTGAGGAGCCGGCAGTGAAGACAAGACGTCGCCTCTACCGGGTAAAAAATTTTTAATGTAGTCAAATTAAGAACTTCTTGAGCTGTATAAATTGCTTATGAATTATTATTCATATTTACGTTTTAAAATTAAATTTATTTTCATTTTGAGACATTCTTTTTTATTATTCAAATAAATTTATTATATTATTGAATTTATCCTTGTTTTCTTTTATTTTATCTTCGTTTCCAATAACGCATATATAATTCTTTTCCATTAATTCTTTGACAATATTGCTAAATTCCTTTATTTTTTCTTTATTGGTAGATAATATTTCTTCTCTTTCTTTTTGTCTATCTTCATAAGATATTTTTCTTATAAAATTTTCAGCAGCTCTTTCTCCCTTTACAGAAGGTGTTAAAGGAGTATCTAAATCTGAAATAGTTCCTATAATGTACTTTGTCATTTCTCTATCTTCTGGATTAAATTCTGAAATATATTTAAATGCTTCATTATAAGCTTCTATAGTTTTAATTAAATTTGGATCTCTATAGGATGCAAAGAACATATTCCCATTTTTTACAAATGATGCAAAGGCTCCATATGCTCCACCTTGAACTCTGACTTTGTTCCATAAATAGTCATAATTTACTATAGTTCTTAAAACTTGCATACTTCCATTATATTTATATCCTAATTTCAAATAATTATATCCCTTAGCTACATATTGAACTTTTGAAGAAGTTGAAAAAGCTTCATTACTGTTATCAAAATTGAATTCATAATCATTATATTGCACTTCTTCTTTTTTTAAATTATCATATAATACCTTAAATTCTTTATTTATAGTATTAAATTCTTCTTCTTCTCCAGTAATACTTATTAATAAATTTTTAGAATTAAATATTTTATTAAATACATTTTGTAAATTTTCACTTACCTTTTCGAATTTTTGTTCAAAGTTTTTCTCTATATCTACAATAAATTTATAAAATTCTATTCCTGATAAAAGTTCATCATACTTACCATAGGATGAAAAATATGAAAATAATCTTTTAACAGCTACAGTATGCCCTCTATCAAACATTATCATCTCTAATCTAGATTTTAATTCTTGTATTATTTCTTTTAATCTATTTTTTTCATCAAACTTAGAATTAATAAGTATTTCTGATAATAGTTTCATAAGTTCTTTAACATTACTAGTTAAGCATTTAGATTTAATAGTAAACATAGGTGTATATTTTTCATAATTTCCCTTTTCACTAAATATTTCTGCATTATATCTAATACCACCTGTACTTATATTAACTTCATTAGATAAATCCTGATAATTATAATTTTTTGTACTTACTTTTCCAAGAACAGCTGATAATAACCCTATATATGGTATATTTTCTTTTTCTACTACTCTAGTATTAAAGTATAAATTTAAATATGAAATTTTATTAGTAAATACATTATGATACAAAGTTTTAATACCTAAAATATTTTTTTCCTCCAAAGGAAGTCTTTCAGATTTTTTATTTATATCATCTATAGAAAGTAATGGTATTTTACTCAAATTTTCTATAGAATCTTTTTGGTTTTGTCTTTCTTTTAATTTTTTAGTTTGTTTTATTAATAATTCTAACTCTTCTTCTGTTAAACTTTCTTTATATTCTTTTAATTTTTTTCTTACATTTTCTATTCTTTTTTCTTCAAGTCCTTTTTCTGGTTTTACTACAAGTACTGAGTAATGCTTATTATCTAAAATATATTTTTGTATTAAATCCTCAAAATAATTAGAAGTTAATGCAACTTTTATTTTTTCTAAAGCATCTTCATATTTTAGATGCATTGTAGGATCTTCATCATAAAGCCAACTTTCCATAGATTTTATATGGTATATTAACCCTTTTGGATATCCCTGATAATCTGCTTCTCTTAAGCTAAATTCCTTTAGATTTATTGATGATTCTATTAATTTTTTATCTATTCCATCCTTCACCAAATTTTCAAGTGTATTAAACACTACAGATTTAAATTCTTCTACTTTATCAATATTAGAATTTTTAACTATTATACTCATTGTCGATTGAAGTATACTATTATCATAAACACCAAATACATCCTTACCCAAACCTTTATCTAATAAAGCTTTCTTTAATGGTGAAGATGGTGTTTCAAGAAGTATATATTCTAAAATTTCAAATGCTAAATATAATTCCTTATCTGTAGATTTACCTAATAAGAAATTTAAGCTTAAGTATGTTTTATCTTCAATTTTTTCCTCTTTAGATATAGGGTATTTAACTTCTACATATTTAGGTTCTTTAAATGCTTCTTGAGGTTTTATTTGCGAATCTACTTCTTGTTTATCAAAATCTTTTAAGTAATTTTCATCTATAAAATTCAATTTCTCTAATATATCTAAATCTCCATATAAATATAAATAGCTATTAGATGGATGATAATATTTTTTATGAAATTCTTTAAAATCTTCTTGTGTAAGATCTGGTATATAGTCAGGATCTCCACCAGACTCTACACCATATATAGTATCTGGCAATAAAGATTCTTGTATTTTTCTAAATAATATAGATTCTGGAGAAGAGAAAGCCCCTTTCATTTCATTATATACAACACCTTTATAAGTTATATCATCTTCCTTATTTTCTATCTCATAATGCCAGCCTTCTTGCATCATTATTTCTGGATATTTATATATATTAGGATATAATACTGCATCTAAATATACATCCATTAAATTTATAAAATCTTTATCATTTGTACTTCCTACAGGATACATGGTTTTATCTGGAAAGGTCATAGCATTCAAAAATGTATTTAAAGAGCCTTTTATTAATTCTACGAAAGGTTCTTTAACTGGAAACTTTCTTGATCCACATAAAACAGAATGTTCTAATATATGAGCTACACCTGTACTATCCTTTGGAGGAGTTCTAAAACTTATAGAGAAAATTTTATTATCATCATCATTTTTTATAAAAAGTAATTTAGCTCCACTTTTTTCGTGTAAAAATACTTGAGCTAAAGAATTAATTTCTTTTATTTCTTCTTCATTTATTAATTTAAATCCATTATAAATTTCTCCTAATTTTAAATTCATAATATTTTCTCCTTTCTAAATTTACTATCTATGCCTATTATTTTATATAGTGATATTAATTATACCATATATTTCTTATAGGATATATTTTATTAAAATCACATTAAGATAATTATATGTTTAACAAAAATATTCAAATCATTTACATTTTTAGATTCTAATTTAACAATTTTATTTAATAATTCTTATGATAATAACTACTTTAAAATTTTTTATCTAATTTTTTTATTTTTTATTGTTAATGTTTTGACATAGTAACTTTTTTGTTGTATAATAAATTCATAAGATAGATGAATAAAACTAGTAAAACCCATTATAAACTTCCCATAGTAAAAAGCACCGCTTCCCAAAGCAGTGCTTTTCTTTTATCTATATAATTATTCTAATTCTAAAAGTAATTGTCCTGATTTTACCTGCTCCCCTTCTTTTACAAATAAACTTTGTATTACTCCTGACGAGCTAGCTACTATGTTAGTTTCCATTTTCATAGCTTCTATTACAATTAAGCTATCTCCTTCTTGTATCTTATCACCTTTATTTACTAGAACTTTTATTACTGTACCCGGTATACTAGCTCCTATATGTTTTTTATTTGATGTATCTGCCATTTTAGTACTATCAGAAGTTATCTTTTGTGCCATTAAACTAGATTTATCTTTTATTTTTATCTCTCTTCTATTACCATTTATTTCAAAAACTACTATTCTATTACCTTCAGAATCTACTTTTCCTATTTCAGATAATTGAACTATAAATGTTTTTCCTTCTTGCAGCTCTATTTCTGCTGTTTCTCCTTCATATAATCCATGGAAAAATACATCACTCCCCATATGACTCAAATCCCCATATTCTTTTAAAAACTCTAAATACTTATCAAAAACCTCTGGATATAATGCATAACTTATAGTATCCTTTTCTGTTGCATCTAATCCATGTTTTTCTTTTAAGTATTCTCTTATTTTTTCAAAGTCCTCTGGTGGCAACATCTCACCTGGTCTGCAAGTTATAGGCTCTTCTCCTTTTAAAACTAACTTTTGTAATTTTTCAGGGAATCCACCCATTGGTTGACCCATCATTCCTTTAAAATATGATACAGCAGAATCTGGGAAAGCCATCTTTTCAGCTTTTTCATATATATTTTCAGGTGTTAGGTCATTTTTAACCATAAATATAGCTAAATCTCCAACTACCTTTGATGATGGTGTAACTTTTATAATATCACCAAGCATTTCATTAACTTTCTTATACATTTCTTTTACTTCTTCAAATTTATGACCTAATCCAAAGCTTTCTACCTGTGGTTTTAAATTAGAATATTGTCCTCCAGGTATTTCATATTTATATATTTCCGCTGAACCTGATTTTAAGCCTGATTCAAATTGACTATACACTGGCCTTACTGCACTCCAATAATCTGATAATTGTTGCATATCTGTTAAGTTTAATCCTGTATCTCTATCAGTATTTTCCAAAGCTGCCACTACAGAATTTAAAGCTGGTTGACTAGTAAGCCCTGACATACTATTGAAAGCAGTATCTACAATATCAACACCCGCATGAGCAGCCATAAGTACTGTAGCAACACCATTACCAGTAGTGTCATGTGTATGAAGATGTATAGGAATTGATATTTCATTTTTTAATGCCTTTATAAGCTTAACTGCAGCATATGGCTTTAATAAAGCTGACATATCTTTTATTCCAAGTATATGTGCACCTGTCTTTTCTATTTCCTTTGCCAAATTCACATAATATTGCAAGCTATATTTATCTCTATATTCTTCTAATATATCTCCTGTATAACACATACAAGTTTCTGCTATCTTATTTTGTTTTAGCACTTCATCTGTAGCTACTTCCATTCCCTTTAGCCAGTTTAATGAATCAAATATTCTAAACACATCTATACCTGAGTCCGCAGATTGTTTTATAAATTTTCTTATAACATTATCTGGATAATTTTTGTACCCAACTGCATTGGCTCCTCTTATTAACATTTGAAATAATATATTTGGTATTGATTTTCTTAACTCTTCTAACCTAGTCCAAGGAGATTCTTTTAAAAATCTATAAGCTACATCAAAAGTTGCTCCTCCCCACATTTCCATAGAAAACAAATCTTTTCCAAGAAATGCTTGAGCTTTAGCTATTTTAAACATATCTATACTTCTCATTCTTGTAGCCATCAAAGATTGATGAGCATCTCTCATAGTTGTATCTGTTAAAAGAAGCTTATCTTGATTCTTTATCCACTTAACTAATCCTTCTGATCCTTTTTCATCTAATATTTGTTTAGTTCCTTTTAAGTTCAATCCTTCATCTACTATAGGTATTTTAGGTACATCAAAATCTTTCTTTATGCCATGAGTTTCATTTACTACTTTTTCTCCTATAAATTTTAATATTCTAATTTCATCATCAGTTTTTGATGTTATCTCAAATAATTCTGGATTTTTTTCTATAAAATTAGTATCACATTGCCCTTTTCTAAATTGTTCATGATTTAAAACATTTATTAAAAATCCTATATTAGTTTTAACACCATCTATTTTAAACTCTTTTATAGCCCTTATAGACTTTCTTATAGCATCATCAAATGTTCTAGACCAAGATGTAGTTTTAACTAATAAACTATCATAGTATGGACTTATAACAGAACCTGTAAAACCATTACCTCCATCCAATCTAATACCAAATCCTGAACCTGTTCTATAATCCTCTATTTTTCCTGTATCTGGTGCAAAATTATTAGACGGATCTTCTGTAGTTACTCTGCACTGAATAGCATATCCTCTTGTTTGTATATCTTCTTGAGATTTTATTCCTATTTCTTCTGAATCTAATCTATATCCTTCTGCTATCAAAATTTGACTTTGAACAATATCAATGCCTGTAATCATCTCTGTAACAGTGTGTTCTACTTGTATTCTCGGATTCATTTCTATAAAATAATGATTTCCTGAAGTGTCTACTAAAAATTCTAATGTCCCCGCACTTCTATATCCTACAGTTTTAGCTATTTTTAAAGCATCATTACATATTTCTTCTCTCTTTTCTTTTGACAGGGCAAAAGCTGGTGTAAATTCTATAACTTTTTGATGTCTTCTTTGTATAGAACAATCCCTTTCATATAAATGTACTATATTTCCATGTTTATCACCTAAAACTTGAACTTCTATATGCTTAGGATTTTCTAAATATTTTTCTATAAATATATCATCTATACCAAAAGCTTTTTTGGCTTCATTTTTTGCACTTTTAAAGGAAGATATTAATTCTTCCTCTCCTCTAACTATTCTCATACCTCTTCCACCGCCACCAGCAGCTGCTTTAAGCATTATTGGATATCCACAATATCTTGCAAATTCTAAAGCTTCTTTCTCTGATTTAATTGGTTTTTGAACTCCAGGTATAGTAGGTACTTCTGCTTTTTCTGCAACTATCTTAGACTTTATCTTATCTCCTAACTTTTCCATCATCTCTGCAGTAGGACCTATAAACTCTATTCCTGCATCCCTACATTTTCTTGCAAATTCAGAGTTTTCTGCTAAAAACCCATAACCTGGATGTATCGCATCTACCCCTTTTTTTAGAGCTAATTGTATTATTTCTTCGATATTCAAATAAGCATCTATAGGTCCTTTATTTTTTCCTATAAGATATGCTTCATCTGCTTTTGTTCTAAATAATGAAAACTTGTCTTCCTCAGAATATATTGCAACAGTTCTAATTCCTAATTCATGACATGCTCTAAATATTCTTATTGCAATTTCCCCTCTATTTGCCACCAATACTCTTTTAAACTTATTCATTATTATCCCCCTTTTTATAAATATTGTGTCTTATTTTTAATTACATTACTTTCTGAATCATAGATATACTTTTACATTATATATAATTTATAAAATTTTTTCAATTGCATATTTTTTTTATTTTTCTTTCATTTAATGTTTTGCTCTATTATTCTTTATAAAAATTCTAAAATATTTTTTAATTTAGTATAATACAGATATATAACTAATATAATAATATTATAATTTATCATATTTTTCAATGTTATAATAATATTTTTTCATTTTTTTAAACTTATTATTAATTATTTTTTAATATAACTAATACTACAATATTAATGTTTTAAATTTAATATATTAAAAAAAGACTCCATTTACAAACAAATAATAGTAGATTTTTATTCTACGCTATTATTTATTTATAAAATAAAGTCTTTATTAGTATATAATCTCTTACTTATATTGAAAGTTTAATAGTTTCTATCTTTCTCCAAGCTTCAAATTTGGTACAGCATTTATATCTAAAGAAGTTCTTCTTCCTTTAATATATTCAAAATAAGCTGCACTTCCTATCATAGCTGCATTATCTGTACATAATATAAATGGTGGTATTAACACTTCTATTCCTCTATTTTTACACTCTCTTACTAAAGTCTCTCTTAAACAGGAATTAGCTGCTACCCCCCCTGCTACTGCTATTTTATCTACATTCTTATTTTTGCAAGCTTTTATGGCATTATCTACAAGCACATCTACTACAGATTTTTGGAAAGATGCTGCCACATCTGCCCTATTTATTTTTTCTTCTTTCATTTCCTTTTTATTTAAATAGTTTAATACTGATGATTTTATTCCACTAAAAGAAAAATCTAAAGTATTATCATGAAAATTTGCTCTTGGAAATTTTATAGCATCTTTATTTCCTTCTTTTGATATTTTATCTATTTTAGGGCCTCCTGGATATCCTAACCCTATAGCTCTAGCTACCTTATCAAAAGCTTCTCCTGCCGCATCATCTCTAGTTTCACCTAATACTTCAAATTCACCATAATCTTTCATATAAACTATAAAAGTATGTCCTCCTGATACTACTAAGCACATAAAAGGTGGTTTTAAATCTTTATATTCTATAAAATTGGCACTTATATGACCCTCTATATGATTTACCCCTATAAGTGGTTTCCCTGTTGAAAAAGCCAATCCTTTTGCATATTGTAATCCTACAAGTAATGCACCTACTAACCCTGGTCCATAGGTTACTCCTATAGCATCTATATCATCTAAAGTAAAATTTGCCTTATCTAAAGCTTCTTGTACTACTGTACTTATAACCTCTATATGCTTTCTAGAAGCAACTTCCGGTACTACACCCCCAAACTTTTCATGGGTGCTTATTTGTGATGCTATTATATTAGATAAAACTTCTCTGCCATTAACAACTACTGCTGCTGAAGTTTCATCACAACTACTTTCTATAGCTAAAATATTTATATTTTGTTTCATATTTTCTACTCCTTTTTATGTAATTAAATATATATTAATCCAATAATTTATTATTCTTAATAAATAGAATCTTGACTTAAGAAAGAATTTTTACTCCATCTAAAAATTATTAATACAATTCTTAAGAATTTTACCCCTTTAGAAGTCATAACACTATTAGTAAAAATCATAATTCATGTACATAACCGATCTTTAATTTTGCCTTAAATAATATGGAAATATTAAAGCGGATAGGCATGAGATAAATCTAAATTACATTATACTTTATTGAATTTATATATTCAAATATAGTTTTGACATAAAATTTTTAAAATTTCAATCAAAATAAAATGCAATTTCTCAAATCTGATTTTAAAATTAAATATGTTATAATAAAATACAGAATAGTAAAGGAGATTATATATGAAAAAATACGCTAAAGTAATAGTTGAAGGATCACCTATATCTAAATCTAATTTCAAATTATTTAATTTACAAGGACGAGCTATAATGCCTTTAAACTCTGGTAAATATCACGATAGATACGCAGTATATGAAGAAAAAATAGCTTATGAGGCAAGACTACAAAATCCTAATACAGTATTGGAAGAATCATTAATTGCAGTATTAAAAGTCTATTATAAAAGCAAAAAAAGACATCCTGATACTAATAACATAACTAAAAGTATATTTGATGGAATAGAAAAAAGTGGTATTATAATAAATGATGCCCAAATAAGAAGATTAATAATAGAAGAATTTTATGATAAGGAATTTCCACGATTTGAATTAGAATTATATCCAGAAAGTATTTTTAAAATGGAATATAACATTATAAAAAAAGAAAATATAGATGAACCAATAAATTATTCTCCTCCTCCAAATAAAAAAATCAACTTTAATGAAAACAAAAATAAATCCATATCATCAGCAAAAAATCAAATTATATGTGAAATATGTGGTAAATCTATAAATAAAAATGACATTGTAACAGCAAACAAACAAACAGTAATAATATGTAAAAAATGCCTAACAAAATTATTTTAACAGGGTATGTAGTTAGATTTATCTAAAAGCAAATCCCTCTATAAAATTCTATTAAAAAAATATAAATTTTAATACACTACATAAAAAATGCTATCACAAAATAAAAATAGCCTTAATTTTAATATAGTAAATATAAATAATACATATAATAAACATATAAATGAGATTTACTAATTTTTAATTTGACGGAATTATAAATTTTTGTAAATCCTCACAGGACATGAGGAGCCAATAGTGAAGCCATGGATGATACCTCTACTGGGTAAAAAATTTTTAACGAAGTCAAATTTAGAACTTATTAGCAAAATGAACTACTTTATAAATGTATTATTTATATTTACGGTTTTAAAATTAAGGCTATTTTAGCTTATCCCTATAGTTATCTTTTTTAAATCTTTATAACTTAATAATTTATCTTTAGATATTTTTATGTTAATAATATCTCCTGGTTTTATATTTTCATTCAAACTCAAATTTTCTTTAATTTCATCATAATAAATATAAATGTTTTGATTTTCATATAATTTATCAAATTTTAACTTTAACTGTACATCGTCTTTTAAATTATGTAAATTTATAAAATTAGGCAACAAATATTTTATACCTTTTTCTGCCCATAATTCTACTCTTTCACCTTCTAAAAAATTTTTCCCTTTAATATATTCAGAAGCACTTTCTCCTACTCTATAACCTTCTTTCGTTACATTATCTGCAGTATCGTATATATGTAGAACATTACCGCAAGCGAATATACCTTCTACTATAGTTTGAAAACTCTCTCCAACTTTAGGACCCCAAGTAGATTTATTTAATTCTATACCCGTTTTTCTTATAATTTCACTATCTCCTCTAAGTTCTACAGATAACATTAAAGTATCACAAGGTATATACATTTCTGTACCTGGTATTGGAATCATATCTTCATTTACTCTTGCTATAGTAACTCCTTCCACCCTATCTTTTCCTTTTATATTTACAACAGTGTGACCTAACTTAAGCGGTATGTCAAATTCGTCTAAACAATTCACTACATTATTTTCCGTTCCATAGCAATAAGACCTAATCTCAACTACAGCTTTTACTTTCGCTCCCTCTAAAGCCATTCTTCTTGCCATTACTAAAGCCACATCTCCAGAGCCTAATATAACAACCTCTTTGCCAGGCATACATCCTTCTATATTTATAAACTTTTGTATGGAACCTGCTGTATATATACCTGCACATTTACTTCCTGGTATGTTTATTGCTCCCTTAGGTCTTTCTCTACATCCTGAAGCTAATATAATAGACTTAGCTTTTATACTAAACATTCCATCTTCAGGATTAACTGCTTTAATACTTTTATCTTTATCTATAGATAAAACCATGGTATCTATTTTATATTTTATATCTAATCTATTTATTTCATTTATTAATCTTTGGGCATATTCCGGTCCAGATAGATTTTCTTTAAATACATGCAGTCCAAAACCTGTATGTATACACTGGTTAAGTATACCCCCTAAAGAATCTTCTCTTTCCAATATTAAAATATCATCAATACCTTTATTTTTAGCTGAAATTGCAGCAGCCATTCCTGCTGGGCCTCCACCTATAATTACTAAATCTATTTCCTTCATTATTAGACCTCCAGCTTAATGCTATTAATATGAATTTAGATTTAATTCCTATATAATTTTATCATATATATGAAAGAAAATAAAATTACTAATTTTTATATACATATAAAACAATATTAATTATATTATGCTATACTGCACAAATAACTTTACATAAATAATCTATAAAAAATAAACTGCCTCCATTAAGTAGACAGATAAATATTTAAATTAAAACACACTAGATGTACTTACATGTTTAATAATAATTTAACCTTTTTAACTTTAATTTTAAAGCATCTGTTTTTAGCAAATTAAGATATTTACTGCAAATTAGAAATATACTTTTTCATTTGTGTAATAACTTCTTTAGAAGAAAGTTTTTTACCAGCTATCATATCTAATATTTTAACATCCCCATGCTTAAATATACATTATCCACATTATTATTAGAAACAACTAAAACCCCTTGTCATTGAAATTCAAAATATGAAATGAGCAAAACAGAAAATTTTCTATAAAAAATAGTGACTCTTAAGCATATTTCTTTTAAGACAACCAAATGCTTAAAAATCACCAATTAAAATGTGTAATGTAAAAAACCAGTAATCTTTGCGATTACTGGTTTTTAAATGGCAGGGGCACGAGGACTTGAACCCGGAACCAACGGTTTTGGAGACCGCTACTCTACCAATTGAGCTATACCCCTATATTTTAATGTATCTAGGATTTTAAGATATTCAATATAAACCTAATTACTTACCTAACGACAAATATTATAATACATTATATTTGCAATTATGTCAATATAAAATTTTATTTTTTATATTGAAATTTTAAAATTTTAAAATTATAACATTATATTTTTAAAATTATAACTTTTGTCCACAATGTGGACAAAAGTTGAAAGAAGAATCTACTTCTTTTCCACATTCATTACATATTATTATATCATTAGTATTTGAATTTCCCATATATATTTCCTTTAAATAAATATTATTAATATCTTCTCCTTCTCTAATCCTATCTAAATCTTCTTTTGATATAACATATATTGTATTACAACATCTAGATTTCAAATAATACTTTTCTCCCCATTTAATAAGAGGTATAAAGAAAAAGTGAAAAATATTATAAGTCTTTATAACAGTATATCTACTTAAATTACCACATTTTTTACAAATTAAGTTTTGAAACTCCTCTATTTCTTTCTGCCTTGTATTTATACCAAATATACCAAAGAAGAACATAATTTTTATCCTCCTTATCTTAGTTGATTTCTAATGCTTCCAAAAATCATTCCAGTCATCTGTAGTATTTGCCATTCTCCAAGGTCTAAAACTACCAAACTTACTCATTATAGGTATTCCAACACTTAATGGAAATATAAATAACATATTAAAAATATGCCCTAGATTTAAAAAAATCACACTTTTTATTAATTCATAAAAAGCTACTCCAACTGCTATAGAAATGGTAGGTGACATTTTAGATTTTAGAAATCTTTTCCCTATATATAAGCATATAGATGTAAATCCCATAATAAAAATAACAAATACTGCTATTGCTACTATTGGAATAAATATAATACCTATTATGCTAAATAATAAAATAATAAATAACATAAAAATAAATATTATGAAACAATATCCATAAATTAAACTTTTCCATAGCTCATTATCTATAGCAGCTGTCATTCTCATTTCATTGTATGGAATTAATCTACATACTATAGCACACAATATAAATAACAGTATAGCTGATGCTAACTTATTGTAATGATATTTAATGTTTCCTATATTTTCATTGATATTTATAAAAGGTATTTTAACCTCTTTAAACTTTTCTTTTATAGTTCCTCTCACAATACCATTTGGACTTTTTATAACTCTTCCACCTATAGCCGTTGCATTACCAGAAACTTTACCATTTAAATATATATTTCCACCTATAGAAATTACATTCCCATTTACAGTTCCACTTACATATATATCTCCACCTATACTTATAACATCAGAGTTTTCTACTTCTTCTGGCTGAACATATACATTTTTATTAAATTTAATTACTCCTTCTGCAATTATATATTTATTATTTGCCTTAACGTTACTAACAGGTATGATTAATAGAAATAATAAAATAAATATTACATAAGAGTATATTTTTTTCAATACAAAACACCGTCCCTTTATTTAAAAGTATTTTTAAGCAATGAAATATTATACTGTATCATATCTTCATATAAAACATCATTATCATAAATTTTTAATAATAAAGTTTTTATTTTATGTTTATCTAATAATTTTTCATTATTTTTTAATATATCATTACTACTAGATAAAAATATACATTTTTCTTTATACTTTTTACATATTTCTTCTATTTCTTTTTCATTAGTTACTTTATCTTTGTCATCTCTTTTTATTTTTACTGTATTTATATTTAAATATTTTATAAAATAATCTAATTTATCTTCGTCAACTATAAATATAAATTCCCCAGTTTTATCTGATATTTTAGCAAACTCTTCTTCATAATCTTTAATTCTTTTTAACATATCTGAAAAATTTTTTTCATAAAAATCTCTATTACTAGGATCTTTATCTTGTATAGCATTTTTTATATTAGATAAAACTATCTTGTAATTATTTAAATTTAAAAAATAATAAGGATTATCCTTTAAAAACTTGTCTTCAAATTTTACTTCTTTTTCATAAGATATTAATTTTGAACCCCTAGATACATTAACCACACCTACTTTACTTTTATCTAACTTTGATAAAAAAACATTAATCCACGGTTCAAAACTAGCCCCTACATAAAAAAACAAGTCCTTATTACTTATATTTTCTAATGTATCTTCCTTTATTTTATAATTTATCAAATCCTCCCTACTTTTAAATATATATTCAACATAATGTTTATCTTTTACTATTTCTTTTATTATATTATATAAATTTTTATCTGTAGCAGCTATATCTAAATAAACTTCCTTTTTTATATCTTCTTCTTCATTAACACTAACATTAGGTTTTGAACAACCCACCAAACTTATACATATTATAAATCCAATTATAAAAATAATATTTTTTTTCATAAATACACCTCTGCGACATATACATTGAAATATATGTGTTATCTAATAACGTTATATTATATTTTACATAATAGATTTTTTTATTGCAAATTTATATACTACTTCATTTGCTTTACTACACCACATAAACTATATTTATTATTTAATGTAGCTATGTTAAAATTAATAAAGAAAATTTAGTATTGAGGAGTTTTATTATGTATATAAGCATGGATAAAGTTTTAAGATCTATATCTATAGCCTTAGATTTAGCTGAAATGAGTTCTATAGGAAGCAATAGTATAATAGAAGATGTTACTAATATCGATTACTCAAAACATCTATTTCTAAATCACTCTCAAAGGACATGCTATATCTCTTTATGCCTAGCTAAAGCTTTAAATATAAAAGGTACTCATTTAGAAGAATTATACGTTTCTTCCCTATTGCATGATATAGGCGCTACAAATTTTCTTTCTAAAAGTCATTCCAGTAATAAATTTATTTTAGGACATTGTCTTACTGGTTCGGAGATAACTAAATCCTTCCCTATTTTTAATAATATATCTAATTTTATACTATATCATCATGAAAATTGGGATGGAAGTGGTGCTTTAAAAATAAAAAAAGATCATATTCCCTTGCAAAGTCAAATAATAAGACTAGCAGATTTAACAGATCTTTTATATAACAATAATATACCATCCTACTCACAAAAAATACATATAACAGATTGGATTAAAGAAAATAAAAATAAAATCTTTTCTTCTGAGGTTGTAGAAGCATTTTTAAAAGCATCTTCTACAGATATGTTTTGGTTAGATTTAGAGAATACTAGTTATTTAAAATACATTTTAGATAAAGTTAGTCCTATATATAATTATGAATTAGATTTATATAAATTTATGGATATAGCTTATATATTTTCAGAAATAATAGATAATAAAAGTGCTTTTACTGCTGAACATTCTAGAAATATTGCTCAACTTTGTTACAAAGTAGGTAAAGCTATAGGATATGATGAAACTAAATGCATAAAATTAAAAATAGCTGGACTCTTACATGATATAGGCAAATTAGCTATACCAAAAGAAATTTTAGACAAAAACGGACCTTTAAATAGAAATGAATTTTCAATTATAAAATCTCATGCTTACTATACTAATATAATTCTAAATAGATTCGGTGAAGTTGGTGATATAGGATTTTGGGCATGTAACCATCATGAAAAATTAAATGGTAAGGGTTATCCTAGAGGATTAACTGAAAAAGAATTATATCAAGAAGATAGAATTATATCAGTCTGTGATATATATCAAGCTCTAATAGAAGATAGACCTTATAGAAAAGGAATGGATTTTAAAAAAGCTTTTTCTATATTAGATAAAATGGTTTCAGAAGGATTGCTATGTAGCAAAGCTGTATACTATTTAAAAAAAGCTATAACACCAAATAACTAAAGTTGTTTTTAATCTATCTTTGTGCTATAAATATTTTGAGGTAAAACATATTAACTATATAAAAATTTAATGGTTATAATATTTAAGCTCTTTTAATATTATAACTACATTTTTCGAGGTGATTATATGGAATTTATAGTTGACTCTATAAATAAAACTATAGATATAGGTAATTTTATAGGGAAACATTGTAATGCAGGAGATATCTTATGTCTAAATGGGGACTTAGGTGCTGGTAAAACTCACTTATCTAAAGGAATCGCTAAAGGACTAAACATTAATGATAATATAACTAGTCCAACTTTCAATATAGTAAATGAATATAATGGAAGATTAAAACTATATCATTTTGATGTATATAGAGTAAATGATCCTGATGAAATAGAAGCTATTGGATTTGATGAATACATATTTGGCGAAGGTATAAGCATTATTGAATGGTCTGATTATATAGAAGATCTTATTCCTGCAGAACACATGGATATAAGAATAAATAAACTACCTGAAATGGGAGAAAACTATAGAAAAATAACAATAAATTACTACGGTAATAGATATAATTATATAAAGGAGATAAAAATATGAAAATATTAAGTATAGATTCTGCTACAGAATGCGCTAGCTGTTCTGTATTAGATGAAAATAAATTATATGGTGAAATAAATTTTAACTATAAAAAACAACACTCTACTATATTAATAAATATGATAGATACTTTACTTAAAAACATAAATTGTAATATATCTGATATAGATGGTTTCGTTATATCTAAAGGACCGGGATCTTTTACAGGATTAAGAATAGGCGCTGCAACTGTAAAAGGGTTAAGCCAAGGCACAAAAAAACCTTTTATTTCCGTATCTTCTTTAGACAGTTTAGCTTTTAATCTAGCTTTTACAGAAGGTATTATTTGTCCAATGTTAGATGCCTTAAGAGGAAATGTTTATACATCACTATACAAATTTGAAAATAACAAATTACAAAGATTAATGGATTACAATGTAATATCTATAGAAAATTTATTAGATATACTAAAATCTAAAAATGAACCTATAACCTTTATTGGTGATGGAATTTTTAAATTTAAAGATACTATTTTATCTAACATTAGTAATGCAAAATTTGCTCCTACTAATTTAAACTTAGCTCGTTCTTCCTCTTTAGGTGAACTTGGATTGCATTTATTAAAAGAAGGATATAAAGATGATATATATACTTTTTCTCCTTTGTATATAAGAAAATCTCAAGCTGAAAGAGAGTATGAAAAAAAGATAGGGATGAAAAATCATGGATAAAAAAAATTTAATTGTACTCCCCTTTTCTATAGAGCATGTGGATGATGTAATGGAAATAGATAACTTAAGTTTTTCTGTACCTTGGAGTAGAAACTCTTATGAAACAGAACTTAAAAATAAATTTGCAAAATACATAGTTGTGGTAAATAAAAAAACTGATAAAGTTTTAGGATTTGCAGGAATGTGGCTTATAATAGACGAATGTCATATAACAAATATAGCAGTACATCCTAATTATAGAAAATTAGGTATAGGAAATATTTTGATGAATAAAATAATAACTATTTGTAAAGAACGTAATATAACTGGTATAACATTAGAAGTTAGAGAATCCAACACCCCAGCTAAAAATCTTTATTACAAATATGGATTTAAAGATAGTGGCATACGAAAAGGTTATTATGCTGATAATAACGAGGATGCATTATTAATGTGGAAAACTGATCTATAAATATATGCCTAAAACTATATATATATTTAACACAAAGAGGGTATCTAAAAATAGCTTTAATTTTAATATAGTAAACATAAATAATATACATATGAATAATCTTTAGTAGTTCTAAATTTGACGGTATTAAAAATTTTTGTACTTCCTCATAAAACATGAGGAGCTAGTAGTGAAGACAAGCATGACGCCTCTACGAGTAAAAAATTTTTAACAGGGTCAAATTTAGAACTACTTAGCAAAATAAAGTGCTTTATAAATGTATTATTTATATTTACAGTTTTAAAATTAAAGCTGTTTTAAGATATAGTCTCTTTTATCCATTACTCTACAACTATTCTATTAAAATTCTTTTTGCCTCTTCTAATCATTATTCCATCTTTAGTTATATGTTCTTCTGTTAACACTAAATTTATGTCAGTAACTTTTTCATCATTTAGATAAAGACCACCTTGTTTTATTAATCTTCTAGCTTCACTCTTAGATGGGAATATTTTGCATTGAACCAGTATATCCACTAGTTGACTATTTAGCTCATCTTTACTTATATTAACTGTAGGCATATTACCTAAATCTTTAGCATTTCCACCAAATAAAGCTTCCGCGGCTATTTTTGCTTTTTGTGCTTCTTCTTCTCCATGTATAAGCTTAGTAACTTCAAAAGCTAATACTTTTTTAGCTTCATTTATTTCTGCACCTTTTAATGCTGAAAGCCTTCTAACTTCATCCAGTGGTAAGAAAGTTATTAATCGTAAGCATTTTTCTACATCTGCATCTGCTACATTTCTCCAATATTGATAAAACTCATATGGTGATGTTTTCTCAGGGTCTAACCATAAAGCACCACTTTCTGTTTTACCCATTTTCTTTCCTTCGCTATTAGTTAAAAGTGTAAATGTCATACCATAAGCTGCTTTACCTTCTTTTCTTCTTATTAAATCTACACCAGCTAATATATTAGACCATTGATCATCTCCACCTAATTCCATAACGCAATTATATTTTCTATTTAATTCTAAGAAGTCATAACCTTGCATTAGCATATAATTAAATTCTAAAAAAGATAATCCTTTTTCTAATCTACTTTTAAAACATTCTGCTGTTAGCATTTTATTTACTGAAAAATGAACACCTATATCTCTTAAAAACTCTATATAATTTAAATTTAAAAGCCAATCAGCATTATTTACCATAATAGCTTTGTCATCTGAAAAATCTATTATTTTTGCTAATTGCTTTTTAAAACAATTACAATTGTGTTCTATTTGTTCCTTTGTCATCATCTTTCTCATATCTGTTTTTCCAGTAGGATCTCCTATCATTCCTGTTCCTCCACCTACTAGTGCTATAGGTCTATGTCCTGCTTTTTGCATATGAGCCATGACCATCATTTGAAGAAAGTGACCTACATGTAAACTATCTGCTGTAGGATCAAAACCTATGTAAAAAGAAATCTTTTCTTTACCCAAAAGCTCTCTTATTTCTTCTTCATGTGTTAATTGTTTTATGTAACCACGTTCCTTTAATATGTCATATACATTACTCAATCTTCATTCCTCCTAATCTTAGTTCTTTTTTTTAGTATATATTGAAAGCTATATTTTATCAATATTCATATATAAAATGATTTATATAGATAAAATATTATCATAAAAATAATTATTTATTTTATGATAATTAAAGCTATTGAAAGTTACCTTATCAATAGCTTTAATGTATAATATATAAAATTATTTTTTATTTATATAAAATAAAAATTGTTTTCAACTTTATAACCTTTATGCTACATATTTTTTTATAATCTCCGGTATATCCTTCTCTTCATTTATACTTATATAAAAATTAACATTATACTGTTCCCCAATATCCTCCAAGGCGCAAAATAATTGTGCCGCATCATATACACTCTTGGTTATAATATCAAAAAGCCCATCAATATATACGCTTTCAATATCATAATCTTTTGATAAAATGCCGCACAAAAATCCATAAAAACTCTCACAATTATTAATTTTAAACTCTGAACTATCAATTAACCTTATTTGACTATCTAGCTGAAACATAGCGCTATTATCCTCATCGATATAAACAATATTACCCTTTTTAAACTTAACCTCCTCATTGGCCATATTGATCATAGCTTTTGTTTTTCCTGATCCTCTCTGATCACAAAAAACTTGAATCATCTTTACCACCCCTTTTTAAATATTTAGGTGAACTCCTTACCTTAAATTATATAGCAATTAACAATGTTTTTCAATAATTTTTTGAATATTTTTAAAATAAAAAATAGTCTATTTTTTTACATTTTCAATGTTTTTTATCTGTTTTTCTTATATAATTTATTTATCCCAGGAAACATAACTTTAAAACAATTTTCCTTAAAAGAATTTATAAAAACAACTTTTCCCCTCCCTCTAAATGCTTTTTTCATTCTTCTAAAACCATTACCAGATTTTACAAATCTATTTTTATCATCTAGAGTTATTAACTTTTCATATATCCACATATTTCTTTTTAGTGTATTAAAAGAACTCATATTGTTATCTCTTAAAAGGCAACCAGGACTTATTATACTAATAGTTTTATAATCTATTAAAACTTCTATTTCTTCATAAAATATAGAATAATCCCTATATAGAACAGCATTATTTATGGCTTCACATATAGCATCTATCGGATAAGACTTTGGCAAAATATTCATCAATATATCTCTAGATTTATCTATAATAGTCAACAAATCTCCCTGAATTATATTAACTTTATCATATTTTTTATTTATATTATTAATTATTTTTATTCTATTATGAGATAAAAATATGTTGTTTTCTTTGCAAAATATAAGTAATCCACCTAAAGAGCCTACAAACTTTCCCCTCTCTTTATCATAATTTATTATAGATGCCTTTTCCATCATACTTATTCTATTATCATCATTAATTGCTACTCCTACGGACTTAAAATACTTATCTACTAAAAATATATCCATATCTTTTTCATCACTTTTAACTATAGAACATAATTCAATATTTAAACTTAAATTATCCTGAAGTAAAGATATAATCTCCTCTTTTCTCATAGTATCTGTTGTAGATCCCCTTCTTATATAAAAAACACCATTTTCTCTTATCTGATAAGGTTTTTGATCACTATCGTATATATTAATAATAGCTAACTTTTTCCCATAGTATTCAATCATTTCTAAAGAAATTGGTACAGGTGGTTCTATTCTTGAACTTATAATCTGTTGAATTTGTTCCTCTGTAAAATCTATATTTTTTATACCAACTATATTTTTAGTTTTATCCTCTATACCTATAATAATATATCCTCTTCCACCCTTAGAATTAGCAATAGCAGAAACATCCTTTGCAAGTTCTTTTTTACCACTCTCTGTATTAACATCTATCATTTGTTTAAAGTCTAATTTTAATCCTTCATTTCTTTTAATTAAACTAGCCAATTTTTTTTCATCCATAGCACTACTCCTAAAATACTTATAGCTGATAATATATTATATACATTAAAACCTATTTATATTTTATATTTTAATGTATTTAATTTAATATTTAAAGGGTTCAGCGAACAATGTATAAAAATTAGGACTATGCTATCGTTTTTTAGCCATTTATATATGGAATTTAAACATAATTTTAAAATTTGCAAATAACTTAATTAAAGATTTTGTGAAAAGAAGTAGAACAAAATTATCCTTTAGTCAATTTTATTTCTCGTAAAAAATTATAATAATATCTCTATTTTATACTTTTCATTAAATTTGATTTTTTTAATGTTTTCCCTAATGGCAATGCTATTGCAATACCAACTACAGCTTGAGCTATATTAGATGGTATATCTTTTAAAGCTATTAATAACGCCTGATTTAAAGTTGCACTCTCAAGCATTATAAATCTAGCTATTATAGCTCCTGCTAAATAATATGCAGTTATCATCCAAAATCCCGCTATTATAAATCCTAATAATTTTATAGATAAATTTTCTTGTTTCTCTTTATTTTTACATATTATTGTTCCAGCTATAAATGCCATTAATCCTTTTATTATTATAGTGAAAGGTACCCAAATTAAATATCCACTTATTATATCTGCCATTCCCATTCCTATAGCTGATGATAAAACTCCTTTTTTTCTTCCCAAAAGTAATACTGATAAAAGTACCATGCTATCACCTAAATGAGTATATCCAGCATATGTTGGGACTTTTATAGTAAAAGTAACAACACATATTATTGCCGCCATAATGGATACTTGTACTATATCTAATATATTAGTATTATACATAACTTTTTTGTGTTCCATTATAATCCCTCTCTTTAATAAATACTTTATATATAGTATATAAAGTATTTATATTTTTTTAAAATGTAGGGATACACTATTTAAATAAATTTTATTATTATTGGAAAAGCTATATTAATATATAAAATAAAATTTATTACTAAAGGAGATGACTCGATGAATATCTTAAAATGGATAACATCAATTATCCTTATTTTTTCACTTATATCCTTTATGTTTAAATTAGGTATTACTTTTATAAATTTTCTTTTATTACTTGCCACAATAATTTTTATAGTTGACATATTTGTTGGAAGAGAAAAAGTAAAATAATTATATCTTGCAGTTGTTATAATTCAACTGCAATTTTTAACATATATATAAAGTATTTATTAAATTAAGCTTAAATAAATATTTTTATATATACATTTTTTTTTACATATTATATAATTTATTAATGAAACATTAATTTTTTTTTAATTTTATTAACAATGAAAGGAGAATATCATTGGCTAAAAATAAAAAAAGATCTTTATTTATGAGTAAATGTAAATTAAGTTCTATTTTATATTTCTTGGACAAGTACTATTCAATAATTATAGGTATTATAACTTTATTTCTCTTTATAAGATCTATTAGTATCCCTAATTTATCTGAAGATTATAAGTTTTACTTACTGTTACTAGCCATTGCTACTCTTACGGCTTATAAAGAAATTAGAAGAGATGTAAAAATAATACCTTTTTTAATACTAGCTATTCCTTTTTTACTCTTTATAATGTACATAAATAAACATGGGTACGAATTTTGGGGAAAAATGTTAAGGTGGCAAATAAATAGAGATATAGTAATAGATCTTAACCCATCATTTAAAAATATACCTTTTAACGATGCTGGCTTTGCACGAATTTTTCAAACTGAAACTCTTACTTGGTTTTTCAGATTAGTTTATAATAATGGTTTCGTTGTACCAGCTTTGATACCTATGTATAGAGCAGCTTTATGTAAAGATTTTAGAAAAATGATTCGCTATACTCTATCTGCTCATGTACTACAAATTTTTTTAATAACTCCATTTTATTTGATATTCCATTTACAAGAAGTTTGGTATGTAAATGGACATCCTGATGGACTGGCTAGGAACTTAAGCCCACAAGCTGCTGCTGGAGTTACTTTAAATTGTTTTCCTTCAATGCATACATCTATAGCTTTTGCTATGTTTTTGGTTGTATTACATGAAAAAGATAAAATATTTAAATATATATGGTCATTTTTTTGTTTATCTGTAGTATACTCTACAATGTATTTAGAAATTCATTGGGTTATAGATGTATTGGGAGGAATAATATTAGCTTTTGTAACTGTAAAATTAGTAGATTTTATATTAGCTAAAGGAAGAAACTTATTAACAAATATACTAAATAAGTTTTATTATAAAAAGCCAAAAGAAACAATATGCTTAGATAATGTATTAATAGGAAACTCTACTTCACTATATTAATTTAATAAAAAATGATACTTAAAAATATAATTTAAGTATCATTTTTTTATTATAGAAATATTAATTTATCTTTAGTTTTTACCTATATCTGAAAGAACTAATCCTTTATTATGCTCTAAAGCCCAGTTTATAGCCCAGTCACTTTGGAATAATAATAAATCTCTATCTTTTAAATCTTTTACTATCTTTGTATCACTAGTTATACTTAACTCTTCTACTTCTTTTTCTGTTTTTTCGATCCATCTTACATATTTATAAGGTACTCTTTCTAATTTTATATCTACATTGTATTCATTTTTCATTCTATATTCTAAAACTTCAAACTGAAGAACACCTACTACTCCAACTACTATTTCTTCTATCCCTATATGAAGCTCTTTAAATACCTGTATTGCACCTTCTTGAGATATTTGAGTTATACCTTTTATAAATTGTTTTCTTTTCATAGTATCTATAGTTCTAACTCTAGCAAAATACTCTGGGGCAAAAGTAGGTATACCTTCAAATCTAAACTTTTTTTGAGGAGTAGATAAAGTATCTCCTATTCTAAATATACCTGGATCGAATACTCCAATTATATCTCCTGCATAAGCCTCATCAACTATTTCTCTATCTTGTGCTAAAAATTGTTGTGGTTGAGTAAGTTTAACTTTATTTCCACCTTGATAATGATAAACTTCCATTCCTTTTTTAAACTTACCAGAACATATTCTCATAAATGCTATTCTATCTCTATGAGCTGGATTCATATTAGCTTGAATTTTAAATACAAAGGCAGAAAATTTATCACTGAATGGATCTATTTCGCCAATATCTGATTCTCTTGATAGCGGTGGTGGTGTTAAATTTAAGAACTCTTCTAGAAATGGTTCTACTCCAAAATTAGTTAAAGCACTTCCAAAAAATACTGGTGTAAGTTCTCCAACTCTTACCTTTTCTAAATCAAATTCATCTCCTGCAATATCTAAAAGTTCTATATCTTCTTTTAACTTTTCATGTAAATCCTCACCTATAAGATTTTTAAATGCAACATCATCTATGTCTCCAGATAAAGATTCTACTGCTGTTTGACCATGGTTTCCTCCATTAAAAGCTTGAATTATCTTTTTATTTCTATCATAAACTCCTTTAAATCCCTTACCTGATCCTATAGGCCAGTTTATTGGATAGGATTTTATTCCTAATACATTTTCTATATCTTCCATAAGCTCAAAAGGATCTTTGCTTTCTCTATCCATTTTATTTACAAAAGTAAATATAGGAATTCCTCTTAAACTACATACATGGAATAATTTCTTTGTTTGTTCTTCTACACCTTTCGCAGCATCTATAACCATTACCGCACTATCCGCCGCCATTAAAGTTCTATATGTATCTTCACTAAAATCCTGATGTCCTGGAGTATCTAATATGTTTATACAATACCCATTATAATTAAATTGCATTACTGATGAAGTTACTGATATTCCTCTTTGCTTTTCTATTTCCATCCAATCTGAAGTGGCATGTCTTGATGCCTTTCTAGCTTTTACAGAACCTGCAAGCCTTATAGCTCCCCCATATAATAATAGCTTTTCTGTCAAAGTAGTTTTACCTGCATCTGGATGTGATATTATAGCAAAAGTTCTTCTTGTTTCTATTTTTTCTCTTAAATCAGCCATTAAATCACTCTCCTTTTTTACAATAAATATTTATTCTCTAGCTAATTAACATTAAAACTTCAAAATAACCTAGGAATAATTTTTATAAATATTGACTAAAATACTTTCTATACGAAGTCTAATATAAATCAACTTTGAGTTTAATATTATAAATAATTCTACAATTATTATGAAATAAAATAGAGGATGTCTAATGAGCTACATCCTCTCTTATTAGATCAAAATTATATATGTATAGTATTTGTATAAATTATGTTCATAATACTTCAATAAAACAAGTTAAATTATATCATTTACGCAATTTATTTTCAATAAAAATACATTTTCATAATATCCTAATTTTTTTAAATAAAGTATAAATAAAATTCTAAAAAAATTTTTAATATTTCAATGTAAACAATACCATTATTACTTATAAAGTTGATTTTAATTACAAAATGATATAATATTTTTATATTATAATTAATATGGGGGTCATAATATGTATAAATTAATAGCATTAGACATGGATGGAACTCTTCTTAATAATAAGCAAACTATTTCTGCAGAAAATAAGGAAGCTATAAAATCTGCTATAGCCAAAGGCTCTAAAGTAGTTTTAGCTACGGGAAGACCTCTTAAAGGTATTGAAAAATATTTAAAAGAATTAGATTTAATTAATAATGGTGATTATGCTATCGCTTTTAATGGTGCTCTAGTTCAAGAAACAAAAACAGGTAAAGTTCTATATGAAAACAATATGACTAAAGATGATTTAAAAATATTATATAAATTAAGCAAAGAATTAAATGTAGATATTCATTTCCTAACTATTGATGGATGCTACACACCTAAATTTAATGTGTATAGTGAAATAGAAACTACTCTTAATAATATACCTTTAAATATAGTAAATTTTGATAATATATCTGATGATTTAAAAATAATAAAAATAATGTTTGTAGGTAGTGAAGAAAAAATAACTGAAATAATAAAATTAATACCAAAAGAACTCCAAGAAAAATATAATGTAGTTAGAACTGCATCTATTTATTTAGAATTTTTAAATAAATCCACTAGTAAAGGCTACGGCATAGAAAAATTATGTAATATTCTAAATATAGATAAAAAAGATGTAATATGTGCTGGCGATGCAGAAAATGACATACATATGATAGAATATGCTGGCTTAGGAGTAGCTATGGGAAATGCTTATCCGCAAGTAAAAAAAGTAGCTAATTACATTACCAAGACTAACGAAGAAAATGGAGTAGCTCACGTAATAAAAAAATTCGTTTTATAATAACATTCTTTATATAAACATTTAATTAAAATCACTAATAAATATTTTAATTAATTTTAAAGTAAATATAACTGTTTTTATATTAAATATGATAATTTAACAAATTTAAAAATAGGAAATTAGTAATCAGAGATAATTTTAAAATGCTTTAATATATAATAATTCACTCTGATATTAATCTCCTATTTTTTAATTAATTACATCTCTTAATTCATAATTATAATATTATAATAATTTGTCTTATCTAGGTATAAATCCTATTTTCTTTTGCATTTTTCTTAGCATTTTATAGGATGTTTTATAAGCTTTTTCTGCACCTTTTTTATATATAGATTCTAAATATTCTTTGTCATTTAAAAGTTCATTTACTTTATTTTGAATTGGTTCTAACTCTGAAATTATAGCTTCTGCTACATCCTTTTTAAATTGAGAATAACCTTGTCCTTTATACTTATTTTCTATTTCTTCTATAGTCATACCTGTTATCGTATTTAATATTGTAATTAAGTTTTTAATTCCTGGCTGATCATCTGTATATTTAATTATGCCTAAACTATCTGTCACTGATCTATTAATTTTCTTTCTTATAACTTCTGGTGAGTCCATAATTAATATATATGAATTTGGATTATCTGATGATTTAGACATTTTTTTTGTTGGATCTTGAAGATCCATTATTTTTGCTCCAGTTTCTGGTATATATGGTTCTGGCATTTTAAAAGTTGGACTATATAAATTATTAAATCTTTGAGCTAAATCTCTAGTTATTTCTAAATGTTGTTTTTGATCTTTACCTACTGGTACCAAATCTGTATTGTATAATAATATATCAGCTGCCATTAAAACTGGATAAGTTAATAAGCCTGCACTTACAGATTCACCATAGCGTTGAGACTTATCCTTATACTGAGTCATTCTAAATAATTCTCCTACATAAGTATTACAGTTTAAAAGCCATGCTGCTTCTGAATGAGTTGGTATATGTGATTGTATAAATATAGTATTTTTATCAGGATCTATACCTGAAGCTATATATATTGCTAATACCTCTAGAGTTCTTCTTCTTAAATCTTTAGGTTCTTGTTTTACTGTTATAGCATGTAGATCCACGACACAATAATAACAATCATACTCATCTTGTAACTTAACCCAGTTTTTCAACGCACCTAAATAGTTACCTAAAGTTAAATTCCCAGAAGGTTGAATTCCACTAAATATAACTTTTTTATTATCTTCCATATTTCTACCTCCATTTATTTTATTAAAAAAATATATAAAAAAACCCTATAATCAAAGTTATAGGGCGAATTATCGCGGTACCACCTATATTCAAGAAATTTTAAATTTCTCCTCTACGAATATAAAATTCTGTTTTTATAACGTAAAACCTACGCCTAGAGCTACTATTATTTCACTTAGGTTTTCTAGGACCCATTCAGTTTAATCATAACTACTGTAATTACACCCTCTACAGCTCTCTTTAAGTTTGTTTTTAAACCTACTTTTTCCCTTCTTAAAATATTAATATGTAATTTTTTTATATTATTAATGTTTAATATCTAAAATACTAACCTAAAATTGTTATATAATATATTATACATTATTTAAATATAATATTGTCAACAACTGAATAAAAAATATTTTTTATTATTTTAACCAAATTTACTAAAATTATTATTAAAATTTATTATTAATCTATAAAAAACATATAGAAGCTATCACACAAAAATTAGTATGACATCTTTTTGCATAAAAATAAACGATATTTGTCACCAAAGTTATTGTATAGATTTTAAAAATTCTTAGTTGAAATTTACAAATTAAGCTTTAAATATTTATAATCCTACTACATTCATTTGCGATATTTTTATCATGTGTTACTATTACAATTGTTTTTCCTTTTTTATTTTAAAGTTTTAATAGACTTATTATTTTATAGGAATTTTCTTCCTCTAATGATCCAGTAGGTTCATCTGCTAATATTATTTTGCATGGTTTTAATATTGAACGTGCAATAGAAACACGTTGTTGCTCTCCACCACTTAATTCAAATATTTTATTTTTTTCATAATTCTCTAGTCCTACAGTTTCTAAAGCATTTTTTATTAAATTCTTCTTATAAGATTTACTTCCCTTTACATATTTTAAAGGTAAATTAAGATTGTAAAAAAACACTTTCATCCTCAACTAAGGCAAAGTTTTGAAATAAATAGCTTATTTTTTCTCTTAAGATTTTAGTGGCTCTGATTGAATTTATCTTAACATTACATTCACCATCTATAGCCAAGTTACCATCATCAAATTTTTCTAAGAGTCCAATAATGTTTAAAATAGTAGTTTTCCCTTAACCGCTTGGTCCCATTATCGCTACCATTTCTTCTTTATCTATATTTAGTGAGAATTTATCAAGAACTTTTTTATTACCGTATTTTTTTGTTATATTATTTAATTCTATTATAGCCAAAATTAAGCCCCTCCTTTTATAAATTCAATTATTTTTTTCTTTTGTATAACTTAACATTAAAAATGAAGCTATGAATTCAGTTACTAATCCTATTATTGAAATAATTAAAATAACTTTTGGTATAGCTATTTTAGATACAAAAGCAGATATTTCCACAATTATCCAAGAGATTAGGATTAAGTAAAAGAATTCTTTGTAGTTTGATAGTTTAGTGTAGCCATGTAGTTGCCTTATTGCTAAACGAACTTTAAACTGCTCAAAAAAAATTATATATATTTTGAATTATAATTATTGATATACTAACTAAAGGTAAAAAAATACCTGTTATACTCTATAAAAGTAAATCTTTAAAATCTTTAATTTTAGAATTTAATTCTTCATTAGCATAATTTATCTTAAGGTCATGTATGGGATATCTATATTTGTTTAATTCAGATACTATAAAACTTTTATCCGATTCAGATGAAGGAATTTTTACTTTAAAAGGATTGCCTTCAACATTAAATAATTGAGCATTCCAGCCAGGAAAAGCTCCATTTTCAGTACCAACCAATAATATAGGATCAGTTACATAATTACCTTAATCAGGGTTTACCATAAAATTACAAGAAAAAAGTTTTTGATTAGATTTTGTCCATATTATTTGAATTTTACGATTAACACCACTTGCATTTATCCAATTTTTATGGAATTTTCTTATAGAATTTTCATATTTTTTATATTTAATGGGAAATAACAATATCCAATTATTATTTTGTTCTGATATAGAAATTTTTTTGCCGTTAGTATCATATACAGCATTTTCTTTTAAATAGTTTGGATTCACTAGAGCACTCATATTTGTAAGGTGAAGTTTATTATTTGATTTTAAACTTAGATCAGTATACATATCAAAACCTGCAAATAAAGCTCCTTTTTTATTAAAATACTTATAAATTTCTATATTTTTGCTTGAACTAGTTATATCAAAAATTGGACTATCAAAGCTAACATTATCAAAATTAAGAACTCTATAATTTGAAACAGTTTCCCATCTTTTATAAGAACCGTCGAATATTTTTTTAATATCCTTATAATTTATTACTTGTTTATTTATTATAAAAACAAATCCTATACATAATAAAATTTTAATTACTATATTGAAAAGTAAAATTTCTTTAGCTGGATATTTATTTTTTATAGCAGAAATAGCATGTATATTATTTACATAAGTAAATGGTATGGACGCTATTATAAATGTAATAATTATTAAAATAATATATTTAATAGTTAAGTCTTTTAAAAAAAATATATGATATATATTAAATTTTTTGAAAAGAAAAAGGATCATAATAACTATTGAAATAATCATAGTTATTAGTTGAATAATTAATATTTTAAAAATTCTTTTTTTCCATATATCTAAGTTGGAATATCCAAGCAGTTTCTCTATTGCAATTTTTTTATATGACGTTAAAATTTTTGTCACTAAGCACTGTAACTGTACAAGGGCCATCTAAAAACAATCCATCACCAAGTAAGTTATGTAATGTGCGTATTTCCATAGATATGCCATCAAAGCTAGCAATTTTACCTATTTGATAGTAATTACACGTGTATAATAAAAATTTATATTTTCACCATCTTATGCATCTAATAGTGCTTTTTCTTGTTTAGATGTAGGAAGTTTATTTATTTTTGAGGGAATAATAACTTCGTAACTATTTTTAAGATTATGTTCTACATTTTTATATTATAAATTTGTGATTGTTTGTGATCATTATATAATATAAAAAAAGAGAACATTGAAATTGTTAATAATAAAATTGAAATAAACTTTTTCAATGCTTCTCCTCCTAATTATATTAAATTTTATATATTTTACTAACAACTTGAATAATCACCACTATGAGTATCTTTAGCATATCTCCAAGAACCTTTTTTTTGTGCAGCAGCACCTACAAATCCATTGATAATAGAAGGTCTACTGCTACTATTTACAAAAGCTGTAGAACCAGGTCCATAGACTTAAGATCTTCTAGTACTTCCTGGTAAAGATGCTATTGTCATATGATTATAACTACGATTATAATAATAACTATATGCCATATAATAGCCATTTCCTCCTGATTTTATCCCCCTATTCCAATTATCACGTCCTGGTAGGTAAGAAGTATTTCTGCTAGTTTAAAATACTGAAGTTGCAAAAACGGATGTTTCCATAATACAAATTACAGAAATTCCTATCATTGTGGAAATTATAATTTTTTTCATAAATAATCCTCATTAATATTATTGTAAAATGAATACGCGTATAGATTAAAACTTTATGAAAGCTAGCTTACATAAAAAGTATGACATGATAAATAAAAAAATGTAGAAAACTGTAATGAAAATACAATTTTTTGTTATTTGATGTAAAATTATAATATTTATTATAACTACCAATAAAATATATCTAATAAAATCATAAAGCCGTCACACCACAATTAGTGCAACAGCTTTTTACATAAAATTATAATTTTAATGTTTTAAATTTCTAATTAGAACTTCCGCTAAATAATGTTTCAATACATTTTCTAAGTTAGTGGATTTAATAGAATTACATTCAATTTATTATCATTTAAAATATTATTAAAAATTCTGTAAACACACAAAAACACTGCGATGTTAGTATGTTTTATTTCTTCCATAATCCATGTATATTGCAATATTCTCTAACTTTTACTACTTCTTCATCTAATTTAAATTCTGCTTCTGGTTTTTCTCCTGGTTTTAAATATTTTTTATAAACTTTATCTTCTGTAATAACTTCTATCCATTCTATATAATGTTTTTCTTCCATCGGATGTTCTTTTTCTCCAACTTTTACTTTTAGACCATTCTCTGTCTTTTCAATTACTGGAACATGCTTTTCTAAAGCTGCATCCATTGTATTTTCTTCTAATAATCTCATTGGCTTACCACAGCATACTAATTGTCCTGCTGAAGCATGAACAACCTGTACCATATTACCACATACTTCACATTTGTATACTTCGTTTAATTTTACCATAAAAATCCCCCTTCTATTTTAAATATTGTATTTTTAATAACTTCTATATTTTATTATATTTTCCCTTTTAAAAAGATAATATTTCATAATTATTTAATATCAGTTAACACTCCATTTACATAATTATTTTTATTATTAGTGGAATAATAAATTATATAATTATTTTTAAAGGAGTGATTTAAATGGATAAAAAACCTTACCTTCCTAAAGAAAGGGACTTTTTAGAACAGGAACCTAAAATAATAAAAACTAAATCTCCCACTGGAAAAACTTATTCTAAATTGCCTGATAACGTAAGAGATCCTATAGTATGTAATAATATAGCATGGCCAGAATTCGATTATACTTCAAACGAATTAGGAGAAGATGATATATAAATATAAAAATCTATATTTAATCTAAAAAAACAAATATTATAATAAAAATTATTGTAATTAATAATAATTTTGTAAATAATGCTATATACTAAAAACTTTTAGAAATTAATAAAAAAATATAGATATAATAAAACGAATTTATAAAAAACCCTACTTAGTTACAAATTATATTGAACTAAATAGGGTTTTTATAATATATTTTTATATCAAAACCTTTATTTCATGTGTACCTTCCTCAAAGATTGGTATAATATTATTAGTTTTTAATTTACCATCTACCCAAAGCTCTTTTTTATTCTCTCTAATAACTTTTATATTATATTTACAGTTTCCTCTACTATAAATTATCTCATATTGTTTCCAATCTTTAGGTATACATGGGTCTATATAAAATCCATCTTTCCCCTTTAATTTTAATCCTAATATTCCTTCTATACCTGTTCTATACATCCATGAAGCAGCTCCTGTATACCAACTCCAACCGCCTCTACCTACATGGGGCTCTACATCATATATATCTGCAGTCATAACATAAGGTTCCACTTTATAATTTTGGCAATTAAAATAAGATTTTGTGTGATTTATAGGATTTATCATATTAAATAAGCTCCATGCTTTATCTTCCATTTTTAATTTACAAAAAGCTAATACTACCCATATTGCTGCATGAGTATATTGTCCTCCATTTTCTCTAACTCCGGGTAAGTATCCTTTTATATATCCTGGCTGCAAATTAGATTTATCAAAAGCTGGAGTTAAAAGAGAAATTATTCCTTTATCTTTTTTAATAAGATTTTTTTCAACAGCTGCCATTGCCTCCTTAACTCTACTTTCTTTTCCCGCCCCTGATATAACCGACCAAGATTGAGATAGAGAGTCTATAATACATTCATCATTTTCTATAGAGCCTAAAGGAATGCCATTATCAAAATAAGCTCTTCTATACCAACTTCCATCCCAAGCATTTTTCTCTATATTTTCTTTTATAAATTGTAAATATTCCTTGTACCTATTCATATTTACAATATCTTTTTTATAATCACATATATCTATAAATGATTTTAAAATGCTATATAAAAACCATCCAAGCCAAACACTTTCTCCCTTACCTTTATTTCCTACAGTACTCATTCCGTCATTCCAATCACCAGATCCCATTAATGGTATATTGTGTTCTCCAAATTTTAAAGCTCTGTTGATAGCTCTTATGCAATGTTCATATATACTTCCCTTTTCACTAGATATAGAGGCTACATTATATCTTTCATCTTCTCCTTCTCTTAATGGTGGTTCTTCTAAATAATTTATACTTTCATCTAAAATACTATAATCTCCTGTATTTTTTATATAATCTATAGTTACATAAGGAAGCCATAATAAATCATCTGAGAATCTAGTTCGTATACCACTTTCTACTATTGGATGCCACCAATGTTGAACATCCCCTTCTTTAAATTGTCTTGAGGAGCTATATATTATTTGCTTTTTAGTTATGTCTGGATTTATATAACACACTGCCATTACATCCTGTAGCTGATCTCTAAATCCATATGCACCTCCTGATTGATAAAATGCTGTTCTAGACCATAATCTACATACTATAACCTGATACAAAAGCCATCCATTTAACATTAAATCCATACTTTTATCAGGAGTTTTTACCTTTATAGTATTAGTAATTTTCAACCAGTATTTTTTAGTATTATTTAATTCTTTAAAAGCAATTATTTCATTATTATATTTATTAATATTTTCCCTTACAGCGTCTATATTGTCTTCTGCTCCCAATATAGCTATCAATACTTTTTCTTCATTAGGTTCCAATATTATTTTTGAATTTTCAGCCATACAAGGATCCATAGCTGCTCCTACTTCATCATTTAACTTTATATACTTTAATGCCTTAGGATTTTCTATAGACCCTTCAATGCCTAAAAATTCCTTTCTATTACCTGTGAATGACTCTTCTCTTCCTCCTATTATTTTTAAATAAGCTATAGTTTCTTTAAAACTACTATTGTATGGGTTTCTAGAATATATAAAATTTTCTTTATCTAAATAAGTACTTATATATTGAGAGCTTAACTGTTTAGATACACCTAAAACTGTTGAAGCATAGTAAGTAACAGATATTTTTCTTCTTATATCCGTATTATTTTTAAGTTTTATTAAAGATATTTTACAATTATCACCCATAGGACAGTAATTTGTAATTTCACCAATTATCCCATTTGCATAATGCTTAAAATTAGAATATCCAAATCCATGATTTATTATATACTTACCACTGTCTCTTATAGGATTAGGTGTAATACTCCATATTTCTCCTGTAATTTCATCCCTTACATAAATATGTTCGCTTTCTCCATCTATTATTGGATCATTACTCCAATTAGTTAATTTATTTTCTCTACTGTTTTTATACCAACTATATGATGAACCACTCTCTGATACATGAAATCCAAAATTACCATTAGACATTATATTTATCCAAGGCAATGGGGTATTGTTATAATTTTCTAATATTATAGTATACTCATTGTTTTTTATATCAAATCCACCTATTTCATTAAAATACTCTAATTTTGGAATTTTAAATTTATATGGTTTAGCATTATATTTTATTTCTTTTTTTTCTAATAAATCTAATTTCTCTCTCTTACTACTACCTATATCTATTTGTTCCGCTAAAGAGCCTCTATTACAATCTATATACAATCTACATATGGCTCTTAATAAATTAAAATCTTCCTCCTTTATGGTAGATTTATTAAATAAAAATATCCCTGATGCTTTATTTATATTATTCATTAACCCCAAGGTATTTATTAAATTTAATATAGAATCTTCTATTGGCTGCATATAAGAACTTTCTTTAGTATTAACTATTATTAAATCTACATTTATATTCTTAAGTTTCCAATACCTATAAGCAGTTAATAACTGTCTTATTGTGTCTATTCCTCTTTCTTTATCCAAAATAACTAAAACTATAGGATAATCTCCTGATATTCCATAGCTCCAAAGATTTGATTGGCCTGATTTTATATGTTTTATATACTCCTCTCTTTCTTTCATATTTTTATTTATAAATAATATATTAGATAAAATATACTGATACATATTAGCAGCGGTAGATCTTATGCCTAAACGTTTCATTTCTAGATTGCTATGACTCCATGACAAATTAAAAGCATTTTTCACATTATCTATATTTCTATATTTTTCTGCTATTTTTATTCCCTCTTTTTTAGAATCACAAAAAGCAGTTGTATAAGCTACCATACAATTTTCTTTAGCTCTTAATTTTACTCTAACTCTTATACTTATAATAGGATCTAATACTGGTCCTATAGAATTTTTAAGATTAGTTTCATTATCCATGGCCTGTGGATTATATAGATTTCTTCCTCTTCCTATGAAGTCCATTCTACTTGTTTCATATTGAAATCCACCAATTTGTTCACCTTCTAAAGCTACAGTTTGTATTACCCAAGGAGATGTATTCATTTCACTCCTTTTTCTTCTATTGGCTAAAATGCAAAACGGCTCTTCATTAAATTCTGTTTTTACAAATAAATTACTAAAACTAGGATGAACTAAATCTGTATTATAATCTGCTAATGTGACTTCGCAATAGCTAGTTATCTCTATCACTCTGTCATGATCACTATTATTTTTTAAATTTATACTTCTTATTTCTGCATCTTCTTCTTGTGAAACTGTAATATGAGTTTCAGTTATTATGTTACCATCTTCCCTTGAAAAAATAATTTTATCACTAGAAAAGTGAGTCTTATAATTATCCCCTTCAACTTTACAAGGCTCATAAGTAGCACTCCAATAATTATTAGAATTTATATTTTTTATATAAAGAAATAATCCCTTAGAATCAAAAGTTAAATCTTCTCTCCATCTATAAATAGTAGTATTCTCTTTTTTACTATATCCTCCACCTCTATTAGAAATCATTAAAGAATAACTACCATTAGATAACACTCCTACCCTAGGTATATAAGTTTTTGCCGTATTATAAATTCTACTATATTGGTTTATATTGTTAATTTTCAATTCTGTATTATATTTTTTTATACTTCTATTATAAACAATCCTATTACTTTTTCTTTCCTGTAATAACAATTCTGTAGCCTTAACTTCTGGCTTATTATGAAATCTATTTTGGAGTATATTATTATTAATAGTATTATCTAAAGCCATAAGACTCATTCCTTGATGGTGTACCATAAAAGATTTAATTATAGCTTTACTCTTTCCTTTAGGTATTCTATTTTTAGTATAATCTACAGCCTCATAAAATCCATATCTATCTAATAAATCATTGTCTATCAAATCATTTATATTTTTAATGCTTCCACTTACATCTTGTTGTAATGCCAAAATAGTTGAATAAGGTGATATAACTAAGTCTTTAGATAATCCTCTTTTTATACCTATGCCAGGTACTCCAAAAGCCATATATTGATAGTTTTTGTCCCCATCAAAATGATAAAATGCAGACTCCGATATTCCCCAAGGTATATTTTTATTTCTAGTATACAATTGTTGTCCCTTTATAACTGATTTATATGTTTGATCTAATAAAGTACCTTCATAATTTTTCATTATTAATAAAGGCATGAGGTACTCAAACATAGTTCCACTCCAAGATGCCAACCCTTTTAATTTTTTACCCATATAAGTTATACCTCTACCTAATGTTATCCAGTTATCTTGTGGAATATCTCCTTTAGCTATAGCAACAAAACTTGCTTGCCTAGATTCTGAAGCTAATAAATCATAATAAGAATTTGCTATCTCTCCTGAATCAACATTATAGCCTATAGTAAATAAATTTCTTTCATGATTATATAATAGTTTAAAATCTGTATTTTTAGCTAATTCATCTATTTTTAAATTTAATTCATGCACATTGTGAATTAAATTTTTAATATTATCAATGCTAATATTCAAATTTTCTATAAAATCTGAAATCCATTCCCTTTCATAATTATCTTTCGTTTTTATCTGCTGTAAATTTTTAATAATATATTTTATTTTGTATGGTATCTCTTTTATAGGAACCTTTATAGCAAATTCTCTAATATCCTCTATTATGTTTTTACATATTCCTATATTTTCTATTATTTGATCTTTCCAAGGAATCAATTCTTTAAGCTCCTTAAGAGATTCATTTAAAAATTCATATAACTTTTTATTCCAATAAAAATTATTTATGTCTATATTAAAATTCTCTAATTCTTTTTGCTTATTTAATATTTTTATAAACATATTGTTCATAAAAATAATATCTGGCTCCATTCCTTTTAAAATAAATATAAGATTAAAATAAAAATTATCTATATTTTCTTCTTCTTTTAATTCCTCATTAGCCAACTTCAATAAACTCAATAATCCATCAATATTTTTTTCTCCTAATAAAGGTTGGTTTATTATATCCTTCAAAGATTCTTCTGTAACCCATAAATATCCTATTAAGTTTCCACTATCTACTGAAGATATATACTTAGGATTTAGAGGTTTACCACTTTTTATATCATACCAATTATAAAAATGACCTTTATATTTATCTAATTTATTCATACTAGATACTATATTTTCCAGTCTATTTATGAGATTTTTTAATGATATAAATCCTAAGTCATAAGCTACAATATTAGAAGTTATCCCCATTCCCATATTAGTAGGAGATGTTCTATAAGCTACTCCCTTATAAGGTTCTTCCTGATAATTATCTGGTGCCAACCACTTAGTATCTTCACATACAAAATCTTCAAAATAAGCCCAAGTTCTTCTCGCTATATCCATTAATAACTCTCTATTATCTTTATTTAAGTATCTCTTATTTTTCTTATCTTGACTTACATAGAAAGCTATATAAGGGCTAATAGTCCAAATTATGCAAGCAGGTACAAGTAAAATAGCTACTTCATTTGATTTTCTTATAGCCAAATAAAGTATAATTAAAGCCATTAAGCTACCCACCCACATACTTTTTATATATCCTTTTATATCTTTTCTCGACATCTTCTCTGCATCTTCTGCTGTTTGCCATTCTAATAAATTTTTTTTACTTATGCAAAGTCTGTATAAAGTTCTTATTATTGCATCTAGCATAAGATAGGCCTTATGTGGTATAAAAGCAAATATCATAAAAAATTGTTTTAATACATTTTTAACACTATATATCCTACCAGACAATCCAATTCCTTTACTTGGAAAAATAATAACCTCAGAAACATTAAATAAAATAGGTGCTATAATTGAAAGAAACGCTACTATAATCATTTCATCAGTACCATAATAACTAAGCAAAGCAATTAATATAAGTATAATTATATTAGGTGATAAAATACTTCTTCTTAAATTATCTATTATTTTCCACTTTGATAATCTGTTTATAGCTGTTTTTTTAAATATCCAAGGTATAAGTTGCCAATCTCCTCTAACCCATCTATGTAGCCTTTTGCAGCTTGAATTATAATAAGCTGGATATCCATCTACTAATTCTATATCTGTAACTAAGGCTGTCCTAACATAAGATCCTTCTAATAAATCATGACTTAAAACAGAATTCTCTTTTATTTCTCCATTAAGCATAGTATTAAAAGTATCTACATGATATATACCTTTTCCTGTAAATATTCCCTCTTTAAATATATCTTGATAAATATCAGATACAGCCGTACTGTAGGTATCTAATCCTACCTGACCAGAAAAAATTTTAGAAAATAAAGTTTTATTAGCATCCTCTACACTTATACTAATTCTTGGTTGCATAAGTCCATATCCATGAATTACTACATTTTTCACTCTATCTATTATAGGTTTATTAAGTGGATGTTCCATAGCACCTATTAATCTTTTTGCCACATCTCTTGGAAGTTTTGTATCTGCATCTAACGTTATTACGTATTTAACTTTTTTTAAAATATTTATATCTCCACTTATAACATTATACGTAGTGTTTTTATCTCCACGTATAAGCCTATTAAATTCTTCTAATTTTCCTCTCTTTCTTTCCCAACCCATCCAAGCTTTTTCTTTTTCATTGTATTTTCTATATCTATTTAAGAAGAAAAATATTTCTTTTTCTTTTGAATACTTATTGTTTAATTCTTTTACACCCTTTAACATTTCTTTTATTATTTCTTCATCATTTTCTTCCTTTTCACTTTTACTATCTTTAAAGTCTCCTAAAATAGCAAAATAAAGATTCTTTTCTTGATTAGCTAAATAATGAATTTCCATATCTTTTACTAGTTCTTTAGCTCTTTTTTTACTTCCTATTAGTGTAGGTATTACAACTACTGTTGAAGCTTCTTCAGATATACCATTTATAAATTGTAATTTAGGTATAAAATCTGGCTTAGTCAAATTGTTTAAACTCCAATTTAATATTGATATTACAATTTCACTGCTAGGTATTAAAAGTATTATAAACTGTAGAAATGTTACATATATATTAGTGTATCCTATAGATTTAATAATAAAAAATTCAAATATGAATGTAAAAAGTATTATGCTAGCTATATAAAATCTAACTTTGTTCCTAATTAAAAAATCTTTTATTTTATACTTTCCTTCACTTTTTACACCTAATGCTTTTTTAAGTAATCTAACTCCTTTTTCTTCTAATATATAATATCCTACATGCCTTTTATAATTATCTTCCTCAATTTCAGATTGAAATTCCTTTGCACATTCTATGCTTTTTTTAGCTATATAGCTTTCTGGAAGTTTTAATTTTCTTGAAAGTCTTTCTATTTTATTTCTATAAAAATTTTTAGATGGAAAATCCATATCAATATAAATTTCTAAAGGGTCTTCCTTTAAGATTTGTTCAATAACACTAACATTTTGAAATATATTTTTCCAATTAATAGCTTCTATATCTCTTAGTCCATTTATACAATTCCCCATAACTATTTGTTGTTTGGATTGTTTTCTATATCCTAAATTTATTATATTATCTATATTTTTTTCTCTTATATCTAATTGTTCTTTTATAAATAAATTTAATTTTTCTTCTTTTATTCCACTATCATTTATTATATTTATAAATGTTTCTATAAAATAAGAACTAATATTTATTCCTTTATCCTTTAATTCATAAATAGTTTTTTCTATATTTTCATCATTATAATTTTTAATTATTTTATCTGCTAATTCTTCTCCTCTTTTTCTCTCTCTTTGCATATATGTTATTTCTTCTGTTATTATAGCTATCTTTTGTATTAAAGCTATCCTTAACATTAAAGGTAAAGCCCATATTTCAGAACTAGTCAATATATTATTTTTTTGATATTCATTTATAAATTTTATTATAAACTCCTTATTCATGTTTCCATGAAAATTGTGTATTATAGCTAAAGCTAAATGGTACACTCTAGGATAACATTTCATTATACCTTTATTTATAACAGGTAATTTTACATAATAAGAAGATGGCATATTTTTTTTTATATCTTTATACTCTTTTTCTATAAGATATATATTGTCTAATAGCCATTCTCCAGCAGGTACAGTCATATTTATATCTTCATCTAAAGATACTATGTATTTATAATTTTTCATTATTCTCTCATAGCTTTTATCTAAACTTTCTAAAACTAACTTTCTACATTTTCTATTAGACAATATACTATGAAATTCTGAAATGTCTTCTGCAAATTGTTCTAAATTTTGTTTATTTTCACTAAAAAATATATTATTTATATCGTCTATTAAACTCTCTTTATTGTCTCTATTCTTATATATTAAATATATTAAAATCATTATTACAACCAAACTTATAAAAATTGGTATAAATACTGTCATAATAACTCATCCTTTCCTTATCAAAAGTGTGTCTAATTTAGTATTTCCAATTAATATAAAAATATTACAGTTAAAACTAAACCATAAACTATAATTAATTACAGCCTTTATAATCCTAATATTTTAAATTACACATAATTAATTAAAATAAAAATCTTATTAAGTCAATCAAAATTTGACTTAATAAGATTTTTATTTATCCATACTAAAAAATATCTATTTTAATAACTCCCCTGTTTTGTGATTACTTTATACTTCATTTTGTATTAAGTTTTCATAACTTTGTCTTCTACAAACTAATTTTACTTTATCATTATTAACAAAAACTACAGATGGTAATAAAGCTTTATTATAATTACTAGCCATGGAATACCCATAAGCCCCTGTATTTAATATTGCAAGCAAATCATTAGTTTCTACTACTGGTAACTTTGCGTTGTTTATAAGTACATCACCTGATTCACAACATTTTCCCACTATCTTTACCTTTTCTACCAAATCATCTAAAACTTTATTACACACTACGCATTCATACTCTGATTTATACAATGCAGGTCTTATATTATCTGTCATTCCTCCATTTACAGCTACATATTTAGCTACATTAGGAATTTCTTTAATAGAACCTATAGAATATAATGTAATCCCTGAATTTCCTACTATAGATCTACCTGGTTCTATTACTAAAATAGGTTTCTTAATTCCTATTTCCTTTGAATAATTTTCTACTTTATTTAATATAATTTTGCAAAACTCTTCTATTTCCTTAGGTTCATCTCCTTCTTTGTAATATATCCCAAATCCTCCACCTAAATCTAATTCTTCTATTTCTATATTTAACTTTTCATTAACTATCTTTACTAATTTAAGCATTATTTCTATTTCTTCTTCATAAGGTTTTGTTTCAAATATCTGAGAACCTATATGGCAATGGAATCCTACAAATTCTAAATTTCCCAATTTACAAGCTTTTTCTACTGCTTTAATAGCACAATTATCTATTAATGTAAATCCAAACTTAGAATCTATTTGACCAGTTTTAATATACTCATGAGTGTGAGCTTCAATACCCGGAATTATTCTTAAAATTATCCTTTGTTTTATACTCTTATTTTTACAGACAGTATTTATCACATCTAACTCCTGAAAATTGTCTACTACAAAAGTTCCAATACCTAAATCTATGGCCATTTCTATTTCTTCTATAGTTTTATTATTACCATGAAAATATATCTTTTCCATAGGGAATCCACTTTTATAAGCTGTAAATATTTCTCCTCCTGATACTACATCTAAAAAAAGCCCTTCTTCCTTTACCAAATTACACATAGCTTTAGTAAGAAAAGCTTTTCCTGCATAAGCTACTTTATTTTTTCCTTTGCTAAATGAAGTTATATATCTTCTACAATTATCTCTTATAAGAGTTTCATCCATTACATATAAAGGTGTCCCAAATTTTTCAGCTAAAACTAAAGTATTTATTTCACCTATATATAAATTATTGTTCCTTACATTCATACTTCCAAATAGTTTCATACTCCCACATCCTACTTATAAATTAAATTCTTTTGCCACTAAATTTATAGCTTTTATTTTATCTTCTATATTTATTGCACAAGTAATTCTTATTTCTGAAGTTGTTATCATTTTTACTTTTATATTATTATCACTAAAAATTTTTAACATTTTAGCTGCTACACCAGATGTGTTTTTCATTCCCAATCCTACTATAGAAAATTTAGTTAAGTTTTCATCAATTCTTATTCTATCCTTTGATGCATAATTATTTATTATTTTCATACCATCTTGTAAATCTTCTTTTGTTATAGTAAAAGATAAACTTATTTTACTATTTATAGGCGCTGTTTGGCTTATCATGTCTACATTTATTCTCTTTTCAGCTAATTTACTAAATATATCTGCTATTATATTTGTGCTATCTTTTATGTCTTCAATTGTTATTGCAACATCCTCGTCACTAGTTGCGAGTCCTGTTACTGATTTCATTTCCATATTCATATTATTCATCCCCCTAATAACTGTTCCCTTAACCTTACTATTGCTTAATCCTACATAAATGGGTATATTGTATTTCTCAGCTAATTCTATAGATCTTGAATGCATAATCTGTGCTCCTAAACTAGATAGCTCCAGCATTTCTTCATAATCTATATAATCTAATTTTTTAGCTTTATTATACATTCTCGGATCTACACTATATATTCCATCTACATCTGTATATATTTCACATATAGCATTATCTAGTTTTGCTGCTATTGCCACTGCTGAAGTATCAGAACCGCCTCTTCCTAAAGTTGTTATATTACCATCACAATTTATTCCCTGAAATCCTGCAACAACAACAATCTTTCCTTCTTTTAAACTTTTATCTATCTTTTCTTTATCTATATCATTTATTAAAGATTTTCCATATTGCCCATTAGTACTTATATTTATTTGGTATGCAGTATAACTTATAGCACTTTCTCCTAATTCCTTAATTGCCATAGATAAAAGTGATGCTGATACCATCTCCCCTGTAGAAATTAATGCGTCTAACTCCCTTTTATCTGGTACATTACTTATATCTTTAGCCAATTTTATGAGATTATCTGTAGTGTGTCCCATAGCAGAAACAACAACTACTATATCATTTCCTTCTTTTTTCCTGTTTACAATAGACTTTGCTATATTTTTTATTTTTTCTACTGTTTCTACAGAAGTCCCTCCATATTTTTGAACAATTATTCCCATATAGATCCCCCTTATTTATAAATAAAATATTTCAATTTAAAATTTAATAACCATATCATTTTATAAAAAAATAATGCAACAAAGGAACACCTTTGCTGCATTATTCAAATAATATAAACAATTAGTTTGCAACTTACGTGTACCTATGCAGCTCTCCACTTTTTCAAGTGACAGCCTTACACATATTATGTGCAAAGCCAGGAAAAACCTTTGCCAAGCTTTTTCCTTCGGCCATAATTCCTTTTTTTATTCCTCACAGTCTGCCAACTAAGAATAAATACTATTAATTACGGCACCTCTCCATAAGTAGCTTAAATTTAATTAAATTTTTACTAGTTTAACATGAATTATGAAATAAATCAATACCTTTTATTTAAATATTAAAAAATTCTATAAAAGATTTTATAGCATAAACCTGATCTTCTACTCCACCTAGTTCTCTAATAGAATGCATAGCAAGTAGTGCAGTTCCTATATCTACTGATGGTATATTTATATGCGTTCCAGATATAGGTCCTATAGTAGATCCACCTCTTTTATCAGACCTATTTACAAACTTTTGTACTGGAATTTTAGCACTATTACATATTTCTTCATATATAGAAGATGAATAAGCATCTGAAGTATAGCTTTGACTAGCACTAATTTTTATAACAGGCCCATTATTCATAATAACTTTGTTAGTAGGATCTGATTTTTCACCTACATTTGGATGTATAGCATGAGCTGAATCACAAGATATCATAAATGATTTTGATAGAGCTCTAAAATATTCTTCCCTGTTTTTATTTAAACATAAAGTTATTCTTTCTAAAATTTGAGATAAAAATGGTGAATCAGCACCTTGTTTTGTTGCACTTCCTACTTCTTCATTATCAAAACATACCATAACTTTGGTAGATCTATTATCAGTAGAAGAAATCAATGCTTTAAGCGTGGCATGAACCATAGATAAATCATCTAATTTACCTATAGATATAAATTGATTCTTATCTCCAATTAAGCATCCCTTTTCAAATTCATATAAAAATAATTCAAAGTCTAATATATCATCTATATTAACATCTAATTCCTTACATATTATATTAACCATATAATTTTCTTTTTCTAATTTATTATTAACCATTGATATTATAGGTAACATATCTTTTTGTTTATTTAGCTCTACACCCTTATTTACGTTTCTATTCATATGAATAGCTAAATTAGGAATTATAAGTATTGGTCTTTTTATATTTATAAGTTTCACTATAGGATTTAATGGATTTTTTCCTTTTAAAACTACTCTTCCTGCTAAAGATAAAGGTCTATCCATCCAAGTATTTAATATTGGACCACCATATACTTCCGTATTAAGTTTAATATAGTTTCCTTCTGCAAAGATTTCTGGAGCAGGTTTTACTTTAAAAGTTGGTGAATCTGTATGGGAAGCTACTATTTTGAAACCTGAATTCTCTATTTCATCATCTCCAATGGAAAATGCTATTATTGCAGAATCATTTTTAGTGGTAAAATATTTGCCACCCTTTTTTAAATTCCAAGCTTCACTTTCTTTAATTTCCTTAAAACCCTCTTTTGTTAATTCATTTTTTAAATTATGTACTACATGATATGGCGATGGACTATCATATATAAAATCTATTAATTCATTACATACTTCTATTTTATCCATATAAAACACCTACTTTTTATAATATTTTATAAATTCATTATATCAGAGTATTTTAATATATTATATGCTATAAAATATTTTAATATAGAAAATCTTACTAAAAAATATGTTATAATACATTTTATATTAAATTGAAAGTAGGTGCTATTATGATATCTAAATTTTTAGTAATTAAATTTGTAAAGAATTATAAAAATACCGATAATAAACAAGTTAGAGATTCTTATGGATACTTAGCTAGTGTAGTTGGTATCTTAGCAAATATATTTTTATTCATAGTTAAAATTTCTGTAGGTTTAATATCCAATAGTATTGCAGTTACAGCAGATGCTTTCAACAATTTATCTGATGCAGCATCATCTATAATAACATTTTTAGGCTTTAAACTAGCCTCTAAACCTGCAGATAAAAAACATCCTTTCGGACATGGTAGAATTGAATACATCTCTGGTTTAGTTGTGTCTTTTATGGTTCTTTTAGTTGGATTCGAATTTATAAAATCTTCTTTTAATAAAATAATAAATCCCTCTGCAGTTAATTTTCAATGGATACCATTTTTATTAATATTATTTTCTATTATTGTAAAACTATGGTTAAGCGGTTTTAATAAATATATAGGAAATACTATTAACTCTGGTGCACTTAAAGCCTCTTCTTTAGATGCACTAAGTGATGTTATAACCTCTTCTTCTGTTGCTTTATCACTACTATTAGCAAAATGGATATCCTTCCCTATAGATGGGTATTTTGGAATACTAGTATCTCTATTTATATTGTATTCTGGCATTTCACTTATAAAAGAAACTTTAGATCCTTTATTAGGTGAAGCTCCAGATGAAAAGCTAGTATCTGAAATAATAGAAAAAGTCATGAGTTATGATTTAATAATGGGAGTTCATGATCTAATAGTCCATAATTATGGACCGGGAAGATGTATAGCATCTATCCATGCAGAAGTTCCTTCTAATGAATCTATTGTTAAAATTCATGAAGTTATAGATAAAGCTGAAAGCGAAATATCTAAAGAGTTAGATATTCTACTAGTAATTCATATGGATCCTATTAATCTAGATAATAAAGAAATTGCTTATACCCGTAATGAAGTAGCTAAAATTTTAGATGAATTTCCTATAATAAAATCTATGCATGATTTTAGAATCGTTGGAGAAAATGACTATAAAAATTTAATATTTGATATAGTAATAGATCATTCTTTTAATCTTACTCCAAAATTGGAGGATAAACTAAAAAAAGATATAGACAATTCCATAAAAAAGTTACATCCTAAATATAATACAATTATAACTATAGATAGAGATTTTTATTAAGTTAAAACCTTATTAGTATACAAAATTATGTTTTGTGCATATTATATATAGTGATTTTAATTAAGGAGTTGATTTTTTTGAAAAATCCATCAAAACACTTCTTTGCTGGTAGTAATACAGCTGAAGGTTTTTACTCTCTCTTTAATAATATAATAGATATTAATGATGCTAATAGAATCATATATTTGAAAGGTGGTCCTGGTACCGGAAAATCTTCACTAATGAAAAGTATTGCCGATTATTTTATAAAAAACAACTATACTGTAGATTTTTTTCATTGTTCTTCAGATAGTAACTCTTTAGATTCTATAAATATAAAAGAATTAAAAATAGCTATGGTAGATGGAACTGCTCCACATATGTTAGATCCTAAAGTTCCTGGTGCTATAGATAAAATAGTGAACTTAGGTGATTTATTAGATGAAAATAAACTAAAAAAACATAAAAATGAAATAATAAAGGTAAGTAATAAAATAAGCGAAACTTTTAAAAGAGCATATAGATACTTAAATGCAGCTAAAACTATACATGAAGATTGGAGCATCTTAAACTGTAATGCTAAAAATCATGACAACCTATATAAACTAGAAAAAGAAATAAAAACTAATCTATTTAAGGAAAATATATATAATGATTCTATAGGTAAAAAAAGACACCTATTTATTAGTGCTATTACTCCTGAAGGAATAGTAACTCACACAGATAGCATATATATTGGTATGAAAAATATATATGTTTTAAATGGAGCTCCAGGCACTGGTAAAATAGAAATATTAAATAATATAAGTAATGAAGCTATTAATAGAGGTTTATGTGTTGAATATTACCATAATCCTTTAATTCCTAATCTACTAGAACACATTGTAATTCCAGAAATTAATTCTGCAATTGTAACTTCTAATGAAATTAATAAACAATTTTTAGATGGTGAACAAATTTATATGGATAATTTATTAGATTTATCTATTTTAAATTCCAATAGAAATGAAATAAATGAAGCTAAAGAATTATTTTATAAACTTATAAACAAAGCTACTGATATACTTCACTCTGAAAAAAGTATTCATGATGATTTAGAAAAATATTATGTTGATAATATGGATTTCTCTAAAATACCACAAATTAGAGAATCTATAATAAAAGACTTTTTAAGTTTTACAAAAAATTAACCTAATCATGATTTTCATGTAGTTATTATTAATTTTAATTATAACATTTTATTTAAAAATAAATGAAAAAACAACTATGTACCGTAGATAACTATTTCTTATAGAGGTTGATGACTTCTATCCTAAGAATTCTGTTAATAATCTTTAATGTATATAAAGATTATCCCTAAAGCCAAGGACTCTATTTATTAGCATCGTTATTACTCTGTAATTAAAATTATATAAAAGATAAAAAAGTCTTATAAATTTAAATATAATTCGGAAAATTTCATAAAAAATAAAGAACTCACAAGTCATTAAGAGTTTATTTTTATATTCTCTTAATAATTTAGGAGTTCTTTTTATTAAAAATATTATTAATTACAAATTACAATATAAAAATATTTAAATTAATACTTTTATATAATCC
>NZ_MRAE01000018.1 GCF_002008345.1 Clostridium tepidum
ATAGTTGCCATACCTAAAAATGCACTAATCCACATCCAAAAAATCGCTCCAGGTCCTCCTGATACTATAGCGGTGGCTGCTCCTGCTAAATTCCCAGTACCTACTTGAGCTGCCACTGCTGTTGCTAAGGATTGAAATGAACTCATTCCATCACTGCCAGCTTTTTTCCCTTTTAAACTCATTCCCCCAAAAGCTTTTTTAAATGAAGCTTTAAATTTTGAAACTTGAACAAACTTTAAAGATATAGTAAATATTATTCCTGTTCCACACAACAAAAAAATCAGTACATAATTCCACAATACATTGTTTATGCCTTTCACTGCATTTAAAATATCCATACATCTTCCTCCTTTTTTAATTGAATAATAAGGGCAGAAGAAGTAACTAAAACTAAAAAAGCCTTAATGTATAAAAATAATACAAAAAGGCCTCCTAGTTACGTTGTAACTCATCCTCTGTCCTTTTACCTGAGAGTTTCATTTAATAATTTACCTTTAAAAAGTTTAATACTACATTTTCATAATAAATATATCACTTATATCACTGAAAATATTATAAAAGTAAATTAATAAATTTGCTCCTTCGGTGCTCTTTAAGAGTCTCTCCAGAGGCCCGTCCAGTAACGGTCTTTATTCTAAATAGAATACCTGAAAGATTAACTTCTTCGGTGTACACAATTGTATCTCTCCCATTACCTTCATCCGAACAACTATATTAAATTGTTTTATAAATTATAACATTTTATTCATAAAATAGTCAACAATTTAAATTTGTTAAATTATTGACTAACATCTCTATTATATGATATGATAAAGTTGTTATACAAATTACACTACAAAAAATTCTGACGAACATAAACCCATTACTCCCCTCCGCATATAAATGCGGACTTTTTTATTTTTCTATGTTCTAATATTATTATAAAATTAAATTTAACGATGCTGTATTATACTCAATATAGATTTACATCGTTAAATTATTATCACCTTTTTCTTGATTATAATAATTTTAGAATACTATTTTACTATTTCTATATTAATAAACTTGTTATTTTACCTTTATAAAAAATATATTCTTCATGCAGTGCTCTTGTTAAAATCACATATAAAATTTTTTTATCTAATTCATTGTCTTTATAATTTGTTTGGCTACAATCATAAATTATAGAACAATCAAATTCTAATCCTTTTGTTATATATGATGCTATAATTATTCTTTTAGGTAATATTTCAGTATTTTTATTCACTATTTCCCACTGTTTTTCTTCTTTTGAATGTAAAAACTCTTTTAATTTTTCACATTGTTCATAATCCTTGCAAATTATTGCTATAGTCTTATTTTCCTTATCTTCTATAGATTTAATGATATTATTTAATTTTTCATAAAAATCATTTTCATCTTCATATTCAATCTGCTCTGGGTATTTTCCATGCCTTAACACTGCTTTAGCTGGTTCTAAGTTATTTTTTTGTTTTTTTAGTACTTTATTTGCAAAATTTACTATTTCTATTGTTGACCGATAGCTTTGTTTTAATGGAATATATTCCCTTCTTCATATACTTCTTTAATTAAATTTTCCCAGTTTTCTATACCTTTATAATAATATATACTTTGACCTAAATCACCCACTATAGTATATCCTCTAGATTTTGAAATCAACTTTAAAACATATAATTCTAAAGGACTATAATCTTGTGCCTCATCTATAACCATATGTGCAAATTTATAATCATCTATTCCATCTATCTTTAATTTTAAATATAAAAGTGCTGCTAGGTCCTCTTCATCTATTTCTTTATTCTCCATTTCTTTTTCTATTTTATTTTTTATATATTCAACCAAAGCTTCTGGTATTATTCCTGATGTAGCATAATTTAAGTTTTCTTCATCCATGTACATATCTTTATATAAATCTATTACATCATCAATAAGCCATTCTTCTATGGCTTCATCTAGTATTTCTTCTGCTTGTAATTTGATCTTTTCTTTCTTTTCATCTCTTTGTTTATACAATTTTACAATATTTGCTCTTTCTTCTTCACCTTTATATTTTGCTCTTACATCTCTTATTTTTATAACATACTCTTTATCTATTTCATTCCATATATTTTGAATCTTTGTTTCTATTTTATTCTTTAAATATCTTCTTATTTCAATTTTTCTTTTGTTTAATGGGAGGTGTTTTAAATCATTTTTATAAAGTCTTATTATTTCTCTAGAGGTAAACAATATATAACCATCTATTTTTATATCATCTATAAACATATCATTTAATTCTAAATATTTTATATATCTATCTAACATTTTTTTGTAAACTAAAGAACCTTTTAATTTATTACTATTAGTTATAAATTTGTTTTCTTTATTACTTTTATTTTCTATAATTTTAGATATCTTTTCATCTTTATCTATTATTTCATAATTAAATTTTAATATCTCTTTAGAAAATCTATTAAAAGTACTTTGTTTTACTTTACTGACTCCTAGATTAGGAAGAACTTCAGATATATAATCTAAGAATAACTTATTGGGTGCTAATATTAGTACATCTTCTCCTGAAATCTTATTTTTATATTTGTATAATAAGTACGCTATTCTATGAATAGCTATAGTAGTTTTACCGGATCCTGCAGAACCTTGTATTATAAGTGGCTTATACATATCTGCTCTTATAATATCGTTTTGTTCTTTTTGTATAGTAGAAACTATATCTTTTAATTTATTTCCTCTATTTTCTTCTAAATTAATTTTTAAAAATTCATCTATTAATGCATTTTCTTCATTATCTCCATCAAAATTTAATATAATCTCATTTATCCCTTCATCAAAAGCATCTATTAATTTTTGGTTTTTTATAATAAATTTTCTTTTAAGCAAAAGTTCTCCCTCTATATTTCCAACAGGTGCTTCGTAAGATGCTTTGCCTTGTACACCACTATAATAAAGATCTGCTATAGGAGCTCTCCAATCTACAACCATTTCTTCTTTATCTTCTTCATCTAATAATCCTATTTTTCCTATATAAAAGCTCTCAGTATCTTTTAATTTCTCTCTAAAATCTATTCTAGCAAAATAAGGTGAAGAAACTGATGATTTATAATCAGCTAAATTTTTTGTATTCATTTGTAAAGAATTTTGGAGTGTCTCTACTTCATAATTATAAGCTCCCTTAACTTCTTTTTTTATTGCATTTATTTTATTATTTATATTCTTTTCCTTTTTTTGCAAATTTATTATTTTATTATTTATCCAATTTATCGTTTTATTCAAATTTTTTTTTTCATTATCAAAACTTTGTTTTTTGATAGACATAATACACCTCCATAAGTATAAACGCGACCTTAATATTTTAACATATTTACTATTTTATTTTTTACTTTATTTCACTTTATTATTTTATTATATTTTTGATAAAACACATCTACAAATTATAAACTCCATAATAAAAAGACCTATTAAGGTCTTTTTATATAGTAACTTTTCTTTTCAAAATAATAAATTTTAATTTTTATTTCAAATTAAGTTTTCATATTAAATCACTGATTTTATTTATCTAATAACCACTTATTGCCACTTCACTATTCTTCAAATTAAGAATAAAAAGCATTTACATAATTAGATAAATATTTTTTTAATTTAATAAGATCAAATAAAAGCTTCCTTTAAATCAAAAAACTTTATTTATACTATACCTTCAATTATACCCCCACCTACTAACATATCTTTATCATAAAATACTACTGATTGTCCTTTTGTTATAGCTCTTTGTTTGTCTTGAAAAACTACTTTAACTTTGTTGTTTTCTAAAGGTATCACAGTAGCTTTAGATGGTTTAGCTGAATATCTTACTTTAGCTTCTAGCTCCATTGGTTTTTCTAATTTATCAAAAGGAATAAAGTTTATATCTTTTGCTATTAATTCTGTACGGAATATATCTTCTTCATCTCCTATAACAACTTCATTAGTAATAGGATTTATGTCTATTACATAAATAGGCTTTCCTAAAGCAATACCTAGTCCTTTTCTTTGGCCTATAGTATAATATATTATTCCTTTATGTTTTCCTACTACATTTCCTTCCTTATCCACAAAGTTTCCTTGTTTAATTTTCTTTTTACAATTTCTTTTTATAAAATTACCATGATCATTATCTGGTATAAAACATATTTCTTGACTATCTTTTTTATTGTAAACATCCAATCCTATACTTTCAGCTATTTTTCTTATATTTTCTTTTTTATATTCACCACAAGGCATTATAGTTCTATCTAATTGATATTGTTTTAGATTATACATCATATAAGTTTGGTCTTTTTTATCATCTTCAGCTTTAATTATAACCTTATTCCCATTTCTCTCTTCTATTTTGCAATAATGACCTGTTGCCATAAAATCTGCACCAAATTGTTTAGCTGCATTAAAAAAAGCTTCAAATTTTATAGTTTTGTTACAGGCCACGCAAGGATTGGGAGTTCTACCACTTAAATATTCATCTATAAAATAATCAATAACATTAGCTCTAAATTGTTCTTCTAGATTTATAACATGAAAAGGAATATTTAATTTTTCTGCTACCTTTCTAGCATCTTCTGCTGCAGATTTATTACAATATTCTTTTCTATCATATGTCCATAAGTTCATATGAATTCCAATTACATCATAACCTTTTTCTTTTAATATATAAGCAGATACTGAGCTATCCACCCCTCCACTCATAGCTAATGCAACTGTTCCTTTTGACATTTTATCACCTAATTTCCTATTTTAATTCATATTAATTCAATATGATTATTTTATTGTTACTCAATATTTTTGTCAATACTTAAGGAAAGCGCTTAGCACTTTCCTTTTATAACTTTCTTTATTTATATTATAAAATATATATAAATTAGTACACATAAGTTGTATTATACTACACTTTATTATGTAAAATTAAAAATTTTGTGTATGATAATGAAAAAAATTATTATAACAGCCCTTAACCAAGAAAAACTTTTATAAAAAACATATCGCTATAAAAATACTCTATTTTTATAGCGATATATCTAAAAAAATATTTCTTGTTTTAATTATCTCTAAAAAAGAGTGTTAAGTCATAATTTATTTAGTTCAGCATTTTACTTAATATATACATATATAAATCGGGAACTATATCCATAGAATATGAAATATTTAATCTTTCTGTATATTTGTGAAAATCTTTTCCGAAGCCTCCAAATATTACAGATGGTATATCAAATTTTTTCAACTCTTTTTCTGGAAATTTATATGTATGACCTAATCCAGGCATATTTTTACATATTCTTTCTATATCAAACTTTTCATCTAAACCTGTATAGCTTAAATCACTTATACCCATAAAAAAATTTTCTTTTTCTAAATCTATATTATATTTCTCTTTTGCATAAATTCTCATACTATCTAAGGAATCTAATAAATTAGTATATTTAGGATTTTCATGACTAAAATATCTATGTGGATAATAAGGCACATTATATGCAATTACTATCATAGGTTCTTGATATCTGTAGTGTTCAAAAGTTTCTTTTATTATTTTTATTCCTATAGTTTGATTATCTAATTTTTCTTTTTTCCATTTTTCTATAAATGTATCTATATGTTTTTCGAAATCTTTATTTTCATTTAATACTTCTTTATATAGCTGTTCAAAAGTTATAACTTTAGGTTTTATATCTAAGTCTACTTCTAGTTTACTTTCATATATTGATTTATATTTTTTATAATTTTCTTTGATTATCTCAAGAGTATTACAAAAAGCTTTGTTTGCTATATCCTTTAATTTATTCATTATTTCTTCTGGATTCTTTTGTATAGTTAATAAATTATAATAAGAATATGCATACACAGGATTTTGAACAGAATATAATTCCTTTAAATCTGACTGTTTTAAACAAACTGGTGGCGGAGTTATATCCTTTTCATATATATCACTTAATTCTACATTGTATTCCATAAGTTTATTTATTTCAGATACTAATAAATTAGGATTTAATCCCCCAAATGGATTTCCCACATGAGTTGCTTTTCCTACACAAAAGAAGGTTGGCATTATTTTACCCACTGATCCTATATATATTCTTTTAGAATTATCTCCTTCATATTTAGGTATGCAACATTCTGATAAAAATAAAGATTTAAATTTATATCCGTCTTCTTTTAATTTAGATAAATAAGGTATTGCTCCTAACATTCCTTCTGAGTTACTTTCTTCTCCTGGTACTGCTAAAAACAATATGTTTCCTTTAAAATCTCTATCTTTTGATAACTCTCTTATTAATTCTATATAAAGAGCTAGTCCATATTTCATATCTGCTGTACCTCTGCCAAATATCCAATCACCTGAATCTAAATCTTTTTTGGAATCTTGATCTAGCACTAATTCAGATACTTTTTCTGTATACTTTTTATAATCAAAAGCTATATTTTTAAAAATACCAAACTCATCTATATCCACTACATCTAAGTGTCCCGTTAATATTATTACATCCTTTGATGATTTATTTCCTTCTAATAAAGCTGTTAAAAAACATCTATTGTGCATATCTCCTTCTATATTATGTATTTTTACATTATTTTTGTTATTTTTGAAATAATCTATTTCCATTAATATATTATATATTTCATCTACTGCTAAATTTTCTTTTTGTGTTCCTGATATACTAGGTACTTTTACTAATCTATCTAAAGTTTTAAATATTTGCTCTCTCATCATTAATCCATACTCCAATCCATATTCTCTACAAGTATTTGTACAAACTTTTTAAAATATTTTTTTCTAATTCTGTAAATCTTCTATATTTAATGCTATTTAAATATAATATTCCTAAAGCCTTATCTTCTTTAATTATAGGAACTACTAATTCAGAATTAATTGAACTATCACAAGCCATATGCCCTTGAAACTTATACACATCATCTACTCTTTGAATTTTTCTAGATGATACAGCCTCACCAAATACTCCATTATTTATATTTATTCTACTGAATGCTGGCATTCCCTGAAATGGTCCTAAAACAAATTCTCCATCTTTTATTAAATAAAATCCTGCCCAATTTAAATTATCTGTTAAAGTCATTATAATAGATGCAGCATTGCTAAGATTTGATATTATATCTTTTTCCGGAAGTAATTGTCCTTTTAAAAATAAAATCATATTTTCATATTTCTGCTCCTGCGTTAATTATTCACAATTTTCTATTACAAACACTTTAAATCCCCCTTTTATTTGCTATTTCAAATATTATATAAAATTTAATATTTATATCTTTCAATATTAAATTTATTTCTTTGGAAATAATTATTTTAACTAAATGATTCTTATCTTCATTATATATTGTTATGTTTATAACTACAATTTAGACATTATATTATTTATCCTATTAATATTAAACAAATGAAAGTATAGTTAAGATATTTTACTAATTTATCCCTATTTCTAACATATAGGATTTAATTTTTTATTTATTTTTAGTATTATTCTTATTATAAAAAATTTAATAAAAGATACACTATATAATAAGGAGTGAAATTTTATGAATAATATTGGTATGGAATTATTTTTAATATTAATTTTAATAATTATAAATGCATTTTTTTCTTCTGCAGAAATGGCAATAGTTTCTTTAAATAAAAATAAATTAATCACTATAATAGAGGATAATGAAGAAGAAAATTCTTCTTCTCAAAGAATAAAAAAAGCAAAAATATTACTAAATCTTTTAAAGGAACCTAGTAAATTTCTAGCTACCATTCAAGTGGGAATAACTTTAGCGGGGTTTTTGGCCAGTGCTTCTGCTGCAACAAGTATATCAAAATATATTGATATATTTTTTAAAGGCTTAAATATTCCTAAAAGCAGCAGTATAGCGTTATTTTTAACTACTATTTTATTATCATATTTAACATTAGTCTTTGGAGAATTATTGCCAAAAAGACTAGCATTAAATAATTCAGAAAAAATAGCCTTATTTTCAATTAACCCAATAATTATTTTTATGAAAATATCCCTACCCTTTGTAAATATATTAACCTCTTCTACTAACTTTTTGTTGAAAATTTTAGGAATTGATTATAAAAACATAGAAGAAAAAATATCAGAGGAAGAAATAAAAAAAATGATTGACTTAGGTGAAGAAACAGGTGTTTTTAATTCTACAGAAAAAGAAATGATAAATAGCATATTTGATTTTGATAACACTCTAGCTAAAGAAATAATGACACCTAGAACTAGTGTATTTGCAATAGATATAAATGATCCTCCTGAAGACATAGTTAATAATATACTAACGGAACGTTATTCCAGAATTCCTATATATGATGAATATATAGATAATATCATAGGAATTCTGCATATAAAAGATACTCTTTCTATCATAAATAAACAAAATATAAAAAAAGAAGATTTAATAAATCTATTAAGAGCTCCTTATTTTATCCCAGAAACAAAAGCTATAGATTCTTTATTCAAAGAAATGCAAACAAGCAAAAACTATATTTCCATTCTTATTGACGAATATGGAGGATTCTCTGGTATAGTTACTATGGAAGATCTAATAGAAGAAGTTATGGGAAATATATTCGATGAGTATGATGAAGATAATACTGAAGAAATAGTAAAAATAGATGTAAACACTTTTTTATTAGATGCATCTATATCTATAGACACTTTAAACGAAAAACTTCATTTAGAATTGCCTTCAGAAAATTTTGATACTTTAGGCGGCTTTATACTAGATATAACTGGAACTATACCAAAATATAATACAAATTCTGAAATACAATATAATAACCTAATATTTAAAATAGAAAAAATGTCTAACAACAGAATAGAAAAAATAAAATTATATATAACAGAGTAAAAAGTAGAACCTCCAAATAGAGGTTCTATAAAATTAAAATAAATTATGGTCTTTATGGTCTTTTTTATCTTATTGAAATTAGAAAAAGTTGAAATTTGTGTGGTCGTTGTAAAGGTAACTTAAAATCTGATTTAGCATCCATTTAATCCAAATGGCATCTTGTACGAAAACACCTATTTACTTCTTGCCTAGCTTCACTCTTGCATCTTCCCCTTATTATAAGAGGTAAATCTGCATTATTAATGACTTTTTGCAAGGAAGTAGTAAGTTTTTTTAGTACATATAACTTACCCTTCCAACCTTACCTATTATAAAATTCGCCATGTATAATGATTTTTCCTTCTTATAATTGTAATCTATTTTTTATATTTATGAGTTTTTTCATCTATTGTAACACCTTCTGGTTTATAATCTATTTTTACAACAGAAATAACTCTTTTAGCACCTTCATTAACACATATTTCTTGAGCTTTTTTAACTATATCCAAAAGCACATCTATTTCACCTTCCATTGTAGTTTCCATAGCTCCTACTTCGTATTTAACTCCTAGGCTTTCTATATATTCTATAACTTTATCTACTACTGGATATATATCTTCTTCACTAACTACAGGCAAAACCTGCAAACTTAAATTTATATTTGCCATTCTATTCACCCCTATATATTAATCATCATCTCTTAACATATTTAAATCTTTTCCTTCTATAACTCTATTCATATTTCTTACTGAACACATTTTTCCACACATTGTACAAGAATCTTTATTTTTTGCATTAGATTCTTCTCTATACCTCCTAGCTTTTTCTTCATCTATAGATAGTCTAAACATTCTTTCCCAATCTAATTCCCTTCTAGCTTTAGCCATAGCATTGTCCCAATTTCTTGCACCTTTTATTCCTTTAGCTAAATCCGCTGCATGTGCTGATATCTTAGCTGCTATTATTCCTTCCTTCATATCATCTAAATTTGGTAATCTTAAATGCTCTGCTGGAGTTACATAACATAAGAAATCTGCGCCATGAGTTGCAGCAATAGCACCACCTATAGCTGAAGTTATATGATCATAACCTGGTGCTATATCTGTAACTATTGGACCTAAAACATAAAAAGGAGCTCCATAACATAGTTTTTTTTCTATTTTCATATTTGTTTCTATTTCATCTAAAGTCATATGACCCGGTCCCTCTATTATAACTTGTACATTTCTTTCCCAAGCTCTTTTAGTAAGCTCTCCTAAGACTATAAGTTCTTCTATTTGATTTGCATCTGTAGAATCCTCTATACATCCTGGACGGCAAGCATCCCCTAAGCTTAATGTCACATCATACTTTTCACATATGTCTAAAAGTTCATCAAATCTTTCATAAAATGGATTCTCTTTTTTATTTAATTCCATCCATGCATATAAAAGAGAGCCTCCTCTTGAAACTATATTCATTCTTCGTGGGAACTTTTTAAATGTAGCTGCGGTTTTTCTATTCATTCCAACATGTATTGTTAAAAAATCTGCTCCATTTTCTGCATGTTTTTTCGCTACTTTCAAAAACTCTTCTGATGTAATATCTTTTAATTCCTTATCATAAAAACCAACTGCATCATATATAGGAACTGTTCCTATTATAGCTGGTGACATGTCTATTAATTTTTTTCTAAATTCTTCTGTTTTCCCAAAACAGCTCAAATCCATTATAGCCTCTACTTTCATATCTATAGCTTTTTTTACTTTTTCTAATTCCATGTCTATATTACAACAATCTTTAGATATCCCTAAGTTTACATTTATTTTAGTCCTTAACCCTTGTCCTATCCCTTCTGGACTTAATGCTTTATGATTTTTATTAGCAGGTATAACAACTTTTCCCTTAGATACTAATTCCATAATATCTTTTATATCCATGTTTTCTTTTTTCGCTACTACTTCCATTTCTTTTGTAATTATACCTTTTTTAGCAGCATCCATTTGAGTTGTATAATTCATAATAATACTTCTCCTTTTTATATATTCTGTAAAGTATGTTACAGGAATTATATCTGTAAAATCTATTAACTTATCTTACATTAAAATAAGTGCTGAAAAAGTTCGTTCTAAGCTATCAATAACATAACCCATGGCTTTTTCTATTTTCATCCTTTCTTAAATTTTTCTAATATAAACTTTAGTATCACTTAGAATCCAAATCACTTCCGCCCTCTTTTTCCAACTCACAATTAATATTTAAATAATGAAATTAAATTCCATCATGAGTTGAATAAATACTTTGCCTAGAATTTTTTGTTGAAATTGCTATTAATTTTTTTAATATAAGCGTCTCCATTAGTAAAATCTCTAAGATTCCCTATAATAGAAAATATTTAGTTTTATGAAATTTTTAAATTATTTGTTATATTAATGCATTGCAATTTACGTAATAATTGTAAAAAAATAAAGCCTATCCGAAGATAAGCTTTTTATAACATATATAATTTACTATACACATTATAATGCTCCCTACGGTAATCTTAGTTACATCAGGTTCAAAGGGTTAGAAAATTTCCTCTCAGCCTTTACGGCACCCCTGCATCTATATACTATATTATTTTATATATTAATTATATACTTAAAAAAATTTATTGTAAAGGTTTATACCTATAACTTATATAATTTCCGTTTCTACCTTTGAAACAATAGCCTCTGTATTACCTTCTATATAATTTACTACATTTTGTATTATACTGTCTGCTTGTTTGCTACTATTGCTTACACAAGCTATACCTATAACAATATTTTGATGTATATCCTGCATCTCTACTTCTGCTATAGACACATTAAATTTATTTTTTGTTTTAGAAATTACACTTTTTACAATCATTCTCTTTTCTTTTAAAGAATGAATCCAATTAGCATATAAATATATTTTAGCTGTACCTATAATCATATATATCTCCCCTAAAAATAATCTAATTATACTTCTTTATTATTTTTTTAATTCAATATATTATTCATACATAATAATCTTATTGTAATGAACAATCATATATACTAAAATTATAAGCATATTATATAATCTATTTCTTTTCATATATTCTTATGGATAAAATAGAAGATATACTAAATAAAATTATACTTACTATTATGGGTATTAAACTAATTTCCCAAAATGCATTATTAGTGAAATTATTATTTCCTATATAATTAATCAACGAGCTGTTATCATTTAACTTAAATATCATTGAAAAGAATAACACATATATAATACCATTTACAACTCTCCATTTATTATAGCTAAATTTAAAATATATAGGCAACTGTATTGCTGCAGAAATAAATATAACACTTAGGCTAAAATAAATAGTACTAATTTGAATAGGCTTAATTATATTATCAAAATTTAATATATTAATTGCAAAATTAATTAAATATATTAATATTAAATATGCAACAAAATATACTATTACGGAAGCATATTTAGCTAAAACAATATCTTTTTTGTTAATTGGAATAGATCTTAATATATAATCTTCTTTTGCTATTTCTCCATAAGAAAATGAAGCTGAAATAAGTACATGAACTATTAAATACATACCCATTAAATACATAACTTGCTTATTTATTTCATTAAAAGCAAAAATATAAAATATTAAAACAGCTAAAGCTTTTATCATGTAAGATTTGGTAATAATTAAATCCTTTCTTATTAAATTTAACATCTATTATTCCCCCTTCACTGTATAAAACATAATGTCTTCTAAACTTGCCTTTTCTATTATAACCTCTTCTTTTTTAGTTATTTCTTTTATAATATTAGCTGAAGTTGTTAGCCCCTCAAAACCGAAAGAATTTTTATTTATACCTATAAAATATTTTTTTGTTTCTTCATTTAAAAAATCTAATCCACCCTTTACTAGAGAATACTTTTCCATTATCTCATCCTTATTTTCTGTAAACACCATTTTCCCTCTATTTATAAAGGTTATATAATCTGCTATTTTCTCTAAATCTGTAGTTATATGAGTTGAAAAAAATACACTTTTATTTTCATCCTGTATTAAATCATATAATATATCTAAAATTTCCCTTCTAAATACAGGGTCTAATCCTGCTGTAGGCTCATCCATTATTATAAGTTCTGCATTATGGGAAAGAGCTAAAGCTAAGGAAAACTTCATTTTCATACCTTTAGAAAGATTTTTTATTTTTTTCTTAGGATCTAAATCAAAGGTTTTTAAATATTTATTAAAAGTTTTGTCACTCCATCCTTTGTAAAAAGGAGCTATTATTTTTTTCATAGTTTCTATATTTACGTGGTCATAAAAATAATTTTCATCATATACAAATCCTACTTTTTCCTTTATTTTTTTTCATGTGTTATATTATCCATACCAAATATTTTTATATCTCCAGCATCCTTTTTTATTAGATTCATAATTAACTTTATGGTAGTACTTTTACCTGCACCATTAGGTCCTATAAACCCCATAATGTATCCTCTATCTAAACTAAAATTTATATTTTCCAGCGAAAATTTTTTATAGTCTTTTTTTAAATTTTTTACTTCTAATATCTTATCCATACATATCCCCTTTTTCCTATAGATATACTAATTATTGAAAATATAATATTTTAAGTATTTCTAGAATTTCTTCATAGGATATACCTAATAATTTACTTTTTTCTACAACTTCATTTAATTTTTCTTCTATAATTTTTATCTTTTTCTCTCTTAAAAGTTCCTTATTTTGAGCAGCTACAAAGGTTCCTTTTCCTTTAACTGTCTCTACAAAACCTTCCTTTTCAAGTTCTTCATAAGCTCTTTTGGTAGTTATAACACTTACTCCAACCTCCTTAGCTAAATTTCTTATAGATGGAAGTATCTCACCTTCTTCTAATTGTCCTTGTATTATTGCAGCTTTTATTTGACAAATAATCTGCTCATATATAGGCTGATCTGAAGCATTAGATATTAATATCTTCATTTATAAACACCTTACCTTACATCGTATATATCGTATATATATAATATATACAATATATGTTTTTGTCAACCTTTACTTATAAATAATATAAAATTTATATTTAGGACATTATCACATGTGTTATATTAGGACATTATCATATATCAATCAGAGATATAATATTTTTCTATTTAATAACTTTACTTTATTAAATTCTTATGTTATACTTTTAAAAAATAAATAATCTAATTCATTGATAAGGAAGAGTAACTAAATGGAATATTTAAAGAGAGTTAAGGATGGTGGAATCTTAACAATAGGAATTTTAGCGAATGGACCTTGGAGAAATAAAGCGAAATCTTTTATAGAAAGTAGTATTTATCGGAAGCCTACCGTTAAAAAGGATAGGGTATGTTAGTACCTGAATAAAGATATGTTTAAATTATAATTTAAACATAAGTTAGGTGGCACCGCGAATATAATCTTCGTCCTAATATATTAGGATAGAAGATTTTTTTATTTGTCAAAATTAATTTATAAAAAAATAAAAGCTTTTATTTAATATTGGAATAATTTTTTTCACTATAATCTAAAAAATCAAATAACAATTATAACATCTTAAAATTATTTTATGAATTCTATAATGAAAACTTATAAGAAGTATAATAAGGAGGTGTAACTATGGCTTGAACTGAAGAATACGATTGGAAATGGAGCTTATATTTTAAAACAAATTATTTTTTATATTCGAAAGGAGATTTTATTATGAATCTAAAAAAAATGATAATATGTTCATTACTTTTAGCCATAGGCTTACTATTACATCAAATTTCACCTCCACTGCTTTTTGGAATGAAACCAGATTTTTTATTAGCTATGATGTTTATATCCTTAATAATTGCTAAAGATTATAAAACCACAGTAATAATTGGTATTTTATCAGGAATTTTAACAGCAACTACTACTACTTTTCCTGGAGGACAAATTCCTAATTTACTAGACAAAGTAATTACTGCAAATATATTATTTCTATTAGTTAAAATTACAGATGGTAAAGTAAAAAATCAAGCAAGAATGATTATATTATCAATTATAGGCACTTTTATAAGTGGATTTATTTTCTTAGGTTCTGCTTTATTATTAATTTCACTACCTGCACCTTTTTTAACTTTGGTTTTAACTGTTGTATTGCCTGCTTGTGTAATAAATACAATTGCTACAGTAATACTTTACAATGCAATAAGTGCAGCACTTAAAAGATCTTCAATAACATTTTAAGGAAATTACGACTTAACTACTTTTAAAGGTTGAAAATTAAAACAAGAAATACTTTTAGTCAATAGATGGCTATAAAAATATAGTCTTTTGCTATGCTACCGCATTAATTTTCTATCGAAAATTTTTTGAAGTCCTTACTATAAAAATATAAATAGCTTAAAGTTTTTTTATCACTTATAAAAAATTTAAACTCTATAAAAAGGATACTATAGTTGTGGATTTTACATAACAGAGTGGAGTAAAATCTTCCTTTTGTACCTCTTTTGCTAAAAGGAAATTTTCTTTAAGGAGTTACACTAGCTTTCCTTGGTTTAAAAAATAGGGATATGTGGTGTAAAAAGCATTTGAACAAAATTAGAGATTCTAAGTTATTTTGACAAAATATATGTATGTTCCAAATTATTGTTCGAGCGTTCATTAAGTTTAATTTGGAACCATATATTTTAAACAAAAATAACTTAGAATCCCTTATTGAAGTGATTTGCCTTTGTAACCACATATCCCTTTTTTAAACCAAGGATACTATAACCCCTTTTAGGTCGTAATTTCCTTATTTTATTCTTCCATCTGTACTTATTATTACTTCATTAAAAGGTACTATAGTCTCTGACTTTAACATAGCTTGTTTGACTGCATTTACTATACCACCACAACAAGGCACTTCCATTCTTGCTACAGTTATACTTTTTATGTTATTGTTTTTCAATATTTCTGCTATTTTTTCTTTATAATATTCATTATCATCCAATTTCGGGCACCCTATTAATGTTATACGGTTCTTTATAAATTTATTATGGAAATCCCCATAAGCATATGCAGTACAATCTCCCGCTATTAATAAATCTGCATCTTGAAGATATGGTGCTCTTGTATTAATTAATTTTATTTGCACAGGCCATTGTTGTAATTCTGAACCCATAGTTATTTTTCTATGACTTTTATCATCTTCTTTTTCTATATTTAAATTAACATTTTTTATTGGTCTCTTAATAGATCTCGCCATAGTTCCTGGACACCCACAAGGCATTTTATCTTTATTATTTTTTTCTAATGAATCTTTCATATTCATTTTCTTTTGTACTAATTCTTCATTATATTCAGCAGCTTCTCTTTCTATTATTTTTATTGCTCCTGTAGGACATTCTGGAAGGCAATCTCCTAATCCATCACAGTATTCATCACTAATTAAAACTGCCTTACCCTCTATTAGTTCTATAGCTCCTTCATGACAAGCTGACACACATAATCCACATCCATTACATTTTTCTTTATCTATATCAACTATTTTTCTAATCATCTTCATATTCCCCCTCATTGATTTTCTATACTTATTATAGTACTATTATGTAAATAATTCTGTAACCAATGTTACCACTATAAAATCTAAGGAGGTTTATTTTTATGAACAATAATGTATTTTTTACTTTAAGTAAATGTATATTATTCAGAAACTTTGAAGAAAAATGCATAGAAAAAATTATTAAGAATATAAATTATAAAGTAAAAGATTATAAAAAAGATGAAGTAATAGCTATAGAAGGTGATTACTGTTCTAATATAGGTATTGTATTAGACGGTATTATAGAAATACAAAAACTATTTTCTTCAGGAAAAACTGTAACAATTACAAGCCTAGTTAAAGGAGATATTTTTGGTGAAGTTATTGTGTTTTCTTCCATGAATAAGTATCCTTCTACTATACTCTCTACTTCTAATAGTAAAATTATGTTTATATCAAAAGAAGACATTATTAAACTTTGTAGTTTAGATCCTTTAATTTTAAATAACTTAATGGGGCTGTTATCCAATAAGATATTGATGTTAAACAAAAAAGTTAGAAATTTATCTTATGAAACTATTAGGCAAAAAATTTCTAGTTTTTTATTGGAACAGTATACAAATCAAAATAGTTTGACTATAAGGCTAAATGTTTCCAGAAAAGCCTTAGCTGAAATTTTTGGTATTCCAAGGCCTTCTCTCTCTAGAGAACTTATTAACATGAAAAATGATGATTTAATAGATTTTGAAAAAAATATAATAACTATAAAAGATTTAGAAGCTTTAGAAGAGATTTTATATTAAATAAATCATACCATAATAAATTTATCTCAATACAAGTATTTTTTATATAAAGCTTTATATAAAAATAATAATAAATTCATATTATGAATTTTTAATAAAAGTTTGAATATTTAGTACTTTTTTTTATAATATGAATAAATTAATATTGTAATGACTTTTTATGAGGTGTATTCTTATGGCATATTCCGATAGGGAATTATTAGCTAGAATCATAAAATGTGAAGCTGGCGGCGAAGGTGATGATGGAATGAAGGCTGTAGCTACTGTAATTATGAATAGAGTTAGAGTACCTTATGGTGAATATCACAGGATTGGTCAAGGAAATATAAGAAACATCATTTACCAAACTGGTCAATTTGATTGTGTTAGAGATGTACTAAAAGGTGTCCCTAATCCACAAACTATTTGGGCTAATCCGCCAGAACAAATACATTATGATATAGCTGATTGGGCATTATCTGGTAATAGACTATATAATATAGGATATTCCCTTTGGTATTTTAACCCTTACCGTCCAAAATGCCCTACTACTTTCCCATCAAATGGAGTGGGTATTTTTCAAGTTAAAGTTAATCAGCATTGCTTTTACAACCCAACTGAGTTATATGCACAAACTTAATTAATAATTAGGAGGAATTTTATGTTTATTGATGATTATTCTTATTTAGAAAATAATACCGGTGGCGATAACATGAATATGAGACCTATGCCTTACATGACTTGGGGTAATTTCCCAATGTATGATCCACATATGAATAATATGAATTCTTGTACAGATAACATAGACTATGACAATATGAATAGAAGCTGCAACATACCTAATGGATGTGATAATGCTATATATACTGTTAATGCATCGCCTACAGGTACTAATCAACCTAATACTGTACCTTCTGTAGAAAATGATAATTTATACACTCAAGGTTTTTTAAGAAATCAAATAGGTAAAAAAGTAAAAATAGAATTTTTAATAGGCACTAATATGTTAATGGATAGAGAAGGTATCCTATTAGATGTTGGCATAAGCTACGTTTTAATAAGAGAAGTAGATACTAATGACTTAGTCATGGCAGATATGTACTCCATAAAGTTTGTAAGAATATTTGACTAAATCTTACACTAAACAATAAATAAAAAAATTTTTACTTATCATAAAATAAATAGCTATGAAATATTAGTATAGTAAATGCACTTAATATTTCATAGCTTTTTAATTTAATATAGTTTATAAAAACTTATAATTTACAAATTTAAAATATATATTTTATCTACATTCATTTTAATTTATACTATGCTAGTCTTTTATAAGAATTGAAATATGTGCTAAAAAGCTATTGTAAACTAAAAACTACTGTTAATAGCATTTTAAATCTTTCTGTAGCTAATAATGCATGAGGTACATTTGCAGGCATTACTATAGTTTCACCTTTTTTAACATTAAATTTTTCTTCTCCTATAGTTATTTCTGCTTCTCCGTCTAAAATATATACCATAGCATCTCCTGAAGCTGAATGAGAACTTATTTCTTCTCCTTTATCAAAAGCAAATAAAGTTACACTCAGTGGTTTTCCTTGTGCTAAAGTCCTACTTACTACTCTTCCTTCTTCATAATTTACTAAAGATTCCATTTCTATTGGTTTTGCAAAATCTATATTTTTTATTAATGTTTTTTTTATCATATAATAAAACCTCCTTTTAATGTTTTATAAAACATATTCTTTAAAAAGTAATTTTCTATATTTATATAATAATATTTTCCAACTAAAAATTCTGTAACCAATGTTACTTATTAAATTATTTATTCTCCTACTACTCCACTTTCCTTAAATTTTTTTACAAAATTTTTATTTATTTTATCTAATTTTTTCTTTAATAATAAAGCCAATAAAATCGATAAAGTAAAATAAATTAATAATACTACTATGTCTCTTAAAAGTATAGCTTCTATAGCTCCTCCTACCGCTTCTCTCATACCTGATATAGCATAAGTAAAAGGTAATAGTGGATTTATATTTTGAAAAAATGGTGATGTAACTTCTATTGGAAATGTTCCTCCTGAAGCAGATATCTGAAGTACTAAAAGTATTACTCCTAACGCCTTTCCTATATTTCCAAATACAGATACTAATGTGTATATTATCATAGAAAACACTATACTTATAAATATTGAAAATAAAATAAATATGGGTTTATTTGAAACATATACTTTTAATAAATATATATCTCCCAAACTAACTATCAAAGCTTGAAATATAGCTATAGTCATAAATGTAAAATATCTACCAAAATATTTTTCATGTACTTTTAATTTCTTTACTCCTTTTATATCTTTTACCTCTACTGAAAGTATAGAAACTAAAATTAATGCTCCTACCCAAAGTGATAAAGTTGTAAAAAAAGGTGTCATTGCTGATCCATAATTAGGAATAGGATAAATTCTATTTTCTTTTATTTTTATAGGATTAGATATAAAATCACTTTCCATTCTAGAATCATTTTTCATTAATTTTATTATTTCATTTAATCTTTCATCATTGTCTAAAGTTTTGAGTCTATTAGTTAATTCCTTTATGGACTTTTCTATAGACGGTAAATTGGATTTAAGAATTTTTATTCCTCTTATACCTTTTTCTGCTCCTGTATAACCATTTTCTAATAATTCTGTTGCTTGTGGTAAATTTTCATTGGCATTTTTTAATAATTGTATTGTATTGTCTGCTGTAACTATTAAATCATTAAGAACATTATTTATAGCCGGTACTATTTTGGGATTAAAATCATCTATAATTTTTTCTAATATAGCATCTATTTCATTAGATTTATCTTTTAATCTATTTAACGTCTCTAAAGATACTTCTTCACCTTTATCTAAGGAAGATATTATACTATTTATGTTATCTATTTTATTATTTGTTCTTTCTTTCATAGCTTTAATCTTGTTTTCAAAATCATTCATTACAATATTATTTTTATCTTTATTTATAATTTCAACTAACTCTAATATACTATTTAAAATTTCTTTCACGTTATTTAACTTATCCTTTGCTAATACTAAATTTTCTTTAGCTTTAGAAGAGTTTTTTTCAATTAATCCTAATCCTTCTTCTATTAAAATTTCTGATGTATTATTTATTTTTTTAGCTATAATTAGATCCTGTTTTATATAAGGAGCTACATTGTTTATTCCTTCTTTAGATTTTGATAAAAATACCTTAGTTTTATCTCCTGCAATTAGCGCTCTATTTATAGTATCTTTTATTAAAGGAATATCCTTATTTATTTTTTCTATAAATTCTTCTAATGTTATAGCACCTTTTTCTAACTTATCTATAGAAGAATTTATTTCAGGTATTTTATCATTAACATAAAAAATCATATTCATTAAATCTTTAAGTTTTGGTTTTCCCTTTTCTAATTCTATTCCTAAATTATTGAATATTTCAAATATAATACCATTTACTGTTCTTACAAATGTCTTTGTAATTTCACTTTGCACTGTTGTAACACCGGTACTTGTTATTTTTGGTGCTACTGCATTAATTTTTTCATTTACAGAATAAATCAATACAGGTTTTTCTTGTTTATCTCTAGTTATAGATAAAATTTTATAAGAAAAGTCTTCTGGAATCACTATACTAGCATAATACTTTCCATGTTTCACTCCTCTTTCTGCTTCTTTTTCATCAACAAATTTCCATCCAATGTTTTTATTCATTTTTAATTTATTTACAAGTTCTTTCCCCACATTAATACTTTCTTCTTTAAAAAAAGCAGGTTTATCTTTATTTACTACAGCTACAGATATAGATTTTGTATTAGAATATGGATCCCAAGAAGATTTTATGTTAAACCAAGCATATAAAGAAGGCAATATCATAAGCCCTAGCATTACAACAATAGCTACCCAATTTGTTATTATATTTTTTATATCTCTTTTATAAATTCTGAAAATATTCTTCACAAAATTACCTCTTTTCACCCTTTGTAGAAAAACATATTACAGTAAAAAATTCTCTTATAAACTTTAGTATTTCTATATTTACAACTTTAAATACCTAATTTTTAATATATTTTATTATATTATTTATTTAATTTTTCTAAACAAAACAATAAAGCTTAAGATTTTAATAACATTATTAATGATTAATGCTATTAAAATCTTAAGCTTATCTTTTTTTGATATTTTCATTTTAACTAGATATATACTTTAATTTACCATAAATATATATTAATAATTTTAATCTTTAATACTTAACTAAATTTAAATTTTACCCTATTATAAAGTTAAATTTGAAATAATCTTATAAGCTTTATCAGGATAATTGGTAATAACACTAGTTACCTTGCTTTTAATCAATGCTTCCATATCAGTTTCATCATTTACTGTATAAGGATTTACTTCTAAATTATTAATACTAGCTTTATCTATAAATTCCTTTGTAAGGGTAATATAATTAGGATGAAGTGCCTCTACTTTTATGGACCTAGCATAATCCCACGGTTCATATAAAGCAGCTTCATAAAGCATTCCTGTTTTAATATTTGAATTTATTTCTTTAACTCTCACTAAAGAATAATGATCAAAAGAAGATATTATAACCCTATCTAACATTTTATATTTTTTTACCATATCTATAACTTTTTCTTCTATATTAGGATAAAATCTGTAACCTGCCTTTATTTCTATATTTAGATATATATCTGTATTATTTATTAAGTTTAAAACTTCTTCCAAAGTAGGTATTTTTTCACCTTTATATTCATCACTAAACCAAAAGCCTGCATCTAACTTTTTCAATTCATCTAACGTAAAATTTTTTACTTCACCTTTTCCATTTGTAGTTCTATCTACCTTTTCATCATGAATTATTACAATATGTCCATCTTTAGATAAATGTACATCTAATTCTATTCCATCTGCATTCATATCTATAGCTTTTTTAAAAGCAGACATAGTGTTCTCTGGAGCATAAGCACTAGCCCCTAAATTTATAGTTCTAAGCACATATAATACTTATCGCCATTTCCCTTTTCTTTTATTCATGTATAATTTTAAGTTGACCTATTAAATTCTTTATTAGTTAACCTAATCACTCTCTTTTAGATCATCATTAGGAAATACTTCATCAAGTGGTTCTTTAATAACTTCCGCAATCTTTCTAGCTACACTTAAGGTTGGTACACTATTTCCGTTCATAACATCATAAAAATAACTTTTAGATAATTTAGTTTCATTTATTAAATCAGTAATTTTTAAATTTTTATTCTGTACAATTTTTCTAATATTATTTTGCATTTTTTACTTCACCTCACTTCCACAATCAAATTGTACCATTTTTTCGGACAAACTCAAACTAGCTTGTACTTATTTATCGGACATTGTGGAAAAATAGGTCATTATATCGAACGTTTTCTTTAATTTCCTTCAATTTTCTAGTTTACTTTATCGGACATAATGTTATAATATAGGTATGGTAAATCGAACGTATAAAGGAGGAATTAAAAATGATAGGTGAAAATTTACAAAAATTAAGAAAAGAAAAAAAACTCAGCCTACGAGCTTTGGCTGAAAAAGCAAACATTTCTAAGAGCACGTTGAGTGATATTGAAAATGGCAAAACTAATCCAACTGTAACAACTTTAGAAAAAATAGCAGCTGCTTTAGAAGTACCTTTGAATTGCTTAACAAGAAAATCAGCGAAAGCACTAATTGAAGATAAGTTAAAAGAATTAAATATGACTTTTAAGGAATTATCAGATAAGACAAAAATTTCGATAACATTTTTTGATAATCTAGATGATATAATCCCAGATGAAGGAGATTATGAAAAAATACAAGTAATAGCTAATGCCTTAAACATAGAACCAATTGAATTATTAAATGCTTTGCATAGCCAAGAGCCAACTATATATGACTGGAGTAAATTTGATAAAAAATATCCAAATCTTAAAGAAGAAGTTGAACTATTTGAAACAGGAGAATTTACTACTGCACAAGCAGCTATGCAATTTATATTGAAGCAACCTGCCATTATGGGCTTTGGAGGATTTGATGTAAACAAAATGACTGATGAAGAGGTTGTGGAATTTGCTAATGAATTATTGAATTTATTAAAAATGTTGGGTCCTAAATATAATAAATAATTTTATTTGATATGGGTGGGGATAAATATGTATTTAAATTGGTTAGATAACATCTTAGAAGGTCTTATAGATACATATGATACAAATGACATTTACGAATTATATGATTATCTAGAAATAAAACTAATTAAATTAGAGCCAAATAATATTCTATTAAAAGGAAATGAATCTTTATATAATAGAAATTATTTTGGTAATGAAATAGTCCTTATTAGAAATGATTTAAATTTAGAATATGAGAGATTCATATTGGCACATGAATTGGGGCATGCTTTATTGCATACTAACACATACAAAGCAGCATTTAATAAAGATTTAATTAATTATGGCAAATTAGAAAACGAAGCTAATTATTTTGCATTTAAATTATTAGCTTTAGACATGGATCCAATACAGTTCGAAGGTTTTACTATAGAACAAATTGCTAGTAGTTTATATCTACCAAAAACTTGTTTTAATGTGACAAACTAAAGCATAGTTATATCAACACTTTAAGTACATTTTGTGACAGAGTGTGACAAATAAATTGAAGTATCTGTCACAAGTTCAAACTATTGATAATACTAACTTATAACTGCAATTGTGACAGAGTGACAAATAAAAAAATATTCTTTTATATAAAATTAAATCAAAATAATTTCTTATATAATATATAAGAAATATATTATATATTGTCACACTTTTATTTGTCACAAATCACTCTTAAATGTTGGTATTCCTATGTTTATTAACTTAAAAATGTGACAAATAATGTGACAGATGTAAAAGAAATTTATTATTCTTTTAGAAAGGAAGTGATCAAATGCTAAATTTAATTAGTATAGAATAACGCTAAATTCTAAAGTTATGATAACTCATATTAAAATTAAAAGAGGTGATTTTAATGAAAGGTGGAGTAAGAAAAAGAGGATCTACTTGGAGTTATTATTTTTACATTGGAGAAATTGATGGGAAGAAAAAAATGAAAGAAAAAGGTGGTTTTAAATCAAAGCCAGAATGTGAAAAAGCTTTAATAAAAGCTTTATATGAATTTGAAAATGGTGGTTATTTAACTCCTAAAAAAATAACATTAATACAATTTTCTTTAGAATGGTTGGAAGAACACGTAAAACCTTTAAGAAAAATAACAACCTATAACAGATATAAAGAATTAATCCAAAAATATATATCTAAAACAATAGGTACTATGAATATGACTGATATACAAAGTTTCCACATAGAACAGTTATTATTAAATATAAAAAAAGAAAATAAAATATCTGGAGCAACATTACAATCTATTTATACTATTTTAAATACTATTATGAACAGAGCATTAAAACTCAAAATAATCAAAGATAACCCTTGTAAATATGTTGAAAGACCTAAACGTGATAAATTTATACCTGATGTATTAGAAATTGAAGAAATAGAAAAGCTATTAAATGCTTTAGATTTAGAAGATCGATATGATTATATGTTTAATATAGCACTTAAAATTACATTAGAGCTTGGATTAAGACGTGGTGAATTAGGTGGATTAGAATGGAAAGACATTAATTTTAAAGAAAACATATTAAGTGTAAAAAATAATTTAATTTATACTAATGGTCATGTAAAAATGACTACTCCAAAAACTTTAGAAAGTTGTAGAAATATTTATATATCAGAAAAATTAGTTGAATTATTTAAAAATCTAAAAACAAAACAAGATGTGGATAGAGAAAAGTACAAAGACTTTTATGAAAAGAATATTTTTAATAATATTGAATACGACTTTGTTATGAGATGGGATAATGGTAAATACATTCATCCAATGTATTATACTAATAAATTAACTAAAGTTATAAAAAAAGCTAAAATAGATAAAAAGATTCGCTTTCATGATTTAAGACATACTAATGCAACTCTTTTATTATCACAAGGTGTAGATTTTAAAGTTATACAAGAACGTTTGGGACATGAAGATATAAACACTACTTTAAATACTTATTCACATGTTAACAAATCAATGCAAAAAAATGCAACTGATAAATTAAATAGTATATTAGATTTTTAATCAGTATGGCAATAGTATGGCAAAATAAAAAACACCAGGTAAGAAACCTAGTGTTTTCAATGGCACGACTAAACCTATAAGCCGAGTTCTGTATTAGACAATCATCTATCTAGGCCCATTGTTACCAATAGGCTCCAGCGATACTACCCGAGAGCGGGACGGGCCACCCCTGGAAATCAAAATTTCCTGCTCTCCTATTCGATCTTGCTCCAGATGGGGTTTACATAGCCGTATAGTCACCTATACGCTGGTGAGCTCTTACCTCGCCTTTCCACCCTTACCAGATAAAAATCTGGCGGTATATTTCTGTTGCACTTTCCTTAGAGTCGCCTCCACTGGGTATTACCCAGCACCCTGCCCTATGGAGCTCGGACTTTCCTCTCCCGTATAACATACGGCAGCGATTGTCTGGCTTACTCGCAAGTATTATAATATCATAGCTATAAATAAAAATCAAATTTATTTTTTGGGAAATATGGATTTAACCTATCTACATAACTTTTTTAACTTTTTTTCTTGTATTTTATAAAGTATTCTACCACAATTATCACAACAAACTATATTTTCTTCTTTTTTTATATTATCTAAAATCATACTTGAAACCCGAACTCTGCACCCTATACATATTCCCTTTTCTAAAGGTACTATAGCTATTTTTTTAGATTCTTTTATTTTATCAAATTTCTCTAGAATGTCTTTTTCAATAATAGCCCTTGTATCTTTTATAGATTTTTCACATAAATTTATTTTCATTTTAGCTTCATTTATTTTTTTACTACTAGCTTTTTTATAGTCATCAAAATTTATTTTTATTATTTTTAATTTCTCTCTTAAATTTTCTTTTTCTGTACTTATTTTTTCATCCTTTTCTATTAATTTTATAGCTAAATTTTCTAGTTCTTTTATTGTATTCTTACTTTTTTCTATATCATTTTCAAACCTTTCTATTAGCTTTATATCACTTATTGCCTCATTATAAAGAAAGTATTCCTTTTCTTCTATATTTTTATTTTCTCTTTTTATCTTTAAACTTATTTCTTTATATTCTTTTTTTATATTTTCCAACTGCTCTTCTTTTAATTTATACTTTATTTTATTTTCTTCAAATTTATCTTTTAGCTTTTTTAAAAAATATATATCAGAACCATCCTTCAGCACCTTATTATTATTTTCTAATTCAATATAATAATTTTGAAGTTTAATTAATAAATCTAAATTTTTCATAGTTTCATTCTCCTTTAAAATATAATTTTTAATTTTAAAGAGATACCCCCTTACATTATACATAATAATTTTAAAATCTATGTTATATATGTGTTATGAATATATAAAAATAGAAATGAGCATACTAAACTCATTTCTATTTATACTTATAGGGTGAAAAATTACTTTCAGCTAAAAGAACATCATTTTTAAAACCCATTTTTTCTATTCTATTTTTTAACCATTTATAAAAGCATTGTAAAGCTGGCCATTCTGTATGGAAATGGCCTGCATCAATAACTGCTATTTTTTCTTCTATTAAATCACTTACATAATGATATGTAGTATCTCCTGTTATTACGCAATCTGCTCCTAAAGATTTTGCTTTATTAAAATAATCTTGACCACTACCATTTATTATAGCTACTTTTTTTATTTTTAGAGAGTCTTCTCCTGAGTATCTTACCATAGAAATTTTAAAAGATTCTTTTACAATTTCACATAATTTATTTAATGTAACTTCTTTTTTTAAATATCCTATTCTTCCTATACCCGCATTATCGTTATAAGTGCTAGGATCTAATATTTTTAAATCTTGTAAATTTAAAAGCTCTGCTACTATTTGATTAAATCCATTTTCTGTAGAATCAAGGTTTGTATGACTAGAATATAAATTTATATCATTTTTTATCAATTCTATTATTTTTTTACCTAATAAAGTATCTGTAGTTATAGATGAAGGTTTTTTAAATAATAAAGGATGATGAGTAACTATCAAATTACACTCCTTTTCCTTTGCCTCTTCTATTACATCTAAGGTACAATCTAAAGCAACCAATATTTTATTTACAGTAGCTCTAGAATCCCCTATCATAAGCCCTACATTATCATAACTTTCCTTTAAATATAAAGGAGCATGTTCTTCTATTATATTTTCTATATTTTTCACATTTAAATGCATTTTACCAGCTCCTCCAATTTAATTATTTTTTGTTTTATTTCACTTTTTCTTAATGCAACACTTTCTGTGTCTTCTGTTATATATTTTAATATTTTTTGGTATTTATCAATATTGTTATATAAAAATTTCTTTATTAGTGGATGTTTAGTATTTATAAGATACTCTCCTATTTCATAATATATACTATCTACAGATTTAGGATTTTCATCATATTTTATTTTTATAATTTCATAGAATCTATTATCTTCAAACACTAAAGATTCTTTTAATATTTTATATCCCATACTATATATGTGCTTTCTTAAAGCTTCTGGATTTTGTACTGGTTGTAGTACTAGAAAATCTAAAGTTTTAAAAACTTCCTTTGATTCTTCTAATATATCCTTTATAAGATGTCCACCCATGCCTGCAATTACAGCACTATTAACCTCTTTAGGATGTATTTTAGTAAGTCCTGTGCCTAATCTGCATTGAATTTTACTTTGTAATCTATGAGAATTAATATTGTTTTTTGCTCTATCTAAAGGGCCTTTATTTATATCTGCTGCTATAGCACTTTTACATATATTATTTTTAATTAAATATATTGGAATATATGCGTGATCTGTCCCTACATCTACTACAGATTCACATTTGTCTACCATATTTGCTATTTCCTTCAATCTTAAACTTATTTCCATATCTAACTCCTGCATATATGTTATATTTATCTTTTAAAATAATAACAATTATATATATTTTACAAAATCATAATGTTATAAAAAAACATGTAATATTCTTATTTGAAATATTAAAAATACTGTTGAAAAAAACAATGATATATATAAAAATTTATAAGCATAATTTTTATCATATTTTGAATAAAAATATGATACATAATACATACAAAATAATATAACCATATTTAAAGCTCCATACATCATTTGTTTAAAAGCAAATTGTTTACCTTCTCCAAAACCCACTGGAGTAAATTTTGCATCAAACACAAGAGGCATTTTATCCGGTAAAAGATTATATAAATAAAATATCATAGGTGTTAAAGTTATTATTAATATCATAATAGTTACAATTATAAATGGAGTAAAATACCTTTTATCTTTAAATATATTAGTATTTTTGTCTAATTTAAATTGCCAATCTCGCTCTTGTATCCCGGCTTGTTTTAGCATTTTTTCAAACTCTTCTATCTTTTCGGGAGATATACCATAATTTATTTTATCTGTTTTTAAATATATTATACTTTTATTTGAAGTTACATACATATAGGTATTACCTAACTTATCTATTATATTTCTCCCTATTGCATAATAATATTTGCTAAATCCAGATATTCTCATACTTTTCATATATCCAGATTGTTTTTTATACCCTCGTATTTCTTTAATAGGAATTACAACTTTTTTCAATCCAAATATACTATTTATATAAATATTTTCTTGATCTAGACAATAATAAACTGTGGAATACATCAATATATAGTAAATAAAATATATATCCAAGCCTATTAAACAGATTTTTAATAATTCCATTATTTCATAAGAATCTACTAAAAGCATTAATAAAATTACTGCTGCGTTATATATTATGGTATTAGTTATTATAGAAAGTAATCCTGATCCACTTATAGGCTTAAATTTATTCATATTTATCACCTACCTTATTACATGAACATTATATCATTATAAGTAAAAAAAAAAAAGCACCTTATATTGGTGCATTAATCTAAGTAATCTTTTAGCTTTTTACTTCTACTTGGGTGTCTTAATTTTCTCAAAGCTTTTGCTTCTATTTGTCTTATTCTTTCTCTTGTTACATTGAATTCTTTTCCAACTTCCTCTAACGTTCTAGCTCTTCCATCATCTAAACCAAATCTTAATCTTAAAACTTTTTCTTCTCTTGGTGTTAATGTATCTAAAACATTAATTAATTGTTCTTTTAACATTGTGAAAGCTGCTGCTTCTGCTGGTGCTGGTGCTTCATCATCTGGAATAAAATCTCCTAAATGACTATCCTCTTCTTCCCCAATTGGAGTCTCTAAAGAAACGGGTTCTTGAGCTATTTTCATTATTTCTCTTACTTTATCTACAGGCATTTCCATAATCTTAGCTACTTCTTCTGGTTGTGGCTCTCTACCTAGTTCTTGTAATAGCTGTCTTGATACTCTTATAAGTTTATTTATAGTTTCTACCATATGAACTGGTATTCTTATAGTTCTTGCTTGGTCTGCTATAGCTCTTGTAATAGCCTGCCTTATCCACCAAGTAGCATAAGTACTAAATTTGTACCCTTTTCTATAATCAAATTTTTCTACAGCTTTTATTAAACCCAAGTTACCTTCTTGTATAAGATCTAAAAACAACATTCCTCTTCCTACATATCTCTTTGCAATACTTACAACAAGTCTTAAATTAGCTTCCGCTAATTTTTTCTTAGCACTCATATCTCCAGCTTCTATTCTTTGTGCTAATTCTATTTCTTCTTCTGAAGTTAATAATGCTACTTTACCTATTTCTTTTAAATACATTCTAACAGGATCATCTATAGCTATACCTTCAGGAACTGATAAATCAATATCCTCTTCCTTCACGTCTAATTCATTCATATCACCTGTAACTTCTACACCCATAGATTCTAATACATCATAAATCTTTTCAATTTGTTCTGGGCTTAAATCTATTTCTTCTAATTCATCCATAATTTCTTTGTAACTTAATGATCCGCTTTTTTTACCTTTATCTATCAACCGCCTAACTAACTTCATTTTTTCATTTTTATCCTTAGCAGTATTTTTCTTTTCTTTCATTATAAGTGTAGCCTCCTTTCGCCATTATTTCATGGCCCCTAAGGTTTTCTTTACTTTTATGAGTTCTTGGCTCATTTTTATAGTTTCATCTAGATTTCCTTGTGCTTCATGTTCTTTAATCTTTTTAAGTAAATCTTCCTTATATTTTTCCAATTTATATTTTTTAATATTTAATATAGCATCATCTATAAACTTTTTACTTTCATCTTCTTTGTAAATAAAATTGGTATTTAGTATATTTACCCATTCTTTAGATGTTTCTACATTTTTATTACATAGGGTTTCTATGTGTAATTCTTTATTTTGTATATTTGAGTCTTCTAAAGTATCTTTTATATATTTATATATTGTCTTATGAGTTTCCTCTATTATATCCTGCTCATTTATATTATTTTTTATATATTCATAAATATTATTATAATTAAACATTAACTGGAGGATAAATCTTTCAGCTCTTATATAAGCTGGCTCTAGATACAATTTTTGTCCAAAAGCTTCCAACATATTCACTTCTTTTTCATTTTTCCTAGAATTTTGGTTATTTTTGTTTAATTGGTCATATAAAGTCTGAATTTCTATATTGGTTTCCTCTGACAATCTTCTTATGTACATGTCTTTTTCTACAGGATCTAAATCTTCTATAATTTTTATATATCTATCTATATATTTTATAACTTGCCTTTTATCCCTAATATTTAAATCCTGCCTTATAATTTTTAATTTATACTCTATAAGAGGCAAAGCTTCTTTTACTAATTTTAAGTAAGCTTCTTTTCCATGAGCTTTTACAAATTGATCTGGATCTTTCCCATCTGGCACAGTTAATATTTCTACACTTAATCCCACATCTTTTAATATTTCTAAGCCCCTCTGAGTTGCTAATTGTCCTGCTGTATCTGCGTCATAAGATATTATAACTTTATCTGCATATCGTTTTAAAAGTCTAGCTTGATTTGTAGTTAGAGCTGTTCCTAGAGATGCTACAGAATTCTTTATACCATATTGATGTAATGTGATACAATCCATATATCCTTCTACTATTATTAATACTCTATCTTTATTTTCTTTTATTGCATAATTTAATCCATATAAATTTATGCCTTTTTTAAATACCATAGTTTCTGGTGAATTTAAGTATTTGGGTTTAGCATTATTTAGCACTCTTCCCCCAAAACCTATTACCTTTCCTCTATAATCAAAGACTGGAAACATAACTCTGTTTCTAAATCTATCATAATAAGATCCACTTTTACCTTTTATAATAAGACCAGCAGATATCATATCTAATTCTGTATATCCTTTTGTTTTTAAATGCCTTAAAAGCCCATCCCAACTATCTTTAGAGTATCCCAATCCAAATCTTTTAATTATTGACTTTGTAACACCCCTATTTAAAAAATAATTTATAGCATTTTTATTTATTATAAGATTATTAAAAAAATATCTAGCTGCTTCTACATTTATTCTATAAATTTTATCTTTAGGATTATTTCTATTTTCTTTTTTATTTTCCTCTATATCTATGTTTACTCTTTCTGCTAAAATTTTTATGGCCTCTGGGAAAGCAACATTTTTTGTCTTCATTACATAAGTTACAACATTTCCTGCTTCTCCGCATCCAAAACATTTATAGATTTGCTTATCTTGTGACACACTAAAGGAAGGTGTTTTTTCATGATGAAAAGGACATAACCCAAAATAGTTCCTTCCACTGCTTTTAAGCTTTATGTCCCCTGATATAACATCTACAATATCGTTTAGTTCTATTACCTTTTGGACGACATCTTCCGATATCAATGACTACTCCCACCTTACTCTTTAATATTTTATGAATATATTATTTTAGAAATACGTAGGCAAAAATAATATATTCGACAAAAACTTTATATTTCCTTCTAGGTTTTCGAATATTTTTAAACTTTTGTTATAAACTCACTATAATATATTCTTTATAAATGCTTAATTTCCTTCAATTTTCAATAATTTTTATTTTTCACTTATATATCGGCACTTTTTATCACATAAACTTATATATTTTACTTTTTTTTCTATTGAATATTATACCCAATTCATAATTTTTTAATATATTACTATTTTAGGGACATATATATTATTGAAAATATGTAAGCAATAATCATCACTCATACCTGCTATATAATCTGCTACCCCTATATATAAACCTTCTTCCTTTGCTATACTTTTATAAAGTTTTGGCATTTTTTCAGGATTTTTAACAAAATAATCAAAAACTTGTTTTAACACAAATTTAGCTTTTTCTCTTTCTGTTTTTAATATTTTTCCATTGTATATTTTTTTGAATAAATATTTTCTTAATTCATATAAAGCAGATTCTTTCTCATCACTTAATGATACTTCTATCAGCCCCTTTTCTATATTATTTAATGTGTTTTTTATACAATCTATAACTAAAATATTTATTCTTTCTCCATGAGTATTTCCAAGACAATATAATAACTCCTTCGGTATATCCTCTTGAAATAAAAGTCCCGCTCTTATAGAATCATCTATATCATGATTTACATAGGCAATCTTATCACTATACTTAACTACTTGCCCTTCTAAAGTATAAGCCTTAGGAGAATTTTTAGAAAATCCACTATGATACAATATACCATCTAATACTTCTTTCGTTAAATTTAGCCCCTTACCTTCTTTTTCTATTTTTTTAAGAACCCTTACGCTATTTTCATTATGTTTAAAACCACAAGGTAATAGTTCATTTAATACTTCTTCTCCATTATGAGCGAAAGCCACATGTCCTATATCGTGTCCTAAAGCTATTGCTTCTATTAAGTCTTCATTGAGCCCTATACCTTTACCTATAGTTTTGGCAATCTGTGCAACTTCTAAAGTATGAGTAAGCCTAGTTCTATAATGATCGCTGGAAGTTCTTATATATACTTGCGTTTTATGTTTTAGTCTTCTAAAGGATTTGCTATGAATAATTCTATCTCTATCTACCATGAAAACTGTTCTTATATCATCTTCAGCCTCTGGTATTTCTCTTCCTTTAGAATTTATAGAAAGGAATGCTTTTTTATTGAATATTAATTTTTCTTTTTGTTCAATACTTTCTCTTACATTCATAACATATCATCCTAACATTAAAATTAAAAATGTTTTTGTGTTATTAATTCTATATTAAGTTAAGAAGTCCTTTTTTTATTAAAGCGTTATAATAAATGATTTAAATTAATATCATTATAGAAGGAAATATTTTTTAAGGAGTGTTTATATGGCTTATATGCCTAAGTCATTTGATATAAACTTATTATCTGAAGAAAACGTAAAAAAATACGTTTTGCCTAAATATAATTTACAAACTGCTGATATTTGTCAAATTAAATTTAAAAACACAGCAAAACAAAGAGCTGTTTATAAGGTTACTTATGGGAATAGCTGTTATTGCCTAAAAAAAGTATATTTTGATGAAGCTGACTTATTATTTGTATATTCTGCTGTAGAATGGTTTTATAGAAATGAAATTAAAGTTCCTAGAATCCTTCCTGCTTGTGATGGAAACAGATTTGTAAATTATAATAATATGCTTTTTATACTAACCCCTTGGATCGAAGGCGAAAAATGTGATTACGATAAAAAAGAACACATTATATATTCTATAGAAAATTTAGGTAAAATGCATGTCAGTGTGGGAAATTTTGTACCTATAAAAGGTAGCAATATTAAAGAAAAAAATGATAGTATATATCGTTCTCATGAAAAACATTTTTTTCAACTTTTAAATTGTTCTAACTATGCCTTTAAAGAAAAAGATAAATTCTCTAATATTTTTCTTAAAAATTTTGAAAAAAATATGTTATTAGCAAAAACTTCTGTGGATATAGCCAATAGCATAAATGATAATAACTTACACAAATGCTTATGCCATTTAGATTATGTTAATAAAAATATTATATTATCACCGAATAATGATATATGGGTAATAGACTTTGATAAATGTGCTATAGATTATAGAGTGCATGATATAGGTTATTTTTTGAGAAGACTTTTAAGAAGGAAAAATACGAACTGGAATACAAAATTGACAATTGAAGTTTTAGAATGTTATGATAAATTTATACCATTAAATCTAGATGAATATAGATATATATTAAGCTATTTATCCTTTCCTCAAAAATTTTGGAAAATATCTAAAGACTATTATAAGAACATTAATAAATGTAATAAAAAATCTTTCCAAAAAATTTTAAAAAGCTCTGTAGAGTATGTAGATAATCAATGTAAATTTGTATATTTATTTGGTAAACATATAGAATCTAAGTTTGGGCAAAATTTAATACAATAATAAAGATGTAAGCTAATTTTACATCTAGCTTACATCTTTTATTCTATTACTTTCTTGGGTTTTTTATTTGAGCTTGTGCTGCAGCTAATCTTGCTACAGGTACTCTAAATGGTGAACAAGATACATAGTTTAATCCTACATTGTGACAAAACTCTATGGATGTTGGATCTCCACCATGTTCTCCACATATTCCCAATTTTATATCTGGTCTTGTTTGTCTACCTAATTTAGCTGCCATTTCTACAAGCTTTCCGACACCAGTTTGATCTATTTTTTGGAATGGATCAAATTCATATATTTTTTTATCATAGTAAGAATTTAAAAATTTACCTGCATCATCTCTTGAGAATCCAAAAGTCATCTGAGTTAAATCATTTGTTCCAAAAGAGAAGAATTCTGCTTCTTTAGCTATTTCATCAGCTGTAAGCGCAGCTCTTGGAATTTCTATCATTGTTCCAACTTGATATTCCATTTCCATATTTTCTTTTTCCAATACTTTGTTTGCTGTTTCTACAACTATAGATTTTACATAAGCCATTTCCTTTATTTCTCCTATTAATGGTATCATTATTTCTGGCTTGATCTTTACTCCCTTACTTCTTGTAACTTCTATAGCTGCTTCTATTATGGCTGTAGTTTGCATTTCTGCTATTTCTGGATAAGAAACGGCTAAACGACAACCTCTATGTCCCATCATTGGATTAAATTCGTGCAATGATAATACAGTATTTTTTAATTCTTCAAAACTTACTTCCATTTCTTTTGATAATTCTTTTATATCTTCATCATCTTTTGGTAAAAATTCATGTAGTGGTGGATCTAATAATCTTACAGTAACTGGTCTTTCTTCCATAGCCTCATATATTCCAATGAAATCTTCTCTTTGCATTGGTAATATTTTTGCTAAAGCTTTTCTTCTTTGACTTTCTGTTTTAGCAAGTATCATTTCTCTAACGGCCGGTATTCTTTCTTCTTGGAAGAACATATGCTCTGTTCTGCAAAGACCTATTCCTTCTGCTCCAAATGTAACTGCTTGCGCTGCATCTCTTGGTGCATCAGCATTAGTTCTAACTTTTAATACTCTTACTTTATCTGCCCATTCCATGAATGTTCCAAAATATCCACTTATCTCTGGTGCTACAGTCTTTATACATTCACCATAAACTTTTCCTGTGCTTCCATCTAAGGATATATAATCTCCTTCTTTATAAGTTTTTCCTGATACTTTAAAATATCTTTCTTTTTCATTTATACTTATTTCTGAACATCCTGCTACACAGCATGTTCCCATACCTCTAGCAACAACTGCAGCATGAGATGTCATTCCTCCTCTTGCTGTTAATATACCCTCTGCTGCCACCATTCCTTCTATATCTTCTGGGGATGTTTCAATTCTTACTAGTATTACCTTTTCACCTTTTTCATGATGAATTTTAGCTTCTTCAGCTGTAAAGTAAATTCTTCCGCAAGCAGCTCCTGGAGATGCTGGTAGACCAGTAGCTATAACTTTTGCAGCTTTTAATTCATCTTCATCAAAATTAGGATGCAATAAAGTATCTAATTGCTTTGGATCTACTTTTAATAAGGCTTCTTCTTTTTCTAAAGTTCCTTCTTCTACTAAATCTACAGCTATTTTTAATGCAGATTGAGCAGTCCTTTTACCATTTCTAGTTTGAAGGAAATATAATTTACCTTGTTCTATAGTAAATTCCATGTCTTGCATATCTTTGTAATGCTTTTCAAGTTTTTTGGCAATATTAATAAATTCCTCATAACATTTTGGCAAGTCCTCTTTTAATCTAGCTATAGGTTGAGGAGTTCTAATCCCTGCAACAACATCTTCACCTTGAGCATTTATTAAATATTCTCCAAATATCTCATTTTCTCCAGTAGCAGGGTTTCTTGTAAATGCAACCCCTGTTCCTGATGTTTCACCCATATTTCCAAATACCATTGATTGAACATTTACAGCTGTTCCCCAATCACCTGGTATATCATTTAGCCTTCTGTATACTATAGCTCTTGGATTATCCCATGAACTAAATACAGCTGTAACAGCTGCTAATAGTTGTTTTTTTGGATCTTGTGGAAAATCTTCTCCCATTTCTTTTTTGTATATTTCTTTAAATTTAACTACAATTTTTTTTAAATCTTCTGATGTTAAATCTGTATCGTACTCAACGCCATTTTCTTCTTTTACTTGATCTAATACATTTTCAAAATCTCTTTTGTCTATTCCCATAACTACATCTGAAAACATTTGAATAAATCTTCTATATGAATCATAGGCAAATCTTTCATTGTTTGTAAGTCTACTTAAAGATTCTACTGTCTTATCATTTAGACCCAAATTTAATATGGTATCCATCATTCCTGGCATAGAAACTCTAGCACCTGATCTTACTGAAACCAATAAAGGATTTTCTTCACTTCCAAATTTTTTGTTAGTTTTCCTTTCCACTTCTTCCATAGCATTTGTTATTTGCTGTATTACTTCATCTGATAATTTTTTACCATCTTTATAATATTTTATGCAAGCCTCTGTAGTCACTGTAAATCCTGTGGGAACTGGAATTCCTAAATTAGTCATTTCTGCTAAGTTAGCACCCTTTCCCCCTAACAATTCTCTCATTGATGCATTTCCTTCACTAAAAAGATATACATACTTCTTATTTTCCATAATAAACATCCCCTCTGTAAAATTTCTTCGTAATTTTTGGTAATTTTTCGCAATTTAATTTATATATTCAGATAAGTAATTATCTGCGTAAAACTTTAAACTTTTTCTCCAACCTTTACAAATAATTTTGTGATATTAGTTTTTGATACTTTCCCTATAATTTTAAATTCTTCTATATTATTTTTTACTATTTTTTCTACTACAGGCAAACTATCAACTTCATGTTCTATTATCTTTTGAGCGGCATAATAAGCAGAATCTTCTTTACTTACACATACTATATTAGGCATTCTTGTCATTATAATTCCTACAGGTACTTTATGCATATCAGTACCTCCCATAGCAACTTTAAGAAAATCCTTTCTAGATACTGCTCCAACTAATATTTCTTCATTATGCACAAATAATGTTCCTACATCATTTAAAAACAAATGTAATATTGAATCATATACTGTAGTATTTTCATCTACCATTACAGGTTTAGACATTATATCTTTAACCTTTATGTCATTTATATAGTCTTGAAGCAAACTATATGAAGGCTTATGAGAATATATATATCCCACCTTTGGTTTTGCTTCTAATATTCCTATCATAGTCAATATTGCTAAATCTGGTCTTAAGGCTGCTCTTGTAACACCTAAACACCCTGCTAAATTTTCACTAGTTATTGGCTCATTCTTTTTTACTAGCTCTACTATTTGTTCTTGTCTTCCAGATAATTTAATTGCCTTCACCCTCTTCCTAAATTATAAATAGATATTGAATATTTAAATTATAAAACTAAACTATATATATTATATCATTAATTCAATTTAAATAGTATATCACTTTTGCTTATTTGTGCTAAATAATTTAAAATTATGTTATACTTATCAACACTTTCTCTATATTTCTTTATTTCTTTTATTTTTTCATTTTACAGAGGAATCTGTTATACTTTTTACATTATTATTTTTATAATATGTAATTTTCATATTTATATGTTATATTATATCTAATAATAATTAACATTTACTTTTTTTGTAATTTACATTTTTAATTTAAACTTTTTTATAGTTGGTCTTGTTTTGTACTGCTGTATCAATTTATGTCCCACCTATAAATTTATAAAACACCTTGCAACAGTATAGTTTTTATAACAATAAAAACTTATTGTTTAGCAAGGTGCCTTTTTAGCTTCTTTATAAATGTACACCCTTATGTTATTTAGTAATCCTTCAACTATTGTTCTTCCTTTTTTTCTGAAGAATCTTCTTTTTTACATTCTTTACAACCTTCATATTCTTCACTTTCTATATCTTCAAAATTAACAGTATAACTATAAAAATTATTATCTTCTCCATATGTTTCATTATCAAATTTATTAGAGAATTTTTCTTTTATATCTGAAGTAGTGTTATCTACTTTTTCTTTTATATCTTGAGCTGTATTTTTTATTATTTTATTAACTACTTCTACACTACCATCTTCTTTTGTTATTTCTATAGTTACATTAGTTACTATAGCTGCCGCTAAAGCTGCCAATAGTATAGGTGCCCAAATTATTGCGGCTGCCGCAGTAGCTGCTAATCCTGCATTTACCGGTATGTCTACTATAATTTTATCTTCTTTTTTTACTTTTATTCTAGTTACATTACCCTTCTTTATAATATCTTTTATCCATTTTACTAAATCATCTTTTGTTGTATACATTTCTTCTTTTTCCTCTTCAAATTTGTTTTCCATGTATACTAAAGCATCTACTACATTTCCATCACAAGCTTCCAATGCTTCTTTAGCTTCAGTGTAAGTTGCTCCTGTCCTTTCCCTTACGATATCAATTTTTTCTAAGGTTATTTCCATTTTTATTCCTCCTTTATATAATTTAATATTTGGAGACTTTTTGGTTTCTTCAAATAATTTTGATTTATTATGATATTTAAAATCTTATAAATATCCTTTTTAGTTTCCTTATCTAAAGAAAGTCTATATAGCTCCTCTAGTGGAGATTCATATATATATTTTAATATATTATAAGTAGCATAGGTTACTCCTATACCATTTATCTTATTACAATAATTGCATATTCCTCCTAAGCTTTGAAAACTTATATAACTTGAAGTTTCTATTTTCCTTCCACACTCTACACAATTATTAAAATTTAAAGCATATCCTGTGTACTTTAAAACTTTTCCTTCAAAAGCTCTGGCTAAAATCTCAATATCTAAAGCTTTATTTTTCATTAAAAATAAACTTTTAACTAATTCTTGAAATAAACCTATATTGCTTTCTTTTTCTTCTGTAGCTATATCTATTAATTCACAAAAATAAGATCCATAAGTTAATGTATCTAAACTAGTTAAAAAATCTTGAAATGAATCTATTAATTGTGCTTCTGATAAGTTAAATAATCCTTTTCCTTTATACAATACATATTCTCCATAACAAAATGGTGAAGTATTAGATAAATATTTACTTCTATTTTTTCTAGCTCCTTTTGCTATAGCAGTTATTTTTCCTAGTCTTTCTGTATATAACCAAACTAATTTATCTGCTTCTTTAAAATCTTGAGTCTTTATTACTACAGCTCTAGTTTTATATAGTGACAGAAAATCAACTCCCTATATAATTTATTTCATATTTTTATAACCTAACTCTTTTAATAAACTTTGGTTATCTCTCCATTCTTCTTTTACTTTAACCCAAAGTCTTATATATACTTTGCTTTGAAGAAATGTTTCTATATCTTGTCTTGCATATTGAGATATTTTTTTTAGCTTGCTACCACCTTTACCTATAATTATAGGTTTATGAGAATTTTTTTCACATAATATATTACCTTCTATATGATAGGTTCCTTTTTCATTTTTTTTCATTTGAAGTATCTCTACAGCTATACCATGAGGTACTTCTTCTGATAAAAGTCTTAAAGCTTTTTCTCTAACTATCTCTGCAACTATAAATCTTTCATTTTGATCTATTATCATATCTTCCGGATAATATTGTGGTCCCTCTGGAATATACTCAACCATTAATTTTTTAAGCAAATCTATATTCTTTCCTTTTAATGCTGATATAGGTATTATTTCTTGAAAATCCATAAGTTCTGAATATGTTTTTAAAGTTTCTGCTACTTTTTCTTGAGGATTTTCATCTATTTTATTTAAAACTAAAAAAACTGGCACTTTTACTTCTTTTAATTGTTCTATTATAAACAAATCTCCCCTGCCAGGTTTTTCATCTGGATTTATTAAAAAAAGTACTAAATCCACATCTTTCATGGCATCTGATGCTGATTTTACCATATATTCTCCCAACTTATGCTTAGGTTTGTGTATTCCTGGAGTATCAACAAACACAAGTTGGTAATTATCTTCTGTTAATATGGTTTGTATATTATTTCTTGTAGTTTGTGGTCTACATGAAACTATAGAAAGTTTTTCTTTCATTATAGCATTTAATAATGTTGATTTTCCTACATTAGGTCTTCCTACTATGGTTACGAATCCTGATTTAAACATATTTTATCTCCTTGTCTATTTTATTAAATCTTTTTTACTAAAAGCTTCTGGTAAAATTTCATCTAATTTTTTTATTTCATAATTATTTTTATCTTTCACTATTATTATGTCTATATTTTCATCTGCAAATTCACTTATAACCTGTCTACATATACCACATGGATAAGTATATTCTTCTAAATTTCCTACAACTGCAATAGCTTTTATTTTTCTATGTCCTTCTGATACAGCTTTAAATATAGCCGTTCTTTCTGCACAGTTTGTAGCACCATAAGAAGCATTTTCTATATTACATCCTGTATATATAGTATTATCTTCTGTTAATAAAGCTGCTCCTACTTTAAATTTTGAGTAAGGAACATAAGCATTTTCTCTAGCTTCTATTGCTTTTTTTATAATTTCGCCATATTTCATTATAAATCCTCCCGTTTGGCTAAACTATTTACTCTTCAAATTGCTGTGTAAATAAATTATAGCATTATTTTACATTATTTCAACTATCCAAATATTTTATATAAAAGTGTAGTGAACAAAGTACCAAATAATGCTCCCACTATTACCTCTAATATAGAATGTACTTCGGAATCAACTCTACTTTGAGCTACTATAAATGCTAAAAAATAACTTAATATAACTACAGGAAATTCCTTAGTTATAAGAGCTATTATGGTAGCTATGGAAAATGCCATAGTACTATGACCACTAGGCATGCCACCCTTTAAAGGAGTTCCTTCACCATATATAGCCTTTACTACTACTGTAACTATACAAACTATAGCTAATATAAGAAATATAGCATAAGGATTAGAATTTTTTATTTTAGTTATTAAAACAAAGTTTATATATTTAAGTTTATCCCAAAATATAATATAACCAACTACAACTGCATTTATAGCTGTTAATAATACTGCTCCTGCTGCTACATTTTTAGAAACTTTAGCTAGAGGATGGTAATAATTCGTAGTTGCATCAATAGCAAACTCTATGGCAGTATTCATAAGTTCTGCAAAAATAACTAAAGTTATTGTTATACATACGATTACCAATTCTATCTTTGATAAATCATAGAAAAAACAGGCAGTTAAAACCAAAAGAGCTGCGAGCATATGTATTCTCATATTTCTTTGGGTTCTAACTGCATGTATTATCCCATCTATAGCATAATTAAAACTATCCAAAAGTTTATTTACTTTCATGGCCAAGCACCATCCTTTAAAAGTAAAAAATAAATAAATTCTATCTTTGTAGGTTAAAATTTTTTAATATCTCTTCTTCTCTTTGCCTCATTATAGTCTTATCTTTTTCTTCCATATGATCATACCCTAAAAGGTGTAATACTGAATGTATTGTTAGATAACAAGTTTCTCTTAAAAAACTATGACCAAATTCTTTACTTTGCTCTTTTGCTTTTTCTAAAGAAAGTGCTATATCTCCTAAAACCAAGTTACCTTCATCTAAATCACTTTCATCAAATTCATAGTTTAAATATAAATCTTTAAAAACTTTTCCTTCTTCATAATCAAGCATTGGAAAAGATAGTACATCTGTAACTTTATCTATATTTCTATACTCTTTATTTATTTCTTTTATATTATTATTATCTATAAACACTACACTTATTTCATAATCTAAGTTTACTTTTTCTTCTTTTAATGCATAATCTATTATTTCCTTTATTTTATTTTTAAAATCTTCATTTATTTCTACTTTATCCTGTCTATTATCTATATATATCATTTTATCCTCCTGTCTTTCATCCATTTATCCTCTGGATATTCTATTCTTTGGTGATATATACTTACAAGAACCTTTAAAAAGGCCTCTCTTATCAATCCTATTTCTTTTAATGTAAGGTCACACTCATCTAACTGCCCTTCATCTAACCTTGCCTTTATTATTTTGTTTACCATTTCTTCTATTCTGCCTTTAGTTGGTTCATTTATAGACCTTACTGCAGCTTCAACACCATCTGCTAACATTATTATAGCAGCTTCTTTACTTTTCGGTATAGGACCTGGATATCTAAAATCTTCTTCATTTATATCCTCTGGTCTTTCACTATTATTTTTCATAGTTATATAAAAATATTTCACTAAAGATGTACCGTGATGTTGCTGTATTATATCTTGTATAACTTTAGGTATTTTATATTCTTTAGCTAGTTCTAGCCCATCTTTTACATGAGAAGTAATTATTAAAGTACTTAAATTAGGAGATATTTTATCATGAGGATTTTCTTTACCTATTTGATTTTCCCTAAAAAAATAAGGTCTTTTAGTCTTACCTATGTCATGATAATAAGCCGATACCCTAGCCAATACTGGATTTCCATTCACAACCTCTGCTGCAACTTCAGCTAAATTCCCTACTAATATGCTATGATGATAAGTTCCAGGAGCTTCTACTAATAACTTCTTAAGTAATGGATTATTAGGATTTGAAAGTTCTAAAAGTTTAATAGTAGTAACTATACCAAATAAATTTTCAAATAAAGGAAGAAGTCCTATAGTAAGTATAGCTGATAATATTCCTCCTATAAGAGTAAATAATGCTTTTTTACTTACATCTATAACACTATTACTCAAAAGAAAACCTGCTGAAAAAGCAAGAATTACATTTATAATAGCTATGTAAGATGATGCATATAGTATATCATTTCTTTCTTGCATTTTTCTTAATATAGTTGATCCTAAAACAGCGCTCATTATAGCTATTAAAATAATTTCCACTTCAAAATTCACTGCTACAGCTATTAAAATGCAATTTACAAGACTATTAAATAAAGATATTTTATAGTTTAAAAGCAAAGTTAATATCATAGGTATAGATGCTAATGGAATTAAAAAAGGCGATATTGTATACATACTCCTAGCTAATAATATAGCTATACAGTTATTTAAACTTATTAAAATCAAACTATTTAAGTCATTAAATGCTTCATTGTAAAATTTATATATATATATACCTTGGATAAAAAGCACCAAAATTATTAAAACTGCTAATCCAATAAATATATACCATTCAAAATTATTATTATTATTTAATAGGCCTACATCTTTTAATAAATCTAATTGATATTTAGATACAGGTTCTCCTTCTTTAACTATTATTTGATCTTTTTTTATCATAACTGGCGGAGTATTTTTTAAAGTTTCCTTTTTTAATTCTTCTGTTTTTTCTTTATCATAATAAAAGTTAGGCTTTATTTCTGAATAGGCTATATTTAAAGTTAATTGTTTTAAAGAATTTGGTATCTTAGCCATTTTTATTTTTGAATACACATATTCTTGTGCTTTTTTTATATCTTGTGCATTATCCTTTTGAGAGTCATCACTTATATTTACATTTTCATAAACATCAGATATAACTTTAATAAGAACATCCTGTATAGATTTAAGTTCTGTCTTATCTAAATTTAATATTTGACTTAATTCTCTTTCCGAAATGTTTATTTTACCATTTTGGTCTATTTGCTGAATCTTTTGCTTTTCATCTATTTTTTTATCTTTTAGAGAATCTACTTGTGAAAAAAAACTATTTATATCATTTAAAATCTCTGTTTTAACTTCAGTCCTTTTAGTGTATTGTATAGGTACTGACTCTAAAGCTTGTTGTAATCTAGCTTTAGTAGATACTTCATCCTTTATTTCTCTAGGAGCTTTTATATCCACTCTAGCTATATCTCCTTCTTTTAAATCATATTTCTTTGTAATAAAAGATGTAGCAAGCACCACATACATAAATAAAAATGTAATAAAAAAAACTAAGAGTTTCTTTAGTTTATTGTTCTTTTTCATTTCTTCTATGGTAATTTTCTTCATATATCACAATACCACCTTTATTTTAACTGTTCTCCTCTATATCCATGTCTTTTATCTTCTGAGGAACAGCTATATCTTCTTCTGCTATAATTAGCATTCTAATTTCGCACCTATCTCCTTGTGGAGAGTAGTTTGTAATTTTATCTATTATTTTAACAGATTTATCCATATCACTAGTTATATTTTTATATATTTTTTTACTTTCCTCTTCTACAGCTTCTTTTAAATTAATATTCTCTTTTGTCTCTTTCACTTCATATAATGTTTCTTTTGTTATAAATAACTTATTATTTTCTATTCTATCATATTTTTTAAATTTGTTTATAGTTTTTTTCAAATATAATTTCTTCCCTTTAAAATTAATATATACTCTATCTATTTTTTTACCTGTTTTTTTTCTTTTTATTCTATAAGTATTTATAGTTTTAGTTTTTTCATAAAAAGTTCTAGCAAAAACTTTTCCTTCTGAATGAACTTCATAAGTTTCTCCTTCTTTTCCTTGTTCTCCCTTAATTAAAATATCTCCCTTTTTTACTATATCACCCTTTTTTACTATAGCACTTCCTGAAGTAGTATATATTCTTTGCACTTCTCCATCTTTTTTAGCTACTAAATCACAGGGTTCATTATCTTCTACTATAGTTGGAGGAGACTGTCTCTCTTCTGCATTTATTATAAGTTTCCCTCCTTCAATTCTAGCTTTAACCCACATTATATTATCTATATCCTTAATTAATTTTTTCTCTATTTTATAAACATCTATATTTTTTTTATTTATCCCTGGTTTAACACCATATTCTTTCAATTGTTGTCTTATCTCATAGGGTGTTGCGCCATTGGTTGATGTTATATCTATATCCCATATAAATGTAGACATAAAATATATTATAAAAGAAAAAATAAATATACCTATAATCAATGAAAATCTTCTTTTTAAAAATAAAATAAAAAAAGATATTCCTTTTCTTTTTACTATTTTTACTTTTGTTCCTGTTCTTTTAGCTATATCATCCATAACAGTATAATCTCTTAAGTCTATATCCAAAACAAAAGTAGTAACATTTGTCTTGACTACATTTTTAACTTTAACCCCATTTCGCCATAAAAGATTTATAAATCTTTCTGGTATCATAGATTGAATTTCTATAGTTATAGTAGCATTTTTATATTTATTAAATTTCATCTTCTTCAGACCCTTCATACTCTATAGATTTAAATTTTCCTCCTAAGGTAATAGTCCTTCCGCCCATAAATAATATTTTAAAATTTTCCCCATAAATAGATATCAATCCAGATCCAGAATTAATTTTTACTATTTTTTCTTCAAAAACAACTACTCCTCTATGATTCTCTATAGTTATTTCATCATTACCTGTAACTATTATCTTTGGTTGATTTAAAATTATATCTCTTGGCAAATCTAATTTATCTGCTACAGTTTCTCTTGCATTATAAAATCTTTTACCCATTTTTCACCTCAAAATAAAAAATACTTTCATATTAATTTATGAAAGTATTTTTTAATAAATGACAAATATAGCTTTATGCATATAATATAAAAAGCTGAGTTTTACTCAGCTTTTATTATTTATTCAATATATCTTTTACTTTTTCACTTACAAGTTTACCATCTGCTCTACCTTTAGTTTTAGGGATAACTATACTCATTACATTTTTCATATGTTTCATGCTATTTGCACCAATTTCATTAACTGCTTTTTCAATAATTTCTGTAATTTCCTCTTCTGTCAACTGCTGAGGAAGGTATTTTAGCAAAACTTCTATTTCAAAATTAGTTGCATCTATTAAGTCTTGTCTGTTTCCCTTCTTGAAGTCTTCTAGCGATTCTTTACGCTGTTTTATCTCTTTAGATAAAATATCAATTATTTCTGAATATTCAAGAGTTCTCCCTAAATTTTTTTCTGCTAAGAGAATCGAAGATCTAATCATGCTTATAACATTAGCTTTCTCTTTCTCTTTAGCTTTTAAAGCTTGTTTCCAATGGTCTTGTAGCGTTTCCTTAAGAGACATTATTATCTAATACCCTCTTTCAAAGAAATCTATTAATGATAACTACTTAAATTTTCTCTTTCTTGCAGCTTCAGATTTCTTTTTTTTCTTTACACTTGGCTTTTCATAGTGTTCTCTTTTTCTTACTTCAGATAAAACACCAGCTCTTGCACATTTTTTCTTAAATCTTCTTAGTGCGTTTTCTAATGATTCGTTTTCTCCAACTTTTATTTCTGACATGTTTTCTCCCTCCCTCCGCTAGTTCAATTTCGTAAAAACAAAGCAGTTAATTACGGGCTAAATAACACACTAGCTATTATACAACATATTTTGGGAAACTGTCAACAACTTAATATTTCAAGTTTAATAAGTTTTTTTAACCTGGTGGCCATTGTAAGTTTCTCCCTGCAATTAAGTGGAAGTGTATGTGGAAAACACTCTGTCCTGCTGATTCACCACAGTTAGAAACTACTCTATAGCCTTCTTTTGATATATTAAGATCCTTAGCTATTTTTTTAGCTACCATAAATATATGGCTTATAACTTTGCTATTTTCTTCTGTCAAATCATTTAAAGAAGCTATATGTTCTTTTGGTATTATAAGCACATGATGTGGTGCTACTGGATCTATATCATTAAAAGCATAAACTAATTGATCTTCATACACTTTAGAACTTGGGATTTCTCCCTTTAATATTTTGCAAAAAATACAATTTTCCATTATATCACCTCCTGTTAAATGAAATATTCAATAAATAGATTAAAAATCCTTCTACTCTAATAAATTTCTCCCTTAACAAAATCCTTAGAAACCTCTTTTAATTTACTGTTTATTATTTTTCCAGTAATATCTTTTAAACTTTTAGCATATATCTTTATATAATTTGGAGTATACCCCTCATAAATTCCTTTTTCTTTAGTTTCCTTTTCATATAATACTGGCATTTCTCTTTCAAGGAATTTTTCCATAAATTCTTTTTCAAGCTTTTTATCTAAAGCTATTATTTTGTTACTTCTTTCTTCTTTTATATTACCATCTATTTGATTTTCCATTTTTTCTGCTCTAGTTCCATTTCTAGGACTAAATTTAAATACATGCATTTTGGACAGTTTTATATCTTTTAAAAATTCATATGTTGTTTTAAATTCTTCTTCTGTTTCTCCTGGAAAACCTACTATTATATCTGTAGTAATAGAAACATCTTTTATATTTTTTCTTAAATTATTTACTATATATTTATACTGCTCTACAGTGTATTTTCTATTCATTCTTTTTAAAGTTTCATTACATCCACTTTGAAGAGATAAATGAAAATGAGGGCAGAATTTTTTTAATTTACTTATTCTTATTACTTCTTTCTCTGTAAAAAATGTTGGATCTATAGAACCTATTCTTATTCTTTCAATACCTTCTACTTTATCTATATCTTCTAATATAGTAGTCAAATTATAATTTCCATCTAAATCAAACCCATAAGAAGCTATATCTATACCAGATAAAATTACTTCTTTAAATCCATGCTTAGAAAGTTTTTTAACTTCTTCAATAATTTTTTCTGGTTTTTTGCTACATACAGCTCCTCTTGCAAATGGTATCAAACAATAAGAACAAAATCTATTGCACCCATCTTGTATTTTTAAAAATGCTCTAGTTTTATCTCTGTATTCTTCTATATTTAATTCTTCAAATTCTTTATTTTTAAGAACATCTTTAACTTCTATTATTTGATTTTTTTCTTCCATTGCTCTATTTACCCAATATACTATATCACCTTTATTTCTAGTACCTAATACTACATCTACACCTTCTATTTTAGATACTTCATCAGGTGCTATTTGAGAATAACAACCTACTACTGCAATTATTGAATTTGAATTTTGTCTTCTTCCTCTGTTTATCATTTGTCTTGACTTTCTATCACCCATATTAGTTACTGTGCAAGTATTTATTACATATACATCGGCTACTTCATTAAAATCTACTACTTCATATCCTTGTTTTATAAATTTTTCTGCCATAGCTTCTGTTTCATATACATTTACTCTACATCCTAATGTAGAAAAAGCGACTTTCATTATATATTTCCTCCTAAATCTCCTAATTCATATAAAATTATTGAAGCACATACTATACCTGCTGTTTCTGTCCTAAATATTCTAGGTCCTAAAGTTACTGTTTCAGCTTTTATTTTTTCTAAAGCTCTTATTTCACTTTCTTCAAAACCACCCTCTGGTCCTATTACTATACCTATATTTTTAATACTTTCTTTTTTATATTGTATATTTTTTATAAGAGACTTTATACCATAATTATGTTTGCTTTCATAAGGTACAACTATTAAATCCATAGATTTTATTTCTTCTAATAGATTATTAAACTCTAAAGGTTCTTTTACACTAGGAATCAATGTTCTTTTACATTGTTTACATGCTTCAAGTGCAATTCTATTCCATCTATCTATTTTTTTAAATTCTTTTAATGTAGTTTTGACCTCAACTCGTTCTGTTAAAATAGGTATTATTTCTTTTATACCTAATTCAGTAGATTTTTGAACTATCAAATCCATTTTAGTAGATTTAGGAAGACCTTGATATAAATAAATATTTAAAGTACTTTCATTATTTACTTCAACTTGATTTATTATTTTAACAACTACAGATTTTTTATCTATGTGTTCTATTTCACCTTTATATTCTTTTCCCTGGCAATTATTTATGTTTATAGAATCTCCACATTTTAGTCTTAACACCTTATATATATGTTTAACATCATCACCATTAATTATAGCTTTTTTATCAATTATATTTTCAGCTGGCACAAAAAATTTATGCATAATAATCACCTGCTTTACTATTTTTATATAAGAAACCTTAAATACAAATTTTTATATCTTTGAATACAAATCTTTGCACTGTTAAATGCATGCTGTAAACAAATTTTAGAGCTACATAAAAAGTTTTAATACATCTAAAACTAATAAAATAATTATCTATAACATTAAGCATTTGTACCAATGTTTAAAATATAATATTGGTCAAACAATTAGTTATGGAAAACTATTAAAATAATTTTAGTTTATTTTAGATACTATACAAACCCATTCTCCATCTTCTTTTACTTCTTCTATTTGAAAACCTGTTTGCTCTAATTTTTTAATAACATCTTCTTTTCTTGAATTTATTATACCGGAAGCTATAAAATATCCATCCTTTTCTATAAAATCTTTTACACCTTCTGTTAAAAATATTATAACATCTGCTATTATATTAGCTACTACTATGTTAGCTTTACCAGATACAACTTCCATTAAATTACCTTCAAGTATTTCTATGTTGTTTAAATTATTATATTTGATATTTTCTTTGGATGATTTAACAGCCACTGGATCTAAATCTACACCTATTACCTGTTTAGCACCTAATTTTGCTGCTGCTATAGATAATATTCCTGATCCACACCCTATATCGAATACAACTTTATCATCTTTCACATATTTTTCTAAGGCATTTATGCACATTCTTGTAGTTTCATGAGTTCCTGTACCAAAAGCCATTCCTGGATCTAGTTCTATTATTATTTCATCCTTTTTTTTATCATAATTTTCCCAAATTGGCTTTATAACTATTTTATCTGAAACTTTAGTTGGCTTATAATATTTTTTCCAATTATTTTCCCAATCTTCTTCATTTACTTTATGAACTTCTACTATACCTTCACCTTTATCTATTCCAAATTGATCTAAGTTACTTATAGATTCTTTTATGTAATTTAAATAATCATTAAATTTGTCATCTTCTTTATAGTATCCCTTTATTATAGCAGTATCCTTAACTGTTAATAATGTTTCATCAAAATAATCCCAATCTCCAGGGTGCTTCTTTTTAAACTCAATATCCTTCGGATCTTCTATTGAAACTCCTTTTACTCCTGTATTGTACAATATTCCAGATATAGCCTCTAATGCATCGCTACTTGTATATATACAAACTTCTAACCATTCTTTATCCACAAAAATTCCTCCTTAAAATAAAAAAACTACTGTTAATAAAAAGATTATTTTTAAACCACTTCATCTGTTAAATCAAAAATAACTTCTAAATAATTTTATAGCACTATTAATTATTATACCTAAAAATCTAAAAATCCACCACAAAATATAAGGAAAGTGCACTGCACTTTCCTTATATTAGTCCTTGAAGCCTTTTTTTATCTTATCAAAAATAGTATCTTTTTCTTTTCCTTCTACAGTTTCACCACTAGCTTCCATATACATAGTTAGGGCTTCCTTTTGCTTACTATTTAATTTTTTTGGTATATCTACTATTATGGTAACATATTGATTTCCCCTAGATGTACTATTTATTCTTGGTACACCTTTACCTTTTAGTCTAAATATAGTTCCTGGTTGTGTTCCTGCTGGAACTTCATATTTAACATCACCATCTACCGTAGGCACTTTTATTTCAACACCTAAAGCTGCTTGAGCAAAACTTATATGTTTTTCTATATAAATATCAAAGCCTTTCCTCTTAAATGTAGGATGAGAAGCTACTCTTATATTTATATATAAATCACCTGTAGGACCTCCATTATTACCTGGCTCACCTTGCCCTCTTAATGGAATAACATTTCCTGTATCCACTCCAGCTGGTATTTTAACTTTTATTCTTTTATTTTTTCTAACTTTACCATTTCCATGGCATTTATTACATGGAGTTTCGATTATTTGTCCACTCCCACCACATTTATCACAAGAAGTTTCTGTTACCATGCTTCCTAATATAGTATTTTTTTGAATTCTAATTCTTCCAGTTCCACCACACTTATCACAAGTTTTAGGAGTTGTTCCTGGTTTTGCACCAGTTCCATTACAATTATCACAATTTTCATGTTTGTTTACAGATATTTCCTTTTCTGTTCCAAACACCGCTTCTTCGAAAGTTAAATTAATAGCAGTTTCTATATCAGCTCCTCTTTGAGGTCCATTTCTTCTTCTTCCGCCAGAAGAAAATCCTCCACCGAAGAATGAATCAAATATATCTCCAAAACCGCCAATATCGGAAAAATCGAAACCTCCAAAGCCTGATGAATTAAATCCACCCGCTCCATTAAAATCTGTGGTTCCAAATTGATCATATTGAGCTTTCTTTTGAGGATCTGAAAGTACCTGATAAGCTTCATTTATTTCTTTAAATTTCTCTTCTGCTTCCTTATTGCCTTTGTTTTTATCTGGATGATATTTTATAGCTAATTTTCTGAAAGCCTGTTTTATATCTTTTTCACTAGCGCCTTTTTCTAATCCAAGTATTGCGTAATAATCCTTGCTAGGCATTTCTATCCCTCACCACCTAATATCTACAATGTTAATTTCAAAAATTATTTTTCACTTAAATTAAGGGAGGAGTACAAACTCTCTCCCTTAATTTATACCTATTATATCTTATACAATTTTTTAGTATTTGTCATTTATTTTTTATTTATCATCTTCAACTTTAAAATCTGCATCCACTACATTGTCATCTTTTTTATCATCTTGTGCTGAAGCATTACCTGCTGCATTTGCTCCACCCATGTTGTTTGGATCAAAACCTGCGCCTTGTGCACCTTCTGGATTAGCTTGTTGATATATCTTTGAAGATATTGCATAGAATGTTTGAGTTAAATCTTCAGTAGCCTTTTTAATAGCTTCTAAATCTTCTCCATCTTTAACGTCCTTAACTGCTTTAACTTTTTCTTCTATTTGAGCTTTATCTTCAGCTGATACTTTGTCTCCTAAGTCAGTTAATGTTTTTTCTGTTTGATATACTATTTGGTCAGCATTATTTTTTACTTCTATAGCTTCTTTTCTCTTTTTATCTTCTTCTTCAAATTTCTTTGCTTCATTTACAGCTTTTTCTATTTCATCATCTGTTAAATTTGTTGAAGCTGTGATTGTTATATTTGCTTCTTTTCCTGTTCCCTTATCTTTAGCAGATACGTTAACTATACCATTAGCATCTATATCAAAAGTTACTTCTATTTGAGGTACTCCTCTTGGAGCTGGAGCTATTCCTGATAAAGTAAATCTTCCCAAGGTCTTGTTATCAGCTGCCATTTGTCTTTCACCTTGTACTACGTGTATTTCAACTGATGTTTGACCGTCTGCTGCTGTAGAGAAAATTTGACTCTTTCTTGTTGGTATAGTTGTATTTCTTTCTATTAATGGAGTTGCAACTCCACCTAATGTTTCTATTCCTAATGTTAATGGAGTAACATCTAAAAGTAATACATCTTTAACTTCTCCTGTTAAAACTCCTGCTTGAATAGCAGCCCCCATTGCAACAACTTCATCTGGATTAACACCTTTAGTTAAATCTTTTCCTGTAAATTCTTTAACTGCATCTTGAACAGCTGGTATTCTTGTTGATCCACCAACCATTATAACTTTATCTATATCTGACAATGAATATCCAGCATCTTCTAATGATTTTTTAATTGGTTCTAATGTGCGTTGTACTAAATCATGTGTTAATTCATTAAATTTAGCTCTTGTCAAATTCATATCTATATGTTTTGGACCTGTCGCATCTGCTGTTATAAATGGTAGATTTATATTTGTTTGTGTTGCTGATGATAATTCTATTTTAGCTTTTTCTGCTGCTTCTTTTAATCTTTGTATAGCCATTTTATCATTTCTTAAATCTATTCCATTTTCAGCTTTAAATGTTTCAGCTATATAATCTATTACTTTTTGGTCGAAGTCATCTCCACCTAGTTTTGTATCTCCATTAGTAGCTTTAACTTCAAATACTCCATCACCTAGTTCTAATATTGATACGTCAAAAGTACCACCACCTAAGTCATAAACTAATATTTTTTCATTTGTATCCATTTTATCTAAACCATAAGCTAATGATGCAGCTGTTGGTTCATTTATTATTCTTAAAACTTCAAGTCCAGCTATTTTTCCCGCATCCTTTGTTGCTTGTCTTTGGCTATCATTAAAATAAGCTGGTACTGTTATAACTGCTTGAGTTACTTTTTCTCCAAGATAAGCTTCAGCATCTGCTTTTAATTTTTGAAGCACCATAGCTGATATTTGTTGTGGTGTATATTCTGTATCGTCTATCTTAACTTTATGATCTGTTCCCATATATCTTTTTACAGAAATTATAGTCTTTTCTGGATTTGTAATAGCTTGTCTTTTTGCTACTTGACCTATTAATCTTTCTCCATTGGCTTGAAAAGATACTACTGAAGGAGTTGTTCTAGATCCCTCTGCGTTTGGTATAACTACTGGTTCTCCACCCTCCATAACTGATACACAAGAATTTGTTGTTCCTAAGTCAATTCCGATTATTTTTGCCATTTTAATATTCCCTCCTAGTTTGTAATTTGTTAGGTTTTTATAATAAACTTTTATCTAGTTTGCTACTTTTACCATGCTATATCTTATAATTTTTTCTCCCTTTTTATATCCTTTTTGGAATACTTCTACTATTTCTTTTTCTCCGCAATTAGAATCCTCAATATGCATTACCGCATTATGGATATTAGGGTCAAAAGCAACCTCTGTAGATATCTCTTCCACTCCTAATTTTTCTAAAGAAGTTTCAAATTGTTTAACTGTCATGTCTATTCCCTTTTTAATATCTTCTACAGATCCCTCTACACTTGCTGCTCTTTCTAGATTATCTAAAACTGGAAGAAGTTCTTTTAAAACATCTTCACAAGCACTAACATATAAATCTTCCTTTTCTTTAGCTGTTCTTTTTCTAAAATTATCATATTCTGCTACTGTTCTTACTAATCTCTCTTTTATTTCTTCCATTTGGTTTTTTAATTTTTTATTCTCTTCTTTTAATTTATTTTTCATATCTTCTAATTCCTTTATTTTTAATTCATTAGAGTTTTCATTATCATCTACAATTTCTTGTTTTCCTATTTCCTCAAACTCTAAATCCTCTTCTTTGCCTTTATCTTCTTCTTTATTTTCACTGTCTTTATTACAACAGCAGCATTCTTCTTCCATATTAATATGTTTGGCATCCTTACATTCTTTTTCCAATTATATACCTCCATTCTATCCGCTTGTTATTTATTAAATATTTTTGTCATTAGTTAAGGCATCATTAATTTCCTTAACTATTGTAGCCACAGCTGATATTATTTTTTCATAAGGTATTCTTGTAGGACCTATAACCCCTATAGTTCCTATAGGTGTCTTACCTATACTATATATCGCTGAAATAACACTACATTGTTTTGCATCTTCTACAAAATTTTCTTTCCCTATTTTTACAGCAATATCTGAATCCGCATATAATAATTCTTCTACCTTTTGCCTATCATTTAGCATAGATAAAAATTCTTTTGCTCTATCTACATCATTGTATTCAGGATAATTAAATATATTTGTAGTCCCTTCCATATATATTTCTGCATCTTCAATATCTGTAAGCACATCATATATAGATGATAAAATACTTTTAAATATATCATCATATCCTGTCATTTCTTTTTTTAGTTCATTTAATAATTTTAAATTTACTTCTCTTAGATTTAGTCCTTTTAATTTGTAATTTAATAAATTATTTATTTTTATCAAGGAGCCTTCATCTATTTCTTTTGTTGTTCTTAATAGTGTATTTTTTATCATGGCATTATCTGCTATAACAATTAACAATAAATTATTATTATCAATCTTAATTATTTGTATTGATTTTAATCTACTTTTTATCATAGATGGAGTCTTTACTAAGCAAGTTAATTTAGTTATTTCAGATAATATACTTATAGAATGTTTTATGGTCTTATCTATTTCATATAAGGCTGAATCTATAGCTTTATCTTTTATAAGCATTTGTTCTTGTATTGTCAGGTCTTTCAATGTCATAAGTTTATCTACATATAATCTATAGCCTTTATCTGATGGTTTTCTTCCAGATGAACTATGAATTTGTTCTAAGTATCCCATATCTTCTAAGTCTGCCATCTCGTTTCTTATGGTTGCCGAACTTACTCCTAAATCATATTTTTTAGCAATAGTTCTTGACCCAACGGGTTCTCCACTATTAATATAATCTTTTATTATAGCTTGAAGTATCCTGATTTTTCTTTCATCCATATCATATTGACACCTCTTTTATTAGCACTCACTATTAACGAGTGCTAATTACTATGATTAAAATCTAACATTGTATAAATTATTTGTCAACTTATCTAATTAATATTTAACTTTGTTTAACCTTTATATTTCGAAAAAACTTATACCAATTTATTATAATCTCACTTTTCCTCTTAATTTCTCTTAATTTCTTTTAAATGTTATAATAAAAAGTCAGAAAGTATAGTATTTGAGATACTTACAGCCTCTTTAGATAAAAATATCCTTTTTTCCTTTTCTATTAATAAATTTATTTTTTTATATTTATTGATTACCTCTCCATATATGTTTATTATATTTTCACCAAATCTTTCTTCAAAATCATTTATTGATATCCCTTTTGTTTTTCTAAGTCCCATAAACATAAATTCTTCCATATTTTCTTTTTGCGAATTATTATGAAGATTTATTTTTATAATATTATTTAGATTTATTTGTTTAATATATTCTTCTATTGAATCAGTATTTTCATATCTTTGATTATTTACATAAGAATGAGCTCCTACTCCACAACCTATATAATCTTCCAAATTCCAATACACTAAATTATGTCTACACTCTTTATTAGGATTAGCAAAATTTGAAATTTCATACTGTAAATATCCTTTTTCTTTTAAAAAATTAATACAATACTCATACATTTTTCTCTCTTCTTCCTCTTTAGGAAGTTCCAATAATGAATTTTTATATAAATTATGAAAAGTTGTTCCCTCTTCAATTATTAAACTATAACAAGATAAATGTTCTGGACTTAATTTTACTACCTTCATTAAAGTATCCTTCCAATCATCTAAGCTTTGATTTGGAAGACCAAACATTAAATCTACATTTATATTGTTAAATCCCTCTTTTCTAGCCATTTTAAAGCTTTGTACAAACTCCTCAAAGCTATGAATTCGTCCTAATGTTTTTAGTAACCTATCTTTAGAACTCTGAAGTCCTATACTTAATCTGTTTACTCCCATGGATTTTAGCATCTTTAGTTTTTTTTCTGTAAAAGTTCCTGGATTTCCTTCTACTGTAAATTCTATATTTTCTTTTTTATCTATAATTTTCACAGTATCTTTTAAAATTTTTAAAGCTTCTAAAGACAAATAGGTGGGAGTTCCCCCACCTATAAATATTGTTCTTATTATCTTATTTTTTGTTTTATTAACAATTTCTTTAGAGAGGGCTTTAACATATTCAATCATCAAATCTTCTTTTTTACTATAAGATGTAAAATCACAATATAGACACTTTTTCATACAAAAAGGTATGTGTATGTAAAGTGAAATTTCCTTTTTTTTATCCCCTCTTGTCAAAATTAACACTCCTAATTTATTATTTATTCCTCTGTTTTTAATACTGCCATAAATGCTTCCTGCGGTACTTCTACAGACCCAACTTGTCTCATTCTCTTCTTTCCTTCTTTTTGTTTTTCTAAAAGCTTTCTTTTTCTTGATATATCTCCACCATAACATTTTGCTAAAACGTCTTTTCTCATAGCTTTTATTGTTTCTCTAGCTATTATCTTAGCTCCTACTGCTGCTTGTATTGGTATTTCAAACATTTGTCTTGGTATTATTTCTTTTAGTTTTTGTGCCATATTTCTTCCTTTAGCATAGGCCCTTTCTCTTGGAACTATCATAGAAAGGGCATCTACAATATCTCCATTTAATAATATATCTAATTTTACAAGATCAGCTTCCTTATATCCTGCTAATTCATAATCAAAAGAAGCATATCCTCTTGTTCTTGATTTTAAAGCATCAAAGAAATCATAAATTATTTCATTTAAAGGAATTTCATAATTTAAAGATACTCTAGTAGTATCTAAATACTGCATATCTTTGAATACGCCTCTTCTATTTTGAGCTAAATCCATAACTGCCCCAACATAATCTGATGGTGTTATTATAGATGATTTAACTATAGGTTCCTCCATAAGCTTTATTTCTGAAGGGTTTGGCATATTAGTAGGATTTGTTAATTCTATAAGAGTTCCATCAGTTTTTGTTATTTTATATATAACAGATGGTGCTGTAGTTATAATATCTAAATTAAATTCTCTTTCTAATCTTTCTTGTATTATATCCATATGTAAAAGCCCTAAAAATCCACATCTAAATCCAAAACCTAAAGCTATAGATGTTTCTGGTTCAAAAGATAAAGCTGCATCATTTACTTGAAGTTTTTCTAAAGCTTCTTTTAATTCCTCGTATTTAGCACCATCTACTGGATATATACCACTAAATACCATTGGTACTGCAGGTCTATAACCAGATAATGCTTCACTTGCAGGTCTTTTTGCCTCTGTTATAGTATCTCCCACTCTAGCATCTCTAACATTTTTAATAGATGCAGTTATATATCCAACATCTCCTGCCTTTAATTCATGTACAGGCATATAATTTGGCACAAAAACTCCTACCTCAACTACTTCATAAATCGTCCCTGTATTCATAAGTTTTATTTGTGTACCTTGTTTTATTGTACCTTCTTTTACTCTTATGTGGCAAACTACTCCTTTATAACTATCATAATATGAATCAAATATAAGAGCTTTTAAAGGAGCTTTTTCATCACCTTCTGGAGCTGGTACTTTTTCTACTATAGTTTCTAAAACATCTTTTATATTTAATCCTGTTTTTGCTGAAACTAAAGGCGCATCTTCTGCTTCTATTCCTATTACATCTTCTATTTCTTGTTTTACTTCTTCTGGCCTAGCACTTGGTAAATCTATTTTATTTATAACAGGAACTATTTCTAAATCATTATCTAAAGCTAAATAGCAATTAGCCAATGTTTGTGCTTGTATACCTTGAGTTGCATCCACTACTAGTATAGCACCCTCACAAGCTGCTAAACTTCTAGAAACTTCATAATTAAAGTCTACATGTCCTGGAGTATCTATTAAATTAAATATATATTCTTCTCCAGTATCTCTTTTATAAATTAATCTTACAGCTTGAGACTTTATAGTAATTCCTCTTTCTTTTTCTAAGTCCATATTGTCTAATACTTGGGTGTCCATTTCTCTTTCTGTAAGTGTTCCTGTCGCTTCTATCAATCTATCTGCTAATGTAGATTTTCCATGATCTATGTGTGCTACTATTGAAAAATTTCTTATATATTTTTGTCTTTCATTTTGCATTATATCTTTACCCCCAAATAATATATAGGTTTTTTAATAACAAACTTTTAACTCGAAAATTGTAAAAATAATCATTGTAAATTATAACATAAAACTCTAGTGATATGTCAACTTAAAGGTTAAATCTCTATCCTTTTATTATTTTACACCTCTACTATTAAAAACTCCTAATACACCTTCCTTTATTTTATAGAATACATTCCTTATTTTTTTAAATCTATAATTTTCATTAATATTATTTATAAAATTGTCTGTAGAATTTTTCATATTATTAAAGGCTTTATAGGTTTTATTTCCTATATCGTTTAAAACTTTTTCATTTATATAGAATGTATAATTTTCAGTTCTAAATCTAGCATCTAAAGGATTTTTATTAAGATAAATAGCTACCTTTGACTTATCTTTTATAAATTTCGGCATAGTATTGCTTACCTTAAGAAAACCACTAATAATTATTAAAAAACTTAATAATATAACTGTTTTATATTTATTCCAATTTAATTTAAATCTTTTTTTCTTTTTTATTATTTCCATAAAAAAAGTACACCCCTTTTTTATTATTATTATAAGGATGTACTTTTTTTTATATATTTATTCAAACTTGCTATTTATTTAGACATTCTGCAATAATTCTAGCTAAATATTTTGCTGAAGCCTTAGCTTCTAATGTAGTATTTATATCTGCTCCTACTTCTATTAAAACTGCATTATTGCTTTTATTTTGATTAAAATATCTTGTACCATAGTTATAATAGTATATTCCTCTACAGAATCCTGGAAATAACTTATTAGAAGTATTTATTATTTTATTAGCCATCTTATTATTTTCATTGAAATGAGGATTCTTTTTTGCCATTACCAACATAAACTTTGCTACATTTTCCCCATTTAATTTTGTTAGAAATGGTTTTTTATTACTTCCACCATCTCTATGTAAATCTATTATAAGTTTGAAATCACCATGTTGTTTTAGCTGTTTATCTACTGTTACTGCTGATCTTGCATAACTTTGAGTGTATGCTTGAGCATCATGTACAGTTTTATCATGTAAAGTGTTTATTCCGTAATTATCTATAAGTTCTTTTGCTAATTCTTGACCTACTGCACAAACATTTTTATCATTATCAAAACTACTTGAATCTCCAGGTTTATAGCTTTCTGTAGTATGCGTATGATATATTAATATCTCTGGCTTTTTAGGATTTAATTTCTTTTTTAATTTCGGATCTTGAACATTTACTACTTTATTTTCCAAATTCAAATCTTCTTTTCCATCTTTAATTTCTTCTGCTTTATATTTTAATACTTCTTTTTCTTCCAATTTAAAAGGATTTAATCCTATGCTTTTATTGTCTATCTCTTCTATTGAAGAATTAGTGCACAAAACAGGCATTTCCTTCTCTAATAAGGATATAGGGTTATTTATATTTAATCCTATCATCTGAAGTACAAAATTTTTAAAACTAAATTTGTTTTCTGCCATATCCTCTTCATTAAAAGAAATAGCTTTTACTGTAGGCATAGCATAGTTTAATATTTGAACATAAAACATATTTCTTTTATTGAAATTAACTTTTGACTTTGCTTTTGCCACACAGGGCACTGTTCCTGCAAAAAAAATTAATATCATGAATATAATTATCCATGTTTTACTATAATTTTGATTTGTTTTTGGCTTTATACTTTTGTAATCCATTTTTCCTCCCCCTATTCTGCTTATACATAATTGTATGAGAGGAAAAATTATTTTATTACTATATCTATAAAAAAATTTTAAAAATATTTTTATTTTTAGCTTCTTAATATATATTTATATTTTCCAATTCATTAAGATATTTATTATATTCTTTAATTTAAATACTTATTTATTTCTTCTAATTGAAAAGCTGGCTGTAGTGCTATATTTATTCCATTCCCTATTATTTTAGATAATGACTCTATAAGCATATCTTCTTCTTTTGGAGTAACTATAAGATTACCTAATCTAGGATCTAAAACTTCTTTTATCATTTCTAATTTTTCTTCTGTATTTACAGACTTTAATATTTCATAAAATTTTCCACCTTTTTCAGAATTTTTAATCATATCTTCTAAAACCATATCAATGGTATCATTTGCTAGTGTTGCCGCATCCACTACAGTAGGTACTCCAACTGCTATAACTGGTATACCCAAAGTTTTTTCACTAAGCTCCATCCTTTTGTTTCCAACTCCTGCACCTGGAGAAATCCCTGTAGTTCCAATTTGTATTGTATTATTAACTCTGTCTGTTTTTCTAGAAGCTAGAGCATCTATACATATTACTAAATTAGGTTTTATTTTTTGTACTATTCCTTTTATAACTTCACTGGTTTCTAAGCCTGTAATTCCTAAAACACCTGGTGATATAGCACAAACTGGTCTTACATTTTCATCAATTTGATCTGGTACTAACTCTTTTAAATGTCGAGTCACCATTATTTTTGATACTACTTTAGGTCCTAGAGCATCTGCAGTAACATTCCAATTACCTAGACCTACTACTAAAGCTGTCATACTTTTATCTATTTTTATAACTTTTTTTAAAACCTTTCCTAAAATTTCACTAACCCTCTCTAATGTTTCACTATCATAGTGGGCAAATTCTGGTACATTTAAAGTTATATAAGAACCTTTTGGTTTTTTCATAGCTATTTCTCCATTGTCATTTATTATTTTTACTTCTGTTATATCTACATCATCTTCTTTATATTCAAATACTTCAACCCCATCTATCTTACTTTTATTCTTCTGTTCATAGATTTCTTTAGCTTCTATTGCTAAGTCTGTTCTTATATTAAACATAATTACAGCCTCCTATTTATAAAAAAATATATTTTTTTAAATATATTTTTCGCTTATTTATCATAATTATTCTTTTATAATAAAATCCTCTTGAAGTGTATCATGATTAATGTTATAATATCATTTGTTAAATCTTAATAATTATTACATACGCAGATTTCCCCAAAACTGCTAAAACCCTATAAAAACACGAGGGGGTGAAAAAATGGCAAATATTAAATCAGCTAAGAAAAGAATAAAAGTTATAGAAACTAAAACTCTTAGAAATAAGATGTTAAAATCTTCATTAAAAACAACAATAAAGAACTTCTTAACTGTTGTTGAAGGTAAAAACGTTGAAGAAGCAAAAGTTGCTTATAAAAAAGCTGCTAGAGCTTTAGATATGTCTGTATCAAAAGGAATAATCCACAAAAACAAAGCTGCTAGAACAAAATCTAGATTAGCTGCAAAATTAAATGCATTAAATGCTTAAAATAAATAACCCGTATTTAACGGGTTTATTTATTTTAAGCACATATAGAATTTATAATTAGTAGTTCTACTTCTGTTTGTGTATCAACAGAGGTAGTTTTTATTTTTTTATCTGTTTCTATAATCATTTCTATAGATTTTTCTATTTGTTTTAATGTGAATTTTTTACTTTGATTCATTAATACCCCACATCCATAAGGATGAAGTTTTAACTCTTTTGCTAAAATTTCTTTATTCTTTCCTTGATTCATTCCCACTTTTATAAAGTATAAATTTCTGAATTGCTTTTCTATCATAACTAATATATGATTTATTTTTTGTCCTTTATATATTAAATCATTTAAAATTTCTATAGCTTTTCGTGGTTTTTTTTCTGATATAAAATTTATTAAATCAAAAATATCTTCATCTTTTATACTTTCATACATTTCTTTTATATGTTTTTTTTCTATTTCTTCATGCATGGCATAAGTACATAATTTTTCCACTTCATTTTCTATGTAACTTAAATTTTCATTTTCAATAACTTGTATAAAAGCTTTTAGCGGTATCTTAGCTATCTTTTTTCCCCTATCATTAAAAAACTTTTCTACTCTTTTTTCTAAATTCTCTCCTTTAATTTTATCAATGGAAACTATACAAGCTTTTTTATCTAGTTTTTTTATTTTATAACTTACTTTATCTCTTTTATTTGTCATAATGTAATACATAATAAAAATGCAATGAGATGGAATATTACTTATATAATTCTCTATATCTTTATATAGTTTTTTAGTTTTAATATCAGTTTTGTTATCATCTAAAAAATTTGCTCTATAAATTATAACTACTTTCTTTTCACTCATAAAAGGTAATGTTTCACAGGCATTAAACACTATGTCAAATTCTTCTAATTGGGATCCATCAAATTGTACATAATTTAAATCTTTAAAATCATTATTTATATTATTATCTACTATTTTTTTTATATTTTCTTTTATCAATTGCTCATGATGTCCGCAAAAAATATAACAATTATTATTCATATATTTTTTAGTATTTTGTTCAAATTCTAGTATATCTAACAAAATGTTCACTCCTTATTTAACATTTCCTTTATTTTAAACATAAGACTTTATCAAAAATCAGTATATATCTTCTATTCAAAATATG
>NZ_MRAE01000019.1 GCF_002008345.1 Clostridium tepidum
GGCATCACTTGCAAAAAACTTTCATGCAGATATATTTATATCGGGATTTTTTGGGAATGCTGTATTAGCAGCGGGATTAGCTTATTTAGGAGATAAAATGGGTGTTCCTATATATTTAGCTGCTGTAGTAGTGTTCGGAGGCAGGATATTTGACAACTTTGGAGTTATAAGAAGAATACTTATAGAAAAAGCTAAATCTCATACTGAGGTGAAATAAATGAGAAATAATGAAGCTACCATATTCATATTCATAGCTTCTATAGCCATAGGAATACTAATCTCTATGAATATAAGTTTTAAAAAAGTAAACACTAGAGCTTTTTTAAATGTAAAACAATATCAAGAGGCAATTTATGAAAAAAATAAATTATATGCAGAAGTTAGTAACTTAAAGGAAAAATATAATGTTTATAATGAAAAATTAGAAAAATATGAACATCAATTTTCTAGTGAAAAAGAAATAAGAGAAGAAATTAACGAGGAAATTTTTCAAAATAAATTACAATTAGGAACCATACCAGTAGAAGGTCCAGGTGTAAAAATAATATTAAATGACGCAGATAAAGAATCATTTGAAGGAGGAACCTATGAAGAAAACAAACTAAAATTAATACATAATACAGATATAATACAGGTTATAAATGATTTAAAAAATGCTAAAGTAGAAGCTATATCTTTAAATGGTCAAAGAATAACTAATGTTTCTGATATATATTGTGATGGTACATTTATAGGAATAAATAGCGGAATAAAATTATTGGCTCCCTTTTATATCGAAGTTATAGGTGATAAAACATCAATTAAAGAATATATGATGAGAAGTGATGGATATCTCCAAATATTAATGCTTAGAAAAATATATGTAGATATACAAGAAAAAGATAAAATAACAATACCAGCTACCAATAATAATAAAAAGCCAAAATATATTAAATCTATGGAAAAATAATTAGGTTAAAAGTGTTTAATTATGAAGGACTTTTAGATTTTATAGAGAATATTATAAAGTAAATAATAATTAGCTGTAAGGGGGCATGACTTTGGCAATACAGGACAATATTGAGAGCATTAAAAAAAGTTTACCCAAAGATGTAACTCTTATAGGGGTATCCAAAACCAAACCAGTGGAATTTATAGAAGAAGCATATGAGGCTGGTTTAAGAGATTTTGGAGAAAATAAAGTACAAGAACTTGTAGATAAAATAGATTATTTTAAAGAAAAAAAAGATATTAGATGGCATTTAATAGGTCATCTTCAAAGAAATAAAGTAAAGTATATAGTAGGAAAAGTTTATTTAATACATTCTTTAGATAGTATTAGACTTTTAGAAGAAATTGAAGATAGATATAAAAAGCAAAATGAAATAGCTAATGTACTAATTCAGATAAATATAGCAAAAGAAGAAAGTAAGTATGGCATATATAAAGAAGATTTACAAAAAATGATAGATGCTATAGAAGAATGTGAAAATGTGAAAGCAAAAGGTCTTATGACTATAATACCTAAGGGATCTGATGAAGAATGTGCTAAATATTTTAGACAAATGAACGAAATATTTTTAGAACTAAAAAACAAAAGCTTTAAAAATATACAACCAAAATATTTATCTATGGGAATGACAGGAGATTATCCAATTGCTATAAGAGAAGGGGCTAATATGATAAGGGTAGGACAAGGAATTTTTGGAAAAAGAAATTATGATGTACATTAAATTATTAAGGAGGTAAACATTATGTCAGGTAAAATATTAGATAAAATGGCTGGACTTTTAGGCTTAGAAGATGATTTAGAAGAGGATTTAGAAGAATTAGAAGATGAGGAGGAAGCAGTAGAGGAAGAAGTGACTCCACTTATATCTTCAAATACAAAGAGAAATAATAAAGTGGTAAGTATACATACAGCAGTTTCAGCTAAAGTTAAAATAATAAAACCTTCTAGTTATGAAGAGGCTGTAGATATATGCGATGAATTGAAGAACAGAAAAATAATAATAGTAAATACTACAGAGTTGGAAACTAAAATAGCCCAAAGATTATTAGATTTTATGGGTGGTGCAAGTTATGCATTAGGTGGTAGCTTGGAGGAAGTAGAAAAATCTGTATATATATTAGCACCCTCAACAGTAGAAGTTACTAATGAACTTAAAAGTCAATTAATATCTAGCAAGGGTATATTCAATTGGAATAAATAGATTTGGAGGCAAGTATGTTATCTAATACTATAACAACAGCAGTATCACTTTTATTTAGGCTTTTAGAAGGAGCTATTTTAATCGATGTAGTATTATCTTGGGTAGCTCCTGGAAAGAGGGATCCTTTTACAAATTTTATACATAGTCTTACGGATCCCCTTATGAAGCCTGCAAGAAGCTTTCAAAATAAAATAGCTCCTAATTTGATGATAGATTTTTCACCTATATTTGCTTTAGTTTTACTGGATATTTTAAGAAATTTAGTTTTTGTTATTTTAAGGATATTTTAAATGAACAAAGAAACATTTTTAAATAGAGCAAATATAGAAGATAAAAGCTTATTGCTTGATATATATAATAAAGCAATTTTAGCAGAAAAAACAGGAAAACAATTATTTTCATCTTATTTTTGTACTAATAATATATGTAGAGTTTCTCGTGAATTGGCTAATTCCTTAAATTTAAAAATAAATATGTTTGGAGTTTTTAAAGATTCAGAAAGGCGAATTATAGGGTTTAATGTTTATGATACTGCAGATTTTCCATTAGTTTTAGCTAAAATAAGTTATGATTCTAAATTTGTTAATTTAAAACATAAAGATTTTTTAGGTGCGTTAACATCTTTAGGAATAAGAAGAGAAAAAATGGGAGATTTGGTTTTAAAGGAAAATAACTGCTATGTACCTATTTATGAAGATTTATATGAATATATAGCTATTAATTTGAATCATATAGCTAAATCACCCTGTAGAATAGAAAAGATGGATTTAAAAACTCAGGTGATTCCTGAGTTTAATTTTCAAGAAAAGTCTATTATTGTTTCTTCTAATAGAGCAGATTCTATAGTAGCATCTCTATGTAATATTTCAAGAAGCAAGGCCTTAGATTTAATAAAATCTTCAAAAGTATTTATAGACTATGAGGAAGTTAAATCTAAAAACAGAGAAATAGATATAGAGTCTATAGTAACTATAAGAGGATATGGTAAGTTTAAAATGGATTCTTTTCTAGGTAAAACAGCCAAGGGAAGAATTAAAATACTATTTAAAAAATTTATTTGATTTGAGGTGTGTTCTATGAAGATAACATCAATGGATATTACGAATAAAGAATTTAAAAAGTCTATGAGAGGATATAATTGTGATGAAGTAGATGAATTTTTAGATAAAATATCAGAGGATTATGAAGAATTATTTAAAGAAAATTCATCATTGAAAGAAAAAGTAAATACATTAGAAGAGAGATTGAATCATTATGATAAGATGGAAGAAACTATACAAAATACTCTTTTATTAGCACAAAATGCAGCGGAACAAGCAAAGGAAACAGCTCAAAAGGAAGCAGATTTAATAATAAAAAATGCTAATGATTCTGCTAAAAGAGTTATAGAAAAATCTCAAGAAGATGTTATGAAAATAAATGATGAATTCCAGTACACAAAACAAGAATTTAATAAATTTAGAAATAGATATAAAACATTTATGAAAACTCAAATGGATATGTTTTATGAAATGGAAAAAGAATTTATGAAAAATTATAATCTTGGCACTGGTATAGAGGAAAAGTTTGTACCTGAAAAAGAGATTGAAGTTAAAGATACTAAAGATTTAGTAAGTGAAATGGATAATTCACAAACTAAAGAACATAGTTTTAAAGTTTCAGATATTACCATAGATAATTCTTCTTTAACAAAAAATGATAATGAAATAAAAAGTTTTTATATAAAAGAAGATTAATTTAGAGTTTTTGCATATAGCAAAAACTCTTTAACTTTGTTATGGAAAAATATTATTAATTATAATAGAGAAATTATACTTAATATACTAATAAAATATTGTCTATATGTTATAATAAATTTATCCCATTATTACCAGCTATAATTTTTATATATTAACAAATGAGAATTACTTTCAGACAATTATTTTCTAAGGTTGATAGTATAGAGATTTTGTGGAATTTTAAAATTTTGTTTATTATATTATTAACCACTAATACTTTCATATTTTTAAGATTGGAGTAAAAAAGTGGATATATTTGTATAATGTTTTTTAGGACAATGACTTTTCTAAAGTGTAAAATTTCTAATAAGTTTTGATTGGAGTAAAATTTACCCTAAAACTAAATAGTTAGTTTATTTTAAATTACTTTAGATATGAAAGCAGGTGAATTTATGAAAGAAATAATACTAGAGGGTTCAAATCTTAATCATAAAGTATACATAAACAATAACTTAAATAGATTTCATAATATACTTTTAGAAAATAAGATAAAGGATACAGACAATATATTTATAATAACAGATAAACATGTATATGATTTATATAAACATAAAATAGAGCAGTTTGTAAATAGAAATAAATATTTTGTATTTGTTATGGAGCCAGGAGAAGAAAATAAAAATATAAATACAATAAATGAAATATATGATTTTTTAGTGGAAAACAATGCTAATAGACATAGTGTATTGATAGCATTTGGTGGAGGAATAGTAGGAGATATTACGGGTTTTGTAGCATCTACATATATGAGAGGAGTGAGATTTATAAATATACCTACTACATTGTTGTCTCAAGTAGATAGCTCAATAGGTGGAAAAGTAGGCTATAATCATGGAAAAATAAAAAATTTGATAGGTAACTTTTATAATCCAGTTTTTATTTATGTAAGTACTAGTTTTTTAAAAACTTTAAGCAAGAGAGAATTTTTAAATGGATTAGGAGAAATAATAAAATATTCATTAATAAAAGAAAATGACTTAGCTTATTTTATAGAAAAAAATATTAAATTTATACTAGAAAGAGAGCAAGATAAGCTTATTCATATAGTAAAAGAATGCTTATCTATAAAAGCAACTATTGTAGAAGAAGATTTTAGAGATTTAGGTGTTAGAAATTCTTTGAATTTTGGTCATACCGTAGGCCATGCTATAGAAGTAAATTCTAATTATAATATATCCCATGGAGATGCAGTGGCTTTAGGAATATTAGTGGCTTTAAAATTGTCAGAAAAAAAGCTAAATCTAAATAAAAACATATATAATAAAATAGTACAAATATATAAAAAGTTAAATTTGCCACTTTTCTATAAAGTTGACAACTATAAAACATTTTTGTATGCTATAAGACATGATAAAAAAAATAAAGATAAAATTAGATTTACTTTATTAGAAAAAGTAGGTAAAGTAAAAGTAAAAGTAGAAGTAGAAGAAAATGAAATTATTGAAGCCATAAAAGAAAGTATAGATAGGGAGGAAGTTTAAATGACAATAGGTATTATAGGTGCAATGGATGAGGAATTAGAATTACTGTTAAAGGAATTAGATTTAGATAAAAAACAAGTTAAAGCTAATATGACTTTTAATTTTGGAAAACTTTGGGCTAATAATGTAGTAGTTGTAAGATGTGGAATAGGTAAAGTAAATGCGGCAATTTGTACACAAATACTTATAGATGATTTTAAAGTGGATAAAATAATAAATGTAGGTATAGCTGGAGGAACAGCAAAAAATATATTGCCAGGAGATGTAGTAGTAGCAGATAGTTTAGTTCAACATGACATGGATACATCTGCTTTTGGAGATCCAATAGGACAAATTCCAAGATTAGATACTTTTGATTTCAAATGTGATACCGAATTAATAGAAAAAGCTAAGAAAGCTTTTGAAAATAAAACAGAACATAAATGTGTAGTAGGAAGAATAGTTACAGGAGATCAATTTATAAATGATAAGAAAAGAGTTCAGTGGATGTGTAAAGAGTTTAATGCACTAGCTTGTGAAATGGAAGGTGGAAGTATAGCACAAGTTTCTTATTTAAATAATATTCCTTTTGTAGTTATAAGATCTATATCAGACAATGCAAGTACAGGAGCTCATATGGAATATGAAGACTTCATGACCATAGCTATCAAAAACTCTACCAATATATTAAAGGGAATGCTTAAAAACATATAAGATTGTTGGAAACATATGTTTTAAAAATTAATATGGATTTGTTGCATTAAAAAATTTACAGACAATATGCTATTTCATGAATTTAAAGTTAAAGTAATATAAAATTAATATTATATATAGTAGGATTTGTGTTTAATGCTACATCCTCATTCAAAAGAAGAGAGAAAAGGAAGAAATTTTCGTAGGTGATTTAATGGAAAAATTATTAATAGATAAGAAAAATGGTGAAAATATTAAAGTTAAGGTAGGAGATATAATTATAGGTGGAAATAAAAAGATAGTTATGTCTGGGCCTTGTGCAGTAGAAGATGAAAAAACTGTTATAACTATAGCAGAAAAACTTAAAAATTTAGGGGTTCATATGTTAAGGGGAGGAGCCTTTAAACCAAGAACTTCTCCTTATTCTTTTCAAGGTTTAAAGTTTGAGGGGCTTAAAATTTTAAAAAAATGTGGAGAAAAATTCAATATGCCCATAATAAGCGAAGTAATGGATGCTAGGGATTTGGATAAAGCTTGTGATTATATTGACATGATACAGATAGGTTCAAGAAATATGTATAATTATACTCTTTTAAAAGAGGTAGGTAAAACAAAAAAGCCTGTCCTTTTAAAAAGAGGTATGAGTGCTACTCTTAACGAATGGATTTATGCAGCAGAATATATAATGAGTGAAGGAAATATGAATGTAGTATTGTGTGAAAGAGGTATAAGAACTTTTGAAAGTTATACAAGAAATACATTAGATTTAAGTACTGTAGCTGTGATAAAAGACAGATATAGAGTTCCTATAATAGTAGACCCAAGCCATGCTACAGGTTTTAGGGAGTATGTAAAACCAATGTCCTTAGCTGCTATAGCTGCCGGTGCAGATGGTGTTATAATAGAAAGTCATATAAATCCTGATAATGCTATATCTGATGCTAGACAGACTATAAATGTTGAAGATATGGGAGAAATAATAGATAAGATAAACAAAATAAGCAGTATAGTAAGTTAATAAAAATTAATTGAAAAGAATAATTTTTATTAATAAAATTTTTACTACTATATAATTATTAAATTTAATAAAATCATATATTAATATTAAGAAATTGGTGGATAATTATGGATTTATTAGTTAAAAAACTAAAAAAAAGTTTAAAAGGAGAATATGAAATAATAGGAGATAAATCTATAGGGCATAGATCTTTAATAATAGGAGCTTTACCTAAAGGCGAATATAAAGTTTATAATTTCCCAAAAAACTTAGATTGTATGTCTACTTTAGAAATTATGAAAAAACTTGGAGTAGATATAAAGATAGAAGGAAATACATTAAAGGTCAATTCGCCAGGATATGAAAATTTTAACAAGAAACCAGAAGTATTACAAGGCAAAAACTCAGGGACTACAGTAAGGCTTATGGCAGGGGTTTTAAGTGGTATAGGAGCAGAAGCAAAATTTGTAGGAGATGATTCTTTAAGCTGCAGACCTATGAAGAGGATTATAAAACCTTTAGAAAAAATGGGAGCAAAAATAGAAAGCAAAGATAATAAATTGCCACTTAAATTTTTAAAGCATAGTGGTTTAAAGTCTATACAATATAATATGGAAGTAGCATCAGCCCAAGTAAAATCCTGTGTATTGTTAGCAGGATTAATGTGTGATGGTGTGACTACAGTAATAGAAGAAAAATCTACTAGAGATCATACTGAAAGAATGCTAAAATATTTGGATGCTTCTATAAAAATAAAAAATGTATATTCAAGTGGAGAAGATAAAAGTATTTACAAAAAAGAAATAACTATAAAAAAATCTAAGTTAAGCAGTAAAGATATATATGTACCTGGAGACGTATCTTCGGCAGCTTTTTTAGTTTCAGCAGCTTTGCTTCAAAAGGATTCTAATTTGTGTATAAAAAATGTACTTTTAAATGAAAATAGAATTGAATATATAAATGTTTTGAAGAATATGGGAGCTAATATAGAAATCGAAAAGGGAAAGCTATTAAATGGGGAACCTGTAGGAAATATATATGTAAAAGAAAGTGATTTAAAAGGTATTACAGTAGAAAAACATATTATACCTAATATAATAGATGAAATACCAGTACTTTCTGTAGTAGCTTCCTTTAGTGAAGGTAAAACTATATTTAAATCTGTAGAAGAATTGAAATATAAAGAAAGTGATAGAGTGAAAGCTATTATAGAAAATTTAAATAGAGCTGGAATAGGTTCTATGTATGAAAATGGGGATTTAATTGTAGAAGGAAATAAGTCTTATATAGATAAATACTTAGAGATAGAAAGTTTTAAAGACCACAGAATAGCTTTAGCTTTTTTGATTTTATCTTTAAAAAATAAAAAACATACTTTAATTAAAGATTATCAATGTACGGAAATATCATTTCCAAATTCTTTGAGTTTATTTAATTTAGATTATGAGTTAATTTAGAGATATTTAATCTTTTTATATAAGTGAATAAATTACATAATTAAAAATATACGTATAATCTATTGAGTTTAAATTAATATATCAATAAAATGTAGTGATTTTATTATATTTATAGATGGATTATGCAATTTTTTAAAGTAAATCTTTAAAATTATAATGTATAAATTTAATTAAAAAAATAATATCTACAATAATTAAATTAAGATTATATAAAATAAAATTGTAACTAAAATTAGGTTAATTAAAATCTTTTTACATAGAATAAATAAAATAAATATACTTAAAATATCATTAAGAAAGTAAAAGTTCTATGGAGAAAGGGGTTTATAACCTATGGATAAAAATTCTTTAGAATATTTTAAAGATAAGCTTATAAGAGAAAAGGAAAATGTAAACTATTTATTAGAGAAAATGAAAAATAATGAAACCATAGATTCTAATTCAGCTATCAGTATGGAATTATCCAATTATGATAATCATCCTGCTGATACAGGGTCAGAACTTTTTGAAAAAGAAAAAGGATTAGCTCTTAAAGAAAATGAAATATCTATAATGAAGAAAATAAATGATGCATTAAATAATATAGAGAATGGAAGTTATGGAGTTTGTAAAAAATGTGGTAAACATATACCAAGGCAGAGATTAGAATTTATTCCTTATGCAGAGTTTTGTGTTAAATGTCAAAATGATATAACTAAAAAAAATATTAACTCAGTTCAAAGACCTGTTGAAGAAAAAGTTTTAGGGTATCCATTTGGATATGGTTATAATGATAAAACTACAAAAGTAGAGTTTGATGCAGAAGATTCTTATCAAAGTGTAGAGTTTTTTAATAAGATGAAAAATATTGATGAATATTATAATATAGGAGAAGAACAGGATTTAGAAGAAGAGGGTTATGTAGAACCAGTAGAGAGAATAAGCAATGAATATTATAAGAGTACTTTATATGATTAAAAAATTAAGTATACAAAGTTTATATTTAATAATCAAAGTTATTAGTTTAAGAAAAAGTTTTTAATTACAGTAAAGCTTATTAACAGATTTTCTATTAATTTTATTTATTAGAAGTTTTTATCTAAGTATGCATCTTCTCTTTACTCCCATCTTGAAAAAGATGGGAGTATTAGAGCAAATAATCAAGTTATAAATTAATTTTATGCCTTAATTAAATCCTTTTTATAATATAAAACTAAACTTTGGAATAATTTTTTACAAATAAATTTAAATATAAGATTTTATAAATATTTTATATAAAGTTCAATTTAATTTATAAAAACTTTATTTAATAATAAACCGAGAATTTATAACACTAGGGGGGATAGCTTGGAAATATTTATATTAATATTAGGAATACTCTTAGATAGAATAAGTAAAATATGGGCTTTAAATACATTAGCTTCGGGTAAAGATATAGTTATAATAAAAAACTTATTTAGTTTTTCTTATTTAGAAAACAGAGGAGCAGCTTTTGGAATATTTCAAAATAGATTAATATTTTTAACTTTAATAACTGTAATTGTAATTTTAGGAGTAGTATACTTTATTATAAAGTACAAGCCAGCTTCAAAATTATTAAAGATATCCTTAGCATTAATAATAAGTGGCGCTATTGGTAATTTTATAGATAGAATTTATTATAAATTTGTAGTAGATTTTATTATGTTACATTATAAAGATGTTTATTATTTCCCTACATTTAATGTAGCGGATATGTTAGTAGTTTTAGGTACTATATTGTTAGCTATATACATATTAAAGGAAGAGTAGTTTATGGAAAAAATAAGTTTACAAGTAGAAAAAAAATTTGATAATGTAAGATTAGATTTGTATTTATCTAAAATATTTGAGGATAAATCTCGATCTTATCTTCAAGGAATCATAGAAGAAGGAAATGTTTTAGTAAATAATAATAAAAAAAAGAGAAATTATAAATTAAAAGTTGGAGATAGTATTGAAGTAAATATTCCAGTCCCTAAATTGCTTCAAATAGAACCAGAAAATATTGATTTAGATATAGTATATGAAGATAAAGATTTAATAGTTGTAAATAAACCTCAAAATATGGTGGTACATCCAGCTCCAGGGGTATATTTAGGAACATTAGTTAATGCTCTTTTAAATCACTGTAAAGATCTATCTGGGATAAATGGAGTAGCAAGACCTGGAATTGTTCATAGAATAGATAAAGATACTTCCGGAGTATTAGTTGTGGCTAAAAATGATAAATCTCATAATAATTTGGCAGCTCAGTTTAAAGAACATTCAATTTCTAGAGTATATATGGCTTTAGTAGAGGGTATAATAAAAGATGAACATGGAACTATAGAAGCGCCCATAGGTAGACACCCCGTAGATAGAATAAAAATGGCAGTAGTAAAAAGTGGAAAGCATGCAGTAACTCACTATAAAGTTGTAGAAAGATTTAAAAATCATACTTTAGTAGAATGTAGATTAGAAACAGGAAGAACACATCAAATAAGAGTTCATATGAGTTATATTATGCATCCTTTAGTGGGAGATCCTGTTTATGGGTACAAAAAGCAAAGATTTAATTTAAAGGGTCAAATGTTACATGCTAAATTATTAGGGTTTATTCATCCTACCACAGGTGAATATATGGAATTTGAAAGCTCAATACCAGAATACTTCAACAAAATAATAAAAATTTTAAGAAATGAATTGATTTAATTTAAAAATAGTGATAATATATGTATATAAATGTCACAAAAGGTAAAAATATAAGAAACAGAAGATTAAATGATAAACAACAGAAGATAAAGTAATTTAATAACAAAAGAAAAATATATATTGTAACTACAAATCTATGTATATTAGTAAAAACAAAAGATAAAATTACAATGTATATTTGTTAGTAAAAACAAAAGAAAAATTAATTTTATTGAAAAACTAAATTAAATATTGTATAATAGTAAAAAGTGTTTTACCTTTAAAATGATCCTGTGAGGTCATAAGGCTATGAATAAATGATATGGAACTATTATGCCTTTACTTACAGAGTAAAGGCATTTTTTTATATTAAATTAGTTAAGTTTAAATTTATAGAAAAGGAGGTATAAAATTGAATCTTAAGGCTGAAATATTAGATGAAAAAGGAATTAAAAGAAGCCTTACTAGAATAGCTCATGAAATAATAGAAAAAAATAAAGGAGTAGAAGATATTATTCTTATAGGGATAAAAAGAAGAGGATACCCTCTAGCTAATAGAATAGCTGAAGCTATAGAAAATATTGAGTATATAAAGGTACCTGTAGGCTCTGTAGATATAACTTTATACAGAGATGATTTGATTGAAAAAGCAAAGCAGCCAATAATAAGAAGTTTAGATTTAGAACATCATATTAATGACAAGAAAATAATATTAGTAGATGATGTAGTATTTACAGGGAGAACGGTAAGAGCAGCTATGGATGCTACCATACATTATGGAAGACCTGCTGCTATACAATTAGCTGTTTTAGTAGATAGAGGACATAGAGAGTTACCTATAAGACCAGATTTTGTAGGAAAGAATATTCCAACCTCAAAATCAGAAGTAGTATCAGTAAATCTAAAAGAACTTGACGGGGAAGATTCCATTAAAATATTTGAAAAATAGAATCTTTTAAAATAGTCCAGAGAGACTAAAAGGAGGCAATAATATGAGAAAATATGTAGACGTAAATGAAAAATTACCTATCTCAAAAACTATACCATTAAGTTTCCAACATTTATTTGCAATGGTGGGAGCAACTATATTAGTGCCAATGCTTACAGGTATGAGCCCTTCTATTGCATTATTTGGAAGTGGTGTAGGAACACTTCTTTATGTACTTTGTACAAAAGCAAAGTTACCAGCATATATAGGATCATCTTTTGCATTTATAGGACCTATGACAGTAGCATCATCAGCTTATGGAGCTAATGCAATGTTATCTGGTATAATAACAGCAGGTTTAATTTATATATTAGTAGCAGCTATAATAAGTTTTACAGGAACAGATTGGTTAAACAAGGTATTGCCACCGATTGTGGTTGGTTCTGTTGTAATTGTAATAGGTCTAGGATTAGCAGGAGTAGCAATAAATTGGGCAGGTCTAAATTCCAGTTTTACTATAGATTCAATGGAAAATGTGCCAAGATGGGCATGGATTACAGTTTCTATGATAACTTTATTTATAGGAATATTAGGAACTATGTATTTTAAAGGTTTTTTAGGAGTAATACCAATTCTTATAGCAATGATATGTGGATATATTTCAGCACTAGCTTTAGGAGTTGTATCTCAGGAAACTTTAACTAAAATAGCAACTGCACCTTTATTTCAATTTCCACCATTTATGAAACCAAAATTTAATTTAAATGCTATGATATTAATGGCACCAGTAGCATTTGTAACATTAGCGGAGCATATTGGACATGTTTATGTAACAAACAATGTAGTAGGAAAAGATTTTACAAAAGATCCTGGACTTCATAGATCTATATTAGGAGATGGAGTGGCTACATTATTTGCAGGATTTATAGGAGGACCTCCAAATACAACTTATGGAGAGAATATAGGAGTTATGGCTATAACTAAAGTGTATAGTGTATGGGTAATTATAGGAGCTGCAATAATAGCAATTATACTTTCCTTTATAGGACCTGTAGCTACATTAATCGCTACTATACCAATGCCAGTAATGGGGGGAGTAAGCATATTATTATTTGGAATAATAGCTTCCTCAGGTTTTAGAGTATTTGTAGAGGATAAGATAGACTTTAGTAAAAAGAGAAACTTAATAATATCCTCTGTAATAATAGTATTAGGAATAGGTGGAGCTGCAGTAAAATTTAAATTAGCCGGATCAGAAGTAGAGATAGCAGGAGTTGCATTAGCAACACTAGTGGGAATAATATTAAATCTAATACTACCAAAAGAAAGTAGAACAGAAGAAGAAAATAATAAAGAAGAAAATTTTAAAGAAGAATTTATTAAATCTATAGAAAAAAATGTGGGTTAAGAGTTACCTTAATTGTAAATTGAAATGCATCCTTCCTATAGTAATTATCAACAACGTAGAATATTTGTACTGATAGATTTTGTATAAAACTCCATCCTTTGTATTATTATTATTTGTTTTGCAACTTATAATAATAAAATAGAGGATGGGATTTTTTATATCTAAAATTTTTTATTTGCTTTGTTTAATTCACCTTTTTAAAATTTTTTATCATATTACTTGATGTTACTATTTTGCCTTTTATAAATGATAATGCACTGTTTAAATGAAAACATCAGTATTATTTATTTTACGTGTGTTTTTGAATTTTATTTGGTATAATTTATAATAGTTATCAAATAAAATTATTTATATGAATTTAAGAAAAGGTGATTATTATGAGAATTTATTCTTGGAATGTTAATGGGTTAAGAGCAATAGCCAAAAAGAATTTTTTAGAATGGATAGGGGACGAAAATCCTGATATATTATGTATTCAAGAAACTAAATTGCAAGAAAATCAACTAGAAGATAATATAAAAAATATAGAAGGATATTATTCTTATTTTAGTTTTGCACAGAAAAAGGGATATAGTGGTGTAGCAACTTATACTAAAGAAAAACCTATTTCGGTAAAGTATGGAATCGGTATAGAAAAGTTTGATTCCGAAGGAAGAATACTTATAACAGAATTTAAAGATATTACACTTTTTAATATATATTTCCCTAATGGACAAAGAGATGAAGAAAGACTTCAATATAAATTAGATTTTTATGAAGCTCTATTTAATTATTGTGATGAACTAGTTAAGCAAGGTAAAAATCTAGTTATATGTGGGGATTATAATACAGCTCATAATGAGATAGATATTAAAAATCCTAAAGCTAATGAAAAGACTTCAGGGTTTTTAAGAATAGAAAGAGATTGGTTAGATAAAATAATAGAAAGAGGATATACAGATACTTTTAGAAATATGAATCCAGATAAGATTAAATATTCTTGGTGGAGTTATAGATTTAAAGCTAGAGAAAGAAATGCAGGATGGAGAATTGATTATCATTTTGTTTCAAATAATTTATTAAATAGAGTAAAGAATACAGCAATATTAAATGATGTTTATGGATCAGATCATTGTCCTATAATGTTAGAATTAGATTAGCGTTTATTTGATTAATTTATACTTATTAGTTATTTATTGTTATTTTGTAATATTAGATTTAGAGTAGACAACAAATATTATATTTGGATAAAAATTTATTTAGCATATTAAATAAAAACTATATTTAAATGGGAGATGAAGAAATGGAATATACACTAATTGCAACAGCAACTTTTGGACTAGAAAAAATAGTAGCTAACGAATTAAAAGAATTAGGTTATAATGATTTAAAAATAGAGAATGGAAAAGTTACTTTTGTAGGTGATGAAAGAGATATTGTTACATGTAATATGTGGCTTAGAACTGCAGATAGAGTTTTAATAAAGATGGCAGAATTTAAGGCAGAAACCTTTGAGGAACTTTTTCAAGGAACTAAAGCAGTATCTTGGGGAGAATATATTTCAGAAGATGGATTTATGCATGTTACAGGAAAATCCATCAAATCTAAATTACATAGTGTTCCAGATTGCCAATCAATAGTAAAGAAAGCAGTAATTGAAGCTATGAAGAGGGAGTATGTTAAAGATTGGTTTAGTGAAGATGGCGCGGAATATAAAATAGAGGTGGCTATTTTAAAGGATATAGTTACATTAACATTAGATACATCAGGACCTGGACTTCATAAAAGAGGATATAGAGAAAATGCAGGAGAAGCTCCTCTTAAGGAAACTTTAGCAGCAGCTTTAGTGCTTTTAAGTAAATGGGAACCTTCAAGAATACTTTCAGATCCTATGTGTGGTTCTGGTACCATTGCCATAGAAGCAGCTTTGATAGGAAAAAATATAGCACCAGGTTTAAATAGAACCTTTGCGGCAGAGTCTTGGGATATAATACCCCTTAATATGTGGGAAGAAGCAAGACGTCATGCTAGAAATTCTATAAATAAAGAGAAATTCAGAATACTAGCTTCAGATATAAATGGGAAAGTATTAAAAACAGCTAGGGATAATGCAGAAAAAGCTGGAGTTTCTGATTATATAGCTTTTCAAAAGATGCCTATGGAAAATTTTAAATCAAGAAAAAAATATGGAATTATGATAACTAATCCACCTTATGGTGAAAGGTTAAATACTTTAAAAGAAGTAGAAAAAATTTATAGAAATTTAGGAGTAGTATATTCCGAATTAAAAGATTGGTCTTGTTTTGTATTAACATCTTATGAAGGATTCGAAAAAATATTTGGAAAAAAATCAGATAAAAATAGAAAATTATATAATGGAAGATTAAAATGTTATTATTATCAATATATAGGATTAGAACCTCCTAAGAAATATTATGAGAAGTAGTATTTAAAGATTATATATTTGCGATTATTAATTCATTATATAAATTTATTTCTATAGTATAATTATAATATGGAGTACTACTTAATATAAAAATAACTAGCTAAAGTTAAAGTGTTTTAATATTTATTATCTTTTATAAGATGTAGGAATTAATAAAAATAATTAAGTAATTTAGCAGGTAGGTTAAATAGGACAAAGGAGTTTAAAGATATTTCAAAATTTAATATTATGTTCTATAATTAAAATATACAAAAATTAGGGGGGATTATTTTGAAAAAATTTTTGAGTATTTTAATTGTGGGTATTTTAGCATTAGGACTATTTGGATGTGATAATAGAAAAATAGAAGAAAAAAATCAGGAGGCATCCAGCAATAAAGAATCGAAAGAAAATCTTAATATAAACGTATCTGCTGCTGCTAGTTTAACAGAAGCTTTAACAGAAATACAGAAAAAATATGAAAAAGAAACAGGAGCTAAACTTTCAATAAACTTTGATTCTTCTGGTACACTTCAAAAACAAATAGAACAAGGAGCTCCAACAGATTTATTTATATCAGCTTCTAAGAAGAATATGGATAAATTACAGGAACAAAAATTAATAGATAATGATACAAGAAAAGATTTATTATCAAATAAACTTGTTTTAATTGTATCTGAAGAAAATAAAGATAAAAAAGTTGAAAATGTATCTGAGTTAAAAAACATCAATTCTAAGTTAGCTATAGGAGAGCCTGAAGCTGTTCCAGCTGGTAAATATGCAAAAGAAGCTATAGAATATTATAAATTATGGGATATTTTAAAAGATAAGATTGTATACGGAAAATCTGTAAAACAAGTTGCCAAGTATGTAGAGAGTGGAGAAGTAGCTGCAGGAATTGTTTATAATAATGATGCTAAAATTTTAAAAAAAAGTTATATAAGACATATTTTTAATGAAAAATCTCATAACCCAATTGTTTATCCAATAGCAGTGGTTAAAAATAGTAAAAATAAAGAAGGAGCAAAGAAATTTGTAGAATATATTCAAACAAAAGAAGCACAAGATATATTTATAAAATATGGATTTGATTATATAGCAAAATAGGAATTTATTATGATATTACAACCAATTATTTTATCACTAAAAGTAGCTTTGATATCTACTATTTTTACATTTATATTTGGCGTGTTATTAGCTAGAATTTTTACCAAGTTTAATTTTAAAGGGAAAAATATACTTGAGAGTTTAATTATTTTACCAATGGTTCTTCCTCCAACAATTACAGGTTATGGATTACTTATTTTAATGAGTAAGAGGGGTTTTATAGGTAAATTTTTATATGAGAACTTTGGAATAAGTATTATATTTACTCCAGCTGCTGCTTGTGTTGCAGCAACAGTAGTTTCAATACCTTTAATGTATCAAAGTGCTAAAGCAGCATTTTTAAATATTGATCATATGTATGAAAATGCAGCAAGAACACTTGGAGTAAGTGAGTGGAAGATTTTTTTAAAGATTAGTTTTCCATTAGCATGGCCAGGTATAGTAAGTGGAAGTGTACTGGCTTTTGCAAGATCTTTAGGAGAATTTGGTGCTACTTTAATGGTTGCGGGAAATATACCTGGTAAAACACAGACGATACCCATTGCTATATATTTTGCTGTAGATAATGGATATACAAAGGTTGCCAATACACTTTTAGGAATAGTCGTAGTTTTTAGTTTTCTTCTAATATTTTTATTAAATTCGTGGCTGAAAAAGAAAGACTATAGAAGATTGAATTAAATATTAATAATATTTATAAATAATTGGAAGCAGTATTTATTGAGTTAATGGATAAATTAACAAATATGATTACTGCTTTTAATTATAGATTGATAAAAACTTATAATTTTTAATAAAAAAATATGAAAATATTTAATTTAGTATAATGCTTTGATTAGGTAAAGTTAAAAAATCAATTAATTTATATAGATTATAGATGTAAATTAGATATGGTAAAGAATATTTATTTCGTATAGACAATAAATAATTATATAGGATTATAGTGAAATAATATTTTAGAGTGTATAGAAAGATAATATAAGGAGATTCCATAAATGTTAGAATTAAATATAGTTAAAAAGTTAAAATATTTTGATTTACAGTGTAAATTAACTTTAGGAAATGAAGTAGTTGCATTGCAAGGAACTTCAGGATCAGGAAAAACAACTATTCTAGATTGCATTGCAGGTATTAAAAAACCAGACAAAGGAACTATTAATATTAATAATAAAATTGTTTTTTCATCTTCAGAAAATATTAATTTACCAATAAAGGATAGACATATAGGATATTTATTTCAAAACTATGCCTTGTTTCCTCATATGACTGTGAAAGAAAATATATTATTTGGAGTAAAAAATCAAAAAAGTTATGATATAAATTATATAAAGTATATAACTGAAATCTTTAAAATAGAACATCTTAAAGATAGAAGACCTAATCAAATATCTGGTGGTGAAAAACAGAGAGTAGCTTTAGCCAGAGCTTTGGTAGTAAAGCCTAATGTATTAATGTTGGATGAACCATTTTCAGCCTTGGACAAGGATACTAAGGAAGTGGTTTATAAAGAATTTATGGAATATAAAAAAAAATTTAAAATAAGTATTATTTTAGTTACTCATAATCCATATGAAGCTGAACTGTTGGCTGATAGAACAATGATTATTCATGAAGGAGTACTTATGTAAAAGTAATAATGCTTTTAATATTGTTTAAAATAGTTTATAATAAAATAAATTTATTTTTAAATTATAGGTATAAATGAAGGGATCGATGTAATTTATGAAAAATTTTTTAAAGACACTATTCATTGTATTCATATGTATAGTTATAGCAGGTTTTGCATTTTTTAAGATGGCTACTTATCAAGGAGGAAATCAAGCAGAGAATTTAAGTGATAATTCTATTAAAAATGAAAATATATTAGATAAGTTAAAAAATGTAGAATTTAGTAAAGGAGTTTTAACAGTAAATGAAGATGATGTAAATGAGATGTTAAAGGTTTATTTTCAAAATGAAAAAAATGTGGGGGGCATGTTAGTTAAATCTGTTAAAGTAGATACTAAAGACAATAAATTAAATTTATATGTACCAGTTAGATATAAGGGAATTGATTTACTTATGTCATCTAAGGGAGATGTAAGTACAAGAGATAATAAAATAGTTTATAAGTTAGATAGTATAAAAATGGGAAAAATATCAGTGCCTAAAAATATCCTTTTAGATGAAATAAAAAAATCAAATATTAGTAATATTGAAACTAACGGAGAGGAGATTATTATAGATAAAGGTATTACCAAGGTTAAAATGAAGGATATAAAAATTGAAGATGGAAAATTTAAAGTTAGTTTTTAAAAATATATTTTTATTTTAAAAAAATTAAGTATTAGAGTAAATAGTTATAAGATAAAACATATTATTTATAAAACTTGTTTAGATTAAAAATATTTCCTTTTATATAATTATATATTGTAGATATTAAAAGTAGCATATATTAGTTATATTATTAAAAGTATTTATTAAGCATATAAGATACACCTATATAAAAGTATATTAAATATCGAATAAACATATTATAAAATAAAGCAATATATTTTAAGGAGAATACATTTGTTAAAAGCAGATGGTGTTTTTCAAGGCGGTGGAGTTAAAGCTACAGCTTTCACTGGGGCTGTTTGTAGATTGGAAGAAGAAGGAATGATATGGCAAAGGCTTGCAGGAACATCTGCAGGAGCTATAATTGCTGCTTTTTTAGCTGTAGGCTATAGAGGAAATGAAATAAAAAAAATAATGTATGAATTAGATTATAAAAAAATTGGAAATATGACAGCTATTAAAAAATTCCCTTTAGCTAAAAAGTCATTAGGACTTATATTAGAAAAGGGGATTTTTAGTACAACTTATATAGAAAGATATCTTGAAGAAGCTTTTAAAAATAAAGGAAAAACAAAATTTAAACACATAAGTTTAAATAAAGAATCACCTTTAAAGATAATAGCTTCAGATATTACTAATAAAAGATTACTTATATTACCGGATGATATGAAAAAATATGGCATAGATCCTATGGAATTAGATATAGCTAAGGCGGTAACTATGAGTATAAGCATTCCTTTCTTTTTTACACCTATAAAGATTAAGTATATGGGTAAAGAAGCTTTTATAGTTGATGGAGGTATAATTAGTAACTATCCTGTATGGATATTTGATGTAAAAGATATCCCAAGATGGCCAACTTTTGGTTTTAAATTAGTCAACTATGATAAGATTAATAAAATTATAGAAAATAAGGATTTTATATCTTATACTATGGATGTTATAGAAACTACTATAGATTCTTATGATGAAAGCTATCTAAGGGACAAGGATAAAATTAGAACTATATCTATACCTGATTTAGGAGTAAAAACTACAGAATTTAATATATCTTTAGAAACTAAAGAGAAATTATATCAAAAAGGTTATGAGAAGGCGGATGAATTTATAAAAAAATGGGATTTTAGAAAATATATAAGATCCTATAGAATTTAGTAATATTAAATATTTTCTATTTTATATATGTTATTTATACAATATAAATATTTATTTAAAAGTTACTTATACTAAAGGTATAGATTAAATAATTTTAGGAGGTATTATTTATGAAGCCGAAAGATAAAAAAGAATGGACAAAAGAAAATTATTTGGCTAATGGACATAAAACTCAAAACCAGTGGGCTAAAAATAAGCTTAATACTACTGTAAAAGAACCGGGAATGAATGAAAGCGGTTTAGAAGCTCAAAGAAAAGGATATTAGCTTATTTTATTATATAATATTAAAAAATTTATAAAATAAGAATTTTAAAATTCTTTCTGGTATAAAATTTATAAAACCAGAAAGAAATTTTTTGCTTAAAATCAAGAATTATATAAAAATATTATAGAAAGGATTAAGTTTATTTTAATTATATATAGTTGTAGAAAATTTATTATTTCAATGATAAAATACACAGTTGAAAATGGTAATTTTATTGTAGAATAAATTATGAAAATGTTTTTATTAGAAAGGAGCGTTTTAATTGATTAAAGAAGAAATGACACCTAAAGAAAGAATTGTAGCCTTTTCTAAGGGAGAGGAAATTGACAGAATAATATGTGTTCCAGATATGGGAGTTACCATGGCACCTTTTATTGGAGTTACAGCTAGAGATTATTATCACTCAGCACAACTTATGGCTGATTTAGAAGTAGCTTTATTTAAAAGACTTCGTCATGATGGTGTAAGTATATCTACTAGCCTTAGAGGAGTTGCAGAAGCTATGGGTTCTAAAGTTGGTTATCCAGAATATGGGATTTCATATTTAATAGAACCAGCTATTAATTCCGTAGATCAAATAGAATCTCTTAAAGTTGTAGATCCTTTAAAAGATGGTAATTTACCGACTTTACTTGAGGCAATAAAACTAACTAGAGATGCACTTATGGATGAAGTAGATGTTGGTGCAGCTATGTCTGGACCTTTCAGTGTTGCGGCTTCTGTAGTAGGAACAGAAAATCTATTAAAGTGGATGATTAAATATCCAAAAAAAGTGCATACGCTAATGGATATAGTAGCAGAATCTAATAATAGATATATAGAAGAGGTTGCAAAACTTGGAGTTTCCATTGGATTTGCAGATCCAGTTTCATCTACTAGTCTTATAAGTCCAAAGCAGTTTAGAGAGTTTTCATTACCAGCTTTAAAGAAAAATATTAATAAGATAAAAGAAAAAACTGGAGGAGCTCCTGCTATACATATTTGTGGCAAGAGTAAGGAAATATGGGAAGATGTCGTAAATGCAGGAATTTCTAATTTTAGTATTGATAATGTAGAAGATTTAGAAGAAGCTAAAAATATAATGGGAGACAGAGTTGTTATTACTGGAAACGTTCCTCCTGTAGATGTAGTGTATAGGGGAAATAAAGAAGCTATTTTCCAATCTGTTAAAGAATGTATTAAAAAAGGTCATGATTCTAAAAAAGGATATATTTTAAGTACAGGCTGTCAAATTCCAATGCATACACCAATAGAAAATATTGAAATGTTTATGGAAGCAGGAAGAACTTATGGAAAATATCCTATAAATTTATAATAAAAGAATTTATAAAAGAACTTTAAATTAAGATGAGGAGAGTTTTAAATGGGAAATACGAATGAAAATAAAGGAAATGGAAAGGCTCTTATACCTTTTGTTATTTTTGTGTTAGTTTATTTATGCTCAGGAATTATATTATCTATTATGGGAGTAGAGATGGCATTTTATCAATTTCCGGCTCCAATTGCAGTAGTAATAGGAATAATATTTGCATTTATTCTAATACAAGGAAGTTTAGATGAAAAAATGGACAGCTTTGTTAAAGGCTGTGGAGACGAGAATATAATAATAATGTGTATTATATATCTTTTAGCCGGTGGATTTTCATCAGTTTCTAAAGCAATGGGTGGAGCTGATGCTACAGTAAATTTAGGATTAACTTTAATACCACCTCAATTTATTGTAGTAGGTATATTTTTAATAGCTGCATTTATTTCTATTGCAACAGGAACATCAGTAGGAACTGTTGTTGCAGTAGGACCTATAGCCACTCAATTAGTAGCAAAAGCAGGATTAAATATGCCTTTAGCACTAGGAGCATTAGTTGGAGGAGCGTTATATGGAGACAATTTATCAATTATATCCGATACAACTATAGCTGCTACAAGGACTCAAGGTGTAGATATGAAAGATAAATTTAGAGTTAACTTTGGTTTTGCTACAGTAGCAGCTTTAGTTACAATAGTTTTTTTGTTTATATTTGGTAAACCAGTAACTACACCACAAATGTCAAGTCATTCATTTAATTTAATAAAAGTAATTCCTTATATGTTTGTTTTAATAGCAGCAATAGCTGGAAAAAATGTATTTGCAGTATTAATGGGTGGAATAATACTATCTGGAGCTATTGGTATTTTCTATGGAGATTTTACAGTTTTAGGATTTGCAAAGGAAGTCTATGCAGGATTTACAGGTATGTTTGATATTTTCTCATTATCACTTTTAACTGGAGGACTTGCTAACATGGTATCCCAAGGTGGTGGTCTTGACTGGCTTCTATATAAGATAAATAAAATGATAAAAGGTAAAAAATCTGCTGAGTTAGGAATAAGTTCACTTGTAGCATTAACAGATGCAGCTACAGCAAATAATACAGTTTCTATAATTGTTTGTGGTGAATTATCAAAGGAAATATCAAAAGAATATAAAATAGATCCAAGAAAAACAGCGTCCCTTCTAAGTACATTTTCAATGATAATGCAAGGAATAATACCATATGGGGCTCAATTATTGATAGCTGGTAGCTTTACTAAAGGTTCAGTTAGCCCAGTTCAAATTGTACCTTATATGTGGTATCCATTTATATTAACTATATTTGCTATAATTTTCATATTAACTCCTTTTGGAAATGGCTATTTAAAGAAACATCCTTGGGATTTTGAAAAAGATCAATCTGTAGCTAAATAAAGTTCTTAGCTGCAATGGCAGTTTTGCTCTCACCAGAGTTTAAAAAATATTATCCAAGGATATGCGCTTATTAGTCTCACTTTAAATAAGGAGTATTATAATAGATAGTTATAAGATAATGCTTAAATAGATTATATTCTGTATATTTATTTAGAAAATTTTTATGAAAACTATTCATTAATTCGCAGATAAACTTATGAATAAATTTTCATAAGTTTGTCTGTATTAATTTATTTTAATATAGATATTTTGAATTATGTAAATTATTTATTAAATTTAATATTAAAATAATTATTATAGAAAAATATAATTAATTTAGTTATAGAAAGAGGAATTTTATGGCTAGAATTACTTTTATAAAAAATAAGTTAGAAATAGAAGTGGAAAAGGGGACAAAACTTATAGAATGTATCAGAAAAGCAGGGCTTAATATTGAGACGCCTTGTAATGGGAAAGGAATATGTGGAAAGTGTAAAGTTATAGCAAGAGGCAATATTTCTCCTAAAACAAAAGAAGAGGAGAAGTTTACAGAAGCAGAACATATTAGGCTTGCTTGTATGTGCGAAGTAATTGGGGATGCTCAAATAGAATTAATAGAAAAAGATAAAAATAAAAAGTTAAAGACTATTAACAAAGGTTACTCTATAGAAACAAAATTAGATAGCAAAATAAAAAAAGTAAAATTAAATGATATAGATGAAAAAAACAATATACCTTATAAAGATACCTTGAAATTTGCGACAAAAAAATTAAGTGTTTTAAAAAAGATAGGAAAAATAGAAAAAAATAAGGGAAAAGAATTATGTGGAGTTATTTATAAAGAAGAGTTAATAGATATAATACATAAAGACCAATTTGTTTTAGCTGTGGCAGTGGATATAGGGACTACAGGATTATCAGCTTATCTTTTAAATCTAGAAGACGGTCAAATTTTAAATAAAATATCAGATTTAAATCCTCAGACAGAATATGGGGGGGACGTATTATCTAGAATTACTTATTGTATGGAAAATAAAGATGGTATAGAAATTTTGTCTAAATGTATAAGAGGAAAAATAAATTCTATGATGGATAAATTAATAGGCAGTAAGTACGAAAGAAAAAATGTATATGAAATAGCTATAGTAGCTAATACTACTATGCTTCATCTTTTTACAGGTGTTAATCCCAACACTATAGCTAAAGCACCTTACAGATCTATATTTTTAGATCAAGTAGAAATAAAAGCTAGAGATATTAGTATAGAAATAAATGAGGAAGGAAATATTATATTACTTCCATCTTTATCTTCTTATGTAGGAGCCGATATTGTGGCGGGAATTGTAGCTACAGATTTTCAAAATAAAAAACATCCATCTATATTTATAGATATAGGAACTAATGGTGAATTGGCAGCTATTTATAAAGGTAATATGTCAGCATCATCCACTGCAGCAGGACCTGCTTTTGAAGGGATGAATATTTCATGTGGTTCTAGGGCAGAAGAAGGAGCTATAGATAATTTTTATATAGATGAAAATTATAATATTAAATATTCTACTATTGGTGATAAAGAGGCTAAGAGTATTTGTGGTAGTGGACTTATGGATGTTATGGCAGCATTAATAAAAAGTAAAGTAGTTATGCCTAGTGGAAGATTTAATAAGAATATGCCAGATAAGTTGAAAGAAAAATTAAAAGATAAGAAGTTTTATATAACAGACAATGTTTATATATCTCAAAATGATGTAAGGCAAATACAATTGGCCAAAGGAGCAATATCTTCAGGGGTTACTATGCTTTTAAAAGAAATAGATGCTAATATTGAGGATATAGAAGAAGCGGTAATTGCAGGAGCATTTGGATATCATATAAATCCCGAAAGTATAAAAATATTAGGAATAATACCTAAAGGATTTAAAGGTAAAATAACTTTTGTAGGAAATTCTTCTATAGAGGGAGCAAGATTATCTTTGCTAAATAAGGATATCTCACAAGCTATGATAAACATAAGGAAAAACATAAGAGTTGTGGAACTTTCTACTAGGGAAGATTTTCAAAATTATTTTGTAAAGGCGTTAGCTTTTTAATAAACTATTAAAATTATAAAGGTTTTTAATAACAAAATATATAATTAAACTTTATCATTATGTGAGTCTTAATGGAGTGATTAAAATGATAAAAGTAAATTTAGTTTCAGGTTTTTTAGGGGCAGGAAAGACTACTTTAATAAAAAAAATACTTGAAAATGTAAAAGAAGAAAAAGTAATAATAATAGAAAATGAATTTGGGGAAGTAGCTATAGATGGAGATTTGATAAAAAAAGATGGATTTGATGTATTTGAATTAAGAAGTGGTTGCATTTGTTGTATGATGAAACAAGACTTTGAAAATTCTCTACAAAAGGTAATAGAAGAATACAAGCCAGATAGAATAATAATAGAACCTACAGGTATAAGTTCTTTAAGTCAATTACTAGATATATTAAAAAAGGATAATTTTAAAGATAAAATTAATATTAATTCAGTGATAACTGTGGTGGATGGTATAAGCTATTTAGAAGAAAAAGATGCTTTTGGAGAATTTTATACGGATCAAATAAAAAATGCAGAAATATTAATAATAAGTAAAACACAAATGATAGATAATAATACTTTAAATAAAGTTAAGGAATCTTTAAGAGAGGTTAATAAAAAGGCTAATGTAATTGAATTACCTTTTAAAGAATTTAATAGGGAATATGTATTAAAATTTTTAGATAAGGGTTTATCAAAAGATATAAAAATAGATCCTATAGAAATGATAGTATCTACAGAAGATGGTTTTGAAAGTTTAGCCATAAAAACAAATAGAATATTTGAAATAGATGATATAAATAAACTTATAAGTAAATTATTTACTGGGAAATACGGGAATATAATAAGAATAAAAGGTTTTTTAAAAAGTAAAAATGAAATAATTCAAATCAATTGTACTAAAAGGGTTCATAACATAGAAACAGTTAAAGAGAATGAAGAAATAAAGATTTGTGTAATAGGACAAAATTTAAATAAAAAAGAAATACAATTTTTATTTAAAGAAAAATATAGAATAAAAAGATTGTAAAAATTTTTTTAAGGAGTAATTATGATGGATTATGATGTGAACTTTAAATGTGTTTTGGATACAGGAGAAGAAATACCTAAAGAAGCAGTAAAAATATCAGGAGTAAAATTTCCTGATGTACACAAGAATGCTAAAGATATGGCCATTCTTTCTAAAAGTATAAGAGAATATAATAATGATTTTTTCTCTATAGTACCTTTTTGTATGACAGTAGAAGCAGAAGCCTTAGGAGGAGAAATAAATTTAGGAGATGAAAAGGCCGGTCCTAGAGTTTCTAATTATACATTTAAAAGTATTGAGGATATTAAAGGATTAAAGGAAATAGATTTTGAGGCTAAAAGAATAAAAGAAGTTTTAAAATCTGTTGAAATATTAAAAGAAAAGGGAGAAACTGTAGTAATGGATGTACAGGGACCCTTTACTATAATAAGTTCTTTAATTGATCCAAGAATTTTTTATAAGGCAGTAAGAAAAAATAAAGATGAAGTAGAAAGGCTTATGGAAATAGTGGAAAAAAGCTCAGTAGAATTTATAAAGGAAGGAGTAAAAAGAGGAGCGGATGTAATATCATTTGGAGATTCTGCTGGAACTTTAGATATATTGGGACCAAAAATGTATAAAGAATTAGGTGGCAAATATACTTATAATGTTTTAAAAGAAGTGGAAAATTACCTAGAGGATTCTATAATACATCTTTGTGGCATAACTTCATCTTCATTAGCTAGGGCAGGATTTGTAAAGTCAAATCCAATAGAAGTACCAGATGGAATTACTTATGGACAAGCAATAAATTATATTAGAAAAGAAAATAGAAATGTAAAAATATTAGGCCATAATTGTTTAAGAAAGACTACAAAGCCAATGAAAAAATCCATAGTATGGGAAATAGAATTATAATAAAAATATTAATAAATATAGTGTATATTAAGGAGGAAAAGTAAATGAGTAATGTATCACAAGAGTTAATAGAAAAGTTAGCAGAATCAGTAGTAGAAATGGAAGAAGAAGAAACAGTTGAAATAGCAAAAAAATGTATAGAAAACAATATTAGTGCATATGAAGCCATAGATAAAGGACTTGCACATGGTATGAATAAAGCAGGTGAACTATATGAAGAGGGAGAATACTATATCCCGGAATTATTAATGTGTTCTGACGCTATGTACTCAGGATTAGAAGTTTTAAAACCTCAACTAAAAAAGAATGATTTAGGCAAAAAACATAAAATAGTTATAGGGGTAATACAAGGAGATACTCATGATATAGGAAAAAATTTAGTTAAAATTATGATGGAAACAGAAGGTTTCGAGGTTATAGATTTGGGAAGAGATGTACCCCCAAAAGATTTTGTAGATAAGGCTAAAGAGGTAAAAGCAGATATAATTTGTATGTCTACTCTTATGACCACAACTATGGATGGAATGGGAGAAGTTATAAAATTATTAAAAGAAGAAGGTATAAGAGAAAAAGTAACAGTAATGATAGGAGGCGGTCCTATATCTCAAAATTTTGCAGATAAGATAGGAGCAGATTTATATACAACAGACGCTTCAAAAGCTGCAAAATGTGCTAAAAAAGTAGTAGAAGAAAAATTAAAATGCTAGTAAAATTATGCTGAAAACCACAAAGTTCTTTTGATTTAAAGTGAAGTTTTATTTCTATCTAAATATTAAAAAAGAGGTTTATAGATATAAATAATTTTACTTTTGTTTTCAAGAAGAATAGATATTATAGTGGATAGTTATAAAAAGGATTTTAATATAATATATTTTATGAAAATGTAAAAAAATTAAAAGTATGAGGTGCATTAAATGTTAACACCAAAAGAAAGATTAAATTTGGCATTAAAAAACAAAAAAGTAGATAGACCTCCTTGCATATGTCCAGGTGGAATGATGAATATGATAATAGAAGAGTTAATGGACATAAGTGGATATAAGTGGCCAGAAGCTCATACAGATCCAGAAACTATGGCTAATTTAGCTATAGCAATGTATGAACAAGGAGGATTTGAAAACTTTGGAGTACCTTTCTGTATGACTATAGAGGCAGAAGCAATGGGAGCTAAAGTAGATTTAGGAGATAAAACTACTGAGCCTAGGGTTATAGAGTATCCTATGAAGTCAGTATCAGATTGGAGAAATTTAAAAAGAATAAGTTTAAATGATGGAAGAGAGAAAGTAGTTTTAGATGCTATAAAAATTATAAAAGATAGAAATTTACCAGTACCAATAATGGCAAATTTAACAGGACCTATAAGTGTAGCATCATCTTTAATGGAGCCTATGTATTTTTATAAAGAATTAGTTAGAAAAAAAGATGAAGCTCATGAATTTATAAATTTTGTAACAGAAAATTTAATAGAATTTGGAAAAGCTCAACTTTTAGCAGGTGCTAATGTTATAACTATATCAGATCCAAGCGGTACAGGAGAAATACTAGGTCCAAAATTATTTGAAGAATTTGTTATACCTTATTTAAATAGAATAATAGATGAGCTTAAGGATTACGCAGATGGAACAATAGTACATATCTGTGGAAGATTAAAAAGTATATACAAAGAATTAAATAATCTTAATAGTGATGTAATAAGTTTTGATTCTATAAGCAGTGTAACTCAAGTACTTAAGAATGTAGAAAATAAAGCTATAATGGGAAATGTAAGCACATTAACTATACAAAATAGCTCCAAAGAGGATGTAGAAAAGCTTGCTAATGCATGTATGAATTTAGGAGTAAATATATTATCACCGGCTTGTGGTATAGGAACTAAAAGCCCTATGGAAAATGTGAGAGCAATGGTGAATGCAGCTAAAAAAAGAAACATAAAATAAGGAATTACGACTTAAAGGGAAGTTATACTACCCGAGGTTTAAAAAAGGGATATGTGGCTAGAAAGGCAACTCACTTCAATAAGAGATTCTAACTTGTTTTTCTTAAAATATATGGTTCTAAATCATAACTCGCTGAATGCTCAGACAATAATTTGGAACATACATATATTTTGAAAAAACAACTAAGAATATCTAATCTTGTTCAAATGCCTTTTAAACCACATATCCCTATTTTTTAAATAGAATAACCCTTTAAAGAAAATTTCCTGTGTGATAAAGAGGAAAAAAAGAAGATTTTACCTCAACCAATACCTTCTGTAAAATATACAATTATATTTTCCTTTGCACTTTAATAAGAGTGTTATATGAATCTTTTATAGAAAAATTTTCATCTATTAGAATTTTATATGATTGTAGAAAATTTATTATTGCAATGCTAAAATACAAAAATGGGAGAAATAATGACGAATTTAGCATTATATTAAATAAAAAGATTAAAAATTTTACTTTAAAATATAAATATATTTAAAATATATATAAAATAAGTAAAAAAAGAATAGAAATTAAATATATAAAATTTAAAAGAAAGGTAAGTTAATCATGGGTACTTTTAAAGATGAAATGACTGCAAAGGAAAGATCAGAAGCTTATTTTAAAGGTGAAGAAGTAGATAGATTACCTTGTGCTATTATGTTTGAAGAAACAGCTGCAGTATATGCGGGAATAAATACTAAGAAATATTATTTTGATGCAGATAAAATGTTAGAAGCAGAAGTATTTAAAGTAAGGCAGTTTGGAGCAGAAAGTGCAGGAATTAATGTAACCTTAAGAGGAATGGGAGAAGCTCTTGGTAGTAAAATGGGTTATCCAAACGAAAGAGCTTCTTATTTAATTGATCCAGTATTAAAGGATTATAGTATATTAGATAATATGGATGTAATAAATCCCTATAAAGACGGAAGATTACCAATAATATTAAAAGCTTTAGGTAAAATAAAAAAAGAATTGGGTGATGAAGTAAACATAGGTAGTGGAGTTTCAGGACCTATTAGTGCAGCTTCTGCAGTTAGGGGAACAAATAATCTTATGAGAGATTTTGTTAAGAATAAAGAAGGCATACATAAATTATTAGATTTTATGACTGAGTGTAACTTAGCTTATGTTAAAGCTGTTTATGAAGAATATGGATTAATATGTGGTATAGGGGATCCTCTATCCTGTGGAAATTTAATAAGTGCTAAACAATTTGAAGAATTTGTAGAGCCTTATCTTAGAAAAAACATAGATGGTATATATAAAATAACAGGCAAGAAACCATCTTTACATATATGCGGTAAAACAAAACATATATGGAGCAATATAGGTAATATGAATATATCAATCTTTAGTGTAGATAATTGTGAAGATATAGGGGAGCTTAAAGCTGCATTAGGAAATAAAGTATGTATAGTAGGAAATGTTGATCCTGTTTCTGTTATAAGAAATGGAACTTTAAAAGATGTATATGATGCTGTTAAATTATGCATAGAAAAGGCTGCAGATAGTCCTAAAGGTTATGTAGTAGGATCTGGCTGCGATATACCTGCTGGAGCTCCAGTAGAGAATATAAAAGCTATTATAGAGGCGACTAAAAAATATAGTAATGGTATTAAATTAGGTGAAGGAATTTAGCTTAAGAGGAGATGTAATATTAATGATAGAAATATCAAATTTACAAAAATTCTATGGTAATATAGAAGTTTTACATAATATAAATGTAAATATACATAAAGGTGATATATATGGACTTGTATGATTTAGTGGAGCAGGAAAATCAACCCTTTTAAGGTGTATAAATGGACTTGAATCCTATGAAGCAGGAAATTTAAAAGTAAATGGTGTAGAAGTAAAGAATTTAAAAGGAAAAAGTCTAAGAGCCTTTAGAAAGAATATAGGAATGATATTTCAACAATTTTCTGTGCTCGAAAGGAAAAGTGTATATGAAAATGTAGCATTACCTATGGAATGCTGGGGATATAAAAAGATAGATATAGATAAAAAAGTAAAAGAATTGTTGGAGCTAGTTGAATTAGGTGACAAGATAAATTCTAAGCCTAGAGAACTAAGTGGAGGGCAGAAACAAAGAGTTGCAATAGCAAGAGCTCTTACTTTAGATCCAAAAATATTATTGTGTGATGAAGCTACTTCAGCATTAGATCCTAATATAACAAATTCAATTTTAGAGTTGCTTAAGAAAATAAATAAAGAATTAGGGATAACTATTACAATAGTTACTCATGAAATGGAAGTAGTAAAAAAACTGTGCAATAAAATGGCTATATTAAGTAAGGGTAATTTAGAGGCAAAAGGAAGAGTAGAGGACATATTTTTGGACAAACCTAAAGTTTTAAAAGATCTTTTAGGAGTATCAGGAGATAATATAATACCAAAACAAGGAGTAAATATAGAAATAGTAGAAAGAAAAAATCTTCAAAAAGGATCGCTTTTATCTAGTTTAGCTATAGATACAAAGGTTAAATATTCTTTAGTATGGGGTGGAGCAGATAAATATAGAGATAGAATATTGGGGTCTTTTGTTATAAATGTAGAAGATAAAGATAAATCAACAATTATAAGTTATTTAAATGAAAATCATATTGAATGGAGGGAAGTATAAGGTGAGTGAAATTGCAACTTTGATGAAACAAATAATTCTTCCTAGTCTATGGCAAACCATATATATGATAATAATATCAACTATTTTATCTTTTGTAATTGGATTTATATTAGCAATAGTATTAGCGGTAACAGATGAAAGAGGGATTAAAACAAATAAAATAATTTATAGTATATTAAGTGCTATAATCAATGTACTAAGATCAGAGCCGTTTATTATTTTAGCAGTAGCCATAATGCCTTTTACAAGAAGTGTTGTAGGAACATCCATAGGAGAAAATGCAGCAATAGTTCCCTTAACTATAGCTTCAGCACCTTTTATAGCTAGATTAATAGAGAACAGTTTAAAGGAAGTAAATCCTAGTTTAATAGAAGCGGCTAAATCATTTGGAGCTTCAAATATTCAAATAATATTTAAAGTAATGGTAAAGGAAGCAATTCCTTCTATAAATTTAAATTTAACTTTAGCTACAATAACAATATTAGGGTTAACAGCTATGGCTGGAGCAGGAGGATTAGGAGCTGTTGGGCTTACTTATGGATATCAAAGTTTTAATGATACTATAATGTATACCACTTTAGTTTTATTAATAATAATAGTTGGAATTATACAATTTGTAGGAAATATTATATTATTAAATACAAAGATGGGTTATAGCACTAAGAATAAACTTACAATATATTGTATGTAAATTTTTTAATGTGTTAATCCCATCTTTTTAGTTCTTTTTGACCTTTTATATTACCCCCTATAATTATGATAATGTTAATCAAAAATAATAGATTTAGACAATAGATATTTTACCATTAATACATAGTTTTCAGGTTTTCTATTTATAATTATTTAATAGTATATACATTATTTTTCAAATACTGTTTCGTATTTGGTAAATATATTTACATAAATGATTTTTATATTACTTAACAATAAATATCAAATATTATATAATAAAAACTATATATAAAATATTAGATTGTTATTAAAGGTTAATACAAATTTATTAAAAATTAAAGATAAAGTTGACATGTTTGAAGTAATATATAAAATACAATAAAAAACTTACTTAGTTTATATGGTGATAGTTAAACATTAAATGAAACTATGATAATATAATAATATAGAATTGAATGAAAACAGGGGGAACTTTTATGAGAAGTTTATTTGATAAAACCTGCATAAAAACAATGGAACTTAAAAATAGGTTTGTTCGATCAGCTACGTGGGAAGGTATGGCTACAAAAGAAGGTCATATTACTGAAAGATTACTTAATTTATATGAAGAATTAGCCAAGGGTGGAGTTGGATTAATAATAACTAGTTATGCTACTATATTTGATTATGATAAACCAAGTCTTAATATTCTTGGGATTTATGATGATAGTTTTATTGAAGAGTATAAGATTTTAACAGATAGAATTCATAAATATAATGCTAAAGTATTAATGCAAATAGTTCTAGGAGAAAATTATATTAATAAGAAAACTGGTAGTGAATTTTATGGACTAAGTGAAAACATGCCAGAAGATGATATAAAAGCTATAGTAAAAGCTTTTGTAGATGCAGCTAAAAGGGCTAAAAAATCAGGATTTGATGGAATTCAAATTCATGGAGCACATGGATATTTTTTAAGTAGAACCTTAAGTCCTCTTTTTAATAAAAGAACAGATAAATATGGTGGTTCAGAAGAAAAAAGAGGTACATTAATATTAGAAGTTTATGATGAAATAAGAAAAGCAGTAGGAGAAGATTTTCATATATCTATAAAAATTAATTGCTCAGATTTTGATGAAGTAGGAGCCACATTTAAAGAATGTAAATTTGTTTGCAAGAAGCTTTCAGAGAAAGGTATAGATTCTATAGAAATTAGTGGAGGGCAAAATATTTGGAAAGAAAAGAATAAAACTGAATCTATATATAAAGAATATGCTTCTAAAATAGCAGAAGAAATAGATACTCCCGTAATTTTAGTTGGTGTTAATAGAAGTTATAATAACATGAATGATATATTAAATAATAGTAAAATAGAATATTTTTCAATGTCTAGACCTTTTATAAGAGAACCAGATTTAATAAATAAATTTGAAAAAGGAGAAAGTGAAAGAGCTAAATGCATATCCTGTGGGAGGTGCCAAGGAGAACATGGAATAAGATGCATATTTAATATGTAAAATAAATAAAGATGGAGAATTTTATTTAAATTCTCCATCTTTATTTTATATACACTAATAAATAATATTTCAAACTAAAATATTATTTATAAAAAGATAATAGTAAATTATATTATTTAAAAACTCATAGGTTTTGATTAATATTTTATTAAGTAAAACCTATAAAATGTTGATATTTTATCAAAATATATATTGACTTAATGATAAATTTAATGTAATATCTTATATATATTTAATAAATTGATTTTAAATATAATGGTTATAATATTAATATTAAGGAATAATTGATTAATTCTATATATATGTTATAGGGTTTATACACAATAATTTTCAAAAATTTTAGGAGGGGAAACATATGATAAAATTTAAAGAAAAATTAATGATACCACAAGGATACGAATCAATATTAGGAATAAGAGAAACAGAGGTTGCTATAAAGAAAGTCAAAGATTTTTTTGAGAAAACTTTATCTGAAAAATTAAATCTTACAAGAGTTTCTGCACCTTTATTTGTAAGAAAAAATACAGGTATGAATGATAATTTAAATGGAGTAGAAAGGCCAGTAGCTTTTGATATGAAAGGGTTACAGAATGAGATGATAGAAATTGTACATTCTTTAGCTAAATGGAAGAGAATGGCTTTACACAGATATGGTTTCAAAGTAGGAGAAGGACTTTATACTGATATGAATGCCATAAGAAGAGATGAAGACTTAGATAATCTTCATTCTATATATGTAGATCAATGGGATTGGGAAAAAGTTATTAATAAGGAAGATAGAAATAAAGAAACTTTAAAAGCTATAGTAAAAGATATATACAATGTATTTAAAGAAACAGAAAAATATATTTGTAGTGAATATGAAGGATTTAATGAAATATTACCACAAGAAATATTTTTTATAACTTCTCAAGAACTTGAAAATATTTATCCAGATTTAGATTCAAAGGAAAGAGAAGACGCTATAACTAAAGAAAAAGGAGCTGTATTTCTAATGGAAATAGGAGGAGTATTGGCTTCAGGAGAAAAACATGATGGAAGAGCTCCTGATTATGATGATTGGACATTAAATGGAGATATATTATTTTGGAATCCAGTATTAGAAAGAGCTTTTGAATTATCTTCTATGGGTATAAGGGTAGATGAGAAGGCTCTAGAAAAACAACTTAAAATATCAGGATGTGAAGATAGAAAGAACTTAGAATTTCATAGATTGCTTTTAGAGGGTAAATTACCATATACTGTTGGTGGTGGAATTGGACAGTCAAGAATATGTATGTATTTTTTAAGAAAGGCACATATAGGGGAAGTTCAAGCGTCCATATGGCCAGACTTAATGATAGAGGATTGTAAAAAAGCAAAAATTACATTGTTATAAATAATAAATTAAGTAATTATTAAATGATTCTAAAGATTAGATAGAGTTTTACTATTAAAAATAAGATCTTAATCTAAGCTTTAGAGTCATTGTTATAATGTTATAAATATTTAGATCAATTCTATTAGGACTTTCTTTATAATGATTTAATTTATTAATATTAGGTCCTTCAATAATGTCACCTTTATAGCTAAATCTAGAGCTATGATAATGGCAATCCCAAGATTTTTCTGCATCTATTAGTGCAACTTTAAAACCTTCTTTTTTTAAAAGAAGAGAAGTTGTAATTCCTACTATACCAGCACCGATAACAGTTATATCTACAGTAATATTTTTATTTAAAATAGGATAATCTGTTTCAAGAGTAGAGTCTAGCCAATAAGATTTTAAAATGCCTTCATAATTTTAACAAGCATTACATGATTTGTTCATTAGTATCTATCCTTTCTTAAGCTTATAATATATGGATATTAGTTTTTGTAATTAATAAAGAAATATTCTAATATTTAATAATAGTAATTTTTTAGTGGAATAATGAGTTTAAAAATTTTTAATTAAGATAATATAAAATATTTCCAAATTTTAAAAGTTGAATTTAACTAAAAAGAAAGAGATATGTCCTATTTCTAAGATTTAATATAGTTAAAAAGTATGAATTATACCCTATTTTTAAAGAATAATTCTATTAAAATATGATATAATCGTTAAATGAATAATTAAAATGAATAAATTATAGTGATGGTGAGAAAATGAGCAAATTATTATTAGCAGAAAAGCCCTCTGTAGCTAGAAATATAGGAGAGGCATTAGGGTGTAAAACTAAGAAAAATGGATATTTAGAAGGTAATGGATATATAGTTACCTGGGCCTTTGGTCATTTATTAACTTTATATGATTGTAAGGATTACGATTCTAAATTAGCCCTTTGGAGTTTTGAAAATTTTCCATATATACCTAAAGAGTTTAAATATAAAATAAAAAATGATAGTAAAAATAGAAATGTAGTAGATGAAGGTGCAAAAAAACAACTTCAAATAATAAAAGAACTTATAAATAAAAAGGAAGTAGAAGAAATAATATCTGCTACTGACTATGATAGAGAAGGAGAGCTTATAGCTCTTTTAATATTTAATTATTTAAAAGTGGATAAACCAATATATAGAATATTAATAAATGAATGGACTCCCACAGAAATAAAAAAAGGACTTAAAAATTTAAAAAAAAATGAAGAAATGATAAATTTACAAAATGCGGGAATAAGTAGACAATTAGCAGATTGGGTTATAGGTATAAATTTCACATCTGTAGCTACAATGAAATATACAAGAGGCAAAGGAAATCTTCTTAATATAGGTAGAGTGTTAATGCCAACTCTAAAAATTATATATGATAGGGAAATGGAAATTAAAAGATTTAGGGCAGAAGAGTTTTATGAGTTGGAAGCTACTTTTAAAAATGAAAAAGGAGAGTATAAAGGAAAATTTTTTTATGGAAAAAAAGAAAAATTTCCAAATAAAAAAATTATAGAAAGACTTAAAGAAGAAATAAAAAATAAAAATGGATTAGTAACTGAGAAAATTATAGAAATTAAAAAAGAGAATCCTCCAAGTTTATTTAATTTAAGTAATCTCCAAGGATACATAACAAGTAAATTTAAGGGGTTTACAGCAGATAAGGTTTTGAAAGTAGCTCAAAGTCTTTATGAAAAAAAATATATAACCTATCCTAGAACAGAAAGTACAGCTTTAGAAGAAAGTATTAAAGATAAAGCAAAAAAAGTATTAGAGATTTTAAAAAATGATTTACCTTTTAAAGATGAAATAATTTTTAATACTTCAAAAAAAGTATTTAATAATGCTAAAGTAGAAAGCCATAGCGCTATAATGCCGACTTATATAATACCTAAAAATTTAACTCCAGATGAAAGAGTGGTATATGATGCAGTTAAAAATAGGTTTATATCTCAATTTATGAAAGAAGCGCAATATGAAAATACTGAAATAATAACAAGTGTTCCAGGTGAAAACTATGAAAGATTATTTAAAACAAAAGGAAAAATACTTAAAGTAAAAGGATGGTTAAAATTATATAAGGATAAGAAGAAAGATGAGCTTTTACCACCTATAGAAAAAGATGATGAAGTAGAAATGAAAAATATAAAAATAATATCTAAAAAAACTAAACCACCTGCTCATCATACAGAAAAAACTTTATTAAAAGCTATGGAAACCTGCGGGAAAAATACAAAACAAAATGAGGATAATGAGGAAGAAGAAAATATACTATATGGATATTCTATAGGTACAGCAGCTACTAGAGCAGAAACTATAAATAAGTTAAAGTATGCAGGTTACATAATACCTAAGGGAAAATCTTTATTAATAACAGAGAAGGGGAGTAAATTAATAGAAACATTTCCTATAAGGGAACTTTTGGATACTGATTATACAGGAAAGTTAGAAAAAAAATTATATGATATGGAAAAAGGGAACTTTAAAAAAGAAGAGTTTTTAAAGGAAATATTCGATTTCACTGTAAATGGAGTAAATAAAATAAAAAATATAAGATCTAAAGTAATTTGTGACACAAGAATTAAAAAAGATGAAAAATAATTTAAAAACAAAAATTAATAAATTTATTTAGTATATGATTATTTAATTTTATGTTTTAAATTTTAAAAGGTAAATTGAATTAATGGAGATTTTAGTATCTTTCTAGTGAAATGGAGGAGTTAAATGTTGGAGGATATATTTTTAAATAATGTGAAAAAATATGAAAAAAACATTAAAAATTATAGCAATATTTATAGCATAGTGGGTACTGCAAGACTAATAGCTATAATAAGTCTTATATATTTTATTTATAAAGCTTCAAACTCAAGTACTTACAGTAAATATTTATGCTTATCTATTTTAATAACATGTATATTTATAGTATTGATAATAAAGCATAGTAATATAAAAAATAAACTTAAATTTTCTAAAGAAATGATAAATATAAATAAAAGATACATAGATAGAATCAATGGAAAATGGATAGAATTTCAGGATCAAGGAAATGAGTTTATTTCAAAAGACCATCCTTATTCGGGGGATTTGGATATAGTAGGTAAAGAATCTCTTTTTCAACTTATAAATACAACTAATACTAAAGAAGGTAGAGATAACTTAGCAAAATTATTATTGGAGACAAATAAAGATAATAATGAAATAATTTTAAATCAAAGTGCTGCAAAGGAATTAGGTGAAAAATTAAATTTTTGTCAAATCCTAGAATATACAACAGGAAAATATAAAGATAAACTTAAAAGTACAGAAAAACTTATTGAATATATAAATGAAAATAATGTTTTAATAAAAAATAAAATAATAAAAAAAATATTATATATAATGCCATTAATTACAGTACCTATATTTTTAGCTATAATCATATTAAAGTTCAAAAATTTATATATCTTATTAGGAGTTTTAGGCATTATACAATGCTTAGTTTGGATGATAAAAGCTCTAAAAATTAATAACATTCTAAAATCTATAGATAAACTTAAATATAATTTTCAAACTTATAGCAAAGTTTTAAAGCTAATAGAGAAAGAAGACGTAAAATGTGAAAAGTTAAATAATATAAAAAAAATACTTTTTAATGATAAAGAAAGTTCTATTAAAGCTATAAAGGAATTAAATGTAATTTCGGAAAAGGTTAATTTAAGATATGGTGGTAATGGAGTTTTATACATAGTCTTAAATGTGCTTTTTCTTTGGGATTACCAATGTGTTTTTTCTTTAGAAAATTGGAAATTAAAGTATGGAAATAAAATAAAAGGATGGTTAAATGCTATAGGAGAAGTAGAAAGTCTTGCAAGTTTAGCTGTTTTAACTCATATAAATGATAAAATTTCTTTTCCTAATATATATGATTATAAAAAAATAAATTTAAATAAAGATATTCAATTTAATAGTTTATCAGATAATAAAAAATATAATTTTCAAAAAAATTTTTATGAAAATTTAAAATCAGAATATAATGGAGATTTAAAGATTGAATGTAAAAATATAGGTCATCCTTTAATTAATAGGGATGACAGAGTATGTAATGACTTAAAAATGAAAAATAATATTATTCTTATAACAGGATCCAATATGTCGGGGAAAACAACTTTTTTAAGAACATTAGGAATTAATTTAGTTTTAGCTTATAGTGGGGCACCAGTATGTGCAGAAGAAATGAGTGTTTCTATTATGGATATATACACTTCTATGAGAATAACGGACGATTTAAAGGGAGGTATATCTACATTTTATAGAGAACTTATAAAAATTAAAAACATAATTAGTTATTCTAAAAACAAAAAGCCTATGATTTTCTTAATAGATGAAATATTTAGGGGAACAAATTCTAAAGATAGATATATAGGAGCTAAGAATGTACTTTTAAACCTAAACAAACCTTGGATAATAGGTGGATTAACTACTCATGATTTAGAACTTTGTGCTTTAGATAAGGACGAGAGAATAAAAAATTATCATTTTTCAGAGTATTATAAGAATAATGAAATATATTTTGATTATAAAATAAAGAATGGACAATCCAAAACAACTAATGCTAAGTATCTTATGAATATGGTAGGTATAGAAATATTAGAATAATAGGAGAAAGTATTTAAAACACATTAGATTATATCAGTGTACAAATAATAAATTTTATAACAATTTTAAACCTTATATTATACGAGGCTGTTACATTAAGAATAAATTTTACAATATAATATGTTAATTTTAAATTTGTAAAATGTATTATATTGTATATAAATTTCTTAATGCAATAGCCTCTTTGTAATTAGAATTAAATATAATCTTTAATTTTTATGTATATTAAATTTAAAATATAGCTTATAGGTGTCATAATGTTAGTAATATAGAATATATATTTTTAATATACAAATTAAAAACTAAAGGGGGATAAAAATGTTATATAGAAAATTCGGAAAAACTGATGAAGAGGTATCTATATTGGGATTCGGATGTATGAGACTTCCAATATTAAATAATGATTCATCTAAAATTGATGAAAAAAAAGCTATAAAGCAAATAAGATATGCCATTGACAATGGAGTAAATTATATAGATACAGCTTATCCATATCATGAAGGGGCTAGTGAACTTATAGTAGGAAAAGCTCTTAAAGATGGTTATAGAGAAAGAGTAAAATTGGCTACTAAACTTCCTTCTTGGCTCATAAAAAATAGAGAAGATATGGATAGATACTTAGATAAACAGTTAAAGAAATTACAAACAGATCATATAGATTTTTATTTATTACATGCCTTAAATAAAGCAGATTGGGAAGTTTTGAAAAATAATAGGGTATTTGATTTTTTAGATAAGGCTATAAAAGATGGAAAAATAAAATATGCAGGTTTTTCATTCCATGATGAATTATCTTTGTTTAAAGAAATAACAAATGCTTACAATTGGAGTTTTTGTCAAATTCAATATAATTTTATAGATGAAAATTATCAAGCAGGTATTAAAGGTCTAAAATATGCTTCACAAAAAGGTATGGCAGTTGTAATAATGGAACCTTTAAGAGGTGGAAATTTAGCCAGAATAGTTCCAGAGGACATCAAGAAAATATGGAATAAAGCTCCTATTAAGAGAAGCCCTGCCCAGTGGGGATTTAGATTTTTATGGAATTATCCAGAAGTAACTGTGGTTTTAAGTGGCATGGAAAAAATGGATCATATAAAAGAAAATATAAAAGAAGCCAATATTGGATATGCAAACTCATTAACGAAAAAAGAACTTGAATTAATTAATGAGGTCAAACAAATATATTTAGATAGAATAAAAGTTGATTGTACAAATTGTAGATATTGTATGCCATGTCCTTTTGGTGTAAATATACCTAAAAATTTTAAATATTTAAATATGTCTTCACTTTACAAAGATATAAAGGGAGAAAAGAGAAAATATTTAATATATTTAACTAAAAAAGAAAAAGCTTCAAATTGTAAGAAATGTGGAAAATGTGAAGAAGCGTGTCCTCAAAATATTAAAATAAGAAATATGTTAGAAGAAGTAGTTAAAATATTTGAACCTTAAGCAATTGTTTTTTATTTATCAAAGGTTATTTTAGTTTTTTAGGAATATTTTTTTAAAATATTTATATCTTTAAATTTTATTATATTTTGTATTTAAACATAATATTATTTAAACTAATTCTTAAATTACATAGAAAATAGTTGGATATAATAAATATTAAAATATAAAGTTAAGTGAAAATAGGGAAACTGTACCCTCTGGGGAAGAACAGTATTATTTATTTTTATCTTAGAGGATACAGTTTTTTTAATTTATATATATTTTAAGCCAAATATATTTACATATAATATTTTTAATAATTTCTATCTTGTTTAATAAAATTATATACCAGATGCATTACTTAAAGTATTCTTTAAAGTTTCAGCAGATTCAACTAATTTATCTGCTTCTGTTTTACTTAAATCTATGCTTAAAGCTTTTTCAACACCTGTGCCACCTACAATGCATGGAACTCCTAGATAAACATCTTTAATTCCATAGTAATTTTCTACTAAAGTAGAAACTGGTAATATAGTTTTTTCATCTCCTAATATAGCTTTTACAATACGTGTTACTGCTAAAGCTATAGCATAGAAAGTAGCACCCTTTCTATTTATAACTTCATAAGCTGCATTTTTTACATTTTCATAAACTTCTTTTCTAAAATTATCATCATATTCAAGATTTTCCTTAGTAGCATACTCATCAATTTTTATGTTTTGGATGTTAGTTACACTCCAAGTAGCGATTTCTGAATCACCATGTTCACCCATTATATAAGTATTTACGTTTCTTGGATCTATATTATATCTTTTTCCTATTTCATGTTTAAGTCTTGATGTATCTAAAACTGTACCAGAACCTATAACTCTTTCCTTAGGAAAACCAGATAACTTATAAGTTACATAGCTTAATATATCTACAGGATTTGAAACTACTAATAAAATAGCATCCTTATTATATTTAACTACTTCTGGGATTATTGATTTGAATATGCTAATATTTTTATTTATTAGTTGAAGTCTTGTTTCTCCTGGTTTTTGAGCAGCACCAGCAGTAATTACAACAATATCTGAACCTTCAGTATCTTTATAATCTCCACTTAATATATTTACAGGTTTTACAAAATCTGCTCCGTGAGCTAAATCCATAGCTTCTCCTTCAGTTTTGGATTTGTTAACGTCTACTAATACTATCTCAGTAGCAACTCCTGATAACATTAGTGAATAAGCAGTGGTTGCACCTACTGAACCTGCTCCTATAACTGATATTTTAGTAGAATTTCTTTTTTTTAGCATTTTAAATTCCCCCTTAAAAATTTAAAATAATTTCACAAATAGTATGTTGGTATTATGGTTTAGTGGTAATACCAATTTGTATATAATTATAATAGCATATAATATTTTAGATTGCTAGCATAGTTAATTAATTAACATTATTTAGTATTATAATAATTTAGATTTAAGTATAAAAAATAATAAATAATTTAAGTAGATTTTTTTTAATTTATATGTTTGTATATTTGTAGGTTAGTTGTAATTCTAAAGAAAACTTATTTTATACAATATTGTTAAGAAGTTGGTTGTACTTGACATAAAATTGAAACTTAGAGTATAATCTTAATGAAAGTAATTGAAATTTATTTAAAATAAACATTATATTTTTGTAATATGTTATTTGTTTGTTAATATGTTAACGAATTCAATGTGATATATTATTATTTAATTTTAATATATAATGTTTATAAAGAAACTTATTATATTTTTACTTTTAAGAAGGGATGAATAATTATGTTTAGTCCTATAAAAAACACAAGAGTTTATGAAAAGGCTATAGAACAAATTAGAGAAATGATTATTGAAGGTACTTTTAAAAAGGGAGATAAACTTCCCTCTGAGAGAGAAATGGCAGAAAGTCTGCAAATTAGTAGAACTTCTATAAGAGAGGCACTTAGGGAATTAGAAATTATGGGACTTATAGAATCAAAACAAGGTGATGGAAACTTTGTAAAAAGTAGTTTTGAAAATAACTTACTAAAACCTTTATCTACTATATTTTTATTAAAGGAAAGTAATTCTGATGAAATATTAGAACTTAGACAGATTATTGAAAGAGGATCTGTTGCATTAGCAGCTGAAAGAATAACTGATGAAGAATTGAAAGATATGGAGCTTCTTTTTGAGAATTCCCTAAAATTAAATTCAAAAGATCAATTAGTAGATGTAGATATAAATTTCCATTATAAAATAGCTCAAGCTTCTAAAAATTTTCTTATATTAAGTATTTTAAATGCTATATCATTTTTAATTGAAGCTTTTATTAAAGATATAAGAAAAAATGTAATAACTAAAAAAGAAAACACTGATATGCTTATAAAGCAACATAGAGATATTTTATCAGCCTTAAAAAATCATGATCCAATAGCTGCTGAAAAGGCTATGTTATGCCATTTACAATATGTTAACAATCAAATGAAAAAAGAAATACAGATAAGCAATTAAATACTATACGTTGTATAGTGCTTTTGCATTTTAAAAAGCATTAAAAACAGATAGCAGATAGATAGTATAAATTCATAGCATTAAAAATTGATTAATGTATCAAATAAAAAATATTTTATAGTAAAAAGAACTTTAATATATAGTTAAAATTAAAGTTCTTTTTTTATTGAATTATATATTTTTATTTTACTTTAATATGTTCATCTTTAATAAGTTCATTTGCAACCCATCTTGCAACTTTTCCTGTAATTGTTATACAGTGATTTTTTCTTTCAGGACTTTTAAAATTATCTCCAGCCCATTCTTTTGTTATTACTCTACAGCAAGTTGATTTATATTCATTTTTTATATAATCATGAAGTTCACTAGATTTTTCAAACATTTTTTCATTCATGGCTTCGCCCTCAACTCTACCATATACCATGCCTAGAGCCATTTGTCCACCAGAAACAGCACCGCAAAGACAGCCTGATTTACCTAATCCTATAGGAAATCCACTAGCTAGCTTAACTACCTTTTCATCATAAGGTTTTCCTAATACTTCATTTATTGTTTGTACAACTGCTTCACTACAAAAAAAAGTACCACTTCTAAAATAATCTTCTGCTTGAGCTTGTACTTTATCAAGAAGTTCTTCTTTTGTAAATTCTTTTGTGTTAATTAAATCCATGACATAAACCTCCTACATACATATAAAAATTTATAAAAGTTAAATACATAATTTTTATTATAAGTTATTTATTTTAAACTTACCAATAAATAAAAATTATAATTAAATATTTAACTATAAAAAAAATAAATAATTAAAGAATCATAATTAGTGCTATGATATACTTTTACTTGCATTTAACAAATTTATAAAAAGTATAAAATATAAAGTATAAAATATAAGGAGGAGAATCGTAATTGAATGAATTTTTAAAGAAATATCCAGTTCCTATTGTAGGGCTTATGTTAGGATTAGCAGCGGCAGGAAATCTTATTCAATCTTATGGAGAAATATATCGTAATGTATTTGGAATATTATCTGCTATATTACTTGTGTTCATGCTTGGGAAAATTTTAAAATATCCTAAAGATGTAGTAAAAAGTTTGGATAATCCAGTAGTAGCTAGTGTATTTCCAACAATGTCAATGGGAATTATGTTGCTATCAACTTATTGTACACCATACTTATCATCCTTTGCTTACTTAATGTGGATTATAGGAATTATTTTACATATTATATTAATATTGTGGTTTACAAAGAAATTTGTTTTAAATTTTAATATAAAACAAGTATTCCCATCTTGGTTTATAGTTTATGTTGGTATAGTAGTTGCAAGTGTAACAGCACCTGTTTATAAAATGGCAAATATAGGACAAGTTGCATTTTGGTTTGGATTTGTAACTTATTTGATACTTTTACCAATTGTATTTTATAGAGTTATTAAAGTAAAAGAAATGCCCGAACCAACATTACCAACTATTGCGATCTTTGCAGCACCTGCAAGCCTATTATTAGCAGGGTATATGAAATCATTTGAAACAAAAAATATGATGATAGTTTGGTTTTTAATGCTATTATCAGTTCTAATGTATATATCAGTTATTGTTATGTTATTTAAACTTTTAAAATTGAATTTTTATCCAAGTTACTCAGGATTTACATTCCCACTTATAATAAGTGGAATATCAATAAAACTTACAAACGGATTTTTAATTAAATCCAAACAAGCTATTCCAGTATTAAAATATTTAGTTAAATTCCAAGAAATAATAGCTATTAGTATAACTATATATGTATTAGTTAGATATATTCAATTCCTTTTACCTAAAGAAAATAATTCTGTTAATATTAATAAAAATAATTAAATATAAATTAATTGTATTTATAAATGATGTTTATTTTACTCATTTACTTTTAATTCTTATTAGAAGTAAATGAGTAATTTTTTTATTTATGATAAAAATTTTATGACATTATATTGATGTTTATTAAAATAAATATTATAATACAAATAAAGGTAATATATTACCTTTTTATTTTTATTAGGAGGGATAATATGTATAGTACAAAAGAAATAGATAATATTGATAAAAGATATCATATTTTTGGGATGCTATTTTTATTGGCCAATAAGCTTGAAACATTAGGAAATAATTTTCTTGGAGAGCTTACAACAAAACAATGGTTTTTTATGTTAATATTAATGAATTTTTTTAAAGAATCTCCTACTCTTAGTGAATTAGCTAATGAGATGGGAACTTCGCATCAAAATACAAAACAAATTGCCATTAAGCTTGAAGAAAAAGGATTTTTAGTAATGGAAAAAGATACTAAAGATAAACGCATATTAAGATTAACTCCTACAAATAAAATTCAAAAATATATAAAACTAAGGGAGAATAAAGACCACTTTTTTATTGAAAAATTTTTTAATATATTAACAAAGGAAGAAATTAAAAATATTTATGAAAGTTTTACTAAATTATTAAATAATATAAAATCTATAGAAAATGAATTTTTATAAGGGTATAATTTAAGGAGGCAAAAATAGATGTGTAATAAAATAGCAGTAATATATAAATTAAATTATAGAAAAAAATTTTTCTAAATCTCAAAGGGAAGGAATAAAGTTTTTCCATTTGTGTGGAGGAATACATTATAAAAAGTTAAGTTTAGTACACAAATTTATGATGGCAATGCTTAGGAATGTAACAGCTAAGAAACCTAAAGATAAATTAACAGATGAAGAAAAAGAATTTTTACTTACCTATGGATATAAAGTGTATTTTACAGATAAAAGTACAATAATTCCCATAGTTAATTATATCAGTAATGTTATATAGATACTTAATAGGAATTTATTAAAAATCACTAATAAATAATTCAGTTTAAGAGACAAGCTTCAAAACAAAAATAGCAATGGGAGTAAATAATTTATTTATACGTTTAAGAGATATAAAAGAAGAAAGGAAAATAGGGAAGAGATTCAATAAAAGTAGAATGCTTTGAAAAATACATTATGATGTATTATAAAAAATTTAAAAATAGCTATTTTGCAATGATAAAACATAAAAGTAAATTTTAAGATTGGAGGGATAATATATGTTAACAAATCATATAGGAATAAAGGTAAAAGATATAGAAAAGGTTCAAAAATTTTATTGTCAAAATTTGGGATTTGAATGTGAACATAAATATGAGAATGAGGATAAAATTTTAGTATTTCTAAAAAATAAAAATTCAGTTATAGAGTTAATATATTCCAAAAATAAAGAATATAGTTCGGCAGTAAATGGTATTATAGATCACATAGCTTTTTCTGTTAATAATATACAAGAATGTATTGATAAATTAAAAAAGAAAAATGTAAAATTTATTACAAATGAAATAACAGAAGTAGATGGAAAGATGATTATATTTTTTGAAGGAGCTGAAGGCGAAAAAATTGAGCTAGTTCAGTATATATAATAAATAAATTATATGAAGGAAGAGATAGATGAATAATGCATATTGTTATAAAACTCCCATTGGAGAAATAGTAATTGTTGATAATGGGAGATCTATTGTTCAAGTGTTTTTTGGAAATAATATCCCGAAAAATGTAAATATTGTTGAAAATAATTTGTTAAAAAAAGCAAATAACCAGCTTAAAGAATATTTTTGGGGGAAAAGAAAAAAATTTGATTTATATCTTCAGCCACAAGGGACAGAATTTCAAAAAAAAGTTTGGAAAGCATTACAAGAAATACCCTATGGAGAAACTCGTAGTTATAAAGAGATAGCAATAAATATAGGCAATGAAAAGGCGTGCCGTGCTGTAGGTATGGCTAATAATAAGAATCCTATACCTATTTTTATTCCTTGCCATAGGGTGATTGGATCTAATAGCAATTTAATTGGTTATGCAGGAGGATTAGATATAAAAGAAACACTTTTAAGAATAGAAAGTAAAGATTAACATAATGAATTTATTTAAAATATATTAGGAGGGTAAAAAGATAAGGGGTTTATAGTGAATGAAAAGAAAAATAATATTGCAAAATTTAAAAGCTCAAATAAAAAAGGGAAATCATATTGTTGGTGTAGCTACAGGTACAGGGATGACAGCAAAATATGCAAAAAAAGGTGGAGCTGATTTTCTTCTTATGCTAAATTCAGGAAGATTTCGGCAAATGGGAAGGAGCTCTTTAGCAGGATTTTTACCTTTTTATAATAGTAATGATATGGTAATGGATTTTGCTTATAGGGAAATAATACCTTTAGTTGGGGATATGCCTATAATTTTTGGATTTAATGCAACTGATCCTACAAAAGATATGGAGAGTTATATAGATGAAATAAAAAACAGAGGATTTTCTGGTATTAACAATTATCCTACAGTAGGATTAATAGATGGAGAATTTAACAAAGCTATTGAAGAGGAGGGCTGTCATTACTTAATTGAAGTTGAGGCAATAAGAATAGCCCATAAAAAGGATATGTTTACTGTTGCATTTGTATTTAATGATATACAAGCAGTTCAAATGATTGAGGCTGGAGCAGATGTAATTTGTGTTCATTTAGGATTAACAGGTGGAGGGATATTAGGAGCAAAAAAAGTTTTATCACTGGAATCGGCAAAAATAAAAGCAGAGCGTATATTTGAAAAGTGCAATGAAATAAAGCCAGATGTAATAAAGTTAATTTATGGGGGACCAGTAAAAACACCAACAGATGTTAATTATATGTTCAGTAACAATAAAAATTTGATGGGATATATAGGAGGGTCTGCTTTTGAGAGAATTCCATGTGAAAAATTCATTACAAAAATAACTAAGTCTTTTAAGAAAACTTCACAGCTGGATGAAGACGATTTGATGTCTAAAATGTTAGATGGAATTACAAAACACTATGATTATGTTGAATTTGTTAAAGAATATATTAATGAGAACTATATGAGTGAGATTTCTTTTTCAGATTTGGCTAAGGTCGCTCATGTATCTAGAAGTTATTTAAGTACTTTATTTAAAAAAGAAGTGGGTTGTAGTTTTAGGGAATATTTAGTTAAATTTAGAATAGAAAAAGCAGCAGAAATTTTACATAGAAAAAATATTCAATTATCAGAAGTGGCACTTTTAGTTGGTTATGAAGATTATGCTCAGTTTAGCAAAATGTTTAAAAAGTATAAAGGATGTTCACCAAAAAAATATAAATCTAGAAACATAACATAAACACAAAAACACATAATGTAACAGCATTTACATTAAAAGGGATGGATAGTATGATTAATTTATAGTTAATTATACTACTTTTAATTTTAAAAAATTTTTAAAATTATTTAGTTAATATTGTAGAAATTACATAAAATCATAATCATGGGGAGGTCAAAACAATTGAAAACGATAGCAGTTGTAGGCACATTCGATACTAAAGGGGCTGAATACTTATATGTAAAAGAATTGATCGAAAGCTTGGGGTTAGGTACTTTTACTATTCATACAGGTGTATTTGATCCTGTATTCGAACCAGATGTATCGAATAGTGAAGTAGCAGAGGCAGCAGGAATAGATATTGAAACATTAGCTGCTAAAAAAGATAGAGCATTAGCCACAGAAACTCTAGCAAAGGGTATGGAAAAATTAGTACCTAAATTATACAAACAAGGAAAATTTCATGGAATTATATCCTTTGGTGGTAGTGGAGGAACTTCATTAGTAACACCAGCTATGAGAGCGTTGCCTATAGGTGTACCTAAAGTTATGGTGTCAACAGTAGCATCAGGAAATACTGCTCCATACGTTGGTACAAGTGATATTATTATGATGCCTTCTGTAGTTGATGTTGCAGGTCTTAACTCAATTTCAACAAAAATCTTTGCTAATGCAGTATTTGCAATAGCTGGTATGGTTAAATTTGAAAATACAAAAAAAATAGAGAAAAAACCATTAGTTGCTACAACTATGTTTGGAGTAACAACTCCATGTGTAAATGCAGCTAGAAAATATCTTGAGGCAAAAGGATATGAGGTTCTTGTTTTCCATGCAACAGGTATAGGTGGACAAACCATGGAAGCACTTATTAATGCTGGATTTATTGAAGGAGTATTAGATTTTACAACAACAGAGTGGGCAGATGAAATTATTGGGGGGGTATTAAATGCAGGACCGCACCGCTTAGAGGCTGCAGCTAAAAATCATGTTCCACAAATTGTATCAGTAGGAGCACTTGATATGTGTAATTTTGGACCTTATGATACGGTACCACAAAAATTTAAAGGGCGTAAGTTATATAAACATAATCCTACAGTAACTCTTATGAGAACTAATGTGGAAGAAAATGAAAAAATAGGGAAAAAACTTGTTGAAAAATTAAATATGGCAAAAGAAAAAACAGTTTTAATGTTACCTCTTAAGGGAATATCCAGTATAGATGTAGAAGGTCAACCATTTTATGGTGTAGAAGAGGATAGGATGTTATTTGATACCTTAAGAAGAGGTATTAATAAAGATGTTGTAGAATTAATAGAATTGGATTTTGCGATTAATGATGTAGAATTTGCAGAAATAGCAGCACAAAGATTAATTGATTTGATGAATAGATAAAATTTATATATATAATTATATAGGGGAGGACTTATAAATGAATAAAATGACAAGAAAAGAAATTATGGAAAAATTCAAGGAACAAGTTAAAAATGGTAAAATATTAGTGGGTGTAGGAGCTGGAACAGGAATTACTGCTAAAAGTAGTGAAGCTGGTGGAGCTGATATGCTTATAATTTATAATTCAGGAAGATATAGAATGGCAGGCCGTGGATCACTAGCAGGATTATTGTCTTATGGAGATGCAAACCAAATTGTAGTTGAAATGGGTTCAGAAGTATTACCAGTTGTAAAAGATACACCAGTATTAGCAGGTGTGTGTGGAACTGATCCTTTTAGAGTTATGGATGTGTATTTAAAACAATTAAAGGATCAAGGTTTTAGTGGAGTACAAAATTTCCCAACAGTTGGTTTAATTGATGGTGTATTTAGACAAAACTTAGAAGAAACAGGAATGGGATATGGCTTGGAAGTAGAAATGATTAGAAAAGCCCATGAATTAGATATGCTTACAACTCCTTATGTATTTGATCCAGATCAAGCAAAAGCAATGGCAGAGGCAGGAGCAGACATTTTAGTAGCTCATATGGGGCTAACTACAAAGGGAACAATAGGAGCTAAAACAGCTTTTACATTAGATGATTGCATAAAGAAAATTGAAGCTATTATTAAAGCAGGTAAAGAAGTTAATCCAGATATTATGGTAATCTGTCACGGTGGACCTATTGCAGAGCCAGAAGATGCTAAATATATAATAGAAAAAACAGAAGGAATTGATGGATTCTTTGGAGCATCTAGTATTGAAAGATTTGCAGCTGAGAAGGGAATAAAAGAACAAACAGAAGCATTTAAATCAATAAAAAAATAATAATTTATAATTGAAATACTCAATTATAAAAGAGGAGAATACTATATGGATAAATTTCTAAATATCGTAACACCTGATGATGTAGAAACACAGGTACTCCCTTGGGGAAGCTTTCAATGGATGAATGAACCTAGAGTTACGGGAACTAGTAATATGGTAGTAGGTATTGGGTGCATACAGCCTGGAAAAGGTCATACAAGGCATAATCATAAGGGTAGTGATGAATTTATTTATTTCCTTTCTGGACAGGCAGAACAAACTATTGAAACAAAAGATGGTATGATTAAAAAAACTATGAAAGCAGGAGATTTGATTTTTATTCCAGATAGTGCGTATCATTCTACTACAAATATAGGTAATTCAGAGCTTGTGTTTTTAGCATGTTATCAATATGCAGGACCAGAAGCAGCATTAAGAGCAGAGGCTGAGATAATTCCAGCAAAGAATTTAGTAAAATAAGAGATTTTATGTATTTAAATAAAATAGTATATTTATAGAATAATTTTTAAAACACAATTCCAATGGAAATTTTATTTTCACTGGAATTGTGTTTTTATAATTAATTAAGGTTTTGAAAAATTGAAATATCTATAGTGGCAGTATGAAAATGGGAAAGTGTAGTTTCTTAAACAAAAGCATATTAAAAAATTCCTCATCTTTACCTATTTTAAAACAAGAAAATACTTATGTATGTTTAAGAGATATTATGTGATTATGAAGTATCTCTTTTTTATGGCAGTAAAACGGCATAGTATTCCATTTTTTCTTGATTACTTTGCGCTTATTAGTTTATGGTTTGTCAAGGGCTTGTTGTGTAAGCAATGCTAAATATCACTCCTTACAAATTATAGGCTAATAAGTAAGTTTTCAAAGACAGAAAAGAAATGCTAAAGTTGGGATATAATGATATAATGAGCATAAAGGTAATTTAAATTTAGAAAGGATATGAATATGGAGATATCAAGACTTGAAACAGATAGACTTATATTAAGAAATTTTGAAAGAAAAGATATGGAAGCATTATATTTACTTCTGAGAGACAAAGAAGTAAATAAATTTTTGCCCTGGTTTCCAGTAAAAACTATGGAGGAAACAAGGAGCTTTTTTGAAGAACGATTTAAAGATCAGAAATATAGCTTTGCCATTTGTCTGAAAGAGAATGATTATCCAATTGGATATGTAAAAGTAGAAACGAATGACAGCTATGATTTAGGTTATGCAATTTGTAAAGAATTTTGGCATAAGGGAATTGTTACCGAAGCAAGTAAGTCTCTTTTTGAACTATTAAAAAAAGATGGTATTCCTTATATTACCGCTACACATGATAAAAATAATCCTAGAAGCGGTGGCGTTATGCAACAGTTAGGAATGAAGTATTGTTATTCTTATAGGGAGCAGTGGCAATCTAAAAATATTCTTGTTACTTTTAGAATGTATCAATTAAATTTTGACGGACAGGAAAATAGAGTATATAAAAAATATTGGGATCTTTATGATGAGCATTTTATAGAATCAGATGTATAAATTGCCAATTTGCAGATGAAGATTGGTTAATCACAGATTTTATATAGTAAAAGATAATTGAAGGTATGCAATGAATAAAAGATTTGGAACAGTTCTAAATTGTATTGATGGTAGGGTTTAAATTCCTGTAACAAATTGTTTGAAAGAAAATTTTGATATAGATTATGTAGATTTAATTACAGAGACTGGAATAGATAAGGTGTTATCTCAAGGTCGATGTCTTGAAATTGAAAGCTTAAGAGAGAAAGTTAAAATTTCAATAACAGCCCATTAATCAGTGATGAAACTTTTTAAGGCATTAAAGAATTTATGAAAAAGTGATGCTGGAATGATAAAAATTTTTAATTCTGAAGATTGTATACTTTTATTAAATTTCAGAATTTATTCAAACATAATGTTGTGTATAAAAATTTTGAATTAAAGATTATATTGCTTAGTGCGATAATATTTTATAAAGATATAATGCAATCCAAAAGGGGTTTTAATTTAATGTTGAAAATCCAATATGATAAAGTTTTTAAAATAGATTTCTAACTTTTTTTATATAGAAAAATAAAGTAGCAAAAAATATAATGAAAAAATAAGGTTTTAAATATAGAATAGCTTGATTGAAATAGTCCTAGGCAGAGAATTTATTATTTCTACATAGGACTATTTATTTATATATTTAGAAAAACAATATATAATATATTGTAGACATTAGTGGAAAATTTTATAACAATTTAGATTTTAAACTTGTATAAAAAGTTTAAGTATTTAATTATATGTAGCGATATATATAATATTATAAAAAAATATTTTATATGAAATGGGTGTTCAAAATATGAAAAAAATAAGTTTAGATAGTTTAATTAGTAAAGTTGAGGATATGCCTATTCTACCGGATAGAATAAATAAAATAATATCTCTTGCAGAAGATCCTTATTCTACAGTAGAGGAGTTGGAAAAAGAGATATTGACTGATCAAAGTCTTACATCAAAAATATTGAAATTAGCCAATTCAACCTATTATGGATATGCAAGAAGAATTTATACTGTATCTGAAGCAACTGTGCTTTTAGGTGCTCAAGCAATAAAAAGTTTGGCTCTCGCATCAGCAGTAAGTGAGTATCTTGTAAAAGAGCTTCCTGGTGGATATGGACTTGAGAAATATGAACTTTGGAATCAATCTCAAAGTTGTGCCATAATTTCAAGATTTATAGCTAAAAAATTAAAATATCCTAGAGTTGAACAAGCTTATATTGCAGGTCTTTTAAGAGATATTGGTAAAACTATATTAAATTATTATGTAGCTAAAGAATATCAAACCATAATAAATAAAGTAGATACAGAAGGAAAAACTTTTACAGAAGCAGAAGAGGAAATTCTTGGCTTTAATCATGGAGAAGTAGGAGCTAAAATAGCTGAAAAATGGAATTTTCCACTATCTTTAGTTGAAAGTATTTGTTATCATCATTCACCAGAATTATCTAAAGCAGATCCTAAATTAGTATCCATAGTACATATAGCAGATTCAATTACTATGATGTTAGGGGTAGGTATTGGAAATGACGGATTATCATATAAATTTTCGGAGTTTGTCCTTAAAACTTTAAATATAGAAGGAGAAGTTATTGAAAGTATAATTTGTGAATCTGTAGATTATTTAAATGATAATGATAGTTTTAGTATTGTATAAGTTAAAATAGTTTAAAAATAAAATGAAATTTTTTAGTATTAAGAATGTTTTCAATATACTAGATATAAAATTTTGTATAGTTTATAGTAATATCAAATTTATTAAATTGAATAATAAATTAATCAATTTAAAATAGTCCTAAGAAAACGATTATGTTTTTTTAGGACTATTTTTATATTCTTAAAAATTATATAAGTATAAAATATAACTTTAATGGTTATATCTTACTTAATTTTAGTTATTTAAATACCTTTTGCTAGAGAATGAGTTAGGTTAAATTTTTCTTTAAATATAAATCTGTAAGCTTGAATTATTATTGTAGGCAAAGCGGCTAAAATATAAATATATATATAATGCTCTATATTAAGAGGACTAACCTGAAATAATTCTTTTAAAGGATCAAAAGCTAAAACTAAATTTAATAAAAAGAATCCTGTAGAAAAAGCTATCCAAGTATATTTATTGGAAAATAATCCTATTTTAAATATAGAACTATTAGAACGACAATTGAATCCGTGGAATAATCTGCTTAAACATAAAGTAGCAAAAGCCATAGTTGCTGCTAGATTTTCACCATAACCTTTTAGGCCTATATGAAAGGCTACCATGGTAAATATTGTTATTAATATACCTTCATTTAATATACCCTTTAAGAAATTTTTAGAAAGGATAGGTTCATTTATATTTCTAGGCTTTTCATTTATTAAATCATTTTTAGTTTGTTCAACACCAATAGCTATAGCTGGCAAGCTATCTGTAAGTAAATTTATAAATAAAAGGTGAACAGGAGCAAAAGGCACAGGTAAAGCAAACAGTGAAGCATATAAAACAGATAGAATACCTGCAGTATTTCCAGAAAGTAAAAATCTGATAGCATTTTTTATATTGCTATATATACTTCTTCCGTTAGAAATAGACTTAACAATGGTTGCAAAATTATCATCTGTTAAAATCATTGAAGCAGCATTTTTAGATACTTCTGTACCTGTTATACCCATTGCAATACCTATATCTGCTTGCTTTAATGCTGGAGCATCATTAACACCATCCCCAGTCATAGCTACAATTTTTCCTTTTTCTTGCCATGCTTTTACTATTCTTATCTTGTGTTCTGGAGAAACTCTAGCATATACAGATATATTTTCTACTCTATCTTTTAACTCTTCATCACTAATTTTGTCTAGTTCTACACCTTCTATAGCTTCATCATTAGTTCTTAGTATTCCTATTTGAGAGGCTATAGAAGAAGCGGTTATTTTATGGTCACCAGTTATCATTACTGGTTTTATACCTGCTTGTATACATTGTTTAACAGCGGTGTAAGATTCTTTTCTTGGAGGATCAACCATTGATATTAAGCCTAAAAATATATAATTATCTTCATCTTCCATAGAAAGTTCAACATCTTCTTTAATTTCTTTATAGGCAAAAGCTAGTACTCTTAATCCATTTTGTGAAAACTCATAATTTACACTTTCAACTTTTTTCTTATTTTCATCTGTAAATTCTTTTATACCCTCAGAAGTTTTTATGTATTTTATTCTTTTAAGAAGAACATCTACAGCACCTTTGGTAATCATAAGATATTGTCCATCAAATTTATGAGAAGTACTCATAAGTTTTCTATTTGAATCAAAAGGTATTTCTGAAAGTCTTGGATAGGTTTTCCTTAATTTTAATTCATCTAAAGAATAATTTTTACCTAATTCTACAAAAGCTATTTCAGTAGGATCACCTATTTTTTTATCTTGTTGAACAGTAGCATCATTACATAAGATTGAAGCTTTAATTAAAAGATTTTGTACAGAATTTTTTAAATCAAATTCATTAGATTCGAATATTTTATTGTCTGTATAGATTTTTTCTGTTTTCATTTTATTTTGAGTAAGAGTTCCTGTCTTATCAGAACATATTACTGAAACAGATCCCAACCCTTCTACAGCTTTCAATTTTTTTATAATGGCATTTTCAGAAGCCATTTTTTGGGTTCCAATAGCAAGCACAATAGTAACAATAGAACTTAAAGCTTCTGGAATAGCAGCTACAGCTAATGCCACAGCAAACATTAAGGAATTTAATACGGAAGACCCTCTATATATGTCAAGTAAAAATATTAATGCTGATATTATTAAAATTATCATTGCTAGTTTTTTACCGAAATCATCTAAACTTACCTGAAGAGGGGTTTCCTTTTCTTGAGTATCTTCAATAAGTGAAGCTATTTTACCTATTTCTGTATTCATACCAGTATTAGTTACAACTACAGTAGCTCTACCATAAGTAACGAAACTACCAGAGAATATCATATTTTTTTGATCACCAAGGGCAATATCATTTTCAGATATAATGTCTACACTTTTAAGAACACTTTCAGATTCACCAGTTAAAGAGCTTTCATTAACTTGAATAGAGTAGTTTTCTATTATTCTTCCATCAGCAGGTACATAATCACCAGCTTCCAAAATTAAAATGTCCCCCGGGACTATTTCCTTAGATAAAAGTTCTATTTTTTTACCATCTCTTATCACTTTTGCGTGAGGAGAAGATAGTTTTTTTAAACTGTTTAGAGAATTTTCAGCTTTTATATGTTGAACTGTACCTAATATAGCGTTAAGAGTAATAACAGCAAATATTACAATAGTACTTTCTATATTTCCTGTTACCATAGATATTATTCCAGCTATTATTAATATAATTACTAAAAAATCTTTAAACTGTTCTAAGAATACACTAAGTATTGTATTTTTTTTCTTTTCTACCAATTCATTGTATCCATATTGGTCTCTTTGTCTTTTTACTTCTTTAGAATTCAAACCTTTTTTAGTTACATTAAAATATTTCATAGTTTCTTCAATAGATTTTTGAAAATATTTTTCCATGAAAGATTCCTCCTTTTAATTATAGGTTAAATTTCTTTGAAATAGAAAATATATTGTTAATAGTAATGTAAAATTTATAAAATAATTTATAAGTGTTCAGTAAATAAAAAAGACTTTTAATATAATTCTTCTTCATTCCAAGAATTATATTAAAAGTCTTGCAACCAAACTTTGGTATATAACACCAGGTTAGATAACTAACCGACATGTTGATGTTATATTTTATACTACTCCCTCTTAATAACATATAACAATATTAACTTAAATACATAATATAACTTTCTGGAGAGCTTGTCAATAGGAACAATATATTTATTTTCAATTAATTCAATAACTGGTAATACAACACACAGATTTCATTAATGTTTTAATTAAGGTAATTTAAATAACAAAATATTTTAAAAAGAGAAGTTAATAAATTTATAATTATAAATTAAATATAAAATTTTGTTATAATGTTATTGTATATAAATAAAGTTAAGTATTTATGTTGTCTTGACTTAATAAATGTACTATAGTATAT
>NZ_MRAE01000020.1 GCF_002008345.1 Clostridium tepidum
GCGTGAAGCCAACCTCAAGATGAGATTTCCCATAGCGTAAGCTAGTAAGACTCCTGGAAGAACACCAGGTTGATAGGTCAGAGATGTAAGCATGGTAACATGTTAAGTTGACTGATACTAATAAGTCGAGGGCTTGACCAAATAAAAAATTCACTGTGTAATTTTGAAAGAATAGTCTTTCAACAAAATAAATCTGGTGATTATGGCTTGAAGGTAACACCCGTTCCCATGCCGAACACGAAGGTTAAGCTTCAAAGCGCTGATGGTACTGCAGGGGAGACCCTGTGGGAGAGTAGGTCATTGCCAGATATAAATGTTCCGCGGTAGCTCAATGGTGGAGCACTCGGCTGTTAACCGATAGGTTGAAGGTTCGAATCCTTTCCGCGGAGCCATTTTTATTTTTTGAATAATATATAATATGAATATAAAAAGGATATTGGTGTATTTTATTCCAATATCCTTATTTGCATATTAAAGTTTAACTTAAAATAGATTTAATTTTAATACCGCAAAAATAAAAAATATATTCATAAACCATTCATTTTGCTAAGTAGTTCTAAATATGTTTATTTCATATATTTTTTATTTTTGCTATGTTAAAATTAAATCTATTTTTTAGTTCTTTCTAATGTTTTTTCCGTCACTTGTTAATACTATGGTTCCATCTATATCTGTTCTATAAATTTTTATATTTCTTTTATTAAGTTCTTTCATAGTTTCTTTATGTGGATGACCATAATCATTATTTTCACCACAACTTATTATAGCTGTTTTAGGATTAACCTTGTCTAAGAACTCCTTAGAAGATGATGTATGGCTACCATGATGACCAACTTTAAGTACATCAGCAGATAAATCAGCCCTTGAATTTAGAATATCTTTTTCACTTGTTTTTTCTGCATCTCCTGTAAATAAGAATTTTGTATTTCTATAGGTTAACTTTGTTACTGCAGAATAATCATTTGTATTTTCGTAATTATTCTTAATTGGAGCTAAAAAATCCAAGGTAATATTATTGGATAAATCTAGAGATATACCTTCTTTAGCCACATTAATTTTTAAATTTTTATTTTTAAGTTGCAATATCATATCTTTGAAAATTTTGGTGTTTGCTGTTTTTTTAGGTGCATAAAAGTTGCTTATTTCAAATTTATCAATGACTTTTGGCATTCCACCTATATGATCTTCATGAGGATGAGTAGCTATTACATAATCTAATTTTTTTATATTTTGCTTTTTTAAATAGCTTATTAGGTTATCAGAATTTTTACGTGTTCCAGCATCTATTAGCATATTTTTATCCTTTGTTTGGACTAAAATACTATCTCCTTGTCCTATATCAATATAATGAATTTTTAATTCATTAGACTCACTAGATGTATTTACCGATTTAGAGGATTCCGGAGAACAAGCTGAAAACACAAATGATAAACATATCAATAAAAAGGCTATTATTAAATTTTTTTTCTTAAATCTCATAACTTCAACTCCTTGCTTTATGTTAAATAAACTATACATTATTTAATTTTAACATAAATTAATGAAAAGTAGATAAGTTTATATATATATATTATAATAGTAGAGTGTAGTTACGTAAAAAGGAGAGAATTATAATGAAATCATTTATTTTTTATTTAGAGTTTGGGCTTTATATGCTATTATCTCTTTTGCGAATAATAAAGTTAAAATATTTAAAAATAAAGGGTAATATGGAAGAGGTAGATAAATATATTAATAAAAGTGTTGTAGGATGGGCAAATTTTATAGTTAATGGCATAGGAATAAGAATAAATAAAAAGGGATTAGAAAATATTCCAGATGGTCCTTGTTTATTTGTTGGAAATCATCAAGGTTTATTGGATGTACCTGTTATAGTTTCATCTTTAGATAGATATGTAGGTTTTGTAGCTAAAAAGGAGATGTTAAAACTTAAAATATTAACTTATTGGATGAAACAAATAAAATGTGTTTTTATGGATAGAGAGAATGTTAGGGCAGCAATAAAAACAATAAATGAAGGTGTAGATAATTTAAAAAATGGATATAGTATGTTAATTTTCCCAGAGGGTACTAGAAGTAGAGGTGAAAATTTAGGAGAATTTAAAAAAGGAAGTATAAAATTAGGAATAAAGGCAGGAGTGCCTATAGTGCCTATAGCTATTGATGGTACATATAAGGTGAGGGAAGCTAATGGAGGAAAAATAAAGCCAGCAGATGTAGATTTAATAGTATGTCCTCCGATTTATCCAAAAGAACTTTCAAAAGAAGAACAAAATAATTTATCTGAGACTATTAAAGAAATTATACAAAAAGAATTAGAAAAGGTTAGAAAACAATAGATAATATTTTAAATAGGATTTATTTAATATGGTAAGTATGAAAAAAATACGCTTAATAAACAATTTATTAAGTGTATTTTTTGCATTTAAAATCCTTAGGTTATATTTAATAAATTTTGACTTAATTATTTACATAAATAACGTTGTATGCAAGTTGATAAAAAAAAATATCAATTTTGCGATTTTTAAAGCAAAAACAAACAATTGCAATATATTTATTTAAAATTGCAAAATTAGAAAGAAAATGTAGTTGATTAATATTTGCTAGGATGATAAAATACCAATTATAAAATATACATAATCTTATAACATAAGTTATACAGTGATTTAAATTAGTATGTATTCAATATGTTTTTTAATTATAATATGATGGAGAAAAATTAAGTGCTATCCAAAATGAAAGAAAAAAATTAAAAAATGCATATTTAGTCTTTAAATAAAAAATATTTGGGGAAATTAATAAATAAATTTAAGGGGGATTATGATGGGAAAAACAGTTCAATCTTCATATAGTCATGTACTTCAAAATATATCAAGTCCTAATTTGTATAAGGATTTATTTCCATATGAGGAAATACCAAAGGTAACCTTTAATGATATACAGGTTCCAAGGGATTTACCAAAGGATATATGGATTACTGATACAACATTTAGAGATGGACAACAATCAATGCCACCATATACTACAGAACAAATAGTAAAAATATATGATTATCTTCATAAATTAGACAATGAATCTGGGGTAATAAGACAAACAGAATTTTTCTTGTATTCAAAGAAAGATAGAAAGGCAGCAGAAATATGCTTAGATAGGGGTTATAAGTTTCCACAAATTACTTCGTGGATAAGAGCAAACAAAGAGGATTTTAAATTGGTTAAAGAAATGGGAATCAAAGAAACTGGTATGCTTATGTCATGTTCAGATTATCATATATTTAAGAAACTTAATACAACAAGAGAAAAAGCTATGAATATGTATCTAGAGATTGCAGAAGAAGCTTTAGCTAATGGAATTGTTCCAAGATGTCATTTAGAAGATATAACAAGAGCAGATTTTTATGGCTTTGTAGCTCCTTTTGTAAATAAATTAATGGAGCTTTCTAGTAAGTATAATATTTCTGTTAAAATAAGAGCTTGTGATACTTTAGGATTAGGGGTTCCTTATAGTGGAGCATCACTACCAAGAAGCGTCCAAGGAATTATTCATGGACTTAGGTACTGTTGTAATGTTCCTTCAGAAAGCATTGAATGGCATGGACATAATGATTTTTATGGGGTAGTTTCAAATGCATCTACAGCATGGCTTTATGGTTGTTCCTCTGTCAATACTTCTCTTTTAGGTATAGGAGAACGAACTGGAAATTGTCCATTAGAGGCTATGATTATAGAATATGCACAATTAAAAGGCAATACTGCTAATATGAATTTACATGTCATAAATGAAATAGCAGAATATTTCCAAAAGGAAATGAACTATAACATACCACCAAGAACACCTTTTGTGGGAAGTGAGTTTAATGTTACAAGAGCTGGTATTCATGCAGATGGTATATTAAAAAATGAGGAAATATATAATATTTTTAATACAGAAAAGATTTTAGATAGACCAGTTGTGGTTGCTGTAAATCAATATTCAGGATTAGCTGGTATTGCAGCTTGGATAAACACTTACTTTAAATTAAAGGGTGAAAATAAGATAGATAAAAAAGATGAAAGAATTTTGGCTATAAAAGAATGGGTAGATAATCAATATGAAAATGGTAGAACAACAATAATAGGTAATAATGAATTAGAAATCATAGTAAAACAGCTTATACCAGATTTATTTCAAAGAGCTAGTTAGCAAGATATAATTTTACAAAATCGCAAAGTTAAAATTGGTTAAAGATTAGTATTTGAAAAGTAAAAGCTAGGATAAATCAAGGATTAGCAAGAAAAAACAAAGGATAAATATTAAATTACAAATTGATTGGGGGAAATTAAGTTGGGTTTAACTTTAACAGAAAAAATAATAAAATCTCATTTAGTAAAAGGGGATATGGTTAAGGGAGAAGAAATTGGCATTAAAATAGACAATACATTAACTCAAGATTCTACAGGAACTATGGCATATCTTCAGTTTGAGGCTTTGGGTATAGATAGAGTAAAAACTAAAAGGTCAGTGGCTTATATAGACCACAATATGTTGCAAACTGGACCGGAAAATGCAGATGACCATTTATATATACAAACAGTAGCTAAAAAACACGGAATATATTTTTCAAAGCCTGGTAACGGAATATGTCATCAAGTTAATTTAGAAAGATTTGGTGCACCTGGAGAAACTTTATTAGGATCTGATAGTCATACTCCAACAGGTGGGGGTATAGGAATGTTAGCTATAGGGGCTGGTGGCTTAGATGTAGCAGTGGCTATGGCTGGTGGAGAATATTATATAAATATGCCTAAGATAATTAAAGTGAATTTAGTAGGAAAATTAAAACCTTTTGTATCTGCAAAGGATATTATATTAGAGGTTTTAAGAAGATTATCTGTAAAGGGTGGAGTAGGAAAAGTATTTGAATACACAGGAGAAGGAGTAAAAACTCTTACAGTTCCAGAGAGAGCAACTATAACTAATATGGGAGCAGAACTAGGAGCTACTACATCAATTTTCCCATCAGATGAAATTACTAAGGAATTTTTACAAGCCCAAGAAAGAGAGAAAGATTATAAATATTTAGTGGCAGATGAGGATGCGGTTTATGATGAAGAATTAGAAATAAATTTATCAGAATTAAAACCTTTAGCAGCTTGTCCTCATAGTCCTGATAATATAGTGCCTGTGTCAGAACTTAAAAATATAAAAGTAAATCAAGTGGCTATAGGGAGTTGTACAAATTCTTCTTATAGGGATATGTTAAGAACTGCTAGTATATTAAAGGGAAAAACTGTATCAGAAAATGTATCTTTAGTTATAGCACCAGGTTCTAAACAGGTTTTAAATATGATGGCTAATAATGGAGCATTAACAGATTTAGTTATGGCAGGAGCAAGAATATTAGAATGTTCTTGTGGGCCATGTATAGGAATGGGTCAATCTCCTTGTACAGATGCTGTATCATTAAGAACTTTTAATAGAAACTTTGAGGGTAGATCTGGAACAAAATCTGCCAATGTATATTTAGTAAGTCCAGAGGTAGCGGCAGTTTCAGCATTAACAGGATATATAACAGATCCTACTGAGCTAAGTGATTTTGAAGATATAAAAATGCCTAATAAATTTTTGATAAATGATAATTTAATAATAGAACCAGCCAAAGAAGGAGAAGTTGTAGAAGTTAAAAGAGGACCAAATATAAAACCTTTCCCTAAGGCAAAAGCTTTAAAAGAATTAGTAACTGGAAAAGTATTAACTAAAGTAGGAGATAATATTACAACAGATCATATAATGCCATCTAATGCTAAACTTTTGCCTTATAGATCTAATGTACCTTATTTATCAAACTTTTGTTTAACTCCTTGTGACGAAAAATTCCCTGAAAAAGCTAAGGAAAACGGAGGGGGAATAATAGTTGCAGGAACAAATTATGGTCAAGGATCTAGTAGAGAACATGCAGCTTTAGCTCCTGTTTATTTAGGAATAAAAGCAGTTTTAGCAAAATCTTTTGCTAGAATTCATAAAGCAAATTTAATAAACAATGGTATATTACCTTTGGTTTTTGAAAGAGAAGAGGATTATAATTCTATAGATGAAATGGATGAATTAGTAATAAAAAATGCTTTAGAACAAGTAAAAGTAGGTAAAATGGAAGTGATAAATAAAACTAAAAATATAAAATATAAAACTTTATTAGAAGCAACTGATAGGCAAAAAAAGATGATTTTAAAAGGTGGATTATTAAATTTAATTAAAAGCCTTCAAAATTAGTTGAAAAATTTAGCAATTAACAAATTAGGATTAGTATATTTAAATAAATATAATTTATAGGGAAAAATAGATATAATAATATTAAAATAATAAAAAATATTATACTTATAAATTAAATTTATAATATATAAGTATAATAAAAAATTATGAATTATTTTTCCATGTAATGTTTTGGAGGGATATTGTGAGATATGATATAACATTAATACCAGGGGATGGTATAGGACCAGAAGTAACTGAAGCTGCAAGAAAGGTTATAGATGCAGTTGGGGTAGATATTAATTGGCATGTAGTAGAAGCAGGAGAAAAAGTTTTAGAGGAATATAAAACTCCACTTCCAGATTATGTTTTAGATAGTATAAGGGAAAATAAAATAGCATTAAAAGGGCCTATAACTACTCCTGTAGGAAAAGGATTTAGAAGTGTTAATGTTACTTTAAGAAAAAGTTTAAATTTATATGCAAATATAAGACCTGTAAAAACTTATAAAGGAATAAAATCTAGATATGAAAATGTAGATTTAATAATTGTAAGGGAAAATACAGAGGACTTATATGCAGGGATTGAACATATGATAGGTGAGGATATAGCAGAAAGTATAAAGGTAATTACTAAAAAGGCTAGTGATAGAATTGTAGATTATGCTTTTAATATGGCAAGAAAAGAAAATAGAAATAAGATAACTGCAGTGCATAAAGCCAATATAATGAAATTATCAGATGGATTATTTTTAAATTGTGCAAGGGAAGTTGCTAGTAGAAATAAAGATATTGATTTTGAAGATGTAATAGTAGATGCTATGGCAATGAAATTAGTTTTAAATCCAGAAAAATATGATGTTTTGGTAATGCCTAATTTGTATGGTGATATATTATCAGATATGGCAGCTGGTTTAGTTGGTGGATTAGGATTACTTCCAGGAGCTAATATAGGTGATAAAGGAGCTGTATTTGAAGCAGCCCATGGTGCGGCACCTGATATTGCAGGAAAAAATAAAGCTAATCCGACAGCTTGTATATTAAGTGGTGCTATGATGTTAAAGTATATAGGAGAAAATGAAAAAGCTAAAAAAATAGAAAATGCTATAGAAAAAGTATTTGTAGAAAGAAAATACCTTACAGAGGATTTAGGTGGGACTTCTACAACTGAGGAATTTACTAGGGCCCTTATAGAAAATCTTTAAATTAATATAATTTTAAGTCAGTATAAAAGAACGATTCTATGCATCGAAATTGAGTTAATTTTTAATTAATAAATAATTTTAAATTTTTAAAACTATTTTAATTACTTTATCTACCGATTACTTTAAACTTTTTATTATATATTTAAGTTTTAAATTTCTTTTTGCAATTATATAAAAAAATTCTTATGATCTTAGGATTGTAAGAATTTTTTTTGTAAAAACATTTATTTTATTATTTTCAAATTGAATTTAATATGGTAAAGTAGTATTATATAATTTATCACTGTATTAAGATAAAGTAATAAAATCACATAATGTTTATATGGATAGGGGGAATAATTATGGAGAAATCTTTAGCTATAAATAATAATTACTATAGAAAGACAGATAATAAAGAGATAATGATAGAAATTAAAAATATTAAAAAGATGTTTGGTAAGCTAGTAGTTTTTGAAAATTTAAATTTAGAAATAAAAAAAGGAGAAGTGGTAGTAATAGTAGGGGCCTCTGGATCAGGTAAAAGTACTTTTTTAAGATGCTTAAATGGATTAGAGGAAATAGATGGTGGAAGTATAAATATAGAAGGACAAAATTTAAATTTAAAGAATAAAAAATCCATGAAAATGATATGTTCTAAAATGGGGATGGTATTTCAAAATTTCAACTTATTTCCGCACATGACTGTATTAGATAATGTAATGATAGGTCCTTTAGTTTCTAAAAAAGAAAATAAAGAAGAGGTTTTAAAAAGAGCGAAAGATCTTCTTAAAAAGGTTGGGTTAGAAGATAAAATGGATTATTATCCTAGCAAATTATCCGGAGGGCAAAAGCAAAGAGTAGCCATAGCAAGAGCATTGGCTATGAAGCCTAATATAATGCTTTTTGATGAACCAACGTCTGCTTTAGACCCAGAGCTAGTAGGAGAAGTTTTAGCTGTTATGAAAAAGTTAGCAGAAGAAGGTATAACTATGGTGGTTGTAACTCATGAAATGGGATTTGCTAAGGAAGTTGCAGACAGGGTTATTTTTATGGATGAAGGCAAATTTATAGAAGAATCTAGTCCAGAAATATTTTTTACATGTCCCAAAGAAGAAAGAACTAAAGAATTTCTAAAAAAAGTATTATAGGAATAAAAAACTAATATTAAAAAAAACAGCTTGACTATAAGTTGTTTAAATACTATAATGAATTAAAAGTGAATAATAAGTAGATAGAGGTGCGATATTAAATAGTACTTTTATGGAGATAAGCAACTATGAAGTAAAAGGAAAGGTAATGTCGCCGAAGTGTACAACCGATGCTTTAAGGTTTTATGCTGGGGTTGCATAGAATATATGTAACACTGTCACAAATTTATTTTGTGGAGAGCTATCATTCAAAGTATTCGTACCATTTTATTTATGTGCGCACAAGTACGTCTATATGCCTTGAGTGTAAAGCTTAAGGCTTTTTTGTTTTTGATGATGGTTTTCCTCCCCATATTCACTTAAATTTAAAGCTTACAAGGCTTAGAATTTATAAATAGAGGAGGATATTTTTATGAAAAAAAATAAGGGAGCATTATTAAGTTTTTTATTTGTTTTAATGATTTTATTATTTAATAATATGTCAGTATTAGCAGCGGATTTAGATCCAAAGGTTATAGCACAAAATGCTAGTAGATTAGGAATATGGACTATTTTACCTCCAGTAATTGCTATTGTGTTAGCCTTTATTACTAAAAATGTAGTTATTTCTTTAGCAGTAGGTGTTTTTAGTGGAAGTTTTTTATTACAGATAAGTGGAAATAATATATTTGGGGCAATTTTTAAAGCTTTTTTGGATTTTATAAATAGAATATTAAATTCTCTTGCAGACCCTTGGAATGCAGGAATAATACTTCAATGTATGGTTATAGGTGGGCTTATAGCAGTAATTTCTAAAATGGGTGGAGCTAAGGCCGTTGCAGAATCTTTAGCTAAAAAGGCTAAAACTCCAAAGAGTGCCCAAATCATAACTTGGTTTTTAGGTTTATTAGTTTTCTTTGATGATTATGCTAATGCGCTTATAGTAGGACCTATAATGAGGCCTGTTGCAGATAAAATGAAAATATCAAGGGAAAAATTAGCCTTTATAATAGATGGTACAGCAGCACCAATAGCTGGTATAGCAGTTATATCTACATGGATAGGATATGAAATAAGCTTAATAAAAGATGCATATGCATCTATTGGTCAAAGTGTAAATGCATATGGACTATTTTTATCAACTATACCTTATAGATTTTATAATATATTAATATTAGTATTTATAGTATTGATAGCTTTAATGGGAAGAGATTTTGGACCAATGCTTAAAGCTGAAAGAAGGGCAAGAACTACAGGGAAGCTTTTATCTGATACAGCAAAACCAATGGTTTCTGATGAAACTACAGAACTTGAACCAAGAGAAGGAATAAAATTAAGTATTTGGAATGCTATAATCCCAATTACAATATTAATAATTGGAGCTTTTGCAGGTTTTTATTATAATGGCTATCAAGCTATAATGGGGGGAGAAGATAAAGCTTTAATACAAATGCTCAAAACTTCTCCAGCATCTTTTGATGCTTTAAGAGAAACCTTTAGTGCATCAGATGCTAGTATAGTTTTATTTCAATCTGCACTACTTGCAAGTATAGTAGCAATAATAATGGGGGCATCACAAAAGATTTTTAAAGTAGGAGAAGCTATAGATGTTTGGATTACAGGTATGAAATCTTTAATTATAACAGCAGTTATATTACTTCTTGCTTGGTCCTTAAGTGCAGTTATAAAAGAACTTGGAACAGCTACATTCTTAGTTTCAATTTTGTCTAATTCTATACCAAAATTTTTATTACCAAGTATAATATTTATTTTAGGATCTGTTATATCTTTTGCTACAGGATCAGCTTATGGAACAATGGGTATATTGATGCCTTTAACAATTCCATTAGCCTATGCCATATCACCAGATCCAACTTATGTGGTGATAAATGTAAGTGCGGTTTTAACTGGAGCAATATTTGGAGATCATTGTTCTCCAATATCAGATACAACTATAATGTCTTCTATGGGATCTGCTTGTGATCATTTGGATCATACATCAACGCAAATGGTATATGCTTTAACTATAGCAGCATGTGCAATATTATTCGGGTATATTCCATCAGGATTAGGATTGCCAATATATATAGTTTTACCATTATCAATAGGATTGGTTGCAGTAGTAGTTAGATTTGTAGGTAAGCCAAATGATATAATAGAGGAAGAAAGTTTAAAAGAAGATATATTAGAAATGAATGCATAAAATAAGGAAAGTGCTAAGCACTTTCCTTATTTTTCTTCTCTAGGTTCTTCGTTTCTGTCTCTACCATAGAATGAAATTGCATATAAACCTGCTATTCCTACAAGAGCGTATATAATTCTTGTAAATGCAGACATACTTCCAAATAAAGTTGCAACTAAATCAAATCCAAAAAAACCAATAAGTCCCCAATTTATAGCGCCAATTATTACTAATGTAAGTGAAATAATATCTAATGATCTCATATTTACATCTCCTTTTTAGTCTTACAAATATTAGTTTTGTAATGTTAGTATTTGCAAAAATAATTAAAATATAAGTAAAAGACGTAATAAGACATTAGATAAATTATTATATTATTTCACCATGTTTTTCATAGGTTGTAATTTCATTAATAGAATTATTTTCATTTACAAATAATACTGTAGGATTAAAATTTTTGGCCTTATCTATAGTTAAATCACAGTAACTCATTATTATAATTTTGTCCCCTTTTTGAACCATACGTGCAGCAGCTCCATTTAAACAGATTATACCACTATTTTTTTCACCAGCTATTACATAGGTTTCAAACCTACTTCCATTATTTATATCTACTATTTGAACTTTTTCATATTCTAAAATATTAGCTTTATCCATTAAATTTTTATCTATAGTTATACTGCCTATATAGTTAAGATTAGCTTCTGTTACAGTAGCTCTATGAATTTTAGATTTTAACATAGTTATTGTCATTTATTTATACCTCACTTATAATATTTTAAGTATCACAGAATGTAATATATGGATTATATATTAATTGACATTATATATAATAAACATAGTTTATATGTCATCATAAATTTTATTTTAAGATTCTAACATGAATTTTACCTTAAGATCATAATAAGATTATTTTGCAAAAGTAAAATTGTCTATAAGTCTAGTTTTACCTATATAAACTGCTATAGCTACTAATATTGAAGAGTGCAATTCTTTAACTGGTTGTAAAGTTTTACTGTCTACTATACTTACATAATCTATTTTTGCCAGTGGTTCTTTGTTTATAGTATTTATTATAATATCTTTTATAATATTTAAATTTTTTTCTCCGGATTCTAGTACTTTTAAGGCTTCTTTTAAACTTTTATTTAATATTAAGGCTGCTTTTCTTTCTTTTGCATTTAAATAAGAATTTCTTGAACTTTTAGCTAAACCATCAGATTCTCTAACTATAGGACAACCTATTATTTCTATAGGGAAATTTAAGTCTTCTACCATTTTTTTTATTACAGCTAATTGTTGAGCATCTTTTTGGCCAAAATAAGCTTTTGTAGGATTTAATATATTAAAAAATTTTGTTAAAATTGTACATACACCTTGAAAATGACCAGGTCTTTTTTCTCCACATAATTTTTCAGTAAGAGTATTTACATTTACATGACTATATATTTTATTTGGATACATTTCTGAAACTTCAGGATTGAAAATTAAATCTGCTCCAATTTTTTCACATAATTCTTTATCTTTAGTTAAATCTCTAGGATAAGTAGAATAATCTTCATTTGGTCCAAATTGAATTGGATTGACAAATATTGAAACTATAACTTTATCATTTTCTTCTCCAGCTTTTTTTATAAGAGAGGCATGTCCTTCATGCAAATATCCCATAGTAGGTATATAACCTATAGACAAACCTTCATTTTTCCACTTTTCCACAATTTCTTTAACATCTTTTATTGTATGAACTATATTCATAATTACTCAGCTGAATAAATCAGCTTGTACCCTCCCTTTGGTTATTAGATAAGTATTAGCTTTAATCAAACTATTTTTTATTTAAAATTTATATAGTTTTTAATTAAATTGTTTCTTAATATAAATTTTTTTAATTGTAATTAAATTTAAGTTATCTTTTTTATATTGATTTATTTATATAAATTGTTAGTTGTTTAAAAATTAATACAATTTTTTTATTACTTCATCATCTATTTTAAAAGAATGTTTTTCTTCAGGAAATTTAGATTCTTTAACTTCTTTTATATATTGTGATACGCCATCTTTTATAGCTTCTCCTATATTTCCAAAGGATTTAACAAATTTAGGCTTAAAATTTGAGAACATAGAAAGCATATCTTGATAAACTAATATTTGACCATCACAATGTTTTCCTGCACCTATGCCAATGGTTGGAATGGATATAGATTCTGATATTAATTTTGATAATTTTTCTGGAATACATTCTAAAACTATAGAAAAAGCTCCTGCATCTTCTAAAATTTTAGCATCTTCTATTAATTGTTTTGCTATTTTTTCATTTTTTCCTTGAACTTTAAATCCTCCGAACATATTTATAGATTGAGGGGTTAAACCTATATGTCCCATTACAGGAATTTGAGCTTTAACTATAGCTCTAACTTCTTTTTCTACAGTGGCACCGCCTTCTAATTTTACAGCATGGGCTCCAGCTTCTTTTATAAGTCTTCCTGCATTATACACAGCATCATAAATAGAAGTTTGATAGGACATAAAAGGCATATCTCCAACAACTAAAGCACTAGAAGCACCTCTTACTACTGCTTTGGTATGATGAATCATGTCATTCATGGTTACGCTTAGGGTATTTTCATATCCTAGGCAGACCATACCTAAAGAATCACCAACTAGTATTCCATTGATTCCAGCGGAATCTATAAGTTTTGCCATAGAATAATCATAGGCAGTTAGCATAGTTATTTTTTCACCTTTGTCTTTTAATTCTTGAAAAGTTGATACAGTATTACGCATTGTATACCTCCTAAAATATTATATTGCAAATAATTTTGTAAAAATTTATTAGGATGGATAGAATACTAATATGCAACTGAATTGTTTTTATAAAATTATTAGATAGTTTACATGAAGTGCTTCAAAATAAGATTTAAAGCATGATTTGAAAAAATGGTAATAAACATACTGTTTTGATAAAACTTTTTCAAATACAGTTGTATTACTATTTTTTTATTTAAGATATTAAAATAGTATTTTGATTTTATTGATATGATAATTTTTTCGTAAAAATTAAAAATAAAAACAATCAGGTGCAGTTCCATAGTGGATACTACCCAAATTTATTTTAGCATAAATAATAATTATAATAAATATATTAAATTTAACTTTTAATACTCAAAATACATAAATAAAAAAATATATATATGTAGGTAGTGCAAAAATCAATAGTAAAAATCAATTTCAAAATACATAAATAAGAGAATTAATATGGTAAAAAAATAAAAATATTAAGTTTAATATATTCAAATTTGATAGAATGTATATATAACAAATTGAATTTTTAAAATGTATGGGATTTAGGGAGTGAATTTTATGAGTTTAAGATTTATATATGGAAGAGCTGGCAGTGGTAAAAGTCAATTTTGTTTAAATAGTATAAAAAAAAGAGTAGAAGAAGGTGTAGATAGACCACTTATATTATTAGTACCAGAACAATTTTCTTTTCAGACAGAAAAAAATTTAATAGAAGTTTTAGAAGGAAAAACAGGGCTTAAAACACAAGTGTTAAGTTTTAAAAGAATGGCTTATAGGGTTTTTAATGAAGTTGGTGGTATAACTGCTAAACATATGAATGAATCTGGTAAAAGTATGCTTTTATATAATTTAATTGAAGATTATAAAAATGATTTAAAAGTATTTAAAAAAGCTGCTAAAAGGCAAGGCTTTATTACTGCCGTTTCAGATATTATAACAGAATTTAAAAAATATAATATAACTCCTGAAATTATAAAAAATAATTTAGATAATATTGAAGATGATAATTTAAAATATAAAATGGAAGATTTATCTCTTATATTTTCTGAGTTTGAAAAAAGATTACATAAAAATTATATAGATAGTGAAGATGATTTAACTATATTAGCGGAAAAATTACATAAAAGTAAGCAATTTGATAATGCAGAAATATGGATAGATGAATTTTCAAGTTTTTCTCCGCAGGAGTATTCTATATTGGAAAAGTTACTTTTAAAATCTTATAGAATAAATATAACTTTATGTACAGATTATTTAAATGAAGGAGGATTTGTTGATACTACAGATGTATTTTCTCCTATTAAAAATACAGAGAATAAATTATTAGAAATAATAAAAGACAATAATATAAAATTAGATAAACCAGTAGCACTTAAGTGTGATCCTTGTGCTAGATTTAAAAATAGTATTGAACTTCAACATTTAGAAAAAAATATGTTTTCTTTCCCATATAAAGAGTATAAATATGAGACAAAGGATATTTGTATGCTTAAAACTTTAAACCAATTTACGGAGATAGAAAATACTGCAAAAGATATTATAAAACTTTGTAGGGAAAAAGGGTGTAGATTTAAGGATATAGCAGTAATTACAGGAGATTTAAATGGATATGAGAATATAATAAGTTCAGTTTTTTTGCAATATAATATTCCATTTTTTATAGATAAAAAAAGGGAAATAAATAATAATCCAATAATAATATTAATTGTTTCTGTACTAGAGGTTTTATCTAAGAACTGGACTTATGAATCTGTATTTAGATATTTAAAAACTGGACTTTTAGATATTAGCAATGAGGAAATAGATATATTAGAAAATTATGTGCTTGCTAACGGTATTAAAGGATATACTTGGACTATTAATAAACCTTGGGAATATAAATCTTTTAGCAATTATGAATTAGAAGAGAATGTTGAAAAAGAGTTATTAAATAAAATAAATGATATAAGATATAAAGTTACGGAACCTATTATATCTCTTAATGAAAGCCTCAAAAGAAAAAATACTGCAAAAGAATTTTGTGAAGTATTGTATGAATTTTTATATGATATAAATCTATCAGATAAAATACAGGGTATGATAGAAGAATTTAAATTAGAAGGTGATATAGAAAAGGCAAGTGAATACAATCAAATATGGAATATAGTTATGGAAGTTTTAGAACAAATAGTGGAGGTTATAGGTAAGGAAAAAATATCCTTAAAAGAGTTTTTTAAGGTGCTTCAGACAGGATTTTCAGAATATGAAATAGGACTTATTCCGCCAGCGTTAGATCAAGTAATAGTAGGAAGTATAACAAGACTTAGAAGTCACAATATAAGTATTTTGTATATAGTAGGGGTAAATGATGGAATATTTCCAACTACATTAAAAGAAGAAGGAATTTTAAATGATGATGATAGACAATTTTTATTAGATAAGGGGCTAGAAATTGCTAAGGATACTAAAAGTGTAGCTTTTGAAGAACAATTTTTAATTTATTCTACATTAACTACTCCAAGTAAATATTTAAGACTAAGTTATCCTATAGCAGATGGAGAAGGAAAAACTTTAAGACCATCTATAATTATATCAAGGATAAAGAAAATATTTACAAATATATGTGAAGAAAATGATATAGTAAAATCTAACAGTGAAGAAGATGCACTAAAAAATATATCCTCTGCAAAACCAACTTTTAATTATTTAATATCTAATTTAAGAAAGGATATAGAAGGAGTAAAAATAGATAACGTATGGGGAGATACTTATAAATGGTATTTGGAAAATGAATTTTGGGTTGAAAAATTAAATACATTAATAAAAGGGTTTGATTATACAAATCAAAGCAAATATATAGAAACTAAAAAGATAAGAAATTTATATGGTAAGCCATTAAAAATAAGTGTATCTAGGGTGGAAAAATTTTCTGAATGTCCTTTTGCTTATTTTATACAATATGGACTAAAGGCTAAAGATAGAAAAATATTTAATTTAAGTTATCCAGACTTAGGAATTTTTATGCATAGTATATTAGAAAAATTTTCACATAAATTAGAAAAAAAAGGACTGGACTGGGATACTATGGATTTAAATTGGGCAGAAGAAGAAATTGATAAATTAATTAATGATGAATTAGATAATAAATCTTTAGAAATATTAAATAGTTCAAAGAGATATGAATATGTAACAAAGAGTGTAAAAAAGATTTTGAAAAGATCTGTATGGCTTATAGGAGAACATATAAAAAGAGGTAATTTTAAACCAAGTTATTATGAACTATCCTTTGATGTAGATGGAGATTATCCTCCTATAGCAATGGAACTTCATTCTGGAGAAGTTGTAAATCTAATAGGAAGAGTAGATAGAGTAGATCTTTTACAAAAGGATGGAGTTACTTATTTAAAAATAATAGACTATAAATCAGGAACAAAGGAATTTAAATTATCTGATGTCTATTATGGTCTACAATTGCAACTTTTAATATATTTAGATGCTATACTTACGGAATTATCTGAAAGGTCTAATGTAAATGGAGAACCAGGAGCACTTTTATATTTTAAATTAGATGATCCTATAGTAAAAAATACTGTGGATATGAGTGATAAAGAAATTGAAAAAAGTATAATAAAAAATTTAAAAATGAAAGGATTAATTTTAAATGATCCTAATGTTATAAAAGATATGGATAATATAATATCCGGAGCATCAGATATAATACCAGTTATGCTTAAAAAAGATGGAGAGGTGTCAGAAGGTAGATCCTGTGTAGCTACAAAAGAAGAGTTTGAAACATTAAGAAAATACGTAAGATATACAATAATTGAAATTTGCGAAGAAATGTTAGAAGGAAATATAGATATAAAACCATATAAAAAGAAAGATGGATCTTCTTGTGACTATTGTATATATTCTTCAATTTGTAAATTTGATACAGAAATAAGAGGAAATAAATATAATATATTAATAGATAAAAAAGATGAAGAAATATGGGATGCTATTAAGAAAAAGTTAAACAATTGAAAATTTATCAATAATTTTATGTGAGTTTTTATAAAACTTTAAATTTATGATGTTTGAAAATATTTTGATTTTATATTAATTACTAATAATAAAAGGCTCATTCCTATATTAGAAGGTACTAAAAGTGGTACTAAGAATCTTACTTTGGAAAAAGGAATTAACAAAATAAAAATTGTAGGGAAAAAAGCCAGCAGTATTTGCTTAAGTATAGTTATCTAAAAATAGCTTTAATTTTATAGTAAATATAAAAATACATATAATAAATAGATAAGTGTATTATTTATATTTGCTTTTTTTTAATTAAAGCTATTTTTATTTTAAGAGATTTTTTAAAATTTATAAAAGATATTTCTTATGTTTATCAAAAATATTAATCAAAGTAGTCGTAGTCATCATCATAGTTGTTATCATAATTGTAATTATAATCATAATAATTATAATATCTCCTTTTTCTTCGTCTACCTAAAAGTTCATTTATAAGTAGTATTCCTATAATATCTCTTACAGCATGACGTCTTCTATAGCGGTGTTGCCTATAGAAATCTTTATACTCATCATCATCATCTAATTGAGGTTTAATTTTTTCATAAATTTTTTTACAAACAGTATCTACTTCTTTTTTAGAAGGACAATGATTTTCACCTTTTTCTTTTTCTATTATATCGCAATGCTCTTTGACTAAAGGATAAATTTTAAAATAGATTTTTGGATATAAATTTTTTAAATCTTCATCATTTCCTTTAATGTTATTTAAATAATTATGTTTTATAGGTATCATTGTTTGATTAGGGTTAAAACAAAAACAAATAGGTATATACATAGAATAAGGATTATAATAATTGAACATTTTTAAGCCTCCTATAACATAAACACACTTTATTTTATGCGTAAAATAAATAAGTGTTAATAAATAAACTTTTGCATGTAAATGAAAAAATATTGTATACTTATATTTGTTATATTATTTATTTTGAAGGGAGAATAGTAGGCAGTAATGAAGAAAAATTTAAGTAGGAAGTATGAAAAACTTCTATTAGACAATTATAAGCAAAGTATTGATGACTCTAATTGTAAAAATTTGATACTGGAAGAAATAAAGGGTCATAAAGCTATACATAGATATTTAAAAGAGTATATAAAAAATAATAAGGAAATTTTGGATTTAAACTGGGGAAAGCAAATGCTTTTATTTATAATTTCCTTTAATGAAAAAGATTTAGAACTAGCAGAGCAATGTTATAAAGCATTAAAGAAGTATCCAGATAATTATTTCATAGAGTCTGTAATGGCAGATATTGATTTAAGATTTTATGGAGATTTATTTAAAGCTAGAGATAAATATTTAAATGCATTAAGTTTATACGATAGAGATGCTCTTGTGTATTATAATTTGGGACTAATATATTATTTATTAGGAATGTTTAAAAAGAGTATAGATTTTTATAATAAGAGTTTGAATTATATAAATAAAATGGATAATAAGGAATTTATAAAGTCTAAATGTTTATATAATATAGCAGTTTGTGAAATTAATTATAATAATAACCCTAAAGAGGGAGAAAAATTGCTTAAGAGAAGTTTGAAGTTAAATCCAAATTATACAGAAGCAAATGATTTATTAGAAAAATTAAGAGGTGAAAAATAGTCATGATGCCAAAGCAAAAAGAGTTATGGATACCTAATGATGAGGTAGCACAAAAGATAATATCAATACAAATAGAATGTTCTTTAAATGAAAGATATGAAAAATTAGAAAATAATACTATGTTTATTGAAGCAATAAAGAGAAAAGATAATTCTCCAGTATTAGAAATAGCACCTAAACTAAAAAGCACTACTTTATTAAATTTATATGAAAGAATGTTACCATTTACCAAAGTAGATTTTATGTATTCTTCGGTTTACTCTAAAACAGGAGGAGTACTTAATTTATTTAATGAAAGAATTTCTGAAAATATAGATATTCAGTTAAAAAACTTAAGAAATGAATATGAAGATAAAAACAAAGCTATAAATATATGGAAAGATGAACCTTCAGAATTATGGAGTGGATTAACACCAGCGCAAGTATGGGCAGGTGGAGGAAAGGTAGAAAAAGCTTTATTAATGGATTTTTTAAGTAAACTTACAGAGTTAATGAATGGAAAAGAATTTACTACAAAAGGAGCGGCCTTTATGAATTGTATAGATGTATTAAGAAGTTGGCAACTTAACAAAAATGAAATTTGTCAAGGCAAAACTCCTATGGAAGCTATAATAGAAGAAAGAAATCTTATATTAAAAGATAAAATAGAATTTATAAAAGAAAATAATATAGAATGCGATTTTATTTATTAATTTAATATACATTATGACCTACTAATGGGGGAGATGCCAATGGTAGGTTATATTTTTATAAATAAATATAAAATCTAACATTTGTTTTTTTGCATGAATGCAGGAATACTTTCTACAAAAAAGTTAACAAATGTATCTTTGAATTTTTGATCCTCTTGTTTTAAAACTCCAAGGGAATATTGCATTGCAACTCCATCTAGGGCAGCTACTAAAATAGAAGCAAGACTTTTTTTATAATACTGATTTTCAATACCAAATGCGAAAAAGTACATATCCGCAACTTTGTTAATGATTTTATTATAATCTTGTTTAAGGCTTTCGCTGAGTGTCCCACCTTTTGATAATACATAGCCTATCAATAGAACTAAAAGGCGTTGCTCATTGATTTTTGACATACGCTGTTGAACCTTATTACTAATTTCATCTAACATATCTTCTGTACTTTTTAGATTACTATTTTCATCTTTTTCAGATAGTGTTTGAGCAAAATACATAGCTTCTTTTACTGCATGGTAAAATAATTCATCTTTATTTTTAAAATGATGATATATAGCACCAGTAGTAACACCAGCGGCAGAGGCTATTTCACGTAGGCTTGTTTTTTCAAATCCTTTTTCTGTAAATATACTAATTGCAGTTTTTAAAATATGTTGTTTTTTTTCACTGTACTCATTAACATTCATATTATTCACCTCATTTATAAGTAGTATATCATATTTTTATGGTATTAGTAGTAAATTATTGTAAATAAAGCCCTTAAAATGCATTATTTTATATATTCAAAATATAATTATTATTCAGAATGTTAAAGTATTGACAAAGGGTAAAGTGTATTATATTATAAGCATAACAGTTGTTATGTTATATTATGGTATATATGTATATATCATGATGTTAATAAAATATAACTTAAATAATATATAAAATGGGGTGATTTATATGAAGGCATATAAAGTTTTAGAAATTAAGCAAAGTGTTTTCAAAAACAATGACCGTCAAGCAGAGCTACTTAGAAAAGAATTAAAAAAAGATGGGACATTTTTATTAAATCTTATGTCATCACCTGGGGCAGGAAAAACAACAACTCTTTTAAAAACAATTAAGGCTCTAAAAGATGAAATGAATATTGGTATTTTGGAAGCTGATATAGATTCAGAAGTAGATGCAAATAAGGTTTCACAGTCTGGTGTTAAGGTAATTCAATTACACACTGGAGGAATGTGTCATCTTGATGCTGATATGACTAAACAAGGATTGAAAGGACTTGGGGCTGAAAATATTGATTTAGCTGTATTGGAAAATGTAGGTAATTTAGTATGCCCTGCGGAGTTTGATACTGGAGCATCTAAAAATGCTATGATTTTAAGTATACCGGAGGGCGATGATAAACCTTTAAAATATCCATTAATGTTTTCCATAGTTGATGTGTTACTTATTAATAAAATAGATGCGAAAGACTATTTTGAATTTGACTTAGAGGCAGTAAAATCAAGAGTAAAAAAACTAAATCCTAATATTAAGGTGATTCCAATATCAGCAAAAACTGGAGAAGGAATTGAAGAATGGATTGATTGGATACGTGAAGAAGTAAGAAAGTGGAAAGAAAATTAATTATCCTATGTGGAAAATTTAAATTTTTCTAATTATAAATTTGCTTATATATTTTATATTTTATATTTTATACACAATTATTTTGGAGGGATAATATATGGTTAAGGAAAAGGTCCTTGATCTTGCAAATCATATAAGTAATAAGAAGCGTGGATCAAAAAATGAAATTAAAGTCACAGATCCAGAATATATGATTCTTGAGCCTGTTGTTACAGATGAAATGGCAGAAGTGGCACTTTGTATGGAAATACGTAAAAAGGTTACGGCTAAGGAAATTGCACCCTTATGTGGTAAAACTGTGGAAGAAACAACCAAACTTTTGTTAAAGTTAGCAGAGGCAGGAGTTTGTTTTGTAAATAAAATTAATGGTGTAGATGTATTTTGGTATGATACTTGGGTTCCTGGAATTATGGAGATGATGGTTAATAATAAAGAAAATGTTAAAAAATATCCTCAAATTGCTAGAGCTTTTGAAGCTTATGGAAGAGTAAGAGGACCTAAAACAGCAGGTAATTTTCCAGTAGGGGTAGGTCTTATGCGTGTAATTCCTATAGAACATGCTATTTCAGGAGAAACTAGAAGAGCAAGTTATGAGGAAGTTTCAAAATATCTTAATGAGAATGAGATTTTTTCAGTTGCAGATTGTTCTTGTCGTACAGCAAGAGAAGTTATGGGAGAAGGCTGTGGTCATCTTAAAGAAGATATGTGTATTCAGATGGGACATGCTGCAGAATATTATATTCGTACAAAAAGAGGAAGACATATTACTCGTGAAGAAGCTTTTGAAATTATTAAAAGGGCTGAAGAGAATGGTTTAATGCATCAGATACCAAATTTAGATGGATCAGGTAAAACCCATGCTATTTGTAATTGTTGTGGTTGTTCATGTCTTTCTTTAAGAACTGCTAGTATGTTTATTAATGCTGATATGGTGCGTTCAAACTATGTTTCTAAAGTTGATACAGAAAAATGTGTTGCTTGTGGTGAGTGTGTTAAAAATTGTCCTGTTAATGCATTACAGTTAGGTCAAAAGTTATGTTCTAAGACTCCAGTTATTACAGAAATAAAAAGAACTGAGACTCCAAGAGATACGGAATGGGGGCCAGATAAATGGAATCCTGATTATAGAATAAATAGAAAAAATGTAGTTGATAGTGGTACTAGTCCTTGTAAAACTCAATGTCCAGCTCATATTGCTGTTCAAGGCTATATTAAGCTTGCAGCACAGGAAAAATATAAAGAAGCTCTTGAACTTATTAAACAGGAAAATCCATTTCCAGCAGTATGTGGACGTATTTGTCCAAGAAAGTGTGAATCTGCTTGTACAAGAGGTGATATTGATAATCCAGTTGCTATTGATGAAATTAAAAAATTTATTGCTGAACAGGATTTAAATGCCAAATATCGTTATGTACCTAAACGTAAACATGAATATGGTAAAAAAATTGCTGTTATTGGAGCAGGACCTTCAGGACTTAGCTGTGCTTATTTTTTAGCTATTGATGGATATAAGGTAACAGTATTTGAAAAACAAGAAGTTCTTGGTGGGATGTTAACTTTAGGAATACCTTCTTTTAGGCTTGAAAAGAAAGTTGTAAATGCAGAAATTGAAATATTAAAAGAATTAGGTGTTGAATTTAAAACAGGTGTTGAAGTAGGTAAAGATGTTACTCTTAAAGAATTAAGAAATCAAGGTTTTAAAGCCTTTTATATTGCTATTGGTGCTTGCGTAGGTAGGAAACTTGGTATAGAAGGGGAAGATACTGAAAACGTTATTACAGGAATTGATTTTATGCGAGATGTAAATTTAGGTAAGAATATAAAACTTGACGGCAATGTGATTGTAATAGGCGGGGGAAATGTTGCAATAGATGTTGCAAGAACAGCTACTAGAATTGGTGATACACAAGTTAAAATGTATTGCTTAGAAAGTCGTGAGGAAATGCCTGCACTTTCAGAAGAAATTGAAGAAGCATTATCAGAAGGTATTCAAATTAATAATTCATGGGGACCAAAGAGAATTATTGTTGAAAATGGTCGTGCTACAGCTATAGAGTTTAAAAAATGTATTTCTGTATTTAATGAACAGGGAAAATTTAATCCAATATATGATGAAAATGATACTATAATAGTTAAATCAGATACTATATTGCTTTCAATAGGTCAAGGAATGGATTGGGGTGAACTTTTAAAAGATAGTAAAGTTGAACTTAATAGAAATAATACAATTAAGGCAGATCCAGTTACATTACAGACCTCTGAGGAAGATATTTTTGCTGGTGGAGATGCATTAACGGGACCTAAATTTGCTATTGATGCCATTGCTTTAGGTAAAGAAGGTGCAATTTCAATTCATCGTTATGTTCAACCAGGACAAAGTTTAATTATAGGTCGTGATAGAAAAGAATATTATGCATTGGATAAAGAAAATTTAGAACTTGAAGGATATGATCGTACTCCACGACAGAATACAGGACATGTAGATGGAAACAAATCAAAGAAAACCTTTAAAGATTTACGAGGAACTTTTACTAAAGAACAGGTGAAAAAAGAGACAAAACGTTGCCTTAGTTGTGGCGCAACAGTTGTAGATGAATTCTTGTGTGTAGGATGTGGTCAATGTACAACTAAATGTAAGTTTGATGCTATTTCTCTTGTAAGGAAATATGATGGTGAGGGTGTAGCTTATGAAGATTTAAAACCTGTAGTTATAAAACAAGTTCTTAAACGTAAAGTAAGGATTACAACTAAAAAGGTAAAAAAATTGTTTAAATAATTATATGTAAAAAATAGTTCTATATATAAGCTGTATTATTGGGGGTGTATTTCGTTGCACGAACTTGGAGTTATTATCGAAGTAGTAAAAACTGTAGAAGATATTGCTATAAAAAATCATTTGACCAAAATAGATACAATAGTTTTGCAAATTGGAGAATTATCTTCTATGATTCCTAAATATATTGAAGAGTGTTACCCAGCAGCTGTAGATGGTACGATAATGGAGTCTACTAAGTTGAAAATTGAGATATTACCAGCAAATGTTTTATGTAAAAAATGTAATAAAGTTTATAATGTTATGACTAATAAAGAAGGATGTCCTTATTGTAAAAGTAGAGAAGGGGATCTATTATGTGGGAAAGAGTTTTTGATTAAAGAAATATTAGCTTATTAAATAATTAAAAAATTTTAAAATATAAAGGGGGAGAAAAATGTTTGAGTTTAACTATGCTGAAGGAGCAACTATATTTACTACATGGGGGATATGGTTCATTGTTTTTTCATCATTGTTTTTATTTAATGAGATTGCAAGAAGAAAAAAGTGGATAGGATTTTTTAGTTTTGTTATTTTACCTATTATTCTAACAATTAGCTGGTTTACAGTATTAAAGGATGTTACTTATACAGATTGGTTTCACTTGGCAAAAGTTTATTCTGCAACAGCTGGGTGCATTGGATTTTGGTTTATTCGGCATATTGAGAAAAAGGATAAAACTACTGGTAAAATTGTTTGGAGATTAGCGGATAATAAAATAGCTTTATGTTTTCCACCATTAATTCTTGCTATTAATATTTTAGAAGCAGTTGCAAGGGATATAGAAGTAGGATCTTTATATTGGATGACAAATTCAGGACCTATTGAAGGAGAAATAGTAGGTGTAATGGGTGGGCCTTGGAACTACATGAATGCAGCTGCCGGTATATTAAATATTATTACAATAACTGGCTGGTTTGGCATAAAAATAAGAAAAGAAACTAAGAATGATAAAAGTAGGGATATGATATGGCCAGATATGCTTTGGTTTTGGATTATTGCATATGATGTGTGGAATTTTGTGTATACCTATAATTGTATACCTACTCATTCTTGGTATGCAGGTTTTGCATTACTTTTTGCTCCAACACTTTGTGCATTCACTGTTGGAAAGGGTGCTTGGTTGCAACATAGAGCACAAACATTAGCAATATGGTGTATGTTTGCTCAAACCTTCCCAAGGTTTCAAGATACAGGAATATTTGTAGTTAAATCAACTTATAATCTTACTATTTACACAATTATAAGTGCAATAGCTCTTGCAGTTAATATAGCTGTATTTGTTTATATGATATATAAAGTAAAGAAAACAAAGAGAAATCCATATAAACAAGAACTTTATATTGATCTTGAGAAATTTAAAGAAGTTGAGATTATGGCATAAAATAAAATTTATTTATAGCAAAAAGTGTAGGTTAAGAACTTACATTGAAATTGTTCAAAAACAGTATTTTAATAGGAATATCAAAAGTTTCTACACACGTTAAGAACTTATATTGAAATTGTTTAAAAACCCCATGCGTTTGAATGGGATTTAATTAATATTTATATATGACAAAAATAATATGAATAACAACAAAAATGTAAAAATATTAGTTAGAGAATATCTATAATTAAAAATTAAGTCTTATAGAATAATATGGATAAAAATAAAAATATATTATAAAAAACATAAAATGGTATAGTATTAAAACGAATTAATACAATAGATAAGAATTAAATTTTCTAATTACTGTATTAAAAAATGATGTAAATTTATGAGGAGGAGAACATTTGAAAAAAATAATTTCGATTTTAATCTTAGTTATTTCAATGTTCTCATTCTTTATATTATATAATGAATTTAAAAAAATGAAATTTTTAATATGAAGAATATAGAGAACAATTTAGAAAATAGTACGATGTTTTATTACCGTCAATTATGAGCGGTTTACCAAGAAAAGAACAATATAAAATGTTAGCTAAAGCTACTGATAGAACTATGTCATCAATATTTTTTACAAGAATTGATAGGTCAAGCAAAAAAGAAAAAATAATAAAAATATATACTATGAATGATGATTATATGAATAAAATTAATTTGTCTAATGGTAGGAAGCTTGATAAAACTATGATGAATACAAATTATTTTTTATCTACAGAAAATACTGGTGATAAAAACCAAATAGGTGTTATTGAAAGTATTAGTGATGATTTTATATTTGAAGTACGTACATTAAATAATATGTTAATTGATGGTATGAAATTTAAAGGATTTTGTACAATGAATTTTCCTCGAAATAAAACTATTTAAGAACATATGAATGAATTATTTAGAATATATGGTGTTAGTAAAATAGAAAACAATAAAGCAGAAATTATAGATAAGGTGAATAGTAAAAATTTAAAATATATATACATATTATTTTCTATACTAAGTTTATTGGTGTTATATGATATATTAAATTCTTATAAAAAAATAGGAATAAAAAAACTTGTTGGCTATTCAAATTTGGATATTTGGAAAGAAGTTATTTTAAAATTTATGATTATTCAAATAAGTTCTATGATAATTTCAACAGTTTTTATGATTATATTTTTAGTTGATAAATATAATAGTGCATATTTAAAGTTTTTAAAGAAGTTAGGATTAAATTATTTTTTTATTACAATAGCAATTATGATTATTATTTCAATACCATATGTTTATATACAAACTATAAAAATGTCTTCTATATTAAAAAATAGAAGGCAGACTAAGGAAATTTTAATATTTAATAATTTAATTAAAGTTGGATTAATTATTTTATTAAACATTCAAAACATGAATTACAATAAACTAAAATAAGTATATAATGGACACTATAAGCATTGGGAAGATGTTGGTAATTATGTTGTATTACATTTAGAGAATTTAGATTCAGAAACTACATCTACTGAAAAATATTTAAAAAGGTAACAAAAATTGTATAAAAAATTAAATGCTAAGGGTGCTATTGTTGCTGAGTTTGTTATGTATACAACGGAAAGTAAGGATTTGAATTCTAATGTTGAATTTTATAAATTACCTGGAACTATAAATTCAAACTATTTAAAGAAATTTCCTATATATGATTATAAAGAAAGAAGAATTTCCATTTCTGAAAAAAATAAAAATTGGATATTACTAATTCCATATAAATTTAAAAATAAGGAAAAGGAAATAGAACAATATTATCAATCATGGAAAGATAAAGATACTGATAAAAATAATAAGGTAGGAGAATTAGAGATTATTTGGATAAAATCCAATCAGGAATACTTTTCTTATAATGTAAATGTTAATCCAAAAGAGAGAAATTACGTAAAAGATTCTATTGTATTAGTTGGAACTGAAGATGGATTATATCCTTATTGGAATAGATTCATCAAGTCTTAGAATTAATTATGCCGATGAAGAAATTGTATCAATCAATAACAAATATAAAAGTATGATTAAATTTTTGGTGATAGGATTTATTATTATTAGTATTATGTTGGTAATTATAGTAATCCAAAGCTTATTAAATTTTTTTGAACAATACAAAAAAATTATTTATATAAGAAGTTTTCATGGATATAAATCATTTCATAATTACGAGGAATGTTTGCAAATTATAACTGTTAGTTTGATGGCAATATTAATTATATCTATTATTTTAAATAAGGCTAGTTTAAGTATTATATTAGGTGTAACTTTAGCTGGATTTGTTCTTGAATGTTTACTATCTATAATATTTTTAAATTTAGTAACTAAAAAGAAATTTACTAAAGTTATGAAAGGAGAGTCTTAATTGTGTCAATTATAAAAATGAAAAATGTAACTAAGAAATTTGGAAATAAAATTATATTAAATAAATTCTCTTTAAATGTAGAAGAAGGAGAACTCCTTGCCATAACTGGATTAAATGGTAGTGGAAAATCTACTATTTTGAATATAATAGGATTATTAGAAGACATTGATTCAGGAAAATTTATTTTAGATGGTAATGAAAATATAAAAGTTAATTCATCAAAAGCGAATAAAATTTTAAGAGAAAGTATAGGATATTTATTTCAAAATTTTGCGTTGATAGATGAAGAAACAGCTTCATATAATTTGCAGTTAGCATTAAAATATGTTTAAAAAAGCAAAAGTGAAAAAAGGAGCTTATAAAACAAGCATTAAAACATATGAATTTAGAAAATTACGAAAACAGGAAAATTTATGAATTAAGTGGAGGAGAACAACAAAGGGTAGCTATAGCAAGATTAATTCTCAAGCCTAGTAAGATAATTTTAGCTGATGAACCTACAGGATCATTAGATGCTAAAAATAGAGATTTAGTATTATTTCATTTGAAGTAGATTAATAAACAAGGAAAAACAGTTATAATAGTTACACATGATATTGAAGTTGCACAAAAATGTGATCGAATTATATGTTTAGATTAATTATAAATGAATATAAATAAAAAGTTAAGTTTTAATCTTTATTTTCAAAGTGACTGCCGCATTAAGAATAAATTCTTTAATGTGACAGTCATTGTTTTATTATTGATTTAGAAATCCTCGCTATGTGTAACATCATAATTATATAATATTGATTTTTTTGTTTCCCAATCTGCCCCCTGTACTTTGTACTCTTTACTCTGTAATCTGAATTTGGTACTCTATTTTCAAAATAAGGGTTATAATATATATGTAGTTATAGAGTAGTATTTAAAATGAGGTGAAAAAATGAGTAGTACTAATTGGACAGATGAACAAAGGCAGGCCATTTTTACTAAAGATTGTAACTTGCTTGTAGCAGCAGGGGCAGGAGCTGGTAAGACTGCTGTTTTAGTTGAAAGAATAATTCAAAAAATATTAGATAAGGAAGAACCTATAGATATAGATAAATTATTGATAGTTACTTTTACTAATGCGGCGGCAGCAGAAATGAGAGAGAGGATAGGAGATGCTATTTCTAAAGCATTAGATGAAAATCCAGAATCAAAGATATTAAGAAAACAATTTACCTTATTAAATAAAGCAAATATAATGACTATTCATTCCTTTTGTCTTCAAGTTATAAAAAACAATTTTCATACTATAGAAATAGATCCTAATTTTAGAATATGTGATGAAACAGAAGGAATACTTATGAAACAAGAGGCCATAGATGAGCTTTTTGATGAATTGTATGAATTTGAAAATGAAGATTTTATTAATTTAGTAGAAAGTTATGCTAGCAGAAAAGATACTAGATTACAAGAATTAGTTTTAGAATTACATAGATTTGCTAAAAGTGCTCCATTTTATAAAAATTGGCTTTTAAATATGGCGGAAGAATTTAATGTGGGAGAAAACTTTAATTTTGAAGAAACATCATGGGCAGATATGATTATGGAAGATATGAAGATATTATTGCATGGATTTAAAAATATGTTGCATCAATCTATAGATATAATATTAAATTCACAAGGCATAGACTATTATTATGAGCCTTTTAAGATGGATTTAAATTTTATAAATAGTTTACTTAAAAAATCGAATTTTAAAGATTTTAGAAATGAAATAATAAATTATGATTTTCCTAAGTTACCAGCAAAAAGAAACAAAGATGCGGATAAAGAGGCTAAGGAAAGGGTTAAAAAATTAAGGGATAAGGTAAAGAAAAAGATAGTAGAGCTCAAAAACATATTAGATTCTTATGAAAATGAATTCATAAAGAGAGAATTTATGTTTTTATATCCTTCAATGAAGGCTTTATCCAATTTAGTAATACTATTTGATAAAAAATATGAAGCTAAAAAAAGAGAACGAGATTTAATTGATTTTAATGATATAGAACATTTGTGTTTAGCTATATTAACAGATAAAGATGAAGAAGGTCATATAATTCCATCTAATATTGCTTTAGATTATAGAAGAAAATTTGAAGAAGTACTTATAGATGAATATCAAGATAGTAATTTGGTACAGGAAGTTATTATGAGTATGGTATCTAGAGTAAAAGGTTACTGGAGTTTTTATAATGGTCAATTAATATTTAATGAACAAAAAATAAATTTAGAAGAACCTCAGAGAGGATTAGATATTCCTAATAGGTTTATGGTTGGAGATGTAAAACAAAGTATTTATAGATTTAGACAGGCAAAACCTGAAATATTTTTAGAAAAGTATAATAATTATAATGAAAAACAGGGCTCAAAACACAGAAAAATAAAGTTATTTAAGAATTTTAGAAGTAGAGAAGAAGTAATCAATGGAGTTAATTATTTATTTAAGCAAATAATGTCTAAAACTATAGGGGAATTAGATTACACAGAAAAGGAGGCTTTAAGCATTGGAGCTAGCTATGGAGAAGAAGTAAAAGGTGAACCTATAGAATTATGTTTAATGGATAAAAAATATGAAATAAGTCAAGAAGCATTAAAGGAATATAATATTGATGAAGAAGAAGCTTTAGATAACATACAAATAGAAGGAAGATTAGTAGCTAAAAAAATACAAGAGTTAATAGGAAATGAGTTAGAGGGTGGACTAAAGGTATTTGATAAAAAATTAGGTGAATACAGAAGAATTCAATATAGAGATATAGTAATACTTATGAGAGCTACATCTAATTGGGCACCAGTATTTGTAGAAGAGTTTGCAAAGGAAGGAATACCAGTTTTTGCAGACATAAATTCAGGATATTTTGATACAACAGAAATAAAAACTATTATATCTTTACTACAAATAATAGATAATCCTCTTCAAGACATACCATTACTTTCAGTATTAAGATCACCTATAGCTTCCTTTACAGATGATGACCTTATTGATATAAGAATGGTAAATAAAAATATAGCTTTTTATGAATGTATGGAAATAATATATAGATTATATAAAAATGAAAGTTTAGATTCCTATTATAGCTTTTATATAGAAAATGAAGATAAGGTAAATAAAATAGTAAAGGATATGAAAGAAGAAGTAAAAAATAAAATATGTAGTTTTATAGATAAGTTAAATTTATGGAGAAAAAAATCTATCCATGTAAATATAGATGAATTTATATGGTTTTTATATGTAGAAACAGGTTACTATGGATATGTAGGAGCTCTTCCAGCAGGAGAACAAAGGCAGGCAAATTTAAGAATACTTTTTCAAAGGGCAAAGCAATATGAAAATACTAGTTATAAAGGATTATTTAATTTTATAAACTTTATAAATAAATTAAAATTCAGCAGTGGAGATATGGGAAGTGCGAAAATACTTGGAGAAAATGAAAATGTAGTGAGAATAATGAGTATTCATAAAAGTAAAGGGCTAGAGTTTCCAGTAGTTATATTAAGTGGAACTGGTAAGAATTTTAATATGACAGATCTTAATAAAAATATATTGTTTCATAGAGATTTAGGATATGGTCCAGATTATGTAGATATAGAAAGAAGAATAGCTTATCCATCTTTAGTCAAAAACATTATAAAAAATAAAATAAGGTTAGAAACTTTATCAGAGGAAATGAGAATATTATATGTAGCTTTAACAAGGGCAAGGGAAAAGCTTATAATAACAGGATTAGTAAATAATATTGATAAAACTGTGGAGAGTTGGTTGAATTTATCAGAGGATAAAAATAAAGTTCCAGAATATGCTGTTATGAATGGGAAAACTTATTTAGATTGGATAGGGCCAGCTGTTATAAAACATAAGGATGCTATAAGTTTTAGAAAAGAGATAAATATGATGTCAGAACTTTCAAATATAGTGGATGATAAGTCAAAGTGGAAAATAGAACTATATAATAAAAAAGAACTGTTGAAGGAAAAAGTTGAAGAGGATGAAGTAGAAATTAGTGAAAAAATAAAGGAAACACTAATGAAGCTAGAAGAAAGTAATTATAAAGAAGAGATATATATAAGACTTTCATTTAAATACAAATATGATAATGCTTCCAATATACCAGCAAAGTTATCAGTTTCAGATGTAAAAAAAGAATTTATATTAGATGATAAAGAAAATACAGAAGAATTATTTAAGAAAGTAGAGCTTAGAAAGCCTACATTTATGGAGGAGAAAAAGAAAATATCTTCTACAGAAAGAGGGAGTATTATACATTTATTTATGCAGCATTTAGATTTAAAATCAGTAAAAAATGAAGATATTATAAAAGATCAAATAAATAGATTAATAGAAAAGGAATTTATAACTTATGAGCAGTCCAAGGTTATAAATCCATATAAGATATTAAAATTTTGCAAAAGCGAACTGGGGCAGAGGATGATTAATTCTAATAATATAAATAGAGAAATGCCTTTTTTTATTGAAATACCTGCATTAGAAATATATAAAGATTTGGATAAAGAAATATATAAAGATGAAAAACTAATAATTCAAGGTGTAATAGACTGTTGTTTTGAAGAAGATGATGGTTTAGTATTACTAGATTATAAAACAGATTATGTGACTGATATAGAAGAAATAAAAAATAAATATAAAATGCAGATTCAATATTATGAGAAAGCTTTAAATAAAATAACAGGAAAGACTGTAAAAGAAAAATACTTATATTTATTTTCCATAGACAATTATGTAAAAATGGATTAGTTTTTTAGTATTTATTAATATATCTATATATTGGGAAAATGATAAATTAAGAAGGGAAAAAAATAATATTGTAGAAAATTATATATATTGTGCAAAATTTAAATTTTTATAATTTTAAGGAAGGTTGGTGGGTGGCTTGAAAAATAAGCTTATAAGACAAATAGCTATTTTGTTTAATACATTAATACTTATATTATGTGCCACTTTTTTTATTGGAACTAGATATATTTTGAAAGGTTTAGTAAGTAATGACTCTAATTTAATATCAAGATTTAGTAGCTCTTACTCAAAATTTATGGCTATAATGTTCATACTTATTTTAGCAGTTTCTTATATAGTAGTTAGAGTTTTTATAACTAGAGCTTATAGGGCTATAGAAGAGGTAGCAGAAATAATATATAGAGTATCTAAAGGAGAATTTGCAACTAGAGTTCCAGAAAAAGGAGCTTTAGCACCTATTGGAGTAAGTGTAAATGCTATAGTTAGAAATACTAAAAAAATATTATCAGATTTAATGCAAATATCACAGAAAAATAGGAGTATATCAAAAACATTACGTGAAAATGCATTAGATAGCAACCAGGCTACAGAAAATATAGCATCCTCTGTAGTTTCTGTAGCAGAAACAGCAACGGTTCAAGCGGATTCAACAACATTTACAAGAGATAATACAAGTGAAATGGCAGAAAATTCAGCTGCAATAGCAGAAAAAGCCCAGAATACTAAAAATATAGCTGAAGAAATGGTTAAAATAATAAAAGAAAATCAAAAGACATTTGAAACTATGGTATACAAAATAAAATCAACAGGCGATGTTAGTAAAAAATTAGCTAATAGTGTAAGAAGATTAGAAAAAGAAGCTGAAGAAATAAGTAAAATAACGGATGTAGTAACAGAAATAAGTGAGAGAACTAATCTACTTGCGTTAAATGCAGCTATTGAAGCTGCTAGAGCTGGGGAACATGGTAAAGGTTTTTCTGTAGTTGCAGATGAGGTAAGAAAGCTAGCGGAGCAATCTTCAGAGTCTGCTGGAGAAATAAGGAAATTAATAGAAAAAATTACCTATCAAATAGTTAGTATAACAGAAGAAGCAGAAAAACAAAGTAGAGAAGTAGAAGAGGACATAGTTTATGCAGATGAGTCTAAAAAATCATTTGATGAAATAATATCTTCAACAGATGAAACATATAATTCAGTAGAACAAATATATGATCTATCAGATATGAATACTACAATATCTAAAGAGGTAGATCAAATGATGGAAACTATAGCTTCAGGAGCTCAGCAAAGTGCTTCTATGACAGAGGAGATTTCTGCAGCAGTAGAAGAACAGTCTGCGTCAATAAATGAAATAACTCAATTAATAAACGAAATGAATAGATGCACAGATAAAATAGATAGTGAATTAAAAGCTTTTGTAACAAATATAACTATACAGAATGAACAAAAGGAATTAGTTAATGAGGGATTTAATATATTAGAGAGCGTAATTAGAGAAATAAGTTCAAATAATTTAAGTTTAGATGCTTATTCTAATGTTTGTAAAAAGTATGTAGAGGAAAATAATCAATTTGAATATATAGGGATAATAGATAAAGAGGGGATAATGAAATCAGCTAATGTACCTATAACCGAAGGAAATGATAATTTTTCTCACAGGCCTTATTTTAAAAAAGCTATTTTAGGAGAAAAATATGCAAGCAAACCATATATATCTAGTGTTAGTTATAACTATTGTATAGCTATAGCTATGCCATTAAAAGATAGCAGTGGAAATATTAAAGCTGTAATAATGGGAGATGTTTGCATAGAAAAATAGTATAATGTAAAATATAAGTAAACAATTACAAAAATTAAAAATAAAACCAAATTTATATTAGAGGGGGATTATAAATGAAAGATGAATTAGAAAGATTTTTAGGGTATATAAAAATAGATACCCAATCATCAGAAGAATCTGAAACTGTGCCAACTACTAAAACTCAATTGGAGTTTGCAAAAAAATTAGGTGAAGAATTGAAAGCTATAGGACTTAAAGATGTATCTGTAGACGAAAATGCATATGTTATGGGCACCTTAGAATCAAACATAGATAAAAAAGTTCCAACTGTTGGTTTTATAGCACACATGGATACAAGCCCAGATTTATCAGGAACTAATATTAATCCTAGAATTGTAGAAAAATATGATGGACAAGATATAATTTTAAACAAAGAAAAAAACATAGTATTAAAAGTTGATGAATTCCCAGAAATATTAGAATATAAAGGACAAGATATAGTTGTAACAGATGGGAATACTCTTTTAGGAGCAGATGATAAAGCGGGAATAGCAGAAATAGTTACGGCTATGGAATATTTAATAAATCATCCGGAAATAAAACATGGAACTATAAAAGTTGGATTTACTCCAGATGAAGAAGTAGGAAAGGGAGCAGATTATTTTGATGTTAAAAAATTTGGCGCAGATTTAGCATATACTTTAGATGGTGGTGGCATAGGAGAATTAGAATGTGAAACATTTAATGCTGCAAAGGCTAAAGTTACAATAGAAGGAAGAAATGTTCATCCAGGTTCTGCAAAAAATAAAATGACAAATGCGGCACTAGTAGCTAATAAATTTATAAGTATGCTTCCAGAAAATGAAGTCCCAGAAAAAACAGACGGATATGAAGGATTTTTCCATTTATTATCTGTAAAGGGTGAGGTAGAAAAAGCAGAATTAGATTATATTATAAGAGATTTTGATAGAAAAAAATTTGAGGAAAGAAAAGAGCAAATAAAAGAAGTTGGTAGAAAGTTAAACGAAGAATATAATAAAGAAATAGTATGTGTAGAAGTAGAAGACCAATATTATAATATGAAAGAAAAAATAGATGAAGTAAAATATGTAGTGGATGTAGCTTATGATGCTATGAAAGCTATTGATATTGAACCAAAATTAGTTCCTATAAGAGGGGGTACAGACGGTTCAAGACTATCCTTCATGGGATTACCAACTCCAAATTTATTTGCAGGTGGACATAATTTCCATGGAAGATTTGAGTTTATCCCAGTACCATCAATAGAAAAGGCAGTGCAACTTGTAGTTAAAATTGCTGAATTATATGCAGAAAGATGGTAATATTTTAGTGAATTTATAAAAAATACATCTATATAATTTTATATTAAAAAATTATTATGAAGTTATTTTTAGGCTGTTTACAAATATATTTTGTAAGCAGCCTTTAAAGTTAAATTATATATCTAAGCAGTATCTTTTTTATTATATTTATTTTTATATTTTTCAAAGTTCCAAGTTTTAAGAAATTTTTCTGCAGCTCTATATCCAGATTTATATAGTTTTAAAGTTTTTTCTTTAGATAAATCAAAATCTGTAGAGCTAATTCCTAGGGTGGGAATTAGTATAGTTCTATCTATATTTTTATTGGTCATCCATTCTTTTGAATTTTTTTTATTCATGGTATCAGCAATATCAAATAAAAAGGATAATGGATCACTTTTACCCTGTTTAGTATTGCTTATCTCAATATTATCAAATTTAAAGCCTATTGTAGGAATATTTTCTTTATTATTTAGGCTATCAAATATAGAAATTGGATAATTACAACAAACTCCACCATCTACTATATAACTTAAACCATCACCATGAATAAATTCTACAGGTTTAAAGAAAAAAGGTATACTTATACTCATTCTAATGGCTTTGGAAACTCTAAAATTACTTAAGCTAAATCCATAAGAATAAAGATCATCAGGGAATGTAATCATTCTTTTTTCAGTAATATCTGAAGCTATTATTTTTAGTTTACAAGTTCCATTATTCATAAGATCATTAAAAGTATTTATTCCTTTAACTTTAAGCATATCATCAATCCATTTTTCTATAAAATCTCCTGAATAAACACCATTAAATTTAAAAAAATTTATTGCTCTGCCAACAAATGTGGATTTTTGAATACCTTCTTTATTAAGAAGTTCCATAAAATCCATATTTACAGTTATGTGTTTTAAATCTTTTGCAGTATATCCAGAAACTAATAATGCTCCTATCAAAGCTCCAACAGAAGTTCCAGCAATATTATTCCAGGTAAAACCTTTGCTTTCCATATAATTTAAAGCGCCAATTGTACCAATACCTCTAATGCCACCACTATCTAACACAGCATTACACTTCAATTACAGAAACCCCCTTAATTTTTACTTAGCATAGATTAATTTAATTATAACAATACATATAAATTAAATGAAATTAATTTTTAATTAAATCTAATTTAATATAATCTAAACAATCTTTATATAGATTATACAATAAAAATACAATATAAGGAAATTGTGATTTAAAATATTTGAAATAATAAAATAAAAAAGAAATAATTTGATTAAATAGATATAAATACTATTATTGATGGTTCAATATAATAATATACTGAGAATGATTGTTTTAATGTGATAAAGAATACTATTATTACTATTAAACCAATTATTTGAGTATTTTGCATATAGAATGGAATTAGGAATTTTAAACCAAAAATAATATATTATAATATCAATAATATGTAATATATAAATTGCATCATAATCTATATAATTTACTTTTTGTAATATATGGTATATAATATTGGTAAATTATTCAATAAGTAATTATTTATGTATAGAAAGTTAAAAGATGAACGTATTATAAAAGTTTTATATCTATATTTAATTATATTCCTATTTTTTCTGCAGAAGATCAATGTATAAAAGAATTGCAAAATAAGTATCGTACACATAGTTTTAATATTTGTTTTTGGGTATATATTGTTGGTGAAGTTATTTTGTTATTAATAAAAGAAGAAGAATTTTATAAAATAGCAGTTTTTTATCTTTTTATTTGCATTATACCAGGTATTATTATCAGTAAAAAGTTAATAAAAGAAGGGTTGTTTATTTTTGGCAGCAAAAAGAGAAAGAAAAATGGAATAAAAAAATTTAGGAGGAAAACCATGAATCATTCACAAAAGTACAGCAATAATGAAAATGATGAAGTATTAAATAAGCTTAAAAAATTAGAGAATAAATTTGATGAAGATGATGAGAAAAAAGGTGTAATTAAAAAATTAATAGATAATTTAAAAGCATTAGAAGTTACTGGTCCAGAAACTGATATTAAGAAGATAAAAAAAGATTTAATTCCAGTAATAATAGAATTATTATCTTGGTTATAAATTTAATATAATACGGAATAAAAGACTTTTAGATGTAAAATCTGAAAGTCTTTTTAAGATTTAATAATATTTTGAAACATAGTAATTATACATAAATTTATTTTTATAAAATTTGTTGTGTATTTTTTTATAGTAGAGTCACTTATTAATGTTTATTCATATAATTATATTGGGATATTATGTAATTAAATTTTTTAATTGGACATAATTATAATAGTGATTAAAATGGAGGAGGTAAATATGAGAAAAAGATTATTAAGTATTATTTCTGTTGTAGCAGTATCTTGTGTGATATTTTTTGTTCCAAATAGTGTAAGTGCAGCAAACCTACAAGATAGGTTATGGGGAAAAGATAGGTATGAAACTAATTCTAAAATTGTAGATGCAGGTTGGACATCATCAGAATATGCAGTAATAGCTAGTGGAGAAGATTTTGCTGATGCATTATGTGCTGCTCCTTTAGCAGAGGAAAAGAAAGCACCTATACTTTTAACTAATAAAGATAACTTAAATATAGAGAGCAAAAAACAATTATCAAGACTAAAAGTAAAAAAAGTATTTATTATTGGTGGAACGGGAGTTGTATCTAATAATGTAAAATCTCAAATAGAGAATATGGGTATCGAAACTAATAGAATATATGGAAATGATAGATTTGAAACATCTATAGAAGTAGCTAAAAATTTGAAAAATGTAAGTGGGGTAGTTGTAGCTAATGGTTATGGTTATGCAGATGTACTATCTATGGCTCCAATTGCAGCACAGAAGGGTATGCCAATACTACTTACTGATAAAGAGGACTTACCCCAAATAACTAAAGATTTTTTATCAAGCAAAAAACTTACAGAAAGCTATATAGTCGGTGGAAATGCTGTAGTAAGTGATAAGATTGCATCACAGTTAAAAAATACTATAAGACTTGCAGGGGAAAATAGATATGACACAAATTCAGCTATATTGAACCATTTTGCTGATAAATTTGATTATGACAAAGTTTATGTATCATCAGGTGAAGGTTATTCGGATGCATTATCTGGTAGTGTGTTAGCAGCAGCGAGTAAATCTCCGTTAGTTTTAGTAAGAAAGGATTCTGTAGATTCTTCAATAATGTCTTCAGTAAAATCTCAATATGATAAGTACAATAATGTAATAGTTTTAGGCGGTACTGCAGTAGTTTCAGATGTATCAGCTAATAGTATTACAAATGGCATTAAATATCTAAATGATAAAGAAGTATTAACTCTTATAAATAATGCTGATAAGTTAGCATATCCAGTGGTAGAATTTAATAAAACCCCTCTAATATATATTGGAGATAATGTATATCAAAAATTTGAAGATAGATTTAATAGTCCTGAAAAAATTTTTAATCATTTAAATAAATGTTATACAAAATCTGCTATAAAGAAGATTTTGAATGAGCTTGAAGTAAAGGAAATAGATGGAGCATATTGTAAAAAGTTTGGTCAACTAGGAATTTATTCTCCGGATATAATAAATGGTAAAATTAAAAGCAAATCAATTTCTAATAATGAGATGGATTTAGTTTTGTCAGTTAGACATTTGACAGATGGCTGCACAACTAACTATAAAGCTAAATTGCTATATGAAGATGGACAGTGGCGTGTAGATTATTGGGATGGTTTAATGTGGGAATAGAATAGCTTTAAAAGTATTAAACAAGAAATACTTTTAGATAAAATAGATATTTAGAAAAATAATTAGTATTCTTTATTTTTATATCTATCTATTGATTAAAAGTATTTCTTGTTTTAATTTTCAAACTTTCAAAGTTGTTAATTATCTTAGTATGCATATTTTTTTTCTAAAATCCTAAATATAAGTACTAAAAATGCTGTTATTAATAAATATATAGCTGCAGCTATAAAAAAAGGTGTTATAGTAAAATCTCTAGTAACTACTTCTTTTGCAGCTCTTAGCATATCCCCTATTCCTATAGCAGCTACTAATGCAGAATCTTTAATTAAATTTATACTTTCGTTACATATTGGTGGGATAACATTTCTTATAGCTTGCGGTATAATTATTTTAAACATAGTTTGATTGTAAGTAAAGCCTAATACTTTAGCTGCTTCTATTTGACCTTTGTCAATGGATTCTATACCAGCTCTAAAGGTTTCTGCTAAATATGCACCATAATTAATTATAAAGGTTAAATATGCTGCGGTTAGTGGTTCTAATCTTATTCCTATTACAGGAAGACCAAAATAAGCAAAGAATAATTGCAGCATCAAAGGAGTTCCTCGAAATATCCATGTATAAATGCTCAGTATAATTTTTAAAAGTTTAATTTTAGAGTTTTTACCCATGGCTACCAGAATACCCAATGGGATAGAAAATATTATTGTTATTATGAATAATTTAAAGGAAATAATACTACCTTTTAATATAAATATAGTTATATCCGAAAAGTTAGACACATTTATCACATCCTATTTTTTAAAGATTCCTTTACCAAACCATTTTTCAGATATTTTATCTGCGGTTCCATCTTTTATGACTTCATCTAGAGCTTTATCTACTGCTTTTCTAAAGGCATCATCAGTTTTTCTAAAACCTATTCCATAAGATTCTCCTCCGAAGTTTTCAGCTAATACTTTAAATATATTAGGTTTTTTATTAATATAATATCTACCTACTACTTCATCTACTACAACAGCATCAACTCTTTTAGCTTGTAAATCCATAAGGGCTTCAGTATTATTTGAGTATTTTTTTAATTCTTTTAATGATTTTACAAAGTTTTTATCTGAATCTAAAGCAACTTCACTACTGCTACCTAATTGTATAGCTACAGTTTTTTTATTTAGATCTTTTTTTGATTTTATATTAGATTCGTTATTAACAACTATTATTTGTTTGTTTTCAACATAAGGTTTTGAGAAATTTATTTGTTCTTTTCTTTTTTCAGTTATTGTAAGTCCGTTCCAAATAACATCGATATCTTTATTATTTAAACTAAGAACTACACCATCCCATTGAACTGGCTTAAATACCACTTTAACTCCCATTTTTTTAGCAACTTCTTTTGCTAAATCAATATCGAATCCAACTATTTCACCTTTATTATTTTTAAATCCCATAGGAGGGAAACTATCATCCAAACCTACAACGAATTCCCCCTTATCTTTTATATTTTTGAGAGAAGTATCTTCTTTTGATTTGTTACCACAACCTGTTAATATAAAAATTAATCCCATTATTAAGAGTGAAAATAATATATTTTTTTTCTTCATATAAAAATCCCCCTTGTTTTGTTTTATTATATTATACTTTAGTGTGATGAATTTGTAAAGTGATAAAATTAAAAAGTGTAACATAATTCATGATTTTTCATATATATAATATTTATAATAGAAATAGGTTTTTAAAATTTTTTCTTGAAAATTTTTTTTATTAATGATAAAATCTACAATTATCAATGGGAGAACGTTAAGAAGGGAGTGTTATATAATATGAAGAAATATACAAAGCCATATTATGGTCCAAATAATTACTTTAGTGTTATTAAGTTTTTTTCCGTAGGAGTTCTTGGGCTTATAACTTTTATGTTTAGTATTAAGCATAAAGAAATAAATAGTTATGTAGCTTATTTTATATTATTTATATCTATATTATTTATATTTAATGGTATAAGGATAATAAATTTTATATTTGTAGGAAGATTTAAGCATATAAATAGAATAATTTCTAAAGTTAAATGGACAGGTAATGAAAATGTATTAGATGTAGGTGTTGGAAAAGGCATTTTAGCTATAGCAGTAGCAAAAAAATTAAAGAATGGATCAGGAAAAGTAACTGGTATAGATATATGGAACACTGAAGATATAATGGATAAAACTAAGTATTATGTGAATCAAAATATAGAATTAGAAGGTGTATCAGATAAAGTTAAAGTAAAAACTCAAAATGCTTCAGCATTATCTTTTAAAGATGAGAGCTTTGATGTTATTTTGAGTAAACAATGTATTCACAATATAGAATCTGCACAGGAAAGAAAAATGGCTATAGAAGAAATGATTAGAGTTTTAAAGCCAGGTGGGAAATTAATAATTTCAGATTCTATGTACGTTGATGAATATGAAAAAATATTATTAGATAAAGGATTAAAGGCAAGTATATCTTCAAAATATTTTTTAGATACTTATCCTGCTTCAAGGATATTAGAGGCTACTAAAAAATAATTATTAATTTGATTATTAGATTTGAAAAATAGGGTTGATATTAATTTATGTAAAATAATAAAATATACAAATATAAAAAAACTATACCATGTAAGATATTATAGATTATTGTTCATATCTTATAGGGTATAGTTTAATATTTAAGTTTTAGAAAGACAGTTTGTTTTATTATATATTTTTAATGAGTATAGTTTTTAAAATTTATTTTTTATTTATTTCTTTTAAAATTTTATTATTATGGGTAAAAATATCTTTTCCGTTAAATATAGTAGGTTTACTGAAAAAATAACCTTGAAATAAAGAATATCCCATGGAAGCAGCTATAGTAAAATCTTCTCTAGTTTCAATTTTTTCTGCTAGAAATTTTATCTTGCTATTTATCTTAAGTATTTTATCCATAACTTCTTTTCTTTTATTGCCTTTAGTAATTGTAAAGTCTATTTTTATAATATCAGCTAATTTTATTAATTCATCTAAATTATCTAGCAAAACAAAATCATCTAGTGCAATAGTGTATCCTGCTTGTTTTAAATTTTTACAAGAGCGTATTATGTCTTTAGAGGGTGTTACACTTTCTAAAATTTCTATTGTTACATATTCTTTTGGGAGAAGTGAGGCTATATCGTTTAAAATAAGATTTTCTGTAAAATTTATAAAAGCTTTTTTTCCATTAGTTAAGTTATTTATACCTATTAATAAAAAACTATTAATTATTACTTTGGAGGTTGCTACATCTCCATCTATATTATTAAATTTATTGTGTTCATTATTGTTTCTAAATAATAATTCATAGGCTACCACATCTTCATTTATATCAAAAATAGGCTGTCTAGCAACAAAAGTATCCAAAAAAATTCCCCCAATAAAAGTTTATTTTAAGTATATTCTAATATATATAATAAACATAAGTCTACTAAATTAAATAAATACTAGCTATGAATTTTAAATTGTTATATAAATTTAAATTCATATATTAAAGAAGAATTAGTATGAAAAAAATAATAGATTTAATTTTAATATTACTAAGATAAAAATGTACTAATTTTTTATCTTTGCTGTATTAAAATTAAATCCACTTATATTCTTAAAATATTTTAGAATATAGCAATTAATAATATTATTTTAATAATAGCATTTATATTACCTACAGTAGTATTTATATGAAAAGTTTATTACTATATTATTTTAATTATAATGTTTAATTTAGGTAAAATATGATAAATTTAATATATAATAAATAATTTTATTTATCTATTAAAAGGTTATTGGCAGCAAGTTTTATATTGTCTTCATCCAATATAGCTGAAATTACAGAAATTCCTTCTACACCAGTTTTTAAAACATTTTTAAAATTAGTTTTATTTATTCCGCCAATAGCCACAGAAGGGATGGATATACTGTTTTTTATTTGTGATAGCCCATCAAGTCCAATAATTGCATCTACATCTTTTTTACTGCCTGTAGGAAATATGGTTCCTATTCCTAAATAATCTGCACCGTTATTTTCAGCCTCTAAAGCTTCTTTAACATTTCCTACAGATATGCCTATTATTTTATCTTTACCTAGAATTTTTCTAGCTATATTAAGAAACATATCCTTTTGACCTAGATGAACTCCATCGGCATTTATAGCTTGGGCAATATCTAATCTATCATTTATAATTATAGGGATTTTGTAATAATCAGTTACTTCCTTTACTTCTTTTGCTACTTTAAAAAATTCCCTAGTAGATACATCTTTTTCTCTAACTTGCACTATAGATACACCACCTAAAATAGCATCTTCTACAACTTTTTTTAATCTACGACCCTTTAAAAATCTTCTGTCTGTAATTAAATAAAGCTTATAATCTATTTCCATTCAACATTACCTCTTTCCCATATTTTTTCATCAGATAAGGTGTATATACTATCTATTAAAGCAGTTTTAAAGCTACCTGGTAATTGAGTTTTTTCATAAGCTTTTTCTCCAGCAATATTCATAGCTAATATAGCAGATGTAGTAGATATTAATTTATCTTCAAAATTTGCACAAGTAGCTGCACATAAAGCACCTAACATACAACCAGTTCCAGTTATTTTAGTTAACATCTTTGTACCATTTTTTATTATGGAATTTCTTTTACCATCAGATACAAAATCTACTTTACCAGTAGCAGCTGCAATACAATTATATTTTTGAGCTAAGTGGATGCAAGCTTCTAAAGCATTTTTACCGTCATCTAAAGAATCTACACCTCTAGTTTCAGAATTCATACCTGCTAAAAATTTAATTTCACCTATATTTCCTTTAATTATATCTATTTTGCCTACTTCAGCAATTCTATTTATAACTTCAACTTTTCTTTTCATAGCAGGACATCCTACAGGATCTATAACTACAGGTATATTATGATTTTTGGCAGAAGTAGAAGCAAGGATTGCTGCGGTTTCTTGTTCTTTAGTTAGTGTTCCTAAATTTATATATAAAGCTGAGGATAGAAGAGCAAAGTCATAAACTTCATCATATGCTTCGCACATAACAGGGGAAGCGCCAAAAGCAAGAAGTATATTAGCACAATCATTTATAGTAACATAATTGGTTATGCAGTGAATAAGTGGAGTTTTTTCTCTCATTTTTTGTATAACATTTTTATTTATCATATAAATCTCTCCCTATATTTAAATTGTATAAAGTGTAATTAAAAAAGTTTAGGTATGTTTTACTAATAGTGCTTTTATAAAATTTTGTTTTTAAATAAAGTTACTATCTATTTTTGGTAGGTATATTTCAGTACAATGAATGTTGTCCACTTTTATATATTTTTTAACCATTTAATGAAAATTTTGTTAATAAAAATATGATTATATATATAACTTGTATATATAATTTCTTAAAAATCTACATTTGCTTTTTTATATAGATCTATAAAATGGCCAACAGGACCAACTCCTTTGCCAATAGAGAAAGAATTTTCTATTGCTTTTGTAATATATTTTTTAGATAGGGATACTGAGTCTTCGATATTGAATCCTTTAGCTAAATAAGAAGCTATAGCAGATGAAAGTGTACAACCAGTGCCATGAGTATTTTTAGTTTTTATTCTACTACCAGGTATTGTTATAAATTTATTTTTAAAAAGAAGTATATCATTTGCATCATCAGATTTATGTCCACCTTTAACTAAAACGTTTTTCACACCAAGGGATTGAATTATAGTAGCAGCTTTTTTCATACTATCTTCTGAATTGATTTTTATACCACTCAAAATTTCAGCTTCTGGTATATTGGGAGTTACAATATAAGATATAGAAATTAAATTTTTAAGTTCATCTACAGCCTCTGGTTTAAAAAGAAAATAACCACTTTTAGAAATCATAACAGGGTCTAAAACTATGTTTTTAGCTTTATATTTTTCTAAGTACATTTTTATAGATTTTATAGTTTCAGAATTAGAAAGCATGCCTATTTTTATAGCATCTACATTTATATCATCGAATATAGATTTGATTTGAGATTCAATCATATTTTTTGGAATCTCATGAACATCTTGCACACCTACAGAATTTTGAGCTGTTATGGCAGTTATTATGCTCATAGCATATACACCTAAAGAACTCATAGTTTTTATGTCTGCTTGAATGCCAGCTCCTCCCGAGCTATCAGAACCAGCTATAGTCAAAACTTTTTTCATAATAAAAAACCTCCTATGTAATAAATAAAAAAGATGTATTGAAAAGCAATACATCTTTTAAATAAATTTTATAAAAATTTATTATTTTATATGTTGCTTTCCTACGCCAGTATTACCTGGATCAGGTTATTAGGGTTAGATATTTTATCTTCTCAGCCAAAAGAGGCACCCCTAGAACATAAATATATTTTGTTTTATAGTTTCATTTTATACTTAATATATTTAATTTTCAATATTTTATTTGTATACCACCTATAAAATAAAAAAACAGTTATGTGGTACTTTATTATATTTAAAAAATGTATAAAATAAAATAAGAGGATAAGTAAAATAGTAATAATATTATATGGAAATGTTATTGCATATTCTATAAAAATTAGATAGTGTGTGTTTGTTTTAGTACTAATTCACCAGAAATGTTATTATATATTCTATAAAAATAATTAAAATATTTGATTTAATTACAAATAGAAAGATAGTAAATATAAATAATAGTTACTTCGAAGTTAATTTTAGCAGCATTAATAAATAGTATTGGAGGAATAAATTATGAAAATTGGAGTTATAATGGGTGGGATATCTACAGAGAGGGAAGTTTCTTTAAATTCTGGTAGAGAAGTTATAAAATATTTAGAGCTTTTAGAACATGAGATTATTCCTATTATTGTAGATAAAAAAGAAGATGTTATGGAAAAAGTTAAAGGTATAGATTTTGCTTTTCTAGCATTACATGGTAAATTTGGAGAAGATGGAACAGTTCAATCAGTACTTCAAACTTTGGATATACCATATTCAGGATGTGGACCTTTGACAAGTGCTATATGTATGGATAAGGATATGACTAAGAAAATTTTAAAATTTGCTAATATAAATACAGCAGATTGGATAAATGTAACAAGTTCAGAAGATATAGATTATAAAGCTATAGAAAAAATAGGTTATCCAGTGTTTGTAAAACCTAATAGCGGTGGTTCCAGCGTAGCTACAAACTTAGTAAAAAGCAAAGAGGGTATAAAAGAAGCCGTTGAACTTGCATTAAAATATGATAAAGAAGTTATGATAGAAAATTATACAAAAGGTGAAGAAATAACTTGTTGTATATTAAATGGTAAAATGTTACCAGTATTAGCTATAAGACCTCATGCAGAGTTTTTTGATTACACAGCAAAATATGCAGATGGGGGATCAGATGAAGTTGTTGTACAGTTAGAAGAAAAGCTTCATAAAAAAGTAGAGGAAATGGCATTAGCTTGTTGGAAAGAATTAAAATGTGAAGTATATGTAAGGGTAGATATGATAATTAAAGATGGAGTTCCGTATGTATTAGAATTAAATACATTGCCAGGTATGACGAAAAATAGTTTATTTCCTAAAAGTGCAAATGCAGTAGGAATATCCTTTGCAGAGTTATTGAATTTAATAGTTAAATATTCATTAGATGTAAAAAGATAATAAAATAAATTCAAATAAAAAATGCTTATAGATTAATTAGAGTCTATAAGTATTTTTTATTTGAATGAAATTTTTCTACATGATATTCTGTTAAAGAATAATTAAAGAATAATTAAAAAATAATTTGAAAAATACAAAAAGGGGGAGAATTATAGTGAAATTTGCAAAATTTAAGAAAAAGTTTTTAATTGCACTGTCTAGTATATTAGTATTAAGTAGTTTAGTTGGTTGCCAACCAAATTCAAATGGAAAAGATGGGACTATAAAGGTTGGATTAGTTGCACCTTTATCTGGAACTATGGCACAGGATGGTAAAAGTATATTAAATGCCGCTCAATTAGCAGTTGATGAAGTTAATAAAGAAGGCGGAATTAATAACAAAAAAATAGAATTAGTTTATGAAGATGATAAAGGAGAACCAAAGGAGGCTGCATCTATTGCTAATAAATATTCATCAGATAAAGATATTATGGCAGTTATAGGTAGTTTTTCTGCTCCATGTACTTTAGCAGGAATACCTATTTATACTAAAGCTAAGATTCCAATGATGGGACCTTGTGGTTCAGCACCAGCTTTAAGTGGTAGTAGTGAATATTATAGAAAAGTAACTCCATCAGATTTAACTACAGGAACAGAATTATCAAAATGGATGTTAAAAGATTTGAATTATAAAAAAGTTGCTATTGTATATGTAAATAATGATTATGGCAAAGGTGTTGCTGAAAGTGTAGATAATTTTTATAAAGAAAATGGAGGACAAGTTGTAGCTAAAGAAAGTTATATGCCTAAAACTCAAGATTTTGGAAGTATAATAACAAAAGTAAAAAGCAAAAATCCAGATATAATTATAATGGGATCTTTTTATGGTGATGCAGGTGCTTTTCTTAAACAAGCTCATAATGTAGGATACAATCCTAAAGTAGCAGGACCTACTCCATTACTTTCAAAATCATTAGTAGATTTAGCAGGAAAAGATGCAGAAGGTATATTTACTATAGGGTCTTTTTCTACTAATCTTGAAAATGAAAAAGTAAAAGAATTTACAGAAAAATACAAAAATAAATATAATCAAGTTCCAAGTAGTTTTGCAGCTTATTCTTATGATGCAACTAAGATATTAATTGAAGGAATTAAAAAGGGTGGAAATGATAGAGAAAAAATCAATGAGGCATTAAAAAATATGGGAACTTATACTGGAGTGACAGGAAATACTAAGTTTGAAAAAAGTGGAGATGCAGAAAAGAATCTAATAAGATTCATAGTTAAAGATGGAAAATTTGTTGAGTGGAAGAAATAACATATGATTATAGAAGTATTAGTAAATGGAATTACCCTAGGCAGCATATATTGTTTGGCTGCCCTGGGTTTTAATATGATTTTTGGTGTATTAAAGATGTTAAACTTTGCTCATGGTGAAGTATTAATGTTTGGAACTTTTGTTTTTTTTACCATGGTAAGCATATTTAAAATGCCATTAATTTTAGCTATTATTTTAACTATAGTTATTACTGGATTTATAGGGATTTTATTATATTTGATAGCTTATAAACCAGTATTAAAAGGAGATGCAATGGCTCCTCTTTTAAGTTCATTAGGAGTTTCTATAATGTTAGAAGCTTTAGGACAACTTATATGGGGAACAGAAATAATACCTTTTCCAATAAATATACCTAAAGGAACATATTCTATTGCTTCAATAAAGCTGTCTAATATACAAATATTTATTTTTTTATTTTCTATAACTTTAATGATAATTTTATACAAATTTATAATGAAAAGTAATATTGGATTACAGATAAGGGCACTGTCTTATAATAGAAAATATGCAGAACTTATGGGAATAGAAACAGATAAAATTACTATGATAGTTTTTTCTTTAGCTACTATATTAGCTATGGTTTCAGGAATATTAAGTAGTATGTATTACGATGCCCTTTATGTCACTATGGGAAGTGGAGTAATGATTAAAGCTTTTGCTGCTGCTATTTTAGGTGGTATTGGAAGTATTCCAGGAGCCTTGGTTGGAGGATATATATTAGGAATATCTGAGAGCTTAGTTGGAGCTTATATTTCTACATCCTATGTAGATGGAATAGCCTTTATAATATTAGTTCTAGTATTAATTATTAAGCCTAATGGAATATTTGGTGAAGAAATTAAGGAGAAAGTATAGATGAAGTTATTTAAAAATAACAAAATTATGTTTTTAATAATTTTGGTAATATTGCTTGTAGCACCTTTTATGATTACAAATCAATATATTCTACATATCATTATAACTATACTTTTATATAGCATATTAAGTATGAGTCTTAATTTTGTTAGCGGTAATGCAGGGCAAATTTCTGTAGGACATGCTGCTTTCTATGGTATAGGGGCCTATACAACTAGTATACTTATGATTAATGCTCATTTGTCTTTTATAACTGCTATGTTATTAGGGGGATTGTTAGCAGGCATATGTGGAATATTTTTAGGTATACCATCTTTACGTGTAAAAGGGAACTACCTTTGCATAATAACTCTTGGATTTGGAGAAATAGTAAAATTAATATTGTTAAATTGGGATAAAGTAACCGGTGGACCTATGGGTATTTCCTTTATACCTAATCCAGAATTTTTAAACATATTTAAGGATAAAAACTTAGGATTTTATTATCTAATATTATTTTTATTTGTGATTTTCTTTGTTATATTATATAAATTAACTTATTCTAATTATGGATTGCTTATGTTAGCTGTTAGAGAAAATGAAATAGCGGCTACATCATTAGGAGTAAATATAACTAGCATAAAATTTTTTGCTTTTATAATAAGCTCTTTTATAGCAGGTATAGCTGGAGGATTTTATGCAACTTATGTTTCCTTTATAAGTCCAGAGTCTTTTATGTTTAAAGAATCTATAACTATTTTAGCTATGGTTATAATAGGAGGAAAAGGAAATATAGTTGGAGCAATTATTGGAGCTATAGTGCTAGCTATTATTCCAGAGTTCTTAAGGGAATTTAATGATTATAGAATGTTGTTTTATGGATTAGGTTTAGTATTAATGATTGTATTTAGACCTGATGGGATTTATGGGTTGAAATATAGAAAGAAATTTACGTATAAACAATAGAAGGGGTATATATGAACATATTAGAAGTAAAAGATTTAAATATAAATTTTGGGGGAATAACTGCAATAGATAATTTGAATTTTTCAGTGAAAAAAGGAGAGATATTAGGGGTTATAGGGCCAAATGGAGCTGGTAAAACTACATTATATAATACTATTACAGGAATATATAAACCAAGTAAAGGGGATATATTTTTAAATAATAAAAAAATAACGGGAATGAAACCTTATAAAATAAGTAGATTAGGTATTGCAAGAACTTTTCAAAATATAAGGTTATTTAATTCTTTAACGGTTCTTGAAAATATTTTAGTAGGTAGGGTAAGTGAATTAAAAAAACTTGTTAAATTAAATCCTTATATGGAAGAAGCCTGTGATATTTTAAAAGTTGTAGGATTAGAAAAAGTAATTAACAATATGGCCTCTGAGTTACCCTATGGACAGCAAAGGAAAGTAGAAATAGCTAGGGCTTTGGCTATTTCACCTAAGGTATTACTTTTAGATGAACCAGCGGCGGGTATGAATAATTATGAAAAAGGGGATTTGAAAAATTTAATCAATATACTTAGAGAAGATTTGAATATAACAGTACTTATCATAGAGCATGACATGGGAGTTATAATGGAGTTATGTGACAGAATTCTAGTATTAGATTACGGAAAAAAAATTGCTGAAGGTAGCCCAGAGGAAATAAGCAATGATGATAATGTAATAAAAGCATATATGAGTAAAGGTATAAAGGAGATTTAACATGTTAATAGTTAAAGATATTAATGTAAATTATGGGGTTATTCCTGCTCTAAAGCAAATATCTATAAGCGTTAATGAAGGGGAAATAGTAACTATAATAGGTAATAATGGTTCTGGAAAATCTACATTATTAAAAGCAATAACAGCACAATTAAAATATACTGGAGATATTTCTTTTTATGGGGAATCTCTAAAAGGGATGAGCACTCATAAAATAGCTCAAAAGGGGATATGTTTAGTTCCGGAAGGTAGAGGCATATTTCCTTTGATCACAGTAGAGGAAAATTTACTTTTGGCCTTTTGTAACAAGATAAGTAAAGGTACTAAAGATGAAAAAATACAAGAAGTTTATACAAGATTCCCAAGATTAAAAGAAAGAAGAACACAACTAGCAGGTAGCTTAAGTGGCGGAGAACAACAAATGCTTGCTATAGGACGAGCTATCTTATCTAGTGCTAAGTTGATATTACTAGATGAACCTTCCATGGGATTAGCTCCTATTATGGTAGAGGAAGTTTTTGAAACTATAAGATCTATAAATAAGGAAGGAACATCTATACTTTTAATTGAGCAAAATGCTTCTATGGCTTTAAAAGTATGTAATAGAGGATATGCCCTAGAAAACGGGAAAATAGTATTAGAGGGAAGTACAGAAGAATTAATTAAAAGCAATTTTATTAAAAAAATTTATCTTGGAAGGTAGAGTTCATATTAAAAGAGAGGTTAATTTTATGGATATAAAAAATATATGCAAGAATTTATATGGTACATTAAATTTAGAGAGAAAAATGGTAGGGGTTAAATTTATATTTACAAAAGACCATTTTGAAAAGTTGGATATTCCTAAATTAAATAGCAAAGTAACTTATTGTTATATGGTTAAAATGGCTTCAAATGGAAGAGAATTTAAAGCTAATGAAGAAAATTTTAAATGTTTAGCCTCTGCAAGAGCTTTAGGTATAATTTCTAGTAATAATTATATAGACTCAGGACAGCACTATGGAAAACATGGCCTATATGATAGTTTAGCTACGGCTAAAAAGGTACAAAAGGATATTACATTTATAAATCATTCAATATATGGGATAGAAATTAAACCTTTAGAAAATTTTGTAGAAGAGCCAGATGTAGTTATCATTATAACTAATCCTTATAATGTAATGCGAATAGTTCAGGCATATACTTATAAATATGGAGTGCATAAAAATATAACCTTAGGTGGCAATCAAGGAATATGTTCTGAATGTACAGCAGTTCCTTACGAAAATAATGATATTAATATATCAACTTTGTGTTCTGGAACAAGATTTTTTTGTAAATGGGATGAAAGTGATATGGGGATAGGATTTCCATTTAATAAGATTAAAGACATTGAGAATGGGATATTAAAAACATTGAATCCAACTGAGCAAAATCATAAGAAAAAAGAGATAGAACTAAAGTGTAAAAGTATGAGAAAAAACATTGATATAAAATATAATGAAAATTATTTTGTTAATTATAAACAATATTAAAATTAAATTTAGATTAGAAAAATAAATTTTCATTATCTGAGATTTATTTAAAAATTTTTATTAAAGAATTAGTATTATGTTATACAAAGCACTATATAAATTACTTATACTGAGTAATTTATATAGTGCTTATTTTACTGTGCCCAGAATTGGCAATAATTTGACGGTGAAGGTTCGTTGGCGGTTTGATAGCAGAAACTACTAGCTAACAGTAAGGGAGTTCATAGTGAGATGGGATCTGAAGGAAACTGAAAGTAAAATCTTGGTTTGAAGAATACGAACTATATGTAAGGGTTACTAAGATGGAAGTATTTTATAAATAAAACAAAAAATATCACCTAAATCTTTATGAGTAAATATAGAGGATATATAAGAAGAAGGTTATTGTTTTTACCTGTGGATATCTGATAGAAAAGTAAACTTAAATTAGTAGGTCAAAACCATTTAAAATGGAGGAAAGGAGAAAGAAACCTAAAAAAGATTAGGTCTTAGTTATTATCAAACAATAAAATATGTCAATGCCCATTTTAAACTTTCCATTTAAAATGTCATATAAACAAAATTATTCATACTATATATTAGTACTATACATTAGTACAGAATAACATCAAAAAATTAATAAGAGAATAAATTAAATTATTTTATTAAGATTAGAAGGTGATAACTTGAGAAATAAATGTAAGAAAATTATATGTATACCTGGATGTGGTAGATGTACTTGCCCACGCGGGGTCACTGGACCAACAGGACCACAGGGAGTAACAGGCCCTACTGGTTTACAAGGAATAACAGGTCCAACAGGACCGCAAGGTGTTACGGGGCCTACAGGGTTACAAGGAGTAACGGGATCTACTGGACTGCAAGGAATAACAGGACCTACTGGATTACAAGGCGTAACAGGTCCAACAGGACTGCAGGGTGTTACAGGACCTACTGGATTGCAAGGAATAACAGGTCCAACAGGATTGCAAGGTGTTACTGGACCTACTGGATTACAAGGAGTTACAGGTCCAACAGGACTGCAAGGAGTAACGGGACCTACTGGATTACAGGGAGTAACCGGTCCTACAGGATTACAAGGAATAACAGGGCCAACAGGGTTACAAGGAGTAACGGGACCTACTGGATTACAAGGAGTTACAGGACCTACTGGATTACAGGGAGTAATCGGTGCTACAGGATTGCAAGGTGTTACTGGACCTACTGGATTACAAGGAGTTACAGGTCCAACAGGACTGCAGGGTGTTACAGGACCTACTGGATTACAGGGAGTAACCGGTGCTACAGGATTGCAAGGTGTTACTGGACCTACTGGATTACAAGGAGTTACAGGTCCAACAGGACTGCAGGGCGTTACAGG
>NZ_MRAE01000003.1 GCF_002008345.1 Clostridium tepidum
CTATTATATTATAAGTTATATAATTAGTTATCACAAAGATGACTCCGGAGGAATTATAATTGATAAAAGAAATTAAAGAAATGATTTCTAAAATAACAACATTTAATTGTATAATAGGAATAACTTTTTTTATTATTATTTATATAGCATTTAATATTAGTTATGGTTTTTGTTTTTTAACAGGTTTAATAATAGCTAATATTAATTTATTTATAAGTATTAATACTACTAATATGGTAATAATAAAAAATAAAAATTCTATATTCTCTATATTAGGTTTTTTTATTAGAATTAGTATTGTGTGTATTTTAGGGCTTTTATTGTCTAAAAATGACACAAAAAATATTATTCCTTTTTTACTTGGATATAGTTCAAATTTTATATCTATAATATTTTATGGAACCAATTTAGGTAAAAATAAAGTATAAAAGGAAGTGATGAATTGGAGAAGATTTTACCATTATTTTATATTAACTTATTTGGATATAAGTTTGGCATTACTTCGAGTTTAATAATTCAATGGGTAATCATTGCAATAGTAGCATTATTAAGTATTATATTAACGAGAGATTTGAATAAAATTCCAGATAAAAAACAAACAGTTATGGAAATGATGTTAGATTTAGTTAGAAATTTAGTTAATCAAAATATGGGAGAAGAATTTAAAAGTTTTATTCCATTTATAGGAACACTTATGATATATCTATTGCTTATGAATTTAGTTGGATTATTAGGTTTAAAACCACCAACTTTAGATTATAGTGTAGTGTTAGGAATAGCTCTAATATCTTTTGTAGTAATACAAGGATACGCTATAAAAAAGCATGGAGTAAAAGACTATTTTGTAGGCTATGGTAAACCATATTTATTTCTATTACCTATAAATTTAATAGAAAGAGTTATGCTTCCAGTATCTTTAAGTTTAAGATTATTTGGTAATATTATGGCAGCAGTACTTATTATGGATTTGGTTTACTCAGCTTTAGCTAGTATAAGTTGGTTTGCTCAATTAGTAATTCCTATTCCACTTCACATGTATTTTGATGTGTTTGATGGAACTATTCAAATGGTAATATTCGTCATGTTAACTATGATTAACATAAAGGTAACAGCAGAACATTAATAAAAATATTAATTTTGTAATTTAAAGGAGGAATTTGGCATGGATCCAAACGCATTTATATCAGGAATGGCAGCTTTAGGAGCAGGAATAGCAGCATTAGCTTGTATAGGAGCAGGAATAGGTACAGGAACTGCTACAGGAAAAGCTGTAGAAGGAGTTTCAAGACAACCAGAAGCAAGTGGTAAAATAATGAGTACTCTTGTTGTAGGTAGTGCCTTTTCAGAAGCAACAGCAATTTATGGATTAATAGTAGCATTATTTTTAATATTTAAGATTTAAGGCAATTTAATTTTATAAGTACCTATTTATTTTATAGGTGCTTATAAAATTTAAAGCCGAAGGGAGGCTTCTTATATATGGATATAAGCATTCCGCAAGTTATAGCTGCAATATTAAATTTTATTATACTGCTTTTAATAGTAAAACATTTTTGGTTTGATAAGATAGCTGCTATAGTTGATTCAAGGCAAAATGAAATTATAAATAAAATAAACGATACAGATAAAAATCAAAAATTAGCATTAGAGTTAAAAGAAAAAAATGAAATGGAACTAAGCAATGCAAAAAAACAAGGGAAAACTATAGTAGAGGAATATAAATCAAAAGCTGAAAAAGTATATGAGGATATTCTTAAAGAAGCTCATGAAGAAGCAGAACAAATAATAAAAAAATCAAAACTAGAAGCGGAAAGACAAAAGAAAAACGCAGAAGAAGAAATAAAAAGAGAAGCTATAGAACTTGCAGTATTAGTTTCTTCTAAAACATTAGAAAAAAGTATTGATGATCTTGAACATAGAAGACTTATAAAGGATTTTATAAGTAAGGTAGGTATATAACTATGTATGAATATTTGGACAGAAGGTATGCTTTAGCTCTTTATGAAGTAGCAGAAGAGAAAAATAAAGTAAATGAATATTTAAAAGATCTAAAAGAAGTAGTAAATATAATAAAAAATAGTGAAGATATTTGCAAAATACTAAAACATCCGGAAATAAGTACTTCTAGAAAAAAAGAAATATTTACTGAAATATTTAAAGATAAAATAGACGATGGGCTTTTATCGTTTTTGCTAGTATTAATAGAAAAAGATAGAATTTTATATTTAGAAGAAAAGCTAAAACAGATGGAAAAAATCTATCTAGAGAAAAACAACATGATTTTAGCTAATGTTAAAACTGTAATTCCTTTATTAGAGGATGAAAGAGATGAATTAATAAAAAAATTAGAAATTAGATATAATAAAAAAATAATATTAGAAGAAGAAATAGATAAAAGCATACTCGGAGGAGTATATGTAAGAGTTGGAGACGATGTTTTAGATGGTACTTTAAGTACAAGATTAAAAGATATAAAAAAGATGATGCTCAAAAGAGAATAGAGGTGAGATTATGCATATAAAGCCAGAAGAAATAACATCAATAATAAAGCAGCAAATAGAAAATTTTGATACTAATATAGAAACTGTAGACTCTGGAACAATAATTCAAGTAGGAGATGGAATTGCTAGAGTTTATGGACTAGAAGATTGTATGGAAGGGGAACTTATAGAATTCCCAAATGATGTTTATGGAATGGCATTAAACTTAGAACAAGATAATGTAGGCTGCGTTTTATTAGGATCTGAAGAAGGTATAAAAGAAGGAAATGTAGTAAAAAGAACTGGCAAAGTAGTTGAAGTTCCTGTAGGAGAAGCATTAATAGGAAGAGTAGTAAATTCTTTAGGTATGCCTATAGATGGTAAAGGACCAGTTTTAACTACTGAAAATAGAGATGTTGAAGTACCAGCTCCAGGAGTTATAGATAGACAGTCTGTAAAAGAACCATTGCAAACAGGAATAAAAGCTATAGATTCTATGATACCTATAGGAAAAGGACAAAGAGAGTTAATTATAGGTGATAGACAAACAGGAAAAACAGCTATAGCAATAGATACTATACTTAATCAAAAAGGTAAAGATATAATATGTATATATGTTGCTATAGGACAAAAACAATCTACAGTAGCACATATAGTTAATGACTTAACTAAAATGGGAGCTATGGATTATACCATAGTAGTTTCATCAACAGCATCAGATTCAGCCCCATTACAATATCTAGCACCTTATGCTGGATGTAGTATGGGCGAATATTTTATGCATAAAGGAAAAGATGTTTTAATAGTATATGATGACTTATCTAAGCATGCGGTAGCTTATAGAACAATGTCTCTATTACTTAGAAGACCACCAGGAAGAGAAGCTTATCCAGGAGATGTATTCTATTTACATTCAAGATTGTTAGAAAGATCTGCTAGATTGTCAGATAAGTTAGGTGGAGGGTCGTTAACAGCGCTACCTATAGTAGAAACCTTAGCAGGAGATGTTACTGCATATATACCCACTAATGTTATATCAATAACAGATGGTCAGATATTCTTAGAATCTGAATTATTTAATGCAGGACAAAGACCAGCAGTTAATGCAGGAATATCAGTATCAAGAGTAGGTGGAAATGCCCAAATTAAAGCTATGAAGCAAGTAGCTGGTACATTAAGATTAGAGTTAGCTCAATACAGAGAATTAGCGGCTTTTTCACAGTTTGGATCAGATTTAGATAAAGAATCTGTAAAAAGATTAGAAAAAGGTAAAAGATTAGTTGAAATATTAAAACAACCTCAATATGATCCTATGCCTGTAGAAAAAGAAATAATAATTCTTTATGCAGCAGTTAATAACTATCTTATAGATATACCTGTAAATAAGATAAGAGAATTTGAAAAAGAACTGTTTAATTATATGGATACTCATTATAGAGATATAGAAAAAGATATATTAGAAAAGAAAGAATTAACTGATGAGCTTAAGAGCAAGCTAGATAAGGCTATAAATGATTTTAAAAATGTATTTTTATCAGAGATTTAATATCTCTGAAGGAGGTAAAGTATGGCAGGCGCAGGGCTTATCGGAATAAGAAGAAGAATAAAATCTGTAACCAATATAAGAAAAATAACAAAGGCTATGGGACTTGTAGCTACTGCTAAACTTAGAAGAGCTAGAGTTAATTTAGAAATAAACAAAAGATACTATAATGAATACAAATTAGTATTAAAAGATATAGTTAACTCTATAGAAGATAAAAATATTTATGTAGATGGTAATAATAGTAATAAAAAATTATATGTTATATTTACATCTGATTCAGGTTTATGTGGTAGTTTTAATATAAACATAATAAATAATGTTGTAAATGAAATAAAAAAAGATAGAGAAAATTCTTTAGTTATAGTAATAGGACAAAAAGGAAGAATGTATTTAAAAAAATTAGGTATAGAAACTTTATCAGAATACATAGAAATACCGGATATTCCTACTACAAAGGAAGCTAGAACTATAACAAAAAATATAATTAAGCTTTATTGCGATAAAAAGGTAGGAGAAGTTTTTCTAGTTTATTCAAAGTTCTATTCCCCTGTTAAACAACAGGTTTTAATTGATAAAGTTTTACCTTTTGGTAAAGAAAATAAAAGTGATAATAAATATATAGGATTTAATCCATCAGCAATCCAACTTATAGATGAAATTTTGGAAAACTATCTAAAAGCAACTATATTAAATTGTTTTTATAACTCAAAAGCTAGTGAGAATGGATCTAGAATGACAGCAATGAATGGTGCAACTGATAATGCTAATGATTTGCTAGATAATTTAAATTTACAATTTAATAGATTAAGACAAAGTGCTATTACACAAGAAATATCAGAAATAGTTGGTGGTGCAGAAGCTCAAAGGTAGGAGGTGTAGTATAATGGAAAATATAGGGAAAGTAATACAAATAATAGGTCCAGTTATAGATATAAAATTTGATTCGGAAAATCTTCCAGATTTGTTTAATGCATTAGAAATAAATGCTGGAGACAAAAAGGTTATAGCTGAAGTTGAACAACATATAGGAGATGATACTGTTAGAGCTATATCTATGGAAAGTACTGAAGGACTAAAGAGAGGTATGGAAGCTTTAGATACAGGAAAGCCAGTTTCAGTACCAGTAGGTAAAGAAGTTTTAGGAAGATTGTTTAATGTTTTAGGAAATCCTATCGATGGAGCAGGAGAATTTAAAGCAGAACAATCATATCCTATTCATAGACCAGCTCCAAGTTTTGAAGAACAATCTGTAGAGCCAGAAATATTTGAAACAGGTATAAAAGTAATAGATCTTTTAGCACCTTACGAAAAAGGCGGTAAAATAGGATTGTTTGGAGGAGCAGGAGTAGGAAAAACTGTATTAATCCAAGAATTAATAAATAATATAGCAAAAGAGCATGGAGCGTTATCCGTATTTACAGGTGTTGGAGAAAGAACAAGAGAAGGAAATGATCTTTACTATGAAATGAAAGAATCAGGGGTTTTAGAAAAGACAGCATTAGTATTTGGGCAGATGAATGAACCACCAGGCGCTAGAATGAGAGTAGCACTTACAGGTTTAACAATGTCAGAATATTTTAGAGATCAAGGTCAAGATGTATTATTATTTATAGATAATATATTTAGATTTACTCAAGCTGGTTCAGAAGTTTCAGCGCTTTTAGGCAGAATTCCAAGTGCAGTTGGATATCAACCAACTTTAGCAACTGAAATGGGAGCTCTTCAAGAAAGAATAACATCTACCAAAAATGGTTCTATAACATCTGTTCAAGCAGTATATGTTCCAGCAGATGATTTAACAGATCCAGCTCCAGCAACGACATTTACTCACTTAGATGCAACAACAGTTTTATCAAGATCTATAGCAGAACTTGGTATTTATCCAGCAGTAGATCCATTAGAATCTTCATCTAGAATGTTAGATCCTAGAGTAATAGGAGAAGAACATTATGAGGTAGCTATAAAAGTTAAAAATATACTTGAAAGATATAGAGAACTTCAAGATATAATAGCTATATTAGGTATAGATGAACTTTCAGAAGAAGATAAACTAGTGGTTGGCAGAGCAAGAAGAATACAAAGATTTTTATCTCAACCATTTACAGTAGCAGAACAATTTACAGGAATGAAGGGTAAATATGTACCTATAAAAGAAACCGTTAGAGGTTTTAAGGAAATATTAGAAGGTAAACATGATAATATTCCTGAAGCAGCTTTCTTGTTCCAAGGAACTATAGATGAAGTTATAAAGAAAGCTCAAGAGATGGAAGAATAATTTAAATAGGTTAATAAGAGGAGATTAATATGAAAGATAATCTAAACCTTACTATATTTACTCCTGAAAAAAATATTAAAATTGGAGAGGTAAAAGAAGTAATAACAGAAGGATTGGATGGTGAGTTAGCCATACTTTCTAATCATGTGAATATGATTACTTATTTAAAGCCAACTATTACAAAATATATGGACTTAAATGGTAATAAAAAAAATATATTTACATCTAGTGGAGTACTAAAGGTACAGGACAATAATGTATATATTATCTGTGATGCTAGTGAAAAACCAGAAGATATAGATATAAAAAGAGCAAATGAAGCTAAAAAAAGAGCAGAAGAAAGATTATTAAATAAAAAAGAAATAGATGTAAAAAGAGCAGAATTAGCATTATTTAGAGCTATTGCTAGAATTAAAACTAAAGAACTTTAAATAAATTTTATAGCTTACAAGGTATACATAACTTTTATGATATTAAAGTTATGTATACCTTGTAAGCTTTTTTGTTAGCACTTCAAAAATAATTCACATTTTTTATTAACAATTATATATTAATAATATATTGGACTTGAATACAATTAGTAATTAATGTAAATAATCTAAAGAGGAAGGGGGAGATGTAGATGAACAAAAAAATTAAATTTGGAATATTAATTATTTTAATATTTTCTATAATAACAGTTTTATTTATACCTAAAAATTATTCTAAAGCAAAGGATAAAGATGAATTATTTTTTGATATAGTAGATAAGACAAATAGTAGTATAGTTGAAGTAGGAGCGAAAGTAACCTTCTCAACAAAATTACAAAATGAAGAATTTTCTAAAGAAATATGTTCTTATTTAAACTTAAATAAGGATTTTAATAAAAGCTTATCTGATGAAAATGGAAATTATAATATATATTTTTATAATAAAGAAATATCAGGAAATATAAATATAAAAAAATATAATAATGAAAATATAGTTATGATAGATTTTAAAAGTGCTACATTAAATAAAAGATTTACGGATTTAAAAAATAACGTAAAGGCATATTTGAACTTAAATAATAAAAAAGATTATGTTTTTGAATATTTAAAGGCAGAAAATAATAATAAAAATTTAAAAAAAATAAATAATGATATAAAATCAATTTTAGATCAAAATAGTGCTAAAAATATAGAAACCATAGAATTAGATAATGGCTATAGCACTACAGCTTATACAAAACGATATACTCCAATAAATGTCTGTGGTAAAAAAATAGATTTTAATTATGCTATATGTAAATATAATTCACAAAAAACATACTTAATATTAGGGACACCACAGATAGATCTAACATATTAGTAATATCGAAATGGAGGATAATGATGGATAAGATAGTGATTAATGGTGGAAGTAAGTTAAAAGGTGATGTGAACATAAGTACAGCTAAAAATTCAGTATTACCAATCATTGCAGGCAGTATATTGAGTGGAGATAAATGTGTTATAGATAATGCACCAATGCTAGAAGATGTATTTGTTATTGGAGAAATTTTAAAAAGCATTTCAGCTAATGTTAATATAGATGAGGTTAATAACAGAATTATAATAGATTCTAAACCAGTGAATAATATAGAACCTAATAGTGATTTAGTAAAAAAAATGAGAGCATCATTTTTATTAATGGGGCCTATGATCTCTAGGTTTGGTAAATTCAAGATATCATTGCCAGGAGGATGTAATATAGGCACAAGGCCCATAGATTTGCACTTAAAAGGGTTTACTGCTCTTGGAGCTAAAGTTAATATAGGACATGGATATGTAGAAGCTGTAGCAGATAATTTGATAGGAAATAAAATTTATTTAGATTTTCCTTCTGTAGGAGCTACTGAAAATATAATGATGGCAGCAGTTATGGCGGAGGGAGAAACTATTATAGAAAATGCAGCAGAAGAACCAGAAATAGAGGATTTAGGAAGGTTTTTAAATAGTATAGGAGCAAATATCATAGGAGCAGGAACAGATACAGTAAGAATAATAGGTGTAAATGAATTAAAGGGTACAACACACAGACCTATATATGATAGGATAGAAGCAGGAACTTTTATGATAGCTGCAGCTATAACTAAGAGTAGAATAAAAATAAATGGGGTTATAGAAGAACACTTAAAACCTATAATTGCAAAACTTACAGAAATGGGTGTTTATATAAAGATAGATGGAGAAACTGCTATAGTAGATGGAAGAAAAATATTAAATCCAGTGGATATAAAAACTATGCCGTACCCAGGGTTCCCGACAGATATGCAAGCTCAGATGATGGCTTTACTATCTACTGTAAAGGGAACCAGTATTATTACAGAAACTATATTTGAAAATAGATTTATGCATGTATCTGAGATGAAAAGAATGGGAGCAGATGTGAAGATAGATGGAAGAAGTGCTGTAATAGAAGGTGTAAAGAAGTTAACAGGAACAGAAGTTAAAGCTACAGATTTAAGAGCAGGGGCAGCTCTTATATTATGTGGTTTAGTAGCTGAAGGAAAAACAGAAATAACTGATATATATCATATAGATAGGGGATATGTAAAAATAGAAGAAAAGCTAAGTAAATTAGGAGCAGATATTAAACGTGTATATTAAATCTTAATAATTATATATAATTAAAAAGCTCATGGTGATTATTTACCATGAGTTTTTTGATATGTTTATATATAAAATTTTTAAATTCATATGTTTGTAAATAAAGTTTATTTTTTATTTATAGTTGAAATTATAATCAGGTTTTGATATTAATAATAAATCCTACAATATATTATATATAAGTTTTTTTTAATACTAAAGATCCATATATTATTAAATTTTATAAAGGATTATAATTAAGTTTTAACTTATCATTTAGCATAATACGCTTATATCAAAAATATACTTGTATAGAAAACTTTAGTATGAAAAGAGGGAAAACATGAGAAGATTAAATAGGTATACCAATATTGGCAAGCTAGTTATAACAATTTTGAGTACTATATGTATTATGCTAATTTTAAGCTTTGTTTTATCTTTCAGTTGGGATAAAGAGCAAAAGGGTAATAAACCTATAAGTAAAATTGGTTTTGAGAAGAAAAAACAAGAAGAAAAGGTGGATATAAATAGAAAATATAAAGTAAAATCAGAGCCAAAAGTTAGAGTTTATTTTGTTAATGAGAAAGTTGTAAGATCAATACCTTTAGAAGAGTATGTAAAAGGTGTTGTTTCAGCAGAAATGCCAGCAGAGTTTCATATAGAAGCACTAAAAGCTCAAGCAGTAGCTGCTAGAACTTATGCTTTAGCTCATATGAAAGTTTTTGGTGAAAACCAATATAATAAAAGAATAAATGCAGATGTATGTGATAGTGTTCAGTCGCAAGTTTTTATGCCTAAGGATAAAAGAATAAAATCCTGGCCAAAAGAAAAAAGAACTGAATATTGGAACAAAATAGAGGAAAGTGTTAATAGTACTAGAGGAAAAGTACTAGTATATAATAATGAAATAGTTATGGCTCCATATTATTTTGCTACTAGTAATGGAAAGACAGAAGATAGTGAAAATGTATTTAATAGTGAAGTGCCTTATTTAAAAAGTGTAACAAGTCCAGGGGAAGAGAAAGCTCCTAAGTTTAAAAGTAGTAAAAAAGTTTCTTATGATGAATTTATAAGAAGTATAAAAAAACAATATCCAAAGTGTAATATAAACAAAAAGGATATAAATAAGAAAGTAGTAATAAAAGAAAAAACACAAAGTGGAAGTGTAAAAAAAATTAAAATAGATAATATAGAAATTAAGGGCACAGAATTTAGAAAAATCTTAGGATTAAATTCATCAAAATTTTCTTTAGAATTTAAAGATAACCACCTTATAGTAAATTGTAGTGGGTATGGGCATAATGTAGGAATGAGCCAATGGGGAGCAAATAGTATGGGCAAATCAGGAAAAAAATATGATTATATACTTAAACATTATTATAAAGGAGTAAATATAGAAATTCTTAAATACAAAAATTAAAATAGAAATTTTTAAAGATAAAAGTTGGTATCAATAAGTTTTTTATATAACACATAAAAAATAATATAGTTAAGAATAGATTTAATTTTAATATATCTAAAATTAAAAAATATAGGTGATGAATCTTTTAATAAGGTTTATAGGAATCGTATTTTTTATTTTTAGAGTATTAAGGTTAAATCTGTTTTTATTTTGGAGAATATTTTTAAATTATGAAATTGTCTTGTAAAAATTTACAATCATCAACAATTAAACAATAAATGAAACAAGAATAATGTTGAACTTTAGGATAAAAAAGGGAAAGTTTCTTTATAAGTTTCTTTATAAAATATGTATTTTTTGCTATGTACTGGACAAACTAAAAAAAGGAGGTGTTGATATGGAAAAAAAACCATCTAATAACAAATCAAACTTTTTTAAGAAGGAGGGCTTTTATGTAGTTTTATTCCTTTGTCTTTGCATAGTAGCTGCTATAGCAGCAATTACAGTAAAGAGTAATTCACATGTAAAGAAGGAACCTATTGAAAATAAAGTAGTTCAAAATAAAAAGCAAAAAGATTCGGCAAAGGCTGTAGAGGGAAATTCTAAAACTTATAATAATGCCCTTGAAGTTAAAAAAGAAGATAACAAAGAAAATGAAAAAGAAAAAAATAAAGAAACTGAAAAAAATAAACAAGATGAAAAAGAAACAGCTAAAGTTTCAAAAAATCAAAATAGTAGTTTTATAAAACCAGTAGAAGGAACTTTAGCAAGGGTATATTCAGAAGATCCAGTATTTTGGGATTCAACTTCAAGCTATAGAGCTAATTTAGGCTTAGATATAAAAGCTAAATTAGATTCACCTGTTTACTCTATTGCAGATGGAAAAGTTGAAGATATAATTACCTCAAGTCAGGATGGTGTAAAGGTAATTATTAATCATCAAAATGGAACAAAGAGTGAATATGCTAATTTGAATCCTAAAGTTAAAGTTAATAAGGGTCAGCAAGTAAAACAAGGTGCTGTAATAGGTAATGTAGGAAAAACTACATTAAGAGCAGCATACGAAAAATATGGAGATCATTTACATTTTGCTATGATGAAGGGAAATAAATACATAAATCCTTCAAAATATATTAAATATTAATAAGGATGCCATTTTCCGCTTTTATGCGGGAAGTGGCTAAATATAAATGAATTTAATCCTTTATATAAGCATATTTATAATTATAAAGGGATTAAGGAGGTAGCACTTTGAAAGATTACATTGAAGAAAGAGTTCTTGAAGTAGCACATTATATTATAGATTCTAAAGCTACTATAAGAAAAACAGCCAAAGTTTTTGGAGTGAGTAAAAGTACAATACACAAAGATATGACAGAAAGGTTACCTAAAATAAACCCTCAAATTGCTCAAGAAGCAAAAGAAATACTAGATTACAATAAAGCAGAGAGACACATAAGAGGTGGAAAAGCTACAAAGATGAAATATAAAGCTATTGAAGGTTAATTACATTCCTATTATAATTAGAATAGGTAGTTATGAGAAAAATAGTAAATGTTCTCATAATTTATATATAACTACAATAGAGTAGGAGTGGATACGGGAATGTTTTTTAGCGTAGGAACAGATATGGGAATCGATTTAGGGACAGCTACAGTACTTGTATATATGAAGGGAAAAGGTGTAATTTTAAATGAGCCTTCAGTAGTGGCTATAGACAGAAATAAAAATAGAGTTTTAGCTGTTGGACAAGAAGCTAGGGAAATGATTGGTAGAACACCAGGTAATATAGTAGCTATAAGACCTATGAGGGATGGAGTAATATCTGATTATGATATTACTGAGAAGATGTTAAAATATTTTATTGGAAAAGCTTGTGGTAAGAAAAAAATATCTGCACCAAGAGTAGTAATATGTATTCCATCAGAAGCTACAGAAGTTGAAAAAAGAGCTGTCATGGATGCAGCTAGAAATGCTGGGGCTAAGAAGGTATTTTTAATAGAGGAACCTTTAGCAGCTGCTATTGGTGCAGATTTAGATATAACTAAGGCTAGTGGAAGTATGATTATAGATATTGGAGGAGGTACTACAGATATAGCTGTTATTTCTCTTGGAGGTATAGTAGTAAGATCATCTATAAAAATAGCAGGGGACAAGTTTGATGATGCTATAATAAAATATATAAGAAAAAAACATAAGCTTATGATAGGAGAAAGAACGGCTGAAGATTTAAAAATAAAAATAGGTTCAGCTTTCCCTAAGGGTGATAATATATCAATGGATATAAGAGGAAGAGACTTAATTACAGGATTGCCAAAAAATTTAACTATAACTTCAGATGAAATGAGAGAAGCATTACAGGATACTGTAAATGCAATAGCAGAACTTACCCATTCAGTATTAGAAAAAACCCCACCTGAATTGTCAGCTGATATAGCGGATAAAGGTATAATAATGACAGGTGGAGGTGCATTACTTACAGGTCTTAGTGATTTAATAGAAAATGTTAATAAAGTACCAGTACATATAGCGGAAAATCCAGTATCTTGCGTGGCAGAAGGAACTGGCAAGATGTTAGATTATTTAGATAAGATGGGAATATCAGAATCTGGTGATGGATTAAATTTAGTATAAAAAATATAAGTAATTACATATAAAAATAAAGCTCGTGTGATGTTCATGAGCTTTATTTTTTATAATAAAAAATATAAAATTATAATAACATTTTTAAACATCTAACATATAACAACAATGTAAAATTGAATGAGCAATAACTTTGGCTATATTTAATATTAAACTTAGCCTGGTATTAGCAGAAGTAAATATATCACAGTTATCATTTGAATCTACAATGCCAACGATTGAACAATCTCCTACTTTTGGAAGTGTTTTGCCAACTCCCTTACCAGGTTGTATGGGAAAATTTCTCACTTGAATTTGACCTATATTATTTTTATTACCAAGACAGGCATCTATAGCTATTATGGAAGTGTTGGGATATAAGTTTTTAATTTTTTTTATAGTTTCCTCTATATTTAAAGCATGTATAGGTTCATCTAAAGTTCCATATAATTTTAAAGGTATATTTTTATATTTTAATATGGTTCCGACCATAGGTCCAAGACAATCCCCTATACATCTGTCAGTGCCGATGCATATTATTATTGTATCTTTATTTAAATACTTTTTAAGAGAATTTGCTATTTTATAATAAGATAATGCTTCTGTGTAATGGGTTTTCTCTATATTCAAAACACACCCCTCCTTATATTAATATATATGAATATAAGGAGGGGAATATTATTGGATTTTATCTTTATCCCATAGGTTTACTTGACTAGTATTTGTTAAGCACCCAAGAAGCCTATCTTTAATATTAGGAATATCCTTTTCCAAAGTGTAGGTAAGTTCTTTCATATATTGTCTCTTAGTATTGCCATTTGCTGGGCAAGGATTGTTAATTATTGGCAAATTATATCTTTTAATCATACTTTTAATTGCTAATTCATCTATATATATCATAGGTCTAATTAGGGTTATCTTGGCATTATTTAAATAAGTTTTTGGAGAAAAGCAGTTTACTCTTCCTTCATATAGCATAGACATTAATAAAGTTTCTATAGCATCATTTTTATGATGTCCTAAGGCTATTTTATTACAGCCTAATTCTTTAGAATAATTATTTAAAGCACCTCTTCTTAATTTAGCACATAAAGAACATGGATTTTTTTCTTTCCTTAAATCAAAAACGATTTCTTTTATAGGAGTTTTATATATGTATAGTGGAACATTTATATTAGAGCATATGGTTTCAAGAGGAGAAAAATCTGCTCCTGCCATTGTATCTAATGTTATGGCTATTAAATCAAATTTTTCAGGAGAAAAATTTTGATATTTTTTTAGTAGATGAAGTAAAGCCATGCTATCCTTTCCACCAGATAGTCCAATAGCTATTTTATCTCCATTTTGTATTAAATTAAAATCTCCTATTGCTCTTCTAAGTTTTCCTAATAGTTTTTGCATTATATTCCTCCCTAAGCATATGTATATATTTATAATATAAATATATTATAGATTAATAAATTTATATTACAAATGAATGTATAGAAATAAAATAGTAAGAAAAATGAAGAATTTAAGAGTAAAATATATATATATAGCATTAGAATTGGTATAAACCCTATAAACTTTATTTGAATTTATATTAATAAATAGATATACTATTTCTTGTCGATACGACGCAGAAAAAAATATGCTGGCATGGCTCAATTGGCAGAGCAGCTGACTTGTAATCAGCAGGTTGTAGGTTCAAGTCCTATTGCCAGCTCCATATGTGGAGGAGTTCCCGAGTGGCCAAAGGGGGCAGACTGTAAATCTGTTGCGATTCGCTTCGATGGTTCGAATCCGTCCTCCTCCACCATGTTTATTTTAATGGGCGCATAGCTCAGCTGGGAGAGCATCTGCCTTACAAGCAGGGGGTCACAGGTTCGAGCCCTGTTGTGCCCACCATTAAAATTTTATATCATGCTGGCATGGCTCAATTGGCAGAGCAGCTGACTTGTAATCAGCAGGTTGTAGGTTCAAGTCCTATTGCCAGCTCCATATATGGAGGAGTTCCCGAGTGGCCAAAGGGGGCAGACTGTAAATCTGTTGCGATTTGCTTCGATGGTTCGAATCCGTCCTCCTCCACCAAACATCTTTACTATAAGTAAAGATGTTTTTATTTTGTATGTATATAAATTGTTAATATCATAATTGTTATATTGACATGTATTTTTTTATATGATATCATTTTTAGTAAATAATAAAAAGAACTCTTATCAAGAGAGGTGGAGGGAAAAGGGCCCTATGAAACCCGGCAACCAGTGATATTCACTACGGTGCCAATTCCTGCAGTAGTATCTGCAAGATAAGAGAGAGTAGTTAGATTATAACCTCTTCTTATTGAAGAGGTTTTATTTTTTAGGAAGAATTGGTAATAGGAGGAGTTAATGTGAGAAAATTATTTACATCTGAATCAGTAACAGAAGGGCATCCTGATAAAATATGTGATCAAATTTCAGATGCAGTTTTAGATGCTATATTAGATAAAGATCCTAATGGGAGAGTTGCTTGTGAAACAGCAGTTACAACAGGAATGGTAATGGTAATGGGAGAAATATCAACAAAATGTTATGTTGATATACCAAAACTAGTTAGAGAAACTATAAGAGAAATAGGATATGATAGAGCTAAATATGGATTTGATTGTGATACTTGTTCTGTAATAACATCAATAGATGAACAATCAGTAGATATAGCTATGGGTGTTGATGAAGCTTTAGAATCTAAAAAAGGTGAAATGGATAAATTAGAAGCTATAGGTGCAGGAGATCAAGGTATGATGTTTGGTTTTGCTACAAATGAAACTAAGGAATATATGCCAATGCCTATAGAAATGTCTCATAAACTATCAAGAAGATTATCAGAAGTAAGAAAAAATGGTACATTACCATATTTAAGACCGGATGGTAAAACTCAAGTAACTGTAGAATACGAAGATGGAAAACCTGTAAGAATAGATGCTATAGTTATTTCAACACAACATGGTCCAGAAGTATCTTTAGAACAAATAGAAAAAGATATTAAAGAACACGTTATAAAAGTTATAGTTCCATCAGAATTATTAGATGAAAATACTAAATATTTCATAAATCCAACAGGAAGATTTGTAATCGGTGGTCCTCAAGGAGATTCTGGGTTAACAGGAAGAAAAATAATAGTTGATACTTATGGTGGATATGGAAGACATGGCGGTGGTGCATTTTCAGGAAAAGATCCAACAAAAGTAGACAGATCTGCTGCATATGCTGCAAGATGGGTAGCTAAAAATTTAGTTGCTGCAGGAGTTGCTGATAAGTTAGAAATTCAACTAGCTTATGCTATAGGAGTAGCTAAGCCAGTATCTATTTCTGTTGATACATTTGGAACAGGTAAAATTACTGATGAAGAAATAGTTTCAATAGTAAATAAAGTATTTGATTTAAGACCTGGTGCTATAATAAGGGATCTAGACTTAAAAAAACCTATATATAAACAAGTAGCTGCTTATGGACATTTTGGAAGAATGGATATAGATGTACCATGGGAGAGATTAGACAAGGTAGAGGAAATAAAAAAGTATATAAGTTAATGTAAACATAAAAAAAGAGTGGGCATAATATATACCCATTCTTTTTTATTTTTTTAATAATAATATGATATAATTGTTGTGAATGATAGAGTTAAAAACTATAGTATTTACAATACTTACAAATGTAAATACTATAGACAATAGCTGTGGAATGAAAAGGATTAGGAGAGATTTTTATGCAGGAAGTACAGGGATTTATAGAGGATATACTTTTTAAAAACGATGAAAATGGATATGTAGTGGCAAAAATAAGAAATGAAAAAGAGGTTGTAACTATAGTAGGATGTATGCCGTACATAACAGAAGGACAAAATTTAAAATTAAAAGGCAATTGGGTTATTCATCCTCAATTTGGTAACCAGTTTAAGGTAGAAATATGTGAAGAAGTAGTTCCAAATACTTTAGCCGGTATAGAAAGATATTTATCCTCAGGAATTATAGCAGGTATAGGCCCAGTAACTGCAAAAAAAATTGTAGAAAAATTTGGAGAAGAAACATTAAATATACTAGATAATAATATAGAGAGATTAACGGAAATAGAAGGAATAGGTAAGAAAAAAATTGAGACCATATGTGAATCATATATAAAGCAAAATGAAGTACGAAATATAATGATGTTTTTTCAAAATTATGGAGTTACACCTAATCAATGCATGAAAGTTTATAAAAGATTTGGAGAGAATTCTATATCAATAGTTAAAGAAAATCCATATATACTTACAGATGAGATAAGAGGAATAGGATTTAAAACTGCAGATAAAATAGCTAGAAGTTTAGGAATAGCAACTAATTCACCTTTTAGGATTCAAAGCGGGATAAATTACATAATAAATGGATTTTGTAGCTTAGGAAATACTTATATGCCTTTAGATAAACTAATAAGTGAAGCTATAGATATATTAGGTGTAAAAAAAGAAGAAATACATGAAAATATATATAATAGTATGGCAGAAAATAAATTAAAAATAGAAAAGATAAAAGAAGAGGTTTGCGTTTTTACCCTACCTTATTATTATTGCGAATTAGGGGTTACAAAAAAAATACTTACTTTATCCTTATCACAATTTGATGATTTAAATATAAATATAGAAGATGAAATTTTAAATTTTGAAAAAAATAATAATATAAAATTTCATCATTCTCAAAGGGAAGCAATAAAAGGTGCTTTAGAAAATGGAGTGGAAATAATAACAGGAGGACCAGGTACTGGAAAGACTACTATAATTAATTGTATAACGGAAATATTTGAAAAAGCTAATATGAGAGTGTTTATGGCAGCCCCTACAGGAAGAGCGGCAAAAAGAATGTCTGAAACTACAGGTAGAGAAGCTAAAACAATACATAGAATGTTAGAAATGGGTGTATCAGGGGATGATACAGAAGAAGTATTTTCTAAAGGAGAAGAAACACCTTTAGAATGTGATGTAGTAATAATAGACGAAGCTTCCATGATAGATATAATATTAATGAATACACTTTTAAAGGCTATAACTTTAGGTACAAGAATAATAATAGTTGGAGATGTGGATCAACTTCCTTCAGTAGGTCCAGGAAATGTATTAAGAGATTTAATAGAAAGTAAATGTGTAAAAGTAGTTAGATTAAAAGAGATATTTAGACAATCTAAAGAAAGTATGATTATAGTAAATGCCCATAGAATAAATGATGGAGATATGCCAGTACTAAATAAAAAGGGTAAAGATTTTTATTTTATAGAATGTGATGAACATAAAAAAATAGTTAATACATTACTAGAACTTTCAAGTAGAAGATTACCTAAATTTAATAAGAGTTGGGATAAAATTCAGGATATACAAATACTATCGCCTATGAGAAAAGGAATATTAGGAGTTTCTAATTTAAATAAGGAATTACAGGCTGTCTTAAATCCTAAAAATGATTCGAAAAAAGAAATTGAATTTAAGGACTATATATTTAGAGTAGGGGATAAAGTTATGCAAAATAAAAATAACTATTCTTTAAAATGGACTAGAGTAGATGGTTATGGAGAAGCAGAAGGATTAGGAATATTTAATGGTGATGTAGGATATATAGAAGATATAGATGAAGAAAAAGAAACTATTCAAGTTTTACTTGATAATGAAAGAAGAGTAGTATACGAAAACTTATATTTTGATGAAATAGATTTAGCTTATGCTGTAACTATTCATAAAAGTCAAGGGAGTGAATTTCCAGTAGTAATTATGCCAGTTTTTCAAGGACCACCACTTTTAATGAATAGAAATTTATTATACACAGGAATAACGAGAGCTAAAAAGCTTGTTGTTTTAGTAGGATCTTTAAAAGCTATCAAATCTATGGTGCAAAATGATAAAATTTTTGAAAGATATTCTTTGTTAAAGTGGCGTATTAGTAATGTTTTAGATACTGAAATTATAGATGGGGAATAATATATTATATAAAGGGTGAAACTGTATGTTTTTACTTAAAAAGTCAAAGAATAGATATGAAATTAATGAATTTAGTGACATTATATTAAATTGGTGCAAGGGTAGAGAAAAATTTTTAAATGTGGTGTCCATACCTTATAATACTACAAGCTTTTTTGTAGAATCCATATTATTTTTAATAAATAATAAATACAATATTTTGTATATAACAAATGAAGATGAAAAAAGTATAAATATAATACAAAATATAAAGAAAAAAAGTGACTTTAGACAATATTCGTATATAAGAAAAAGTAAATTAAACATAACTTCAAATTTTAAAGTTACTAATTTTAATGTAGCATTCAATATGAATGAAAAATTTGATTTTATAATATATGATGATTTAAGTAGTTATGCAAATATTAATAAAGAGAGTATAAAAGATTTAATTTTGTCTAAACTTAACAATAAAGGTAAATGTATAATTTATTCAATAGAAAATTTGTTTTCTCATAGCAGAAGTGTTTACATTCCATTTAAAAAAGATAAAATGCCTATAATAGAGCCAAGGATTTTATTAACTAGAATAAATATAAGCAACGAAATTCCATTTATTATTTATGATTATATGAAATGGTCCTTTCAGTCCAAAAGAAAAGTAATTATATATACTCCTTCATATTTTATTAGTGAAAATTTATATAATTATTTTCAAAATTATATAAGCAAAACTGATATGAATATAATAATAGATATGGGCCTAGATTCAAATAAAAGTTTACTTAATTTTAAAAAGATGAAAGAAGGTATATTTATAACTCATCTATTTTATGATGAATTTTCAAAACTAAATAATGTAGATTTAATAATTTATGGCTCAGATAAAAATAAATTTAATTATAAAGAATTAATATATTTATGTGGTACTGTAGGGAGAGGTGAATACGATTTTAAAGGTGAAATTATATTTTTGGCTAATGGAGAAACTATACATATGGAAAAAGCTAAAAATATAATAAGAGGCTTTAATAAAGAAGCATGGGAATTAGGATTTTTAAACATATAAAATATATTATCGAATGTATAGAAGAAGTAATATACCCTTATGAAAATAAATGTGTGATATGTGAAAAATATATAGAAGATTTAATATGTAAAGAATGTTTTAATTCTATAAAGTGTTGTAATGATATCAAAATTATTAAAAAAGGAGAAACTTGTTTTTCAGCATTTCCTGTTTGTTATTATTCAGGTATAATGATGGAACTTATATTAAATTTAAAATATAAAAGTGATTTTAAAAGTGGAGAAGTAATCGCTAATTTAATGTATAAAAGATTAAAACAAATTAATATAAGTGCAGACATTATAACCTTTGTTCCATCTAGTAAAAAATCTTATAAAAAAAGAGGATATAATCAAAGTGAATATCTTGCTAGACTTATAAGTAAAAATATTAATATTCCCGTAGCTTATTGTTTAAAGAAGGATATAAATTCAAAGGATCAAATAGGATTAAATGGAATAGAAAGATGGTTAAATGTTAGAGATAGCTTTAAGGTTTATAATAAAGATTATATAAAAAATAAAAAAATAATTTTGATTGATGATGTTTTAACTACAGGTGCCACATCATTTTATTGTGCTAATGAGTTAAAAAAGAATGGTGCAAAAGAAATTTTTATATTGACTGCAGCCAAAAGTCATGTATAATTTAAATATAGTAAAATTAGGTTTGTGGTTGAAAGTCGATGCCAGTCGCAGGCAAAACGATCCACGTAAGTTAAATAAAATATTTAATGAGCATGGTGCGGCTTAGAAGTAAGTCCTGCCGTTTTTAAAAACGAGAGGGTTAGTAGTGAGAAGATGAACTCTGGGTAGCGAAAACTCCAGCAGGCGAGTGTGGGGGCAAAAACCAGGTCAACTAATTTTAACTAATTAAGGCTTATAGTTTAACTATAGGTCTTATTTTTACAATTATATTAAATAATCTATATTAATAAAAAAACATTATAAATTACTTAATATTTTGTAAATTTCAAAAATTACTATTGAGTTTTTTAAAGAATAGTATTAGAATATAAATAATAAAAAGACACAATAATATAAAAAACAGAAAGAGGGGCTGAAGAATGAAAATAACAGTAATAGGCAAAAATATTGAGATAACAAATGCTTTAAGGGAGACAGTTGAAAAGAAGCTGTCAAAGCTTGAAAGATTTTTCAACCCTGATGTAGTGGCAACAGCTACATTGAGTGTACACAAAAATAAGCAAACTATAGAAGTTACAATACCATTTCACGGTGTTATATTAAGAGGTGAAGAAACAACAGAGGATATGTATGCATCTATAGACATGGTAATAGATAAATTAGAAAGACAAATAAGAAAACAAAAAACTAAACTTCAACGTAAAATTCATGATGGTTCATTAAGATTTCAACATATACCAGATTATGAAGCAGGAGAAAATAAAGAAAATAAAATAGTAAAGACTAAAAAGTTTGCTATGAAGCCAATGTCTTCAGAAGAAGCAGTTTTACAAATGGAACTTTTAGGACATAATTTTTTTGTATATCAAAATGCTAATACAGAGGAAGTTAATGTTATATATAGAAGAAAAGATGGTAATTATGGTTTGATAGAACCTGAATTTTAAAATGATATATTAATAAAATTTATATAAAAAAGTAGGCATATACAGAAGTGTATGTCTACTTTTTATATAAATAGGGATTATAAAACTAAGGTTTACTATAATTAATTATTATTTACAAATTTACATAATTATTATTTTTAAAAGTTGAATGGAATATAGTTAAATGATATAATTTATAAAGTTAAGACCTATAAAATTTGATAAATAGTGAGGATGAATAGTATGGGAATTTTAGATAAAATATTTGGTACATATAGCGAAAGAGAACTTAGAAGAGTTAATCCTATAGTAAATAAAATAGAAGCTTTAGATGAAAAAATGCAATCCTTAAAAGATGAAGATTTCAAATTAAAAACTGAGGAATTTAAAAGTAGATTAGAAAAAGGGGAAAAATTAGATGATATTCTGCCAGAAGCTTTTGCACTAGTTAGAGAAGCTGCACATAGAACCATAGGCCTTAAACATTATAGAGAACAATTAATTGGTGGTGTTGTGTTACATCAAGGTAGAATTGCAGAAATGAAAACTGGTGAAGGAAAAACTTTAGTTGCTACATTACCAGCATATATAAATGCATTAACAGGAAAAGGCGTACATATAGTTACAGTTAATGATTATTTGGCAAAAAGGGATAGAGATTTAATGGCGCCAGTATACGAGTTTTTAGGATTAAAAGTAGGAGTTATTTTACATAACTTAAATAATCAAGAAAGACAAGAAGCTTATGCTTCCGACATAACTTATGGAACAAATAGTGAATTTGGATTTGATTACTTAAGAGATAATATGGTTGTATATAAAGAAGAAAGGGTTCAAAGAAAATTAAACTTTGCAATTGTGGATGAGGTTGACTCTATATTAATAGATGAAGCTAGAACACCATTAATAATATCAGGGCAAGGGGAAAAGTCTACAGAATTTTATAAAGTTGCAGATTATTTTGCTAAATCTTTAGTATCTGAAAAAGATTTTACAATAGATGAAAAGGCTAATTCAGTTATGCTTACAGATGAAGGTGTTAATAAAGCAGAAAATTTCTTTAAAGTAGATAACTATGCTGATGCAGAAAATATGGAAATACAACACCATGTAGTTCAAGCATTAAAAGCTAATTATATAATGAAAAAAGATAAAGATTATATGATTAAAGATGGAGAAATTTTAATAGTTGATGAGTTTACAGGAAGAGCTATGGAAGGAAGAAGATATAGTGATGGGTTACACCAAGCTATAGAAGCTAAAGAGGGAGTTAGAGTAGAAAGAGAATCTAAAACTTTAGCTACAATAACTTATCAAAACTATTTTAGAATGTATAATAAATTATCAGGTATGACAGGAACAGCTCAAACAGAAGAAAATGAATTTAGAGAAATTTATGGATTAGACGTAATTGTTATACCTACACATAAACCTATAGCAAGAATAGATAATCCAGATGTAGTATATAAAACAGAAAAAGGTAAATTTAAAGCTATAGTTAATGAAATAGTAGAAAGACATCGAAAAGGTCAACCGATGTTAGTAGGTACAGTAAGTATAGAAAAATCAGAAATGTTATCTTCTATGTTAAAGAAAAAAGGAATACCACATCAAGTATTAAATGCTAAATATCATGAAAAAGAAGCAGATATAATTTCTCATGCAGGGGAATATGGTATGGTAACAATAGCTACTAATATGGCAGGTCGTGGTACAGATATAAAGCTTACTAAAGAAGCTGAAGAAGCTGGTGGACTTATGATTATAGGTACAGAAAGACATGAGTCTAGAAGAATAGATAATCAATTAAGAGGGCGTTCAGGACGTCAAGGAGACCCTGGTGAATCAAGATTCTTTGTGTCTTTAGAAGATGATTTAATGAGGATATTTGGATCAGAAAGAATGCAAGGAATAGTTGATAAATTAGGACTTGGTGAAGACGAAGCTATAGAAAGTAAAATGGTAAGTTCAGCTATAGAAAGTGCTCAAAAGAAAGTAGAAGGAAATAACTTTGATATAAGAAAAACTTTATTACAATATGATGATGTAATAAATAAACAAAGAGAAATAATATACAAACAAAGAAGTGAAGTTTTAGAAGGAGAAGATTTAAAACATCAAATAAGAGATATGATGAAAGATGTGGTTTATACTGCAGTTGATTCTCATATTTCAGGAGTAGAAGAAGAATTCGAAACAGAGCTTCAAAATCTTATTAATTATTTAGAAGATATATGTTTACCAAAAGGATTAATAAGTGTAAAAGAAATAAGTAATTTATCAGATGAAGAAATAAAAGAAAAGTTAATAGAAACAGTAGAAGATATATATAGTAACAAAGAAAAAGAAATTGGAGAAGAACAAATAAGAGAGATAGAAAGAGTAATATTGCTTAGGGTAGTAGATACTAAATGGATGGATCATATAGATGATATGGACCACTTAAAACAAGGTATAGGATTAAGAGCATATAGACAACAGGATCCAGTTCAAGCATATCAATTTGAAGGTAGCGAAATGTTTGAGGAAATGATTTATAATATTAAAGTAGATACTGTAAAATACTTATTCCATGTAGAAGTAGAAAAAGCACCCGAAAGAGAAAAGGTAGCTAAAGAAACATCAACTAATTATGATAAGGATTCAGTAAAGAAACAACCTATAAAAAAGGAAAATAGAATAGGTAGAAATGATTTATGTCCTTGTGGAAGTGGTAAAAAGTATAAAAATTGTTGTGGTAGAATGGCATAAAAATATATTATAATAAAACCGGAAACTTTTATTTGGTTTCTGGTTTTATAATATTTAAGGCACATAAAAATAAATAACAAGTTAGTATGGCAGTCTATTTTATGCTGTATTATCAAATCTAGTAGATATACTAGTGCTGGAGTTGCTTTCCTGACTGGTATAAAATATATTTCTATTTTTGACTTGTTATTTATTTTTATGTGCCTAAAGTAAATAATAGAGGTGATAGCATGATATTGGAAATTCAAGAAATAATAAGTAACTCCTATGAACTTAAAAATACAATAAAAGAAATTGGGGAGTCTCTTTGACACAGAAAAATTGAAAAGGACTATATCGGAGTTACAAAATGAAATGCAAAATCCCAATTTTTGGAATGATATAAAAAAAGCTCAAAAAATAAGTGCAGAAGAAAAGTATTTAAAGGATAAATTAACTAAATATAATAATTTAAAAAGTAGTATAGAAGATATTATATCGTTTTGTGAAATGTTATCAGAAGAAGATGATGATATGAAAAAAGAAATATTATTAGAGTATAAAAATGTAAAAGAAGAAATAGAAAAATTTAAAATAGAAACTTTACTATCTGGAGAGTATGACAGAAATAATGTAATAATGACTTTACATTCAGGTGTGGGTGGAACGGATGCACAGGATTGGACAGAGATGTTGTTTAGAATGTATACTAGATGGGCAGAAAAAGAAGGATTTACTGTTAAAATTATGGATTTATTAGAGGCTGAGGATGCAGGTATAAAGAGTGTAACTTTAAAAATTATTGGAGAGTTTGTATATGGATATCTTAAAGGAGAAAAAGGAATACACAGATTAGTTAGAATATCTCCTTTTAATGCAAATGGTAAGAGACAAACTTCCTTTGCATCTATAGAAATATTACCAGAATTAACAGATGACCAAGAAATAGAAATAAAAAATGAAGATTTAAAAATAGATACCTATAGGGCTGGTGGAGCTGGAGGACAACATGTTAATAAAACTGAATCTGCGGTAAGAATAACTCATATACCAACAGGAATTATAGTGCAATGTCAGAATGAAAGAAGTCAGCATACTAATAAGGAAACAGCTATGAAGGTTTTAAAATCAAAGCTGGTAGAATTAAAAGAAAGGTCTCATAAAGAAAAAATAGAAGATTTAACAGGAGAACAGAAAGATATGGGTTGGGGAAGTCAAATAAGATCTTATGTATTCCATCCCTATAATTTAGTAAAAGACCATAGAACAGGAGCAGAAACTAGCAATGTAGAGGCAGTAATGAATGGTGGCATAGATATGTTTATAGCAGAGTATTTAAAAGGAAATTTTAAAAAGTGAAAATATATAAATAGATTCAATTTTAATGTAGTAAATATAAATAATATATGTAATAAGCATATGAATAAGTTTAGAACTTATTAGAGAAATTAATTGCTTATGAGTGTATTATTTATATTTATGGGTTAAAATTGAATCTATTTTTTTATATGAGATTCAAAGTAGAATTTTATTTAAATTCTTAGTTTATATTTCCTTTGTATTTTTATAAATATAAGAAGTAAAACAGAGGATACAATTAAAAATTCTTTATAGTATATATAAAATAAATTTCCTCCAAAAGCGGAGTTTATAATTTTTAGTGAAGCTACATCATAACATCTTTTTATGGAATTTTTATTTATAAATTCTAGTTTATCTTTAGGAGTATGAATTTTAGAGGTATCATTATCACAAAATGTTATAGCATTTATTCCTTTTTCTCTAAAAAAATAATGATCACTAGCATTTTCAAACATATAATTAAAATTAATATTTTTATATGCACATAATGTAGATAATTCTTTTATAAGAGGAGTATTAGCAGTATCCCTATCAGATCCCATTATACAAAGAGGAACACTTTCGCTACCTCCTATCATATCAAAATTTAAAAGTGTAGCATTTTTTATTTTGTTATAATACTTATCTACAAAAGCTTTAGAACCAAGGCAACCAAATTCTTCTGCATTAAAAGAAACAAATATAATATCTCTATCTGGTGTACCTAAAGATTGAATGTATTTGACTAATTCTAGCATAAAACTAGTACCAGAAGCATTATCTAAAGCTCCACTATATATAGTACCGTTTAAATCTTCACCTAAATGATCAAAATGAGAAGAAATTACGATAGGAGCATTATTAGGGTTTACTCCTTTTATATATCCTACAACGTTATTAAGTTCAGTTTCTTTTATAGAATAAGGGATAAAACAAATTATCTTACACCCTGATTCTATAAAGTTTTTCAATTCAGAAAAAACTAATTTATTTGTGACTACATACATATTATAAGGAGCTTCTTTTACAAAAGAACTTCTAAAGTTAGAAGCGTAATCCTCTGAGGCATATATAAGAAAATTACCATTATTATAATTTATATTCATAAAATCATTTTGAATAATTACATTTTTATTAGAAAATAAGAAAGAATTTTCTCTAAAATTAAGCATATCTTCTTTAAAATCCTTACCATATGAATAACTTTTAACTAAATTACCTTGAGAATCTATTACTTTCAAGTAAGGAGTTCCACTTATTTTACTAGGATAAAAACAACCAAAGTTATGGAAATAGTCTTTTTCAAATGGAAGTAGATTGTTACGCTTAAAATTATCCTTTATATATTCTGCAACTTGTTTATTTTCTATAGAACCTGGCAGTCTTCCCTTAAATTTATTAGATGATATTAAATCAATATTGTTAAGCACAGAGTTTACATTAAATGATTTTATAAACAAAGCAGTTTGTATACTAAAGCATAAAAAGGTTAAAATAATAGTTATATAAAATGATTTGGTAAAATTTTTCATAATATCTCCTATAAAGTGTTTATAATTTAATTTATATTAATTTGCGAAAGAATATATAACTGGTATAATATTTTTTAGTGACTTATTTAATTTTTGGAGGTAAAAATGAACAATATAAATAGTATTTTATCAAAAGAACTTAACATATCCATTAAATATATAGATGCAGTTATAGATTTGTTAGATCAAGGAAATACTGTTCCTTTCATAGCAAGATATAGAAAAGAAGTAACGGGTGGAATGAGTGATGAGACTTTAAGAGAACTTTTTGAAAGATTAACATATTTAAGAAATTTGAAATCTAAAAAGGAAGATGTTATAAGACTTATAGATGAACAAGGAAAGCTTACAGAAGAGCTTAAATTATCTATTTTAAATTGTAAAACTGTTACAGAGGTAGATGATTTATACAGACCATATAGACCGAAAAGAAGGACAAGAGCTACTATAGCAGAAGAAAAAGGGCTAAAACCTTTAGCTAAATTAATACTAGAAGGTAATTTTAAAGAAGATATAAAAATATATGCAAGTGAGTTTATAAACGAAGAAAAAGAAGTAAAAACTGTTGAAGATGCTCTTCAAGGGGCCATGGATATAATAAGTGAAATTATATCTGATGAAGCAGAATACAGAAAATGGATAAGAAATTTTGTATTTAATGAAGGTATACTAGAAATTAAAGGTGAAAGTGAAGAGCCTACTCCTTATGAGATGTACTATGATTATAAAGAAAAGGTAAAAACTATCCCATCTCATAGAATATTAGCTATAAATAGAGGAGAAAAAGAAAAAATATTAACAGTTAAAATTACCTGTAATGAAGATAAAATAGTGGAATATTTAAAAACTAAAACATTAAAAAATAATAAAGATACAGATGTTTATATAGAAAATTCTATTAAAGATTCTTTAAAAAGATTGATATACCCATCAATAGAAAGAGAAATCCGATCAGAGTTAACAGAAAAAGGAGAAGAAGGAGCAATAAAAATATTTAAAGAAAATTTAAAAGCTCTTTTAATGCAAGCACCTATAAAAGGTAAAGTAGTTTTGGGATATGATCCGGGATTTAGAACAGGATGTAAGATAGCGGTATTAGATGAAACAGGAAAGTTATTAGACACAGCTACAGTTTATGCTACAGCACCACAAAATGATGTGGAGGGTTCTATAAAAATATTAAAAGAATTAATATACAAACATGATGTAGATGTAATATCATTAGGAAATGGAACAGCAAGTAGAGAATCAGAGGAAGTTATATCAAGAATGCTTAAAGAAATAAAAGAAGAAAAAGGGAAAGATGTATATTATGTTATAGTATCTGAAGCAGGAGCTTCTGTTTATTCTGCATCAAAATTAGCAACAGAAGAATATCCAAATATAAATGTTTCTTTAAGAGGAGCTATATCTATAGGAAGAAGACTTCAAGATCCTCTAGCAGAACTTGTCAAAATAGATCCTAAATCTATAGGTGTAGGACAATATCAACATGATGTATCTCAAAAAAAATTAGATGAGTCATTAAAAGGTATAGTAGAAGATTGTGTTAATGCGGTAGGAGTAGATTTGAATACTGCAACACCATCACTTTTATCCTACATTTCAGGAATTAATACTTCTATAGCTAAAAATATAGTAGCTTATAGAGAAGAAGTTGGAAAGTTTAAAAGTAGAAAGGAACTATTAAAAGTAAAAAGATTAGGGCAGAAAGCTTTTGAGCAATGTGCAGGTTTCCTTAGGGTTATGGAGAGTGAAGAACCTTTAGATAATACAGGAGTTCATCCAGAATCTTATGATAGTACTAAGAAATTTTTAAGTTTATTAGAGTATGATATAAATGATGTAAAAAACAATAAATTACGGGATATAGATTCTAGAGTTAGTAATATAGGGATAGATAATATATGTGATAAAATAGGTATAGGAAAACCTACATTATTGGATATTATAAAAGAAATAAAAAAACCAGGAAGAGACCCAAGAGAAGATTTACCTAAGCCTATATTAAAGACAGGAATTGTTGATATTAATCAATTAAAGCCAGATATGATTTTAATGGGTACTGTTAGAAATGTAGCTGATTTTGGAGCTTTTGTAGATATAGGAGTGCATCAAGATGGCTTAGTACATATAAGTCAACTTTCAGACAGTTTTGTAAAACATCCTTTAGATGTAGTAAAAGTAGGAGATATAGTAGAAGTTAGGGTATTAGAAGTAGATGAAAAAAGAAATAGAATTTCTTTAAGTATGAAAAAGTAAATTATTGCATAAATATTAATATTGAATTAAGACTTTCAATGATATATAATAAAAATGCACAAAACTTAATATTTATATCTTCAGGGCGGGGTGTAATTCCCCACCGGCGGTAAAGCCCGCGAGCTATTTTTAGCATGATTCGGTTAGATTCCGAAGCCGACAGTAAAGTCTGGATGAAAGAAGATTGCAATTGTGATTGGTATTACAAAGCCCTGATATTATAATCAGGGTTTTTTATTTGAAATATTTTTAAAGCATATAAAATGGAGGTAAAACATGAGAAATAATAAGTTAAATAAGCTAGTAAAGATATCAGTATTAGGCACCATAGGATTTTTGCTTATGTTTATAGAAATTCCAATACCTATATTTCCAGAGTTCTTAAAAATCGATATAAGTGATATACCTGCATTGGTAGGTGGTTTTGCGTTAGGTCCTGTAGCAGGAATACTAATAGAATTTATGAAAAATATATTACATGGAATATTTAAAGGCGGCACAGTCTTCGTAGGAGAATTTGCAAACTTTTTAGTAGGATCTGTGTTAGTTGGTGTTTCATCATATATTTATAAGAGGCATAAAACTAAAAAAGAGGCATTATTAGGATTAGTTATAGGTACAATATGTATGTCTGTAATAGCAGGATTATTTAACTATTATGTTCTTCTACCATTATATGAAAAGGCTTTAAATTTCCCAATAGAAGCAATAGTAGCTATAGGAAATAAATTAAATCCTAAAATAGTAGATTTAAAAAGTTTTGTGTATTGGTCTATAATTCCATTTAACTTACTTAAAGGAGTAGCAGTATCTATAATAACTGTACTTATATATAAAAGTGTATCTCCTATATTACATGAAAGAAAATAAAGAATAATTTAATAAAAATATCATGAAATAAACTAGCAATAAAATATTTAAAAATAGTTAAATCTTTTATAAATGATTAAATTTTTAAACAAAACTTAATTATAAAACAAAGATGGGACTTCTTATATTACACTTTTGTGTATTGTGAGATAGCCCCATTTTTTATACTAAAAAGTAATATGTTTAATGTGTATTTTGTACTTTGATGAATTCTTAAGTATATTTATTTTTATATAAAAATAGCAATTTGGGTTTATTTTATATAATAAAATTTAAAAATATTCTCAAGTATAAATTAATATTAATTTATGCATATATTAATTAGCTCTCTTTTTTAGTTTATTTAGTAAATATAAATTTAGTACGATAATAAAGTAAGTTTTATAAGAGGTGATGATAATATGTCAAGCATTTCAAATATAAATAATGTTTATAATAATAGCACAAAAAAAATATCTAGCAAAATTTCTTTTGAAATAGATCAAATTTTTGCTGCAAAAGTAGTGGGTGAAGGTGTAACCCCAGATGAAGTAATATTAAAACTGATGGACGGATGGCAGTTTAAAGCATCTATTGAAGATTTAAAAGGAAAGTTGCCTAATGGATTACTTAAATTTAAAGTTTTAGGATTTGAAGATGGAAAATTAGTTTTAAAATTTTTAGAAGGCAATATAGCAGAGAATAAACAAACAGAACAAAATTCTATAGAAGATTTGTTACTTAAGGAGAATATAAAACTAAGTAAAGAAGATTATTCTTTATTAGAAAAAATGATAAAGCATAATATACCTTTAACTAAGGACAATATATTAAAAGTTGTAAATTTATCAAATTTTATGGAAAAGTTAAAAAACAATCCTAAAGAGGGAGATCTGTTTATTGAAAATTATATAAAGGGTAAAGGTATAGATTTACAAAATCCTAAAGGTCAATATATAAAAGATGTATTAAAGGGATTCTTTAATGAGCTAAAAACTTTAACAGAAGAAGATTTATTTGTTTTATTAGAAAGTAATATAGATTTGACCGAAGAAAATATAAAAGCTTTTAAAGAGATTTTTAAAGAATCTAATATTTATAATAAGATAAATAATACTTACAAAGAATTAAATAAATCTAGCATGTATAATAGAGGGATAATATCTGATAAAAATATATCTGATAGAGATATTTTGGTAAATAGTATACAATCAAAAACAATAGAAAATCAGACAAGTATTAAAAATGAAAATATTGCTAGAAATGAGCTGATAAGTACTTTTAAAACACTTATGGCAACAGGAAACGAAGAAAACATAAATTTAGTGAAGGATTTAATATTAGCTGAAAAGGATGTAAATGAAATATTAAAAAACTTTACTAAAGAAGAACAGGAAATGTTAGGGTTAAAGGTAAAAATAGAAATAACTAAAGGAATTGAACAAAACTTATCAACAGAATCTACAAAAAATATTAAGACTAAAACAATAGACATATCAAATAATAAGGCACAACAATTAGATTCTTCAAGTGTAAAAGAACAAATAAATATAAAAACAAATGAGATCAAAGACATAGTAAAAAATCTTATGGATTCATTGAAAGATGTTAATAATTCATCCTATGATAAAGTAATAAGTATATTAAAAAATAATATAAATAATTTCAAAATGTTTAATACTATATCTAATGAATATTATTATTTAGATTTACCTTTAAACTTTAAACAAAATGAATGTGATTGTAAAATCATAATAAAAGATGAAAGAAGTAAAGGAAAGAAAATAGATTCTAGTAATGTAAAGATAGCTACATCTATAGCTACAGCCAATATGGATATAGTAGATGCTTATATTACTCTCAAGAATAATAATATGGAAATTAATATAAAGACTATGAAGGAATGGGTAGGCTTGTTAAATAAGGATAAAAATAAACTTATAGAAGATATGAGCAGTATGGGGTATAATATTTTTATAAAAGTAGAAGAAAAGGCAGAAATATTTAATATATCGAATTGTAGAAAATTTTTTAATGATAACAATTTAAATGCTATTGATATTAAAGCATAATAAAAGATTGGGTGATTATTTTGAATGAAAGAAAAAAGGCTGCAGCTTTAAAATATGAAGAAAGTTATACATCGCCAGTGGTTACGGCTGCTGGTATGGGATATGTAGCAGATAAAATTTTAGAAAAGGCTTCAGAAGAGAAGGTACCTATAGTTTATGATAAAGAATTAGCAAATCTTTTAACTAATATAGATATAGGCGATTCTATACCCTATGAGTTATATGATGCAGTAGCAAAAGTAATAGCATATGTTATGGAAATAGATGAAAGAATAAAATAATAGAGGTGATATAGTGAGCTTATATGCAATATCAGATTTACACTTAGCTTTCAATGAGGATAAACCTATGGATATATTTGGTGATAAATGGGTTATGCATCATGAGAGAATTAAAGAAAACTGGGAGAGAAAAATAACTAAAGATGATACAATACTTATAGCTGGAGATATTTCATGGTCTATGAAAATAGAAGACGGTTTGAATGATTTAGGATGGATTCATGATTTAAGTGGAAGAAAAATTTTAATAAAAGGTAATCATGATTATTGGTGGAATTCTATAACTAAATTAAATAAATTATATAAAGATATGAACTTTATACAAAATAATTTTTATACATATGAAGATTATGCCATATGTGGTACAAGAGGATGGAGTCCTAAGCCATCAGATAATTTTACTAGTCATGATGAAAAAATATATAGAAGAGAACTCATAAGACTAAGGTTATCATTAGATGAAGCTAAAAAAGCAGGAATGAAAAAATTTATAGTTATGTTACATTATCCTGCTACTAATGATAAATTTGAGGATTCACCAATAACTGAGCTTTTAAAGGAATATAATGTAGAGAAGGTTATATATGGGCATTTACATGGGATAAGTGCAACTAAGTCATTAGAAGGATTAAGAGATGGAATAGAGTACTATTTAACCTCGTGTGATCATATAAATTTTGATCCCGTAAAAATTATTTAATTTACGGGATTTTTAATTGACATTTATTTTATTTTATTTATAAATTTAGATAAAAATCTACCTTTGGACTTAGTATTATCTTTTTTATCAATTTCCATAGATATATCATTTACAGTATTAGAATCGATTTCATTCATTTGTTCTTTTATAAGATCTTTTTGATCTCTAGCTAAATTTTTTAATCTACTAGAAATACCAGGATATGTTATAATATTACTAAACAAACGTAAGGCTTCTTTAGTATTGCCAGTTCTTCTCATCAATTCAGCTATTAGATACAAGGTAGTATAATTATCCATACCGTATATAGGAAAATCCTCAGAAGAATAGGCTTCTTTAAGAGATTCTAAAGCTTGATTTAAAAATAAATTTTCTTTATCGTGATTGTTTTTCAATCTATACATCCAAGCTAATTTTAAACAATTAAATGCTTTCTTGCTGGCAGCAGATTCTATAACTACATAGTTTAATAAAGATAATTTAAATCTTTCAATAGCTATATCTATATTATATATTTCAGGATATTCCCTAGGAACCCAATTAGGATTTATTCTTTCTTTTACAGAATTTATTTGAAAAGATTTTATTTTATTAAAGTCGCTTTTCATAGCTGCATAGCCACATTCAGTACAAACCCAAACATCATAAAAATAAGGGTTTATAATAGAATATCGTATAAAAAGATCAGAATCTTTTTTTACAACTCTATAAGAGGAAGTTTTTATAGACTTTGCTTTAAAGATATTGCCACACACAGGACAGGTGACTTCTTTGTTATATAAAAGGGATTTTTCTTTTAACCACTCAGCACTATTTTTTTTATATATTGGCCACTCCTCACTATTATTTTTATGTGATTCATCATAATTCAAAATTATCACCTTCATTTTCGCATTCATATCTGATATTATAATTATATCAAATATCCAATTATAATTATATTGTAATGTCAAAATAATGTATAATGATAATGGGGAATATGAAATAACTTGTAAAATTTAAAGCATATATTGAAAAGGGTGAAAGCTATGGCACTAGGTGAATGGAAAACTTTTTTAATTCCATATAAGCAAGCAGTAGAAGAACTTAAAGTTAAGCTAAGAAGTATAAGAAAAGAATATAGAGAAAAAAATGAATATTCTCCTATAGAATTTGTTACAGGAAGAGTAAAGGAAATTTCTAGTATATTAGAAAAAGCAAACAAATTCAATATACCATTAGATAGAATTGGTTATGAAATGGAGGATATAGCTGGTATAAGAATAATGTGTCAATTTACTAGTGATATAGAAAAAGTAGTAGAATTAGTACGACAGAGAAAAGATATGCAAATAATATATGAAAAAGATTATATAACCAATGTTAAAAATAGTGGTTATAGAAGTTATCATATGATTATAAAATATCCTGTTAGTATGGCAGAGGGGCAAAAAGAAATTTTAGCAGAGCTTCAAATAAGAACATTAGCTATGAATTTTTGGGCTACTATAGAACATTCATTAAATTATAAATATAAACATCAAATACCTAATGATATAAAATTAAAGCTTAAATCAGCAGCAGATGCAGCTTTTAATTTAGATAAACTTATGATGGAAATAAAAGATGAAATAAAAGATGCACAAAAGCTTTTTGAAGTAAAATCAAGTTTAGTATCTTATATAATGGATAATATCTTAACATTACAGTCTATGGGAAAAATTGCAGACTCTAACAGATATCAAGTACAATTAAATAAGCTTATAGAAGAAGGAGAAGTATTTGAGTTAAATAGCCTTCTAAAATCCACAGAAAAAACTATAGAAATGTATAAATAATATTGGGTAATTTTTAAACTAATTAATATGGCATCTAAATTTTATTCCATAAATTTTAAATCATAAATTATATAGTTAATTATTGAATAAGCTATTAAATAGGAAATCTCAAAAATTTAATGCAGTAAATATAAAATAATATATGTAATAAGTATGTGAATAAGCTTAGAAGTTCTTAATTTGACTCCATTAAAAATTTTCTACCCGGTAGAGGCGACATCCTGTCTTCATTACCGGTTCCTAACATTCTGTGAGGAATTACTTAAATTTTTAATTCCGTCAAATTAAGAACTTCTTGAATTGTATAAATTGTTTATGAATGTATTATTTATATTTATGGTTTAAAATTAAATCCATTTTTATTTTGAGATAACCTTTTAATTTTATTTAGCAACTATATTAACTAATCTATTTTTTATTACTATAACTTTTTTAATTTCTTTATCGCCTATAAAGTTTTTAATATCCTCATTGCTTAAAGCAGCTTCTTTTATTTCATCTTCTGATGAACTAGTAGATATATTTATTTTAGCTCTTATTTTACCGTTTACTTGTATAGCTATTTCAACTTCATCTTTTATTAAGGCTTTAGGATCAAATTCAGGCCATTTTTCATTAAAAACAGAAGAATTCATTCCTATAAGTTCCCATTGTTCTTCAGCAAAGTGAGGAGCAAAAGGTGCTAATAATGTTATAAAGTCAATTATACTTTCTTTTAAGAATGAAGAGTTTTTAGTAGTATTATTACCCAAATATTTAGATAATGCATTTGTAAATTCCATTAATCTTGCTATAGAAGTATTAAATTGCATTTTATCTATATCTTCAGTTATAGATTTAATACTATTATTTCTTATATAGTTTAATTCTTTTTCATCTTTATCCATAGTAGATTTATTATTTTTAGCATTTTTTATCTCTTCTCTAGCATTTTCTAATATTCTTTCCACTCTATCTACAAATCTACCAATAGATTTTATAGCATCGTCGCTCCAAGCGCCACCTTCTGTATAATCAAACCCAAACATTAAATACATTCTAAATACGTCTGCACCAAATTCCTTTATATAATCATCAGGAGAAATAGTGTTTCCTTTTGATTTACTCATTTTTAAACCATCAGGTCCTAATATTAAGCCTTGATGAGTAAGTGATAAAAAAGGTTCATCAAAGTTTAAATAACCCATATCTCTTAAAGCTTTAGTTATAAATCTAGCGTATAAAAGGTGCATGCAAGCATGTTCAGGACCTCCAACATATTTATCAACTGGAAGCATTTTATTGATTAATTCAGGATCAAAAGCGGCTTCACTGTTTTTATTATCTGGATATCTTAAATAATACCAAGAAGAACATACAAAAGTATCTAACGTATCTGCCTCTCTTCTAGCTGGACCACCACATTTTGGGCAAGTTGTGTGTATAAAATCATCACATTTGCTTAAAGGAGATTTACCATCCGGAGAAAATTCAACATTATATGGAAGTTCTACAGGAAGTTGTTCTATTGGAACTTCTACTGTACCACATTTTTCACAATAAATTATAGGAATAGGAGCTCCCCAATATCTTTGTCTAGATACAAGCCAATCTCTTAATCTATAGTTAACTTTCTTTTTACCAAGATTCATAGATTCTAACTTAGAAATCACTGCTTCTTTTGCTTTTGAACCAGATAGGCCATCAAATTCTCCACTGTTAATCATTTTGCCATATTCTGTGTAAGGAAGAGAATCACCGCCTTCTATAACTCTTTCTATAGGAAGTTCATATTTAGTAGCAAAAGCGAAATCTCTTTCATCATGAGCAGGAACTGCCATTACACAACCTGTTCCATAAGTATTTAATACATAATCTCCTATCCATATAGGTATCTTTTTACCATTTATAGGATTTATAGCATAAGAACCTGAAAATACACCAGTTTTTTCACGAGTAATAGATTGTCTTTCTATATCAGATTGTTTTTTAGCTTGTTCTTTATATGCTTCAACTGCAGTTTTATTTTCTTCTGTAGTTAGTTTATCTACTAAATCATTTTCTGGAGCTAAAACTACATAAGTAACTCCAAATAAAGTATCAACTCTTGTAGTAAATACATTAAAGCTTAAGTCTGAATCTGCTACTTTAAATGTAACTTCAGAACCTACAGATTTTCCAATCCAGTGTTTTTGCATAGCTTTAGTTTTTTCAGGCCAATCTAATTCATCAAGTTTTTCTAATAATTCATCAGCATAATCAGTAATTTTTAAAAACCATTGTTCAAGATTTTTTTTATCAACATTACTATCGCATCTTTCACATTTCCCATCTACAACTTGTTCGTTAGCAAGAACAGTATTACAACTTGGGCACCAATTAACAGGTGCTTTCTTTTTATAAGCTAATCCTTTTTCATAAAGTTTTAAAAATACCCATTGAGTCCATTTATAATAATCTGGTGAGCAGGTAATAATTTCATTTTCCCAGTTAAACATAGCACCCATAGCTTTTAATTGAGCTTCCATAGTTTCGATATTTTTAAAGGTAGAATCTTTTGGATGTATACCTGTTTTTATTGCAAAGTTTTCAGCAGGAAGACCAAAAGCATCAAACCCCATAGGTTGAAAGACATTATATCCTTGCATTCTTTTAAATCTTGCCCAAGAGTCTACAGGTCCATAGTTAAACCAGTGACCTGCGTGTAGTTTACTTCCTGATGGATAAGAAAACATTTCAAGTACATATAATTTTTTATCTAAATTTTCATTGTTAAATTTAGATAGAGAATTTTCTTCCCATCTTTTTTGCCACTTTTCATCGATTTTAGTACTATAGTTTCCCATAATAATCCTCCTTGTATTTTATAAATTATTATATGAGTAAATTACATAATTAAATAAAAAAACCCTCATCTCCTATAGAGACGAAGGGTTATTCGCGGTACCACTCTAATTAAACCTATAAATTATAGATTTCTCTTATAAAAATAACGGTTTTACCCGTGTCTACTTTTTATAGACAGGCTCCCAAGCAAGTTCATATTTTTCTATACTGTTTCCCACCAACCAACAGTTCTCTTTATATAGAATAAATACTACTACTCTTGTTCAAAGCTTTTAATATTAATTTATACTCAATTTTATATTATGATCCATATGTTGTCAAGGGATTAATAAATATATATTTTTTATTAATATTCTAAAGGATAAGGCCATGAATTTAATTGATCTAAAACATATATATTAGTAAATCCTAATTTATCTAATAGATTTGAGGCGTTTTTAGCACGTATACCATTATTGCAATAAATAATTATTTTAGTATCTTTATCTATATTTTTAGATAATATCGTATTTTTAAATTCATTTATTGGAATGTTTAAGCTATTAGGTATATGACCATTACTAAATTCTTTATGAGTTCTTACATCTATTATTAGGGCAGTAGAATATGGATTTGATGAAATTTGTTTTATTTCCTCTGGAGAAATATTTTTATAAGCTTTAGCACTATATATGGGTATTAGTAAAATACTTGTTAGCAATATTACAAATAAAGAGTAAAATATAAATTTATTTTTAACTCTGCAATTCAATTTATACACCTCACTTAAAATTTATATATATATTGTGTGCAAGTAAGGTTATTTTATTAGTAAAGAGTTAATTTAAAGTATAATTTTTCTTATTAGAATTGAAATATTATATAAAAAGTTTACGAAATAAAAAGAGTCCTTTAAAAAAAGAACTCTCATGGCTGCCCATGCTGGATTCGAACCAACAAATGCCTGCTCCAGAGGCAGGTGCCTTACCATTTGGCGAATGGGCAATATTTATATTAACAAAACTTATTATAACAAATTGAATAATTTTGTCAATAAGCTAAAACTTTGTATTATTAACAAAATGTTTATTAATATAAAATATAAATAAAGTTAAAATATAATCAAATACAATAAAAGCTATTTGAGCTATAATAAAGTATATATATGTATATTTATATTTATATTTATTTAGCATAGGTATGCCCTTAAAAAACAATTTGTATATAAAAAATAAGATTAATAAAGATATATTAAAAAATATAAATTTTAATATTATTTCTATATAGAGTTTATTTAATTTTTCTATATAATATTTGATTATTCCATATAGTCCAAAAAATACTATATAAAAAATTACAGTACTTCTACTTATACCAACTATTAGGGAACATAAAATTGATGTGGATAAGTATACTAAAAAACCATTTTTTATATTTGTACTTATTATAGATATAGGAATAATAGCGGAAGCAGTAGCTAACAAAGATAACTTATTTATTGGTAATATAGTACTTAGATAAATAAGCAAAAAACTTATAGCCGTAAATATTCCACCTTTAGCTATATGTGAAGATTTTAAATGGGTAGTTTTCATAAACTATCATCTCCCCAAATTATTTTAGCAACAACTAATAAAATCTCCCCCACAACATTCACAGCAACAATCCATACAATAAAGAGTTCCACAAATTTTACACATATCAGGGTCACTTCTTCTTTCAGAATAGTATGGTTTTCTATAAGAATTATTATTTCTACTCATTTGATTTAAAGCATCTCTATATTCAAAATTTGATGGATCTAAATTATAAGCATTATTAAAATAATTATAGGCTACATCATACCAACCTTTAGAATAATTTACACGTCCCATAAGATAATACCATTCAGCATTTCTTATATTTATTCTATTCAATTTTTGTTCTGCAGATGATATATTACCTCTTTCTATATCATATTTTATAGAAGCATAATCATTAGAAGAATTACTGTTATAATTATTTGAATTATAACCTTGAGAAGTGCTATTTTTCATTAGATAGTCATAAGCTTTATTAATTTCTCGCATTTTTTGTTCAGCTAAATCTCTAAGAGGATTATCAGCATATTGATCAGGATGATATTTTTTAGCTAGTTTTCTGTAAGCTTGCTGAATTTCTTCTTTAGAGGCATTTTTATTTATTCCTAAAATTTCATAAGGATTCATTTTCTATGTTCACTCCTTTTAATATTCGTTCCATTTTTTCCATTAAACCAAATTGTAAAATATTATATAATAAACCTTTATTCTTTACAATAGGCATAGTGTTAAAATTATTTAAACAAGCATTTGCACAATTTACTAGTAGAAAATCTACTTTGTCTTTTATACTATCTCTAAATTCCTTATAATTTAAATTATTTTTATTATAAACATTGTTTATAACATTAAATTTATTTTCATTCATGTCTTTTTCTAAATCATCAAAAGCATCAATTATATAAATCCATTTTCCTAGATTGTATCCTAACCAATAAAGAGTATCTTTAAAATAAAAATCTTTATATGAAGATAGTATATACCCTGTTAGATGGGCAAAATGGTGAGAGATTTCATCAATATTTTTACCTTCATAATTTTTTTCACAATCATATAAATTTTTCAAAGAATTATTCACAGTGTGGATATGTTTTTCAAATAAATTATTGTTTTTGTGTATGTATTTTTTTAAAAATTTAGAAGATATATTACTTTTAATAGAATTATCATCTTCTATATTATCTAAAAGTTTATAATAACTTAAAGCCACATTAAAAAATGCTGCATATTTTAACGCTTCATTATTGTTTATGATAACTTTCTTTTTTATAGGATGAATAATACAATGCACTTTTGTAAAGGTATTTTTATTATCTTCTAATGAGTCTAATAATATGCCTAAAAAGGTCATATCATAATTTATAGTCATTCTAGGCAATTCACCATAATCCTTTTTAATAGTTTTACATAAACCACAATAATAAGCTCTAAATTTTTCATATTCTTTTATTTTAAGTTCCATTTTACAGGGTGTAACGTATCCAAACATATATTATTTTACCTTTTCTTCTTTTAATATTTCATATATAGTTTTTGAAGTAGTATCATCCATAGAATAACCCAATAATGCTACTAATTCTTTTACTTCATCCTCATTATTAGATTCTAACTCTATATAAGGGAAAGGACAAAAACTTTTATCATTAATATCTATTTCCACTAAAGTTTCTTTATATTTATAGCTTTCTCTAAATTTTGATATAGATTCTATTAATTCTAATCCTAAGGCTTTAAAAATATTTTCTCCTTCTTTAGGATCCAATATTTCAGCTTCATTTTCTTCCATAATTTTGTATTTATCTTGGCTTATAAGTTTTTTTACAGTCATATAACAATGTTCTTCATTTTTAATAATGTCTTTTATATATCTAATTCTTGCATAACCTTTATTGTTTAATAACTTTTTATCAGGAAAATCATATATATTATTTATTTGATTTTCTTCTTTAACTTTTATTGCACCTAAATTTAATAATTTTTTTCTAATTTCTTTTACATTTATTTTTATTATTCTAGTTTCTATTTCTTTCAATAAAATCACTCCTAGTATGGATAATCAATGATATTATTATGTTAATTTATATTAATATTGTACCATAATAGTTATAAAAACAATTTATAAGTATCTTAATTTTCTATTAAAAATTCATTTGAATTATTAGAAATGAAATTAAAATATAGTAGGAATTTTATAAGTTTATGCTAGTAGTAAAAAATTAGATATTTCAGGGCTAAAATATGCGAAACTATATCAGTGAATTCTGATAAGGTAGCAAGTATGTGGAATAATTCTAAATTCTAATTTAATATATTTGTTATGTAATAAATAAAGCAATAAATATAAAAAATAATTCCAAGAGTAGCAGAAAGTTAAAGTAAAATATAATTAATACGTTTAATTATTAGTAGTTTATTAAAATTATATAAAGGAGTTTTGGAAAGAATAAAATTTTTATGTTAATATATTTGTTATAGAATTTTGAATTTATGTAGAGTTTGAAATATAATGTATATGTTAAATAATGTAAATAAGGAGTGTTATTTTTGGAATACATAAAAGAAGTAAATATTAACGAAGCTATAATACATATACTAGACAACAATAGTGAGGAACCTATATTAAATGAATATAAATTAAGATTAGATGATGAGATATATAAGTTTATTTTAAAGCACGTAGATAGATGTTTAAAGGATGAAGAATTAAAATATGCTGTTTTTAATGAAGAGAGAAATATAGTAAAAGAACTTTCTCAAGAGTATTTAAATGGTCAAAATGATTTATTAGATGTGTCTAAAGAATTGGCTAGACAACTATTTATACTAATGAAAGGAAATGATAATATATCTTCTTGTGATTTAATGATAGTTTCTATATCTACAGAATATGGTCCAATGTTAGCTATACTAAAAATGGATTATGTTAAAAATTATATTCATGTAGTGGATATGGTAGAAGATAAAATAGGTATAGATATAGTGCCAGAATTTACAGGATTACCTGCCAGTGCTCAAAAGATACAAAAATGTGCTTTTATAAAACCTATAAGAGAAGATCAAGAGTTTAATTTAATGGTTATAGATAAACAGAAAAAATCTAAAGATAAAGAAGAATATGGCTCAAATTATTTTATAAGTAAATACTTGGGATGTAAAATAGTAGAGAACGAAAGAGATGCCACAAAAAATTTTGTGAAGGCTACAGAGAAGTGGGCTAAGGCTAACTTAAATGAAAATGCGGACACATCAGAAAAAATAATAAGAACGGTAAATAAGTTATTAAAGGAAGAAGATACTATAGATGTAAAAGAAGTTTCCAAAGATATATTTGGAGATAATCCAGATATTAAATTAAATTATGAAGGTTTTATTTCTGAGCAAGGAGTAAAAGATAAAATATCTGTGGATAAAGAATGGGTAGATAAAAAATTTAAAAGAATAAGAATAAAAGTGGATAAAGATATTGATTTATATATAAATGAAGAGTCCTATCACGATGAATCAAGGTTTGAAGTAAAAAGAGTAGGGGACGGATCTGTAAATATCATAATTAAAAATGTTTATAATTATATGCAAAAATAGATATTTTAGAGCTAAAAATTATATATGCAATTAATAAGTAAGTTTTAGTATTAATAAAAGAATCATATAAAACTTAAAATTTGTTATCCAAGATTGCACTCAGTAATTCCTTATTTTTATTTAAAAAAATAAAGAACTTTTTTTGTATTAGAATATTATGTATTATACAAACTAATATTAAAAAATAGGGCTGTTGCATTAAAAAATTTACATACAATATATTCTTGTGAATTTAACACAATATATTGTAGAATTTATTTTTAGTGCAACAGCCTCATTATATTAATTATTTAGTATGGTTTTTATGATATTTATTTTAAAGAATCAGTTGAACCTAAAACGTTCTTTATTTTATCTTCAACGATTTTTTCTATTCTTGCTCTACCTTCACCTAAATATTTTCTTGGATCGAATTGTTTTGTATCTTCAAAAAGAACTTTTCTTATACCAGCTGTCATAGCCAATCTTAAGTCTGTATCCATGTTTATTTTACATACTGCCATAGAAGATGCTTTTCTAAGCATATCAGCAGGAACTCCTTTAGCTCCTTTTATTTCTCCACCATATTTATTACAAGTATCAACAGATTCTGGATCTACAGAAGATGCTCCATGAAGAACTATTGGGAATCCTGGTAATTTATTTTGAATATCTTCTAATATATCGAATCTTAATTGAGCTTCTCCAGCAAATTTATAAGCACCGTGACTTGTTCCTATAGCTATTGCTAAAGAATCAACACCTGTTCTATTTACAAAGTCTACAGCTTGGTCTGGATCAGTATAGATATGTACATCACTTTGTACATCATCTTCTACTCCAGCTAATACTCCCAATTCGGCTTCAACTACAACACCATGAGAATGAGCGTATTCTACAACCTCTTTAGTCTTAGCTACATTTTCTTCATAATCATAATGAGAACCATCAAACATTACAGAAGTAAATCCATTGTCGATAGCTAATTTTACAACATCTAAGCTAGAACCGTGATCTAAGTGTAGAGCTACATCTATTCCAGTATCAGCTATAGCTGCATCTACCATTGCTTTTAAGTATTTAGGACCAGCATATTTTAAAGCTCCTGCAGATACTTGAAGTATAACAGCTGAGTTTGCAGCTTTAGCAGCATTTACAACTCCTTGTAATATTTCCATATTGTTAATGTTAAATGCTCCTATAGCATATTTACCTTCATAAGCTTTTTTGAACATTTCTTTAGTTGTTACTAATGCCATTTTAAATTCCACCTTCCAAAATAAATTTAAAAATAAATACGGGACTAATTAAGTCCCTGTGGGACTTGTTTTATAACTATAATTATATTATAAATTATTACTTAAATATTTTCCACAATTTAATTATAATTCATTTGTATATTTTTTAAAAGTATAGTAAGCGAATTGTGAGTAATATATATTATATTAGTATATGCTTATATATTAAAACATACTAATATTATAATATGTTTTCTATATTAATTTTTTCCATATTAATAATATGTTCTAATAAAAATTTAACTACATGGATGGAACTTAAAGACTCATCTTTATTTTTACATTTTACATACTGAGTAAGTTTCCATAATTCATTGTTTATATTATCTATTTCTGAATGATTTATAACTATAGAAATAACAAAATGGTCATTTTGCCAATTATTAAATAATTTTAAAGATTTACCATATGCTTTTTCCCAGTATTCAGAAGAAACTAGTTCTTCTAATTCATTGCATTGATTCATGAAATTTATACAAGTAGTATTTAATTTAAATGAATAGTTAACAAGAATAAAAATTAAAATTAAAAATAATATAAATGATGTTATACTTCTTTTAATAATACCACCTACTTATATTTTTATTTTTTTTGGTAATATAAATTACCCTTAGAATTTAAAATAGCTATTAATAGTTCATCATAGGAACTAATATTATCTTTTTTTAATTTGTTTTCTAACCATTTTTCATCCTTTTTTATTAGCTTTAAATTTTTTTTGTTAATTTTTCCATCTAATATTAATGTTACAGGCAATTTTTCTTGAGTAATTTCCAGGGATAAATCTTTTTTAGTAACGGGTAATTCTTCTGTTTTAGGGATTATAGATAATTGCCCACTAGTTTCTAAAATTGCATATTCTATATTTTCTAAATCATAATATCCCTGAAGCCTTAATTCTTCCATTAAATCATTTATGTTAAACCTTTGATTTTTTAATTCTTGAAAGTCTATTTTTCCTTTTTCTATTAATATACTAGGTTCTCCATTAATTAAGCTTCTTATTTTTTCGCTTTTAAGTTGAATAAGAGAAAATAGATTTTGAATTATTAAAAGAGTTAATATAGGAACTATTCCGTGTAATAAAGGTATACGAGAATCTTGCATGGGTAGTGAAGCCAATTCTGAGATCATTATTGTTATAGCTAGTTCAAAAGGTTCCAATTCACCTATTTGTTTTTTGCCCATTAGTCTCATAGACAATATAACCAAAATATATAAAATTATAGTTCTGATTAAGACTATAAACATATGTAAACCTCCTTATAATCATATTGTGGCAAATTTAAATAAAAATATGAATGAATATAGGTAACAAAATATAATAATTTGAATTATAATAATATTACAGCCTAAAATAAGGAGATGAATGGAATGGAAGAATTAAAGATGAAAATGCCTAATGGTAATAATATTCTAGTATCTAGAGATAAAACTTTGTATGATATCGTAAAGGAAAATAAATTAGAAAATAATATACCTATTGTTTTAGGAAAAATAGATAAGGAATATTATGAATTAACTTCCAAAGTAAAAAAAGGAGGGAAATTCATCCCTGTAGATATAACAGATGAAATAGGATTAAGAACTTATGTTAGGACTTTACAATTTATTTTTATAAAAGCAGTTTTAGATTTATATCCTGAATCTACTGTTATTATAGAACATTCTTTAGGCAAAGGATTGTATGGTGAGATTCATAAAAAATTAGCATTAAATGAAAATGATATATTAAAAATAAAAAATCAAATGAATGAAATAATAGATAAAGATATAAAGATTAATAAAATTTCAATTAAAAAAGAAGAAGCTATAAACATATTTAAAGAGTACAAAATGAAAGATAAAGTTAGGCTTTTAAAGCATATTCCACAGGAAAAAGTTAAACTATATGAATTAGATGGCAGATATGATTATTTTTATGGTCCTATGGCATATTCAACAGGAGCCATTAAAAAGTTTGATATTATGTATTATGAACCAGGATTTATATTAAGATACCCTAGAGAGAAAGATCCTTTTACTATACCAGAATTTATTGAGTATAAAAAGCTTACAAAAATATTTAGAGAAACAGAAAAATGGGGAAAAATATTAGATGTAGCAGATGTAGGGGCATTAAATGATAAGGTCGTATATGGTGAGATAAAAGACATAATAAGAGTATCGGAAGCCTTGCATGAAAAGAAAATAGCCAACATAGCAGATATGATATATGAAAAAGAGAACATAAAAATAGTATTGATATCAGGACCATCATCATCAGGAAAAACTACTTTTGCTAATAGATTAGGAATACAGCTAAGAGTTAATGGTTTAATTCCTGTACCTATTTCATTGGATAACTATTTTGTTAATAGAGAAGATACTCCAAAAGATGAAAATGGAGATTATGATTTTGAATCTATTGATGCTTTAGATATAGATTTATTTAATGAAGATTTAAAACATATATTAAATGGAGAAGAAGTTAAAATACCTACTTTTAATTTTAAAAAAGGAAAAAGGGAATATAATGGGAAAAAGATAAAGCTGCCTAAAAATGGTATATTAATTGTAGAAGGAATACATGGACTGAATCCAATATTGACAAAAAAAATACCAGATAAAAATAAATTTAAAATATATATAAGTGCATTAACTCAACTAAATATAGACAATCATAATAGAGTATCTACAACTGATGTAAGAATAATAAGAAGATTAGTTAGAGATTATCTATCAAGGGGTTATGGCGGAGAAGAAACATTAAAAATGTGGCCATCAATAAAAAGAGGAGAAGATAAAAATATATTTGTATTTCAAGAAAATGCAGATGTAATGTTTAATTCTACAATAGTTTATGAACTTTGTATATTAAAAAAATATGCAATTGTAGAGCTTGATAAAATAGATAAAAATAGTAGTGTTCATTATGAAGCAACTAGGCTAAAAAGTTTTTTAAACTTTTTTAAAGAAGTTGATATGAGTTTAGTTCCAGATAATTCTATATTACGAGAGTTTATAGGAGGAAGTTGTTTCTACGAATATTAAAGAAATTATAAGTTAAAAGTTAATTGTGCTATTATTAGTTTAAAAAAGAGATATATGCTTTAAAGATAATTTAGTTCAATAAAAGATTCTAATTTACTTTTTATTAAAATATATGGTTTCAAATTGTAACTTGTTAAATGGCGGAACAACAATTTAGAACACATATAAATTTAAAAAAATAAATTAGAATCTTTAATTTTGGTCAAATGTTTTTTACAGTAAATATATATTTTCCAAATTGGGGGTTAACTTTTAATTGAATTTTGTAATGACATATTTTAAGTGTCAATCTTTAAAGAGTATTACGTTATAATTTATTTATATTGCTTTAGTAACAAGTTTATTAGATAGGAATAAAATGAATATAAATAACGATACTTTTAAATATGATGTGAAAATAAGCAAATAAGTTAAAGAGGTGAAAAAAAGTGGAGATATTTTATCCAGATGAATATTTTTTAGATTTTTTACAAGAAAATTTATATAATTTTGATAAAGAAAGAGAGGATTACTTAACATTAAATATGTGTTTAGATTCAAACATAAATGAATTAAACGGAGAATATTTAGAAAGCATAAAAAAGATTTAATCTAAAAAATCGTGGTAACCCACGATTTTTTAGAATTTTTTTAATTTTATATTACTAACCATAAGATAAGATAATGTTATTATCAAAATTACAGTTAAGCTTAAAGAGCCAATCCTATTTAAGGTAATTAAAGAATATAAAGCCATGAACATACCAGCTAAAGTTATTGGTATACCAGAAAAAGAACCATCAAATTCAGTAATATTATATCTAGCAAGTCTGTAAGCCCCAGCTATAGGGAACATTAATACTAATAAATAGCCTAGTATTCCTAAATTACTAAAATTATAAATATGAAAAGTTAATATAGAAGGTGCTACACCAAAAGAAACTAAATCAGCTAAAGAATCTAATTCTTTACCAATAGGACTATCAACTTTCAAAAACCTAGCGACTCTTCCATCATATCTATCCATTAAACCTGCAATTAGTATAAATAAAGCAGCCCATTTATAATTTTGTTGAAATGTCATCATTAAGGACATAACTCCACAACCTAAATTTCCTAAAGTAAAAGCATTGGGTACGGCACTTTTTGCTATTTTTGCCATTATGTTATCACTCCTAAAAAAATATATAATTCCTATTAATTGAAATATATAATATTATACAACATTTTGCAAATATATTTAAGCTATAAATAGGATTAAATATAAAAAATAATAATTAATTAAGAAATTAATAATAATTTTTAAATAAAAAACAGGTATGTGGATAAACTATGCTTGGAGGTGTTATTATGAAAGTTAAAGACGTTATGACTCAAAATGTTGCAACAGTTAATAGAGATGATTCAGTAGAAAAGGCTGCTCAACTTATGAATGAATATAACGTTGGATCTATACCTATTTGCGACAATAATAAAGTTGTTGGAGTTATTACAGATAGAGATATAGCTTTAAGATCTGTAGCAAAGGGATTAAATAATAATATTAAGGTCGGAGATATTATGACATCTAATCCTGTAGTGGCTAATAAAGATATGGATATACATGATGCGGCAAGGATAATGAGCGAAAGACAAATAAGAAGATTACCTGTAGAGGATAATGAAAATATAATAGGTATAGTTTCCTTAGGAGATATAGCTATAGAGCCTAAGTATGAAGATGAAGCACAAAAAGCTTTAAGTGGAATTTCAGAGCAGAATAATTAGGTCAAAATGTCCACAGGATTTATTGTTAAAATCTTGTGGATTTGCTATTATATAATGGTGGAACTAATACTATTATAAAGTAAAAACTATAAGAGGAGATTTAAAATGAGTAAGGTAAAATTTATTTATAACCCATATTCAGGAGAAAAAGCTATTGCATCTCAAATAGATCAAGTAATAAGAATACATCAGAAATATGGATATGAAGTAGTGCCTTATAGGATAAGTTTAGAATATAATCTAGATGATGCTTTTAAATCTATTGATGAAAGCTATAAATATATATTAGTGGCAGGAGGAGACGGGACTGTAGATAATGTAGTAAATCATTTGAAAAAATTTTCAATCAATCTTCCAATTGCAATATTACCTACAGGTACTGCTAATGATTTTGCTAAATTTATTGGTATGCCAATGAATGTTGGAGAGGCCTGTGAGCAAATACTAAAAAGTTCAGTAAAAAAGGTTGATTTAGGCAAGATAAATGATAAATATTTTATAAATGTTGCTAGCACAGGATTATTTACAGATGTATCTCAAAAAACTGATATTAATTTAAAAAATACTATGGGGAAGCTTGCCTACTATGTAAAGGGTATAGAGCAACTCCCTAACTTTAGAAGGTTAAAAATTAATGTTAAATCTGAGGAAGTTAATTTTGATGGAGATATGTATCTTATGATGGTGTTTAATGGACAAACAGCAGGTAATCTTCATATGGCATATAAAGCAGAAGTAGATGACGGTATGCTAGATGTAATAATAATAAAAGCGTGTGCTATTAAGGATATGATAGGATTATTTATAAAAATGATTAAGGGGGAACACCTAGAAGATGTAAATGCTCTAATATATTTTAAAACCAATAAGCTTATAATAGAATCTAATGAAGATATAGTTACAGACATTGACGGAGAAAGAGGTCCAGATTTTCCTTTACATATAGAGTGTATTAAGGAAGGTTTAGATATTTTAGGGATATTAGATTAATATAGGAATATTTTTATTTTGATATTAATAAATATAAGTAGTAATACTGTTAAATTGGGGAGTTTATTTAGTTATGATAAATTTATTTGTTTATATAGCAGCTATATTACTTATGTTTATTATATGTATACAGGGCATAAAAATAGCTTTTAAGGCACCTTACAAAATAAAAATTTTATCTATAATAATATATTTTTTAATGATTATGAAATTTATATCTTTAACTTTGCTACTAGTTATTAATAATATAAGAAATTTATATTGGTTAAAATGGGTATACTTTTTTGATTTTATAGCTATCCCGATAACTATACTAATATGTTTTTATATATGTATAAAAAATAATAAATTTAACTTAAATTATATATTTTGCGTAATAGCACTAATAACTTCTGGTTTAATATTTTTTATTAGTAAATATAACTTGGACATAAGTATGTTTAATAAACAATATTATATAATGGAACTACTAACACCTATAAACATGTATATATTTTTCATAGTTATTAATTTAATATTTTTAATACTATGTTTTAAACAGTATAATAATAAATATATAAATAAAAATATATTATATTTAATGTTTTTTAGTATAATAGTAAATATATCAGATATTGTATTAAGTTTTTTTTATGTTAACAAATTACCTCCCAATATATTAGGGAATATTATTTGGATATATACTTTACACATATCTGTAAATAAATTAATAAAATAAACAGCATTTAATGCTGTTTATTTTATTTTTTATGTTTAAAAAGGGAATTTTTTTTACATTTTTTATTGATGTTATTATTTTTTTTGTAATTGTTGTTTTTAGAATTATTCTTTTTATGAAATTTTTTATGTGGCTTATTATAGGGTATTAAACAATTAGGTCCATTTCCTATTAAATCTTCTCTATGGGCTTTTAATAAAGCTTCTTTAACTAAATCATAGTTATCAGGAATAGCAAATTGTAGTAAAGCCCTTTGCATACTTTTTTCTTTTTGATCTTTAGGAATATAAACTTTTTCTTCTGTTAAAGGATTTATTTCTGTATAATACATAGTAGTTGATAAGCTACCAGGAGTAGGATAAAAATCTTGTACTTGCTCTGGAGTATAGCCCATTTTTTTAATATATTCAGCTAACTCTATAGCAGCCTTTAAATCACTACCAGGATGGCTAGACATTAAATAAGGAACCAAAAATTGTTTTTTATTCATCTTTTTATTTATATCATGATATTTTTTTACAAAAGAATCATAAACATTTTTATTTGGTTTTCCCATTAACTTTAAAACTTTATCATTTATATGCTCAGGAGCAACTTTTAATTGTCCGCTTATATGATGCTTACATAACTCCTTAAAAAATTCATCATTTTTATCATACATTAAATAATCGAATCTAATACCAGAACGTATAAATACTTTTTTTACATTAGGTATTTTTCTTATTTTTCTTAATAAATTTAAATATTCTTTATGATCTACAATTAAATTTTTACATGCACTAGGGAATACACATTGTCTATTTTTACAAGTACCATTTTTTTCTTGAACTTTACAAGCTCTATGCCTAAAGTTAGCTGTAGGACCACCTACATCATGTATATAACCTTTAAAGTCCTTCATATTAGTTATCATATTTGCTTCTTTTAAAATGGATTCTTGGCTTCTATTTTGGATAACCCTACCTTGATGAAAGGTTAAAGCACAAAACGAACAACTTCCATAACAACCTCTATGGCTAGTAATTGAGAATTTAACTTCTTTAATAGCAGGAATACCACCTTCAGATTCATACATAGGATGATAAGTTCTAGCATATGGAAGTGCATAAACTTCATCCATTTCTTCTTCAGATAATGGAGGTTGAGGAGGGTTTTGAACTACATATCTATCTTTATGTTTTTGTACTAAAGTTTTACCTCTTATAGAATCTTGTTCATAATATTGTATTTTATAAGCTTCTGCATAAGATTTTTTATTTGTAGAAACTTCTTCAAAGGATGGTATTTCAATATAATCATCTAAATTAGAAATATCCTTTTCAATATAAGCTGTACCTGTTACATTTTTTATGCTGTCTATTTTCATTCCATATCTTAAAAGATTAGAAATTTGAACTATGGGTTTTTCGCCCATGCCATATATTAGTAAATCTGCACTAGAGTCTTCTAAAATACTTCTTCTTACTGCATTGTCCCAGTAATCATAATGAGCAAATCTTCTTAAGCTAGCTTCTATGCCACCTATTATTATAGGGGAATCTTTAAAAGCTTCTTTTATTTTATTGCAATAAACAATAACAGCTCTATCTGGTCTATATCCTGATTTACCACCTGGGGAGTAAAAGTCATCATGCCTTTTTCTCTTAGACGCAGTATAATGATTTACCATAGAATCTATGTTACCAGAATTAACTAAAAATGCATATTTAGGTTTACCCAATTTTTTAAAATCATCTATGTTTCTCCAATCAGGTTGAGCTATAATTCCTACGGTAAAGCCTTCTCTTTCTAATACTCTGCCTATAATTGCAGTGCCAAAAGATGGATGATCTACATAAGCATCACCAGTTACTATTATAAAATCTAAAATATCTATATTTCTTTTTTTTAAATCCTCTTTACTTACAGGTAAAAAGTTGATGTTATTCAATATTTTCATTCTCCTATCTTTACGATTTTTAATAATATTATTATACAGTTGATTTTGTTTAATATCAAAAATAATTTAAGAATAAGAAATATAGTATAAAATGAAGATATATTAAAATAAAAGAATATAAATTCAAATAATGAATAAATTTAGTTGCAAAATAGATATATAAACAATATAATAAAAATATAAGATTAAATATTAATAATGTACGTTAGGTGAGGCTCCTATATAGATATACGCTACTGCCCGGAAACATCGAGAGATGCCAATGGGTTACCAGGTATTACCGAAATAAGGTTTTACTTAATGTAGCTGGCTTTGGTCCAAAGCTATATAGTGCTAAAACTCAACGATTGATGTTAAAGTTTTAGTTATGTATGTATAAGGAGCCAAGTGGGCTCTTTTTGTTTTGTAAATTTTTTAGGATGGTGATTTATATGGAAATTGGTCCGTGTGATAGGACAAGGGGGCAAAGGAAAATTATATTATTTTATAGAGGAATATTCATTTAGGCAAAATTATTTATTTGTAGCTTAGGATATTCCTTTATAAATGTGAAGGGAGGAATATTTATGAAGAAGCTACAAAGTTTTTTCTTAAGTAAAATTATTAATAAAAGAGTGTATGATGAATATGGTGATTATATCGGTAAGCTAATTGATATTTATGTAACATCTGAAGATGACTATCCAAGAGCTATAGCTTATAAAATAAAAAAAGGAAGAGAAATAGTAAATTATGAGTTTAAAAATATTTCTTTTTATGATGATGAAGGCAAAACTATAATAAAAGTAATAGGTACTAGAGATATAATATTAAGAAAATATTCTTATTTGTTATCTCAACATCTTTTAAACAAACAAATAATTGATATAAATGGTAAAAAGTTAGTTAAAGTACATGATTTAAGAATTGGAGAAATTGCAGGAGAGTATAAAGTAATAGCTGTAGATACAGGTGCATTAGCTTTGAGTAGAAGAATAGGAATGGAAAATTTATTAAGAAATATTTATAATATATTTAATAAAAAAATGGAAGATACTTTAATAATGTGGGATAGTGTAGAATCTTTAGAAATGATGAATAATAATTTGAAACTATCTGTATCATATCAAAAACTTTCAACGCTACATCCAGCAGATTTAGCAGATATTATAGAAGATATGAATGATAGTTATAGAAAATTAGTTTTTGAAAGTTTAGATGATGATTTAGCTGTAGATACTTTTGAAGAAATAAATATAGAAGTAAAAACAGAAATGTTAGAAGAAATGACTTCTTCTAAAAAAGCTGAAATCATATATAATATGCCAAAGGATGAAGCTGCAGATGTATTGGCACAAATGAAAGAAGAAGAAGTAGAAGAAATACTTTCTGTTATGGAAGGAAAAGATGCCAAGGATATAAGAAAACTTATGAATTATAATGAAGAAACTACTGGAAGTATAATGAATAAAGATTTTATAGCTTTTAATGTTAATATAACTGCAGAGGAAACTATAGATTTATTAAGAGAAATAAAGCCTAAAGATGAAGAAGTATATTATATATATATTACAGATGAAAAAGAACAGTTGAAAGGAGCGATATCTCTTACAGATTTAATAATATGTGCTCCAGAAGCTAAATTAAAAGATATAATGGATAAAGATATAGTAAAAGTTAAAGACACAGATCATATAAATGAAGCTGTAGAGTTAGCAATAAAATACGATTTATTATCTATACCTGTAATAGAAGGAGAAAATAAATTATGTGGTATTATATCAATAGATGATATTGTAGAGGATGTATTTGCACCTATGTGGAGAAAGAAAATTAAAGTAGCTGCAGTATAATATATGATTATAAAAGGATTTATCTTAAAAAATATATAAGTTTTAAAATAAAGAATATGCACAATAAATAAAAATAAGTTTATTATGCATATTCTTTATTTTTTTAAAAGAGTATTTTTTGTAACTTTATGCACAAACTAATTTTAAGATAAATAGCAAAACTATGGATTTTGTGGGAGGAGTATTATGAGAAAGAATATATATTTTAAAAGAGCAATAATATATGTTTTAGCTATAATGTTAGCTTATGGAAGTACTACTCTTTATATATTACCCTATACAAATGCTACTAAGGCTGTGGCATATTATTATGGGAATAGAGGAGATACTATTTCACAGGTTCAAAGAAAACTTAAAGCCTGGGGATATTATACCGGTGGAGTAGATGGAATATTTGGATATAACACTTATACAGCTGTAAGAAATTTTCAATCCAAAAATGGTTTAAAAGTAGATGGTATAATTGGCGACAAAACTTTGGCTGCCCTCGGAATAAATACTGGATCATCAGGTGGAAGCACAAGTTCTAATAACCAAGATGTTATGCTTTTAGCTAGACTTATAAATGGAGAAGCTAGAGGAGAACCATATGAAGGGCAAGTAGCAGTGGGAGCAGTAGTTTTAAATAGAACAAGAGATCCTAAATTTCCTAACAGTATAGCTGGAGTTATATATCAGCCAGGTGCATTTACTGCTATAGTAGATGGTCAAATACATGCAAATATGGAACAAAGTTCTATAAATGCAGCTAGAGATGCTTTGAATGGATGGGATCCTTCTGGTGGTGCTACGTATTATTTTAATCCAGCAACAGCTACAAGTTCTTGGATTTGGTCAAGACCATTGATAAAAGTGATAGGAAAACATAGATTTTGTAAATAACTAGTTGACAAATTCAAAAAATATCATATAATTATATTATAGAATTCATACTAAAATAGTCGGAAATAAAAACGTTGAAAAAGGAAAGTAGCATAATCAGTCTTTTCAGAGAGGAAATTATTTTGCTGGAAGATTTCTAAAGAAGGTTTATGTGAAGTGCCCTTTGGAGTTGTGTACCGAATATAGTAGGCTACATCGGGTTCACCCGTTATAGTGATAGGGTATAAATTTATTAGTACCTGAATAAAGTGAGATTTTAATATCTAACTAGAGTGGAACCACGGAGAATATACTTCGTCTCTATATTTTGTTTATAGAGATGAAGTTTTTTTATATTAAATTTATTTTAAAAAGGGGAGATCAATATGATATATGAAGATTCTATAAATTTAATAGGAAATACTCCTATGTTTAAATTAAATAATATGAAAGAAGAGAATATGGCAGATGTTTATGTAAAATTAGAAAAATTTAATCCTGGTGGTAGTATAAAGGATAGGGCTGCTTTGGGAATGATTGAAGAAGCTGAGAAAATGGGGAAAATAAAACCAGGAGATGTAATAGTGGAACCTACAAGTGGAAACACAGGTATAGGACTTGCTATGGTTGGAAGATTAAAAGGATATAAGGTTATTATTGTTATGCCAGATTCTATGAGTATAGAAAGAAGAAATATGATTAAAGCTTACGGTGCAGAATTGGTTCTTACAGAAGGAAATAAGGGTATGACAGGAGCTATAGAAAAAGCAGAAGAATTAGCTAGAAACAGAAAGGGATATTTTATTCCCCAACAATTTTCAAACAAAGCTAATTCAAAAAAACATTACGAAACTACTGCGGTAGAAATATTACAGGATTTAGAAGATATAGATGCTTTTGTAGCTTCGGTAGGTACAGGAGGTACTATAGCGGGTATTGGAAGAAGATTAAAAGAATTTAATAAAAATATAAAAGTTATAGCTGTAGAACCTTATAATTCACCGGTAATATCAGGAGGAAAAGCAGCATCACACAAAATACAAGGTATAGGAGCAGGATTTATACCAGAAGTATATGAAAAGGACGTAGTAGATGAAGTAATGACTATAACAGACGAAGAATCCTATGAATATGCGAGAAAATTTGGAGTAGAAGAGGGGATATTAGTAGGTATATCCTCTGGAGCAAATATAGCAGCAGCTATAAAAATAGCTAAAAAATTAGGTAAAGGCAAAAAAGTTGTAACAGTAGCACCAGATGGTGGAGAAAAGTATATTTCTGCAGGGTTATATGATAAATAAAAGGGGTGAGCTTTGTGAAAAATCCTTTTAAAACTTTAATATATGATTTAAAAAATGCTAAGGAAAAGGATCCAGCAGCTAGAAATGTTTTAGAAGTCTTTATATTGTATCCATTTATTCATGCTTTAATAGGTTATAGAATAGCACATTTATTTTATAAGGCACATTTATTCTTTATAGCTAGACTAATCTCTCAAATATCAAGATTTTTTACAGGTATAGAAATTCATCCAGGAGCAACTATAGGAAAAGGACTTTTTATAGATCATGGTATGGGAGTTGTTATTGGAGAAACTGCAGAAGTTGGAGATAATGTAACTTTATATCATGGCGTAACTTTAGGTGGAACAGGAAAAGATAAGGGTAAAAGGCATCCTACTGTAGGTAATAATGTTATAATAGGAAGTGGTGCAAAAGTATTAGGTCCTATAAGTATAGGAGATAATGTAAAAATAGGAGCTAATGCAGTGGTTTTAAATGATGTACCAGACAATTCTACAGCAGTAGGAATACCAGCAAAGGTAGTAAAATACGAAAAAAAATCTTCCGTTATAGAAATAAGAGATTATAATGGGGTTAAAAAAGTAATATATAACGATATGATAATATAATTTTGGATAAAAAATTGATATATGTTATAAAAAATATTATAGAAATTTTTGGATAGATTTAATAAGGATTCACAACATCTAGGATTTTTCATAAGTATATGCCTTAATTTATAGGCAAAAATAAGGATATACAAAATAAGTCTAAAATAAAAATACAAATAAAAAAGTTAATATGTTTTAATATATGAAAGAAGGGAAAACAATAATTTATATTGCTTTTCCCTCTTTATATATAAAATCTCCCAATATATTGGATTATTATCATAGACTTTTAAATAAATAATAATTATAATTTACTTAGAATAGTATTTATAAATGAGAGTTTAATTTTAATCATATTTATATTTTAATTATATTAATATATGGGTTTTAAGAAGTGTTATTAATAAGATAAATTGGGAGTTTTGAGAGGTGTTATAAATGATTTCTCCTAGGATGACTAGAATAATAGGACATATGCCTAAGGGGCTTTTGAAATTTTTATCACAAAAAATATTAGATAATTATATAAATAAGTATGCTAACTTAACTATAAATGGTAAAGAAAATTTGAAAAATATAAAAAAACCAATTATTTTTATTTCTAATCATTTAAGTAATTCTGATGCTTTAATAATAAATAAGGTATTAAAAGATGAAGATATAACTTTTATAGCAGGTGTTAAGCTAAAAGATAATTCATTAACTAAACTTGGATTAGAAATAACAAAAACTATACCAATAAAACCTAATACTGCGGACAAAGAAGCTATATATAATATAGTAAAAACTTTAAAAGCAGGGAATAATATTTTAATATTCCCTGAAGGAACTAGAAGTAGAACTGCAAAATTAATAAAGCCTAAAAAAGGTGTAATTTTAATACAAAAATTAAGTAAGGCTACTATAGTGCCTTTAGGAATTAGTGGTACGGAAAATCTTTTGCCTATAAATGATAAAGATATGGCATTAGAACGTTTTCAGAGTGCTGATGTAACTGTGAATATAGGAAAAGCATTAGAAATACCTAAAAAAAATAAAGAAGAATCAAAACATGAATATGAAGATAGGATTATGAACTATTTTATGAGTGAAATAGCCAAATTAATACCAAAAGAGTATAGAGGTATATATGATAATTAGAACTTATTTTAAATACAAGCTTAATAATGATTAAGGGTTAAGTTTTATAAATATAGGTATTTATTAAACAAAACTATGGGAGTGATTTTCGATTGAATAATGATACAATAAATAGTGTTATAGATATATTGATAAAAACATATCCTGATGCTAATTGTGAATTAGAACATAAAAATCCTTTTGAGCTTTTAATAGCTACAGTTTTATCTGCTCAAACTACAGATAAAAAAGTAAATGAAGTAACAAAGGTATTATTTAAAGAATACAGTACTCCTAAGGATTTCTTAAATTTAACAAGGGAAGAATTAGAGGAGAAAATTAAAAAGATAGGTTTATATAGAAATAAATCTAAAAATATATTGTCACTTTGTAAAGAGTTAGAAGAAAAATTTCAAGGAGAAGTTCCTAATGATTTTGATGCTTTGACATCATTGCCAGGAGTAGGTAGAAAAACTGCCAATGTAGTTTTAGCCAATGCATTTAAAGTGCCTACTATAGCAGTAGATACTCATGTTTTTAGAGTATCTAATAGAATAGGATTAGTAGATGCTAGTAATGCATTAAAAACAGAAGAGCAGTTGCAAAAAGTTATACCAAAAGAATTGTGGATACTAATGCATCATGTATTAATATTTCATGGAAGAAGATGTTGTATAGCTAGAAAACCTAAATGTGAAGAATGTACTATAAAAAAATATTGCAAATATTATAATGAAGAGATTGAACCATCTTAGAGTATAAGTATTTATTTATAATAGCAAATTATCTTATATATTAAGATGGTTTTGCTATTAAATTATCCACATGTGGATAATTTTTACAGAAGAATGTTTATAGATTAAATAAATTTTGTATAGGGATATGAAACGAAAGAGGGTAAAATAATATGGATATTAAAGAAAAGGCATTAATGGTACATAAAAAATTTAAAGGCAAATTATCTATAGAAGGGAAAATGCAAGTTAAAAATAAAGATGACTTATCTATAGCATATACTCCAGGTGTTGCAGAGCCTTGTGTAAAAATAAATGAAGATAAATCTTTAATTTATGAATATACAATGAAGGGAAATACAGTAGCTGTAGTAACTAATGGTACAGCAGTTTTAGGATTAGGGGATATAGGGCCTTATGCAGGATTGCCTGTTATGGAAGGAAAAGCTCTTTTATTTAAGGAATTCGCAGATATAGATTCATTTCCAATTTGTATAGATAGTAAAGACCCTGAAGAAATTATAAAAACAGTTAAACTTATAGCCCCAGGATTTGGAGGAATAAATTTAGAAGATATAAAGGCACCGGAGTGTTTTTACATAGAAAGAAAATTAAAAGAAGAATTAGATATTCCAGTGTTTCATGATGATCAACATGGAACAGCCATTGTAGTTTTAGCAGGAATATATAATGCACTAAACCTTGTAGGTAAAAAATTAGAAGAAGCAAAAATAGTTATAAATGGAGCTGGTTCTGCAGGAATATCTATATGTAAATTACTATTACAGGCAGGAGCTAAAAATATAATAATGTGTGATAAAGAAGGAGCTTTAGTAAAAAGCAATAGTAATTTAAATGAAGCTCAAAAATTAATAGCACAAGTAACTAATAAGGAAAATGAAAAAGGAACATTAAAAGACGTAATAAAGGGAAAAGATATATTTATAGGTGTATCAGCCCCAAATATACTTACAGAAGAAATGGTAACCTCTATGAACAAAGATTCCATAGTATTTGCTATGGCAAACCCAATTCCAGAAATAATGCCGGATAAAGCAAAAAAGGCAGGAGCCAGAGTAGTAGCTACAGGAAGATCCGATTTCCCAAATCAAATAAATAATGTATTAGTATTCCCAGGAATTTTTAGAGGAGCATTAGATGTAAGATCTAAAGTTATAAATGAGGAAATGAAACTAGCAGCATCTAAAGCTATAGCTTCTTTGGTACAGGATAATGAACTAAATGAAGAGTACATAATACCAGGAGCTTTTGATAAAAGAGTAGCGCAGGTAGTAGCAGAGGAAGTAAAAAAAGTAGCCTTAGAAATGGGGTTATCAAAACTATAACTTAACAACTTTTAAAGGATGAGAATTAAAACAAGAAATACTTTTAGTCAATAGATAGCTATAAAAATAAAGAATACCAATATTTGTGTCCTAATTATTTTTTTGATATCTATTTTCTCTAAAAGTATTTCTTGTTGTAATACCTTTAAAAGTTATTACAATAATTTTCTACGGAGAAGAAAGCTGCCAAAGGATGATTTTGTTATGCTTCTCTTCACAAAGTCTTTAATTATAACATTTCTATTAAGTTAACTATAAATTTAAAGATTATGGAATTAAATTTCAATTTAATATATAGATAGCTGAAAAAACGACAGCATAGTCGCACACTTTGTATAATAATTAATATTTAGATAGATATAAAAAAGTTATGTTTTCACATACTTTTTTATTATGAGTCTATATCTTATTAAATAAATAGTTTTATTTACATCCATATTGGGTTAACTTTTCTTTAAAGGCATCCCAAGCTTTTTTTTGTATTAATTACATTTTCATTTTTTGAATTATGTTTATAGTATCATTACATTTCATATTTACATTACTTTTTCGTTGCTATATTTAGTATTATTTATAATTTAATCAATGGTTAGTTATTAAAAAATAGTATCCTCTTGTTTAATTATTTCTTTTAGTTCTTCTTTTATAATTTTGCTATATACTATTTATTCCTCAATAAATTGGGAATTTTTTTACATTAAGTTCTTTCTTAAAAAGTCGAGAGCTCTAGTTACAGTTATATTTCTTATAAACTGTCTGTTACCAGAATAGTTTAATTCTTTAACAAAGGTTTTTCCGTTTATATAAAGACCTATGTAAACTAATCCTATAGGTTTGTCATATGTTCCACCACCAGGACCTGCTACTCCTGTAGTAGAAATTCCTATATTCGTACCTGCAGATTTTGCTATCCCTTCAGCCATTTCTAGAGCAACTTCTTTACTTACAGCTGTATATTTTTTTAAGGTTTCTTTTTTTACGTTTAACCTATTTATTTTAGATTCATTGCTATAAGTTATGGCGCCTTCTAAAAAAACAGAAGAGATTCCAGGAAAGTTTATAAGTTTTCCTGCTAATAAACCACCAGTACAAGATTCAGCAGTGGCTATAGTTAAGTTTTTTTCTATAAGTATATTTGCAACGACTTCTTCCAAAGAAGTTTCACCAGAGCCATATATATTATCTCCTAGTATTTCTCTTATTTTTTCTTCTACAGGAGTTATTAAATTTAGTGCTTTTTCTTCAGAATCAGCTTTAGCTGTAATTCTTAGTGTAGTTTCTCCTTGCTTAGCGTAAGGAGCTACTGTAGGATTAGTTTGATTTTCTAAGATATTACTTATTAAGTCTGCTACATCACTTTCTCCTATACCAGTTATTCTTAAAATTTTAGATTTAATAGTACAATTTGTTAGCTTTTCTAAATAAGGTATTACTTTATTTTGAAACATAGGTTGCATTTCATAAGGTGGACCAGGAAGTATTATAGCTATTTTATTATCTTTTTCTATTATAAATCCTGGAGCAGTTCCATTATAATTTTCTAGTATTGTACAATTTTTAGGAAAGTAGGCTTGTTTTTTATTGCTTTCTGTCATTGACTTATTAAAACAGGATAATCTTTTTTCTATTTGTATTAATGAAGTTTCATTTAATACTAAATCTTCACCAAAAAATTTAGCTACAGATTCTTTAGTTAAATCATCCTTAGTAGGTCCTAAACCTCCAGTAGTTATAACTAAATCACAATTATTAAAAGCTCTTTCAAGTTCTTTTAATAATCTATTTTCATTATCTCCAATTACAGAATGATGATAAACTTCTATTCCTAGATTAGCTAGTTCTTTAGACAGATATTGTGCATTTGTATTTACAATATCACCTAATAATAATTCAGTTCCAACACAGAGTATTTCTGCTTTCATAAATTTAGTACCTTCCCTTCTATATCTAGTATGATACACAACAAAATGATTTAGTTAATTTTTACATATTTTTCATAATATCCGTAAGTTACATCAGAACCGCCGCTTAAACCGTGATATCTGGAATCATATATTAAAACATTAAAACCTTTATTCAAGTATAAATCGGCATACTTCATTGACTCCCAACGAGATGAGCGGATACCATGAACTATCACTACTGAATTTTTAGTGCTATGAGGATTTTCCATATAAGTTCCTTTTAAAGTATAGCCATATTTAGAGTTTATAGTTATATTTTCTTTTTTCAATGTATTAAAGCGCTTTTCATCAAATGTGGATTTATAAGTATCATACATATTAGTAATGTTTTTACTGGTAGGCTCTATACATGCTTTAATATATATTAAATTACCATTATAAAATCCCAATATGTTGATAAATATAAAGATTATTAATGTAGGTATTAATAATAATATCTTATATTTTTTAGTTTTTTTAATATTGACTGTGTGATACATATTTTCCCTCTTAATCAAATACATTAAATTAGAGTAATTTATAATTAATATATTGTTTTTCAATTAAATAGTTTGCAATTTTAAAGTTAAAGGAAGTGAATTTATTTAGTATTAAGATACACAATATTTTATTATAAGATCTAATGTCGCCAATATTGCATCCATATGGGTTCTTTCATAGGCGTGGGATGCATATACTCCAGGACCTATTAAAGCAGTTTTTATATCAAAGCCTGCTTTTAAAGCAGCACCAGCGTCAGATCCATAATAAGGATATATATCTATTTTATAAGGAATATTGCTAGTTTTACATATATTAATTAATTTTTTCCTAAAATCTAAGTCGTAGGGGCCTGTAGAATCTTTTGCACATATGCATACACTATATTCAGAAGAGTTTTGATTTTCCCCAGGAGCTCCCATATCAACGGCAATGAATTCTTTTGTATTTTTGGGTATGTAACTAGCACCATGACCTACTTCTTCATAATTGCTAAATAAAAAATTAGTAGTACAAGGTAATGGTAAATTATTAACATGAATATATTTTATAGCATAAAGAAGAATTGCTAAAGAGGCTTTATCATCTAAATGTCTACTTTTTATAAATCCATTTTCAGTAAATATATTTCGTGTGTCAAAAGAAACAAAATCTCCTATATTTATATTTAAATTTTCTACATCTTTTTTAGAAAATACTTTTTCATCTAATATTATTTCCATATTTTCAGGAGAACGTTTGAGATCATAAGCTTCTTTACCATGAATGTGAACTGATGGTTTTATGGTTTGTATTGTTCCTGAATAAACTTCATCGTTTAATGTGTGGATACTGCAATTTTCACCCTCAATAGAATTCATCATGAATCCACCTAGTGGAACTATAGATAATGTTCCATTATCATTTATATTTTTAATCATAGCGCCTAGGGTATCCATGTGAGCAGATAAGGTTCTTTCAAAACTTTTATCTTCTCCTTCTAAAGTAACTATTATTGAACCTTTATTTGTTGTTTTATATTTTATACCTATAGTATCTAACTCTTTTTTTAGATAATTTGTTATGTGATTAGTAAATCCTGTTGGACTTGGAATAGTTAATATATTTTTTAAATAATTTAATATAAGTTTTTTATGATAATCCATATAAACACTCCCTAAAAATATATTTTTATTACTTCCAAGTATATACTAAAATTTAATATTTTAAAATATTTACTGGAAAGAAGTCATTAATTCATGGGAAGTTTATATATTTTGTAGTATAATATTTATGGATTTTAGAGAGGTGGTATAATTTGGTTGAATCAAGAAAAAATAGAAAAAATAAAAAATTTAAACCAATGAAAATAACATTAATTACCTTATCAATTGTAATATTAATAGCTTTATCTGCTTTTGCTACGTATCAATATAATAATATAAAATTTTATAATAATTTAATTTACCCAGGTGTTTCTGTAGAAAGTATAGATTTATCTGGAATGACCAAAGAGGAAGCAAATAAAATTATTATAGAAAAATATTGGAATAAATTATTAGGCAAAAGTATTAATGTAAAAACTAAAGATAAAACTTACACATTGAAGTATTCTGATTTAAAACTTACCAATAATTTAGATACTGTATTAAAAGAAGCAGAGGCCTATGGGAAAAATTTAATAATATTTAAAAGATATAGTTTAATAAAAAATAAGACTCCTAAAAATTATTATATAAGTTTTAAATATGATGAGAAAGTATTAGACTCATTAATTAATAAAATAGAAAAAGATGTAAATATAGATCCTGTAGATGCATCTTTAGCTTTAAATGGTGGGGGATTTAGCGTTATATCGCATAAAAATGGGAAAATATTAGATAAGAATAAGTTAAAAAGAGATTTAATTGCTAAAATAGATAAAGATATATCCAGAGATATAACAGAAGAAGTTGTAATGAAAACTACTGTACCTAGAATTACAGAAGACAAGCTTAGAGGTATGGGAAGAATGATAGGATCTTATTCAAGCCATTATGGGTCTATATCATCACCTCAAAGGGCAAATAATATAGCTATGGCTACAAAGGCTATAAATGGTAAAATACTTATGCCAGGAGATACGTTTAGTTTTAACGGGGTTGTTGGACAAAGGACAGCAGAAAAAGGATATCAAGCAGCACCAGTTATAGTAGGTGAAAAAATAGAAAATGGATTGGGCGGAGGAGTATGCCAAGTTTCTTCGACCTTATTTAATGCTGTAGAGAATTCTAGATTAGAATCAATTGAAAGATCTCATCATACTAAACCAGTTCATTATGTGCCACAAGGTATGGATGCTACTGTAGATTATGGGAATATAGATTATAAATTTAAAAATAATTTGCAAAGCCCTATTTATATAGAGGCTTATACAAGTAATGGAAATGTAGGTTTTAATATTTATTCAAAATAATAGAAATTATAGGTTTAATTTAATAAAATATTTAAATTTTAAAAGTTTAGTCAATTTTAATATAATTGACTAAACTTTTTTATATAAATTAATTAGTTATAAATATTAAGAAATATAAAAGTTTATAGAAGTTTATTAAAAAGTATATATTTTTATTATAATTTTAATATTAATTTAATGAGGTGGTTTTGTGTGGAAAATAAAAGGGCTAAAAAGGCATTAGTTTTTATTTTCTTATTAATGCTAGTTTCATTTGGAATAATTTATTATATTTATATGGAAGTATCTAAATTTGATAGTGTCATATACCCAGGGGTATCTATAGAAGGTATAAATTTGGGTATGAAAACAAAAAATGAAGCTAAAGATATAATAGAAAATAAATATTCAAAAGCTATGATTAAAAAAAGTATAAATATAACTTGGAATGATAAAAAATATAATTTATCTTGTGCTAAATTAAATCCTAAATATAATATAGAAGAAACTATAGATAATGCTTATAGGTACGGTAAAAATTTAAATATATTTAGAAAATATAAACTAATTAAATTAAAAAAAATAAAAGATTATTCATTGAATTTATATTATGATAATAAGGTTATGAATGAGTTTATAGATAGTATAGAAAAAGATATAAATAAAGAGGCTAAAAATGCTATTTTAACTATAAATAAAGGTTCAATATCAATAATTAAAGAAGAAGATGGATTTAAATTAGAGAAGGATAAATTAAAAAAAATATTATATACTAATATGAATTCTAAAAATTTAAAAGACATAAATGAGAAGGCACCTGTTAAAATTTTATATGCTAAGATAAAACAAGATGAATTAAAAAATATAAATAAAAATATATCGTCATATAGTACTAATTATAAATCTATATCTTCATCACAGAGAGCTAATAATATAGAATTAGCTACAAAAGCTATAAATGGTACTTTAATAATGCCTAAAGAAGATTTTAGTTTTAATGAAACTGTAGGACCAAGAACAGCAGCTAGAGGATATCAAGAAGCGCCTGTTATTATTGACAATAAAGTCAAACTGGGTTTAGGTGGAGGAATATGCCAAGTATCTGGTACATTATATAATGCTATATTAAAAGCTAATATAAATGCAACAGAAAGATTAGGGCATAGTTTTCCAACTACTTATATTCCTATAGGAATGGATGCCACAGTTGATTATGGAAATATTGATTATAAATTTAAAAATACATTAGATTATCCTATCTATATAGAAGGAATAGCTGATGGTTCCAAGGTAACTTTTAATATATACTCCAATAGAGTCTTAAAAAATAAAATATATAATATAAGTTCAGAGGTATATGAAACTGTAAAGCCAAGGGAAAGATATATTGATGATCATACTTTACCGTTAGGGAAAACTCAAATAGTACAAGAAGGTCGTGTCGGATATAAGGTTAAAGTTTATAGGAGTACCATAGAAAATGGTAAAGTTATAAAAAAAGAATTGTTATATAATGATTTTTATAAACCAGGAGAGAGGGTTTTAAAGAGAGGAATTAAGAGATAAAATATATTATATTAAAGAATTAACATTTTGTTAATTCTTTAAATTCTTTACTAAAACTTTATAATAGAGTAATATAGTTATTGTATTAAACCTTTTATTTGATAACTATTTAAGATAAAATTTCCATCTTATTCAAAGTGGAAGTAAAGGGTAGATATGTTTTTGTATAACCATTTCCTAAGCTTTATAGAGAGTGAAAACTACTAATGAAGCTAAGAATTTTGTTTATACTTATTGGTTTAAATATATTTTATAAAAATGGGAGGAAATGTTTTGAGTTTAAACATAGTATTATTTCAACCAGAAATACCACAAAATACTGGGAATATAGCAAGGACGTGTGTACTTACTAATTGTAAACTACATCTAATAAAGCCTTTAGGATTCAGCTTAGATGAGAAACATTTAAGAAGAGCAGGATTAGACTATTGGCAATACTTGGATTTATCTATATATGAATCTTATGAGGAGTTAAGAGAAAAATATAAAAATTCAAATTTCTATTTTTCAACTACTCATGGTAATAATTTTTATACAGATGTTAAATATAGTGATGGAGACTTTATTGTCTTTGGAAGAGAATCTTCTGGTCTACCAGATGAAATAAGAGATAGTAATCCTAGTAAGTGTATAAGAGTTCCTATGATTAATACAACTACTAGGTCTTTAAATTTGTCTAATACTGTAGCTATAGTTGCTTATGAAGCTTTAAGGCAAGTTGGTTTCCCAGATATGAAATAGGAGGAGCTTAACATGGAGAAGATAAAAATTATAACAGATAGTACTGCTGACTTACCTAAGGATATAATAGAAAAATATGGCATAGAAGTGATACCATTATTTGTGAATTTTGGCGATACAGATTATAAAGATGGTGTAGATATAGAATTAGAGCAGTTGTTTACTAAGATAGAAAAAGAAAATGTATTTCCTCAAACTTCTCAAATAAATCCTCAAAGATTTTATGAATATTATAAAAGATATATAGATGAGGGATATAGTATAATTTCCATACATATATCTTCTAAGATGAGTGGAACTTACCAATCAGCGTGTTTAGCAAAAGATATGTTAGATAGTAAGGATATTACAGTTATAGATAGTAATAATGTAACATCAGGCTTAGGTCTTTTAGTCATTAAAGCATGCAAGTTAAGAGATGAAGGACTTTCTGCTGATGACATAGTAAAAGGCGTAAAAGAAACTATACCTCATGTTAAAAGTGTACTAGCTTTTGAAACTTTAGATTATTTAGTAAAAGGTGGAAGACTTCCAAAAACGGCAGGTTTTATAGGAAATGTATTAGGAATAAAACCAATATTGACTGTAGAAAATGGAGAAATGGTAGTTAAAGACAAAGTAAGAAGTAGCAAAAAAGCCGTAAGAGCTATATTTGAATATATAGATAATTTAGGGTTAAAACAAGGGGAACCTTGTATTTTGCTACACGTACAAAATAAAGATATACTAAGCAACCTAAGAGAACACTTAAATAAAGATGAAACTGATTTTATAGAGTGTATGGTAGGATGTGTGGTAGGAATTTATGCTGGACCTAGAGCTTGTGGTATATTTTTCATAGAGGATTATTAATCAAAAATTTTTTTTAGCTATATCTTAATTAATTACACGGATATAGCTAAAAATGTGTACACTATGTATATGATTGCATAATGAGATATATTGTATTATAATTATTGAAGGTTAAAATATAAAATTTATTATATATAGTAATTATAATTAATATATATTAAATAAAAAGGCGAAATTAACAAAAGATTAATAAAATTTTATATATTAAGATAAAAAGAAAGGAAAAAAAAATCATTTGTAGAATTTATTTAATTACTAGATAAATTACCAATTATATCATAGATATCATAGGGGGAATTTTAATGAAAAAGAAGAAGATAATAGCTTTATTAGCTACTGCAGTTATGGCAGTTTCATTATTTGCTGGCTGCGGAGGCAAAGATAGTTCTAGTGAACAATCAGCAGAAAAAAAAGAAAAGGTAAAGATTGGTCTTTCTACAGATGAGGGAGGATTAAATGATAAATCTTTCAATCAATCTGCAGATGCAGGAGTTAAAAGAGCACAAAAGGAGCTTAATGTAGATTATAAACCAATTGAATCAAAACAAAAGGAAGACTATGAATCAAATCTAGAAGCTTTAGTAAATGATGGATCAGATTTAACGTTTGGTATAGGGTATCAAATGGAAACAGCCATGACAAATGTTGCAAAAAAATATCCTGACAAAAACTTTGCTATAGTTGATACTGACAAAGTAAATTTACCTAATGTTCAATGTTTAACTTTTAAAGATAATGAAGGTTCTTTTTTAATGGGTGTTATAGCAGGAAAAATGACAAAAACAAATAAAGTAGGATTTATAGGTGGAAAGGATTCTGCAGCTATAAATAAATTTGAAGTTGGTTTTATAGCAGGTGTTAAATCAGTTAATCCAGAAGCAGCAAAGGAATTAGTAGGAACAAAGGATAAACCAGGTTCAATGGTAAAATATGCGGATAGTTTTGCTGATACAAATAAAGGATATGAATTAGGAAAATCATTATATGGCGCAGGTTGTGATGTTGTATATCATGCAGCCGGTGGAGTTGGAATAGGATTATTTAAAGCAGCAAAAGAATTAAATAAAACAGATAAAAGAATATGGGCTATAGGTGTTGATGAGGATCAAGCAGCTAAAGTGCCAGAATATGCAGATATAATACTATCAAGTATGATAAAAAGAGTTGACTCTGCAACTTTTAATGCAACAAAAGAGGTTGTAGATGGTACATTTAAAGGTGGAAAGCATATAGAATTAGGCTTAAAAGAAGATGGTGTTGGTATAGCACCTACATCTGATAAAAATACTACAAAAGAGATTCTAGATTTAGTAGAAAAATACAAAACAGCTATAAAAGAAGGAAAGATAAAAGTTCCAGCTACAAGAGAAGAACTAGTTAAATTTACTCCAACAGAAATCAAATAATTTATTGATAATATTAAAAAATATTGGTGTTGTAAAAGCTAGATGTAGTTAACATCTAGCTTTTACAACATATATATATTATAATTTTATTTATAAAACGTTTACGAATGCTATAAGACAAAAATTACATGGAGGGAGGCATCTAGACACAAAAGTATATGAATTGTGGCTAGAAAATAGTGGATGGAAAAAGTAATTGAGATGAAGGGAATAACTAAGGTTTTTCCTGGAACTATAGCTAATGATAATGTTAACTTTGATTTAAATAAAAGTGAAACTCATGTATTGCTAGGTGAAAATGGTGCAGGAAAAACTACGCTTATGAATGTATTATATGGATTATATCAAGCAGAAAAAGGTGAAATATTTGTCAATGGTAAAAAAGTTGATATATTAGGACCTAATGATGCTATTAAACAAGGTATAGGAATGGTTCATCAACATTTTATGCTAGTGCATAATTTTACTGTAGCAGAAAATATAGTGCTTGGAATAGAACCCAAAAAAGGTTTAAAGATAGATATAAATAAAGCTATAGAAGATGTAGAAAAAATATCTAAAAAATATGGTTTTTCAATAGATCCTAAATCTATTATAGAAGATATATCAGTAGGACAACAACAAAAGGTTGAAATATTAAAAGCTTTATATAGAGGAGCCGAAATACTTATATTAGATGAACCTACAGCAGTTTTAACACCACAAGAAATTGATGAGTTAGGAATAATTATTGATAATTTAAAAAAACAGGGTAAATCTATTATACTTATAACTCATAAACTAAAAGAAGTTATGAAAATGAGTGATAGAGTTACAATAATAAGAAGGGGTAAGGTTGCAGGTACTGTTAATACAAAAGAAACTAATATAGATGAATTAGCAGAACTTATGGTAGGAAGAAAAGTTAATCTTGAAATGGATAAAAAACCTCAAAATCTAGGCAAAGAAATATTAAAAGTGGAAAATCTTCAAGCTAAAGACAAAAGAGGGGTTGATATATTAAAAGGAGTTAATCTTTCTGTAAGATCTGGAGAAATTGTTGGATTAGCTGGAGTAGATGGAAATGGACAAAGTGAATTTATAGAAGTTATAACAGGTCTTAGAAAGGCTGATGCTGGAAGTATAAAGCTTAATGAAGAAGAAATAATTAATAAATCTTCAAGGCAGATAATAGATAAGGGAGTAGGACATATTCCAGAAGATAGACATAAAAGAGGATTAATTCTTAAATATTCTCTTTATGAAAATATTGTTTTAGGAAAACACCATAAAGCGCCTTTTAGTAAAGGTATAATTATGAATTATAAAAATATAAGAGAACATTGTAATACACTTATAGAAGAGTTTGATGTGAGAACTCCAAATGATGAAGTGAATGCATCAGCTTTATCTGGGGGAAATCAACAAAAACTTATAGCGGCTAGAGAAATATCTAAAGATCCAGATTTATTAATAGCATCTCAACCTACAAGAGGATTAGATGTTGGAGCTATAGAGTATATTCATAAAAGATTAGTAAAAGAAAGGGAAAATGGGAAGGCTGTATTATTGGTTTCCTTAGAATTAGATGAAATATTATCACTATCTGATAGAATTGCTGTTATGTATGATGGAAAAATAGTGAAAATATTAGATAGAAAAGATGCTACAGAACAAAAACTAGGCATATTAATGGCTGGTGGTACCTTAGAAGATAATAAGGAAGAGGTGAAATAATATGAGCCAAAATAAAAGTAAAATAAATAATAGTTTTATGAACATATTAAAATCTTTGGCTTTCCCATTTTTTTCAATTGTAGTTTCTATATTAGTATCCGTTTTCTTTGTTATGTGGGCAAAGGGATATTCTATAACTCAATATTTTTCAGCTTTTAAAGACCTTTTTAGTACAATATGGAACGGTAGTTTTGGAGATAAAAGAAAAACTCTTGAAACAATGATATATGTTACACCTTTAATATTTACAGGAGTGGCTAATGCCATAGCTTTTAGATGTGGATTATTTAATATAGGTGTTGAAGGACAATTTGTGGTAGGAATGATTTCAGCAGCTATTATAGGACTTATTCCAGGTCTAAATTCAGTGGTGCATGGAATATTGATAATTTTAGGTGGAATAGTAGCAGGTTCTATATGGGCAGGAATACCAGGATATTTAAAAGCTAAAATTGGAACAAATGAAGTTATAAACACAATAATGATGAATTATTTAGGACTATATTTTGCAAATTATATAATACTAAGGTCTAGATTTGCAGTTAAAAGTTCATCCAGTACACCTATAATCCAAAAGAGTGCTCAATTATTAAGATTTAGTAATTTAAGTAGAGCAAGTATAAGCTTAATAATAGGAATAGTATGTGCTATATTTATATATTGGATTTTATGGAAAACCACGATAGGATATGAAATAAGAGCGGTAGGATTTAATCCATTTGGGGCTGAATATGGTGGAATTAATATAGCTAAAAATACAATATTAGCTATGGTTTTATCAGGTGCTGTTGCTGGGATAGGAGGAGCTACTCATGTAGCAGGTGTTATGCATCAAGCACAGGATATGATGGGATTGCCTGGATTTGGGTTTGATGGTATAGCTGTTGCACTACTTGCTAAAAATAATCCTATAGGATGTATAGCCTCTGCTGTATTATTTGGAGCATTAAACAGTAGTTCAAAAATGCTTCAACTTAATGGAATACCAAAACAAATAGTTTATCTTGTTCAATCTATAATAATAATATTTGTAGCAACTGATTATATAGTGAAATATTTCTCAGAGAAAAAGAGTAGGAAGGTGTTAATAAATGGATAGTTTAATCATAATAGGATTAGTAACAGCTACGTTAAGGACAGCTACACCTTTAGTTTTTGCAGGTCTTGGAGGAGTATTTTCGGAAAGAGCTGGTGTAGTTAACATAGGACTAGAAGGAATGATGGTTATGGGAGCTTTCTTTTCAGTATATGGTACATATATAACTGGAAGTCCTATAGTTGGTATATTATTTGCCATAGTAGCGGGAGCATTGATTGCGTTATTACATGCATTTTTAAGTATATCATTAAAAGCAGATCAAGTTATATCAGGTACAGCTATAAATTTATTTTCATCTGCATTAGCTAGCTTTTTAATTTTTAAAATTTTCAAAAAAGGCGGTCAAACAGATATAGTTAAGGCATTAGCCTACAATGTACCAGCTTCATTAAAGTCAATACCTATAATAGGACCTATACTATCAGGAATAAACTGGTTTGTAATTATAGCTTTAATACTTGTTTTTATATCTCATTATGTTTTATTTAAAACTCCAATTGGATTAAGAATCAGAGCAGTAGGTGAACATCCTAAGGCTGCAGACACTTTAGGAATAAATGTTTATAAGGTTAGATATTTATGTGTTATATTATCAGGAGCTTTAGCTGGACTTGGAGGAGCAGCGTTAATAGGTATAACCCCTGTATATAGAGAAGGAATGGTTGCAGGTCGTGGATTTATTGCCTTAGCAGCTATGATATTTGGTAATTGGAAGCCTTTTGGAACTATGTTTGCTTGCTTATTATTTGCTTTTGGTGGTTCTTTTGAAATATTTGCGCAAGGTTTTAGTTGGAATTTACCATCTGAGTTTTATTCAAGTATACCTTATATATTAACAATGTTAGCCTTAGCAGGATTTGTAGGAAAAACTACAGCCCCTGCTGCAGATGGGCAGCCTTATGAAAAAGGTCAAAGATAAACAGAATTTTTAGGGTTAGAGGGAGGTTTTACTCCCTCCATTTTAGAAAATTATTATCTAAAAGCCAAGATATTTTTACTATTACTTTTAATAAGATGGAAATATTAGAGCGAATGGTTATAAGATAAAAACTTGCTATATGGCAAGTTTTTATTTTTCAACGCTACTGTAGTAAAATTTTTTTTATGATATAATTAAAATTAAAGGGGGGCATATTAGTTTATGAATATGAATTTTGGATTATCTTTGACACAGGAACAAAAGTTAATAATGACACAACAAATGCAGCTATCAATTAAACTCCTTCAGATGTCCAACTATGAATTGCAACAATATGTTGAAAAGGAAGTTCAAGAAAATCCTGTTTTAGATTCTCAGAGTATTCATAAAGAAGACAAGAATATAGAGGAGATAAACTATAAAAAATTAATAAAGCATTTAGAGGATAATGGAAATGAATATAACGGTTATAGTAACTACAATAGAGAAGACGAAACCTCACCCTTTAATTTTATATCCAACGAAAAATCATTAAAAGAATATTTAAAAGAACAAATAATAGAATTAAATGAAAATAAATACATAAAATCCATATGCTTGTATATAATAGAAAACATAGACGATAGAGGATATTTAGCTGTAAAAGAAGAAGAGATATCTGAAGAATTAAAAGTTCCCTTAGATTCAGTAAAGGAAGCTATAGATATAGTACAATCATTAGAACCAGATGGTATAGGTGCAAGGAATTTAAAAGAATGCTTAAAGATACAGTTAATAAAAAAATCCATTAATAATAACAAAATATGTGAAATTATAGACAATTATCTTACGTTAGTAGCAGAAAATAAATACAATGTTATATCTAAAAAGCTAGGAATATCAACCAAAAAAGCTCAAGAATATGGGGATATTATAAAAACTCTCCAACCTAAACCATCGAGAGGATTTTATACTGGTGATGAAGTAAAATATATAGTTCCTGATGCTTATATTAAAAAAATAGACAATGAATATTATATAATTATGAATGAAGAGTTGTTACCTAAATTAACAGTAAATAATGTGTATAAAGAAATAGTGTTAAATGATAATGATGAAAATGCAGTGGAATTTATAAAGGAAAAATTAAATAGTGCTATTTTTTTAATTAAAAGTATAGAAAATAGAAAGTCTACAATTTATAAGGTGTTAGAAAAAATATTAGAAATACAAAGGGATTATTTTGAATTTGGAATTGAGTTTTTAAAACCAATGACTTTAAAAGAAATAGCAGATAGTTTAGGTATGCATGAATCTACTATAAGTAGAGCTATAAGGGATAAATATATAAATACCAATAGAGGTACTATACTTATAAAGGATTTATTTACCACAGGAATTACCGCTAACAATAGTACAGGAGAAGATATTTCTGTAGAATTTATAAAAAAGGAAATAAAAGAATTAATAGATAAAGAAGATAAAAAAAAGCCTATATCTGACCAAATAATATGTAATATATTAAATAATAAAGGTATACAAATATCTAGAAGGACTGTGGCTAAGTATAGAGAAGAACTAGGTATAAAATCTTCAAAATGTAGAAAGCGTTTTTAAAAGCATGAATTATAAATTATCATGCTTTTTTTATATTAAAAAATAAGTACCATTAAAATAATTTAAAAAAAGTTTTGCTAATGAACATATAAAAAGAGTATTTATTTTAAAAAGAATAACTAAATTTTATAACTTATATACAGTATAAAATTAAATATATTAGGATTAAAAATATTATTGATGGGAAAAATAAATTTGAATTTTTAAATCAATAGTTAAATTAAAAAACTTTTTTGAAAAATTTTAAAAAAACCCTTTAAAAGTATAAAAGATTATCTTATAATATAAGTGGGACATAAAAAATATACAAGGGACTTGAAACGTCCAAGTATTTAACAGAAGCTTAGGAGTGTTCAAGATGGGAGATATTTTAAAGTTGCAGCAAAAGATAGTTCCCGAAATGTTAAAACTATTAGAAAAAAGATATAACATATTAAGGACTATTTACTATAAGCAGCCTATAGGAAGAAGAGTTTTAGCAAATGATTTAGAAATAGGTGAAAGAATAGTAAGAACAGAAATTAATTTTCTAAAAAGTCAAAGTTTAATAGAGATTAATTCTTCTGGAATGACTGTAACAAAAGAAGGCGAAGAAATAATAGATAAGTTAAAATCCTTTATACATGAAGTAAAAGGACTAAAAGAAATAGAAAACATACTTAAAAATAAATTAGAAATATTTAAAGTAATAATTGTTCCAGGAAATTTAGATGAAGATATAACAGTTAAAAATGAATTAGGAAAAGCTGCAGCTAATTATTTGAAAACTATAATGCGAAATAAGGATATAATAGCATTGACAGGTGGAAGTACTGTAAAAGAAGTCATAGATAATATGCCAAAAACAAATGATTTAGAGGATGTAGTTGTAGTTCCAGCAAGAGGTGGCATAGGAAGAGATGTAGAATTACAGGCAAATACTTTAGTTGCAAATTTAGCTTCTAAAATTAATGCTAATTATAAATTAATGCATGTACAGGATAACCTTAGTCAAGTAGCATTAAAAGCTGTTATGGAAGAAAAATCAATAAAAGAAGTATTAGATATGATACACAAAGTTAATATACTAATACATGGCATAGGAATAGCTGAAGTAATGGCCACTAGAAGAGGTATTCCAGAAGAAGAAATATCTTATATAAAAGAGAAAGAAGCTGTAGCCGAAGCTTTTGGATATTATTTTGACATGAAAGGTAATATAGTACATTCAAGTCCAACTATAGGTATAAAAAGAGAAGATATTAAAAATGTTGATAAACTTATAGCAGTATCTGGGGGTAAAGAAAAGGCTAAAGCGATACTTGCAGCAGAACTTAGGAATAAAAACAGTGTGTTAATAACAGATGAAGGAGCTGCTAGAGAAATTATTAATATCTTAGAAAATGAATAATACTAAATAAATTAATTTATAAAAGTTAACAATATATATAAAAAAAATGTTTATAATTTTTAGGAGGTACTTATAATGGTTAAAGTTGCTATTAATGGATTTGGAAGAATAGGAAGAAATGTATTTAAGGCTTTGGTTAAAAACTATAAAGATGAACTACAAGTAGTAGCTATAAATGATTTAACAAGCCCAGCTACACTAGCTCATTTATTAAAATATGACAGTTTATATGGAAAATTTGATGGAACAGTAGAAGCTAAAGAAACTTCAATAGTAGTTAACGGAAATGAAATAAAAATATTTGCTGAAAGAGATCCAAAAAATATAGACTGGAATTCAACAGGAGCAGAAATAGTAATAGAATCAACAGGTTTATTTACAGATGGAGAAAAAGCAAGTGCTCATTTAGGAGGAACAGTTAAAAAAGTTTTAATTTCAGCACCAGCTAAAAATGAAGACAAAACAATTGTTATGGGTGTTAACCATGAAGAATATGATCCAGAAAATCATAACATAATTTCAAATGCGTCTTGTACAACAAACTGTTTAGCACCATTTGCTAAAGTTCTTGACGAAAACTTTGGAATAGAATCAGGATTAATGACAACTATTCATGCATATACAGGAGATCAAAGAGTACTAGATGCTCCACACAAAGATTTAAGAAGAGCAAGAGCTGCAGCAGAATCAATGATACCAACAACTACAGGAGCAGCTAAAGCAGTTGCATTAGTATTACCACAATTAAAAGGAAAATTAAATGGAATGGCTGTAAGGGTACCAACTCCAACAGTTTCATTAACAGACTTAGTTTTCACAGTTAAAAAGGATGTAACTGTAGAAGAAATTAATGCAGCACTTAAAAAAGCAGCTGAAGGTGAATTAAAAGGAATATTAGGATATAGTGAAGAACCACTAGTATCAATCGACTACAGAGGAGATGAAAGATCTTCAATAATTGATGCATTATCAACTAGTGTAATAGATAATAGATTAGTTAAAGTTGTTTCATGGTATGATAACGAATATGGTTATTCTCATAGATTAGCAGATTTAACTAAATTTGTAGCTGATAGACTTTAATATAAATAATTCTTGGCTTAAGAGGGAAGTTTAATTCATCTAAAGCTTAGAAAGCCTTATCCAAGGACTTATCCTTTTACTGTTACTTTGAGGGAGATAGGGTAATTATCGGATAAAAATAGAGGATACTTTTAGTTAGAATATAATTTAATAATTAAAAATTCTCCTTTTATAAAAAAAGGTTTGGTTTCTCTATAATTCCAAACCTTTTTTACACATTATTAATACTGAGTTAAAAATCTTAATTTAATATAGTATTATAAAAAATATTTTTTATAAAGGTATAGTAAATATTGACATTATTATAGCAAAAAAGCTAAAATAAAATAAGATAGTATAGCATAAATATATTAATTGTATATACTAAATACCCCAATAATATTGAATAAGAGGTGGATGTCAATGAATTATAACAAAAAAAGTATAGAAGATATAGATGTAAAAGGTAAAAAAGTTTTAGTAAGATGTGACTTTAATGTACCGTTAAATGAAGGAAAAATAACAGATGAAAATAGATTAATAGGAGCTCTTCCAACTATTAAATATTTAATAGAACAAGGAGCTAAAATTATACTTTGTTCACATATGGGAAAACCGAAGGGAGAACCTAAAAAAGAACTTTCATTATTACCAGTAGCTAAAAGATTATCAGAAATGTTAAATAAAGAAGTAATATTTGCAGATGATGATAATGTGGTTGGTGAAAATGCTAAAAAAGCAGTAGAAAATATGAAAGATGGAGATGTAGTATTACTACAAAATACTAGATATAGAAAAGAAGAAACTAAAAATGAAGAAACTTTTTCAAAAGAATTAGCATCTCTTGCAGATGTATTTGTAAATGATGCTTTTGGAACAGCTCATAGAGCTCATTGTTCAACAGTAGGTGTTACAAAGTATTTAAAAGAAGCTGTTTGCGGATATTTAATACAAAAAGAATTAAAATTCTTAGGAAATGCAGTGGAAACTCCAGAAAGACCATTTGTAGCAATATTAGGTGGGGCAAAAGTTTCAGATAAGATAAACGTTATAAATAATCTATTAGACAAAGTAGATACGTTAATAATAGGCGGAGGAATGGGATATACATTCTTAAAGTCTCTAGGATATAATATAGGAGATTCTTTATTAGAAGAAGATAAAGTAGAATATGCAAGAGAAATGATAAATAAAGCAAAAGAAAAAGGTGTAAATTTCTTATTGCCAGTAGATATTACTATAGCAGATAGATTTGATAAAGATGCAGAACCTATTGTAACTGAAGATCAAAATGTTGGTGACGGATATATGGGATTAGACATAGGATCTAAAACAGCAAAAATATATGCAGATGCTATAAAATCAGCAAAAACAGTAATATGGAATGGTCCTATGGGTGTTTTTGAATTTAAAAATTTCGCAAAGGGAACTATAGAAGTAGCTAAAGCTATGGCAGAGTCTGATGCTGTAACAATAATAGGCGGAGGCGACAGTGCAGCAGCAGTAAATATTTTTGGATTTGGAGATAAAATGTCTCATATTTCTACAGGTGGAGGAGCTTCTCTAGAATTCTTAGAAGGGAAAGAATTACCAGGAATAGCAGCTCTTAATGATAAATAAAAAAAGAGAATAAGTATACCTATAAAATATATTGGAGCGTGATTTAAAATGAGAACAGCTATAATAGCAGGAAACTGGAAAATGAATAAGACTGTAAAAGAGGCAGTAGAATTAGTTAAAGAATTAAAACCACTTGTTAAAGATGCAAAATGTGATGTAGTTGTATGTCCGACTTATGTATGTCTTCCAGCTGTATTAGAAGAAGTTAAAGGAAGTAATATAAAAGTAGGTGCTCAAAATATGCATTTTGAAGAAAATGGAGCTTATACAGGTGAAATAGCACCTAAAATGTTAGAAGAGTTAGGAGTTCATTATGTTATTATAGGACATAGTGAAAGAAGACAATACTTTAATGAAACAGACGAAACTGTAAATAAAAAAGTAAAAAAAGCATTTGAGCATAATTTAATTCCAATAGTTTGTTGTGGAGAGAGCTTAGAAGAAAGAGAAGGAAACGTAACAGAAAAAGTTTTAGAAGAACAAATAAAAGTTGGATTAAAGGAATTAAGTAAAGAACAAGTAGAAAAATTAGTTATAGCATATGAACCGATTTGGGCTATAGGAACAGGAAAAACTGCTACAGATGAACAAGCAAATGAAACTATAGGATATATAAGAAACATAATAAAATCTATGTATGGTGAAGATGTTTCAAATAAAGTAAGAATTCAATATGGTGGTTCCGTTAAACCAGGTACTATTAAAGGTCAAATGGCTAAAGAAGAAATTGATGGAGCACTAGTAGGTGGAGCAAGTTTAAAAGCAGAAGATTTTTCAGCTATAGTAAATTTTTAAAATTAACAAGTGACAGGCTATAAATTACAAGTTATTTCATATTAGCACTTCTCATTTGCATATTTTAATGAGATTTGGAGGTAAAAATGAGTAAAAAGCCAGTAGTTTTAATGATATTAGATGGATTTGGATTAACAAATAAGGTTGATGGCAACGCAGTATCAGCAGCTAATAAACCTAATTTAGATAATATATTAAAAAAATATCCATATACCCAATTAGGAGCCAGCGGAATGAATGTAGGACTCCCAGAAGGTCAAATGGGTAATTCGGAAGTCGGACATTTAAATATAGGGGCAGGAAGAATAGTATATCAATCCCTTACTAAAATAACAAAATCTATTTCTGATGGAGATTTTTTTGAGAATGTAGCTTTAAATAAAGCCATAGAAAATGTGAAGAAAAATAATTCAACATTACATCTTTTAGGGCTTTTATCACCAGGTGGAGTGCACTCTCATATAGATCATTTAAAAGGATTAATAAAATTAGCAAAAGAAAAAGATATTAAAAAAGTATATGTTCACGCCTTTTTAGATGGAAGGGATGTAGCTCCAGCATCAGCCAAAGAATATATAGAAGATATAGAAAACTATATGAACGAAATTGGTGTAGGTGAAATAGCTACAATATCAGGTAGATATTACGCTATGGATAGAGATAAAAGATGGGAAAGGATACAACTTTGTTATAATGCTATTGTATTAGGAAAAGGTGAGGAAGTTAATTCAGCAATAGAAGGTTTAGAAAAATCTTATAAAGATAATAAAACTGATGAATTTGTTTTACCATCAGTAGTGTTAAAAGAAGGAAAACCTAAAGCAAAAATAGAAAATAAAGATTCAGTAATATTCTTTAATTTTAGACCAGATAGAGCTAGAGAACTTACAAGAGCTATAAATGATAAAGTATTTGATGGTTTTGAAAGAGAAACTCTAAATTTAACTTATGTTACTATGACAGAATATGATAGTACATTAGAAAATGTAGAAGTAGCTTTTCCACCAGAACATTTAAAAAATACTTTAGGAGAATATGTAAGTAAAAATGGTAAAAAACAATTAAGAATAGCTGAAACAGAAAAATATGCTCATGTTACTTTCTTTTTCAATGGTGGAGTAGAAGAGCCTAATGAAGGAGAAGATAGAGTTTTGGTTCCATCACCTAAGGTAGCAACTTATGATATGAAACCAGAAATGAGTGCATATGAAGTTATAGATAAACTTTTAGAAAGACTAGATGAAGACAAATACGATATGGTAATATTAAACTTTGCAAACCCAGATATGGTAGGTCATACAGGAGTATTTGAAGCAGCAAAGAAAGCTATAGAGACTGTAGATGAATGCGTAGGCAAAATAGTTAATAAAGTCTTAAAAATGGATGGAACAGTATTTATTACAGCTGACCATGGAAATTCCGAAGAAATGATAGATTATTCTACAGGAAAACCAATGACTGCGCATACAACAAATCCAGTACCATTTATATATGTGTCTAACAATAGTAAAGAATTAAGAGAGGGTGGAAAATTAGCAGATATAGCACCAACAATGCTAGAAGTTATGAATCTTCCTAAGCCATCCGAAATGACAGGGAATAGTCTTATTAAAGAATAGATAAACTATATTTAAGATAAAACAATTTTTTAAAAATAAGGAGGACCCAACATGAAAAATTATATTGAAATAGTAGACGTATATGCAAGACAAATATTAGATTCAAGATGTAATCCTACAGTAGAAGTAGAAGTAGAATTAGAAGACGGAACAGTTGGAACAGCAGCAGTTCCATCAGGTGCTTCTACAGGAGCTTTTGAAGCAGTTGAATTAAGAGATGGAGATAAATCTCAATATTTAGGAAAAGGTGTTTTAAAAGCTGTAGATAATGTAAACACTATAATAGCAGATGAACTTGTTGGAATGAATGTTTTAGACCAAGTAGCTATTGATAAAGCTATGATAGAATTAGATGGAACAGACAATAAAGCAAAATTAGGCGCAAATGCAATGCTAGGAGTATCTTTAGCTTGTGCAAGAGCTGCAGCTCAAGCTTTAGGAATGAGCTTATATCAATACATAGGAGGAGTAAATGCAAAAGTTTTACCAGTACCTATGATGAATATAATTAATGGTGGAAAACACGCAGATAACAATGTTGATCTTCAAGAATTTATGATAATGCCAGCAGGAGCTCCTTCTTTTAGCGAAGCTTTAAGAATGTGTTCAGAAGTATATCATGCATTAAAATCAACATTAAAAGCACAAGGATATGATACAGGAGTAGGCGACGAAGGTGGATTTGCTCCAAACTTAAAATCAAATGAAGAAGCTATAGTAGTTATAATAGAAGCTATAAAAAAAGCTGGATATACTCCAGGAAAAGACATATTCATAGCTTTAGACCCAGCTTCATCAGAAATATTTGAAGATGGAAAATACAACCTAAAAGGAGAAGGAAGAGTATTAACTCCAGAAGAAATGGCAAACTACTATGTAGAATTAGCAGAAAAATACCCAATAATCTCTATAGAAGACGGTATGGCAGAAGAAGATTGGGAAGGTTGGAAAATCCTTACTGAAAAAATAGGAAACAAAGTTCAATTAGTAGGAGACGATTTATTCGTTACAAATACTGAAAGATTATCTAAAGGAATAAAATTAGGAGTTGCAAACTCAATTCTTATAAAACTTAACCAAATAGGAACATTAACAGAAACATTAAATGCTATAGAAATGGCAGAAAGAGCTGGATATACAGCAGTAGTATCTCATAGATCAGGAGAAACTGAAGATACAACAATAGCTGACTTAGTTGTTGCAGTAAATGCAGGACAAATAAAAACAGGTGCTCCAGCAAGATCAGAAAGAGTTGCTAAATACAATCAATTATTAAGAATAGAAGAAGAACTTAATGATATGGGCGAATATAGAGGATTAAAAGCGTTCTATAATATTAACAAATAATAATTGTTAAAGGGGGACTACTCAAAACTTGAGTAGTCCTTTAGTATATAAAAGAAAAACTGCCAAAGCTAAGTCGTTGTGTTACTGATAATTATGTGTTAAAATAGTTTTGTATATTGTGTATTAAATGGGGAAATTATAATAGTAAAGATATATAATCTTTTACATTTTAGGAGGATATAAAATGCATACATTTTCAATAGTATTATTAACCATAGTTTCAATAGTATTAATAACAGTAGTTTTAATGCAACCTAGTAAAACTAATGGATTAAGCGGTTTTATGGGTGGAGGTTCAGAAACTTTTTATTCTAAAAACAGAACTAGAACTTCTGAAGCTGTATTATCAAGAATTACAGTAATAAGTGCTATATTATTTGCTATTATAGTACTAGCACAAAATTTATTAGCTAAATAATAAAACTTAAAAGAGTATGAATTTAATTAGCTGTTTAATGTGAATAATTAACAGCTATTTTTTTATAAAAATTTATAAAAAATTTTATTTAATTAGTGGATAAATTTGCTATTATATAAATAACATATAAAAATGCTTAATAATATTATAAAAAATAGATTAATGATTAGAATATATGTTATAAGCCTTTAATTATTAGGAGGGATTTTATGAACATAAGAGAAACAATATTAGCTTTTATGGAAGAACAGGCATATAAACCTATGAATATAAAAGATTTAAAACAAGTTTTTGGAATAACTAAACATGAATACAAAGATTTTCAAAAAATGTTAAGGGACATGGAAAAAGATGGTCAAATAGTAAAAACTAGAACAGAACATTATGGTATACCATCTAGAATGGGATTAGTTTTAGGAAAACTTCAAGGACACCAAAAGGGATATGGATTTGTTATACCTGAAGAAGAAAGAGAAGATATTTTTATACCATCATCTGGTATGAATGGAGCTATGCACAACGACAGAGTATTGGCTAAAATTACTAAAGAATCAGCCAATGGAAAAAGGTGTGAAGGTGAGATAATAAGAATATTAGAAAGAGGTAATAAAACTGTTATAGGTGTATATGAGGATAGTAAAAATTTTGGATTTGTAGTTTCTGATGATAAAAAGATATATCAAGATATATTCATACCAAAGGGAGATAAAAATGGAGCAAAAACAGGTCAAGTAGTTATAGCGGAAATTGTAACCTATCCAGAAAAAAGAAGAAATCCAGAAGGAAAGATTATAGAAATATTAGGATATAAGGAAGATAAAGGAATAGACATATTAACTATAATTAAGAAAAATAAATTACCAGAAGAATTTCCACCAAAGGTGCAAAATTATGCAGATAACATATCAGAAGCAATTCCAGAAGAAGAATATAAAAAAAGAGAAGATTTAAGAGACTTAACTATTGTTACTATAGATGGAGAAGATGCTAAAGATTTAGACGATGCTATATCTTTAGAAAAGTTACCTAATGGAAACTATTATTTAGGAGTACATATAGCAGATGTATCTCATTATGTAAAAGAGAAAAATCCATTGGATAGAGAAGCTCTAAAAAGAGCAACTTCAGTATATCTTATAGATAGAGTAATACCAATGTTACCTAAAAAACTTTCTAATGGAATATGTAGTTTAAATCCTAAAATAGATAGATTAACTTTAAGTTGTTTTATGGAAATAGATAAAAATGGTAAGGTAATAGACCATAAAATAGTAGAAAGTATAATAAAAACTACTGCAAGAATGACTTATACTGATGTAACCAAAATACTAAGGGATAAAGATGAGGAAACTATAAATAAATATAGTAATTTAGTAGACCTTTTTAAACTTATGGAAGAGCTTTGCAAAATACTTTATAAGAAAAGATTAAAAAGAGGAGCTATAGACTTTGATTTTGAGGAATGTAAAATAATATTAGACGAAAATGGTAAACCAGTAGAAGTAAAACCTTATGAAAGAGCTATAGCAAACAGAATAATAGAAGAATTTATGCTTGTTTGTAATGAAACTATAGCTGAGCATATGTTTTGGTCAAATCTACCTTTTGTATATAGAGTGCATGAAGATCCAGATGAAGAAAAATTAATGCATTTTAATGAGTTTGTTCATAATTTAGGTTATGTCATAAGGTGGAATAATGATATTCATCCAAAATCATTACAAACTATTATAGAGAAGGTAAAAGGAGAAAAAGAAGAAACTGTAGTTAGTACATTACTTTTAAGATCATTAAAACAAGCAAGATATTCTCCAGAATGTATAGGACACTTTGGATTAGCTGCAAGATATTATTGTCACTTTACCTCACCAATAAGAAGATATCCAGACCTTATTATACACAGAATAATAAAAGAACATATAAATGGACAGATCGATGATAATAGAATTGCAAGATTTACAAAGGAAGTAGAATATGCTTCTAAACAATCTTCAGAAATGGAAAGAGTAGCTCAAGAAGCTGAAAGAGAAGTAGAAGATTTAAAGAAAGCAGAATATATGAGTGAAAGAATAGGAGAAGAGTATGAGGGGATAGTATCTTCGGTAACAAATTTTGGAATGTTTGTAGAACTACCAAATACAATAGAAGGGTTAGTTCATATAAGTACATTATCTGATGATTATTATATATATGATGAAAGAAGATTAAGTCTGATTGGAGAGGCTAGTAAGAATATATATAGATTAGGGGATACAGTAAAAGTTAAAGTTTCAAAAGTAGATTTGTTTAGTCACGAAATATATTTTGATATTATAAAAGATAATGAAGATGTACAAGGGGATGAAAATATAGAAGTCAATGAAAATATAGATAGAATACAAGAAGATAATATTAATTTTTAAAACTTAAAATTAAATCTATAAAAACAAATATTTCATATTTGTAGTAGTTAATTTAAGAGAAACTCAGTTTTGGAGTTTCTCTTTTTTTATGTGTATTTATTAAATAAGTTTAAAATTATTTAGTTAAATAAATTAATTTATTTAATGAAATTAATTTATTTAAAGCATCTAATTAAATTTGAGAAAAATAATTATGTGTTGCCAATTTCAAAAAAGTGAAAAAATATCAAAATTATACACAAAAAATATAAAAACACTCTAAATCAGAATTAAAATAACATTATATAATATAAAAAACTATTTATTAAGGGTTTTTTTACAAAATAATTGATTGATATTCAGATTATATTAAGTTTTTTTATTATAGCATAATAATTGCTTGTAAAACGTATGGGGATATAAAAAAATATTTGTTAGAAAAAGTAAAAATATAATAAATCATATTTACATTACAGAAAGGAGGGATTCTAATGAATTGCTTTGAAAAAAATCTTTATCCTTTTACTGCTATCGTAGGACAAGAAAAAATGAAAAAAGGATTAATTTTAAATACTATTAATCCTAAAATAGGTGGAATATTAATTAAAGGAGAAAAGGAAACCGCTAAATCTACTGCTGTTAGAGCATTATCACTTATATTACCAGAAATAAAAACAATAAAAGTATGTAGACTTAACTGTAGTATTAATGATAAAAAAAATCTTTGTAATGAATGTATAGAAAGATTACAGTACAAAGAAGTTTTAAATTTAAATCTAAAAAAGTTCAAGTTATAGAGTTACCCCTTTCATCTACAGAGGATAGAGTAATAGGTACTATAGATTTAGAATATGCGATAAAAGAAGGTAAATGCAAATTTGAACCTGGTATATTAGCTAAAGCTAACAAGAATATTATTTATGTAGATGAAATTAATCTATTAGATGATCCCATAGTAGATGTACTTTTAGATTCAGCTGCTATGGGGGTTAATACTGTAGAACGTGAAGGGGTTTCTTATAGTCACCCAGCTAATTTTATATTAGTAGGAACTATGAATCCAGAAGAGGGCGAACTAAGACCTCAATTATTAGATAGGTTTGGATTTTGTGTAAATATAATAGGTATTGCTAACCCAGAAAAAAGAGTTGAAGTGATAAAAAGAAGAGCAGCCTTTGAAGAAGATTCCAATGGATTTTGCAGAAAGTGGGAAAGTGAACAAGATAAAATTCGCATAAAAATAAAAGAAGCTAAGGAAATTTTACCTAAGGTAGAGCTTTCAGATGAAATGTTATATTTAATTGCAGATATTTCTATACAAATGGGAGTAGATGGACATAGAGCGGATTTAATAATGATGAAATCTGCTAAAACTATGGCGGCTTTTAATGGAAGAAAAAAAGTTACAGAAGAAGATATACGTGAATCTGTAGATTTAACATTAATGCATCGTATGCGTAGAAAACCTTTTGAAAAATTAGAGGTAGATGGAGAAAAACTAAATAATATATTAGTAAAAAATTCATAGAACAATTTTTCAAATTAAGTTGATAATGTTTAATAAAAAAATAAATGTGTGTGATATTAAATATGCTAGCTACACTATACAAGAGGGAAGGAAAGCATATGAAGAAAATTACTATGGTTATGTGGCACAGCTATACTAATGTTATGAAAAGAGCAGTAAAACAACTTGGAAATGATTATGATATTAAGATTTATTCAGCTCGGTTTTTAGATGAAGGTAAGGAAGATATAAATCAAGTAATAGAGGATATGGAAGAATCAGATTTAATTTTTTTACATAGATCCAATTCAGAAAATATTTGGGTACAAATAGAGGAGGCTATAAAAAATATAGAAAAGCCTATAGTATGTACTGCTAGTGATCCTAGTTTTTGGACAATTTCTTCAGTAAATTTAGAATTAGTTTCTAAATGTTATAGTTATATAGTTTATGGCGGTGTAGATAATTTTACTAGAATGATTACATATATGGCAAATAAAATTTTACACATGGATGTAGATTATGAGGATACAATAACTTTACCTTGGCAGGGCATATATCATCCAGAGGCAGAAGGATATTTTACAAGTAGAGAGGATTATTTTAACTGGTATAAACCTAAAAAAGCTCCTACAGTAGGCCTTATTATTTCAAGAGGAAATTGGGTTAATAACAATATAGAGGCAGAAAATAAACTAATAAAACTATTAGAAGAAAAAGGATATAACGTTCTTCCAGTTTTCACATATTCCTTAAAAAATATAGATTTAGGCACTAGGGATTCAGGAGAAGTAGCGGCGGATTATTTCTTTAATAAAGAAGGACAGCCAATTATTGATGGATTAATAAAGTTAACCACATTCTTTTTAACTAGTAGGTCTAATAGTAATGATTTTATTGATAAAAATGTGGCATCAAAAGGAGTAGATTTACTTAAAGAATTAGGAGTACCTATATTTCAACCAGCTATATCTTTTTATGCTACATTAGAAGAATGGCAAGAAGATCCTCAAGGATTAACAAGGGATGTTTCATGGAGTGTAGCGTTACCAGAATTTGAAGGGGGTATAGAACCTATTATTATTGCAGCAGCTAAAAAACATGGGGATGTAGAGATGAGAGCTGCTATAGGGGAAAGATGTAAACACCTTATAGATAGAGTGGATAAATGGGTAAAACTAGCTAAAAAGCCTTTAAATGAAAGAAAAATAGCATTTATATTACATAACAATCCCTGTGCATCTGTAGAAGCGACAGTAGGGGGAGGAGCTAATTTAGATACTTTAGAAAGTGTAGCTAGGGTTATGAATAGAATGAAAAAAGAGGGATATAATGTTAATCCTCCACAGAATGGAAAAGAACTCATAGATACTATAATGGACAAAAAAGCCATTTCAGAGTTTAGATGGACTACTGCAGATGAAATTGTAAATAAGGGTGGGGTTTTAAAATTAATTCCAAAGGATGAGTATAGGAAATGGTTTGAAAAATGGCCCCTAAAAGTTCAAGAGGATATGATAAAGGCGTGGGGAAATCCTCCGGGGGAAGAAATAAACGATGTACCAGCAGCCATGCTATATGATGGAAAAATAATGGTTACAGGAATTAATTATGGCAATGCAGTAGTATGTACACAACCTAAAAGAGGATGTGCTGGAGCACGTTGCGATGGACAAGTTTGTAAAATATTACATGATCTAGATATACCACCAACACATCAATACTTAGCTACTTATCGTTATTTGGAAGAAGGATTTGGAGCAGATGTGCTAGTTCATGTTGGAACTCATGGAAATTTAGAGTTTTTACCAGGAAAAGGAGTAGGATTATCAGATTCCTGCTATCCTGACATTGCTTTAGGAAATATGCCCCATCTTTATATTTATAATTCAGATAATCCACCAGAAGGTACTATAGCTAAAAGACGTAGCTATGCAGTTTTAGTAAATCATATGCAAACAGTTTTAACAAATAGCGGCCTTTATGAGGAATTAGAACAATTGGATCTTTATTTAGAAGAATATGAAAAGGCAAAAATAGCTGACCCTACCCATGAACATATGTTAAAACACCTTATTATAGAAGAAATTAAGAAAACTAATTTAGATAAACAAATAAATATAGAGAATTATGAATCCTTTGAAGAAGTAGTAACAAAGGCTCATGGAATATTGTCTATTATACGTAATAGTCAAATTCAAGATGGACAACATATTTTTGGAGATATTCCTAAAGAAAATAGAAAAGTAGAATTTATAAATTCTATATTAAAGTTTGATGCAGGTGAGAAAATATCTTTAAGAAAATCTATAGCAAAGCTAATTAATTTAGATTTAAATAAATTAAAGCAAGATCAGGACAAGTTTTCAGAAGAAGAAGGAAAATCTAATGGAGCACTTTTAGAGAAAATAGATGATTTAAGCAAAAAAGTAATAGAAAAACTTCTTAAAGAAGAAAAAATAGATAGTAACTTTGTAAATAATGTTTTAGGGGAAAAAAATTTAAAAAAGAAGTCTTAGAGGACATAAATTTATTATTACCAAGAATAAAGGATTTGAATAAACGTATTGAAGAGTCTAAAGAAATAGAAGCACTACTTTCAGGATTTAATGGTGAATATATACCAGCTGGCCCTTCTGGTGCAATACTTAGAGGAAGAGATGACATATTACCAACAGGAAGAAATTTTTATTCTATAGATCCTTACAAAATACCTACCAAAGCTTCTTATAAGGTGGGAGTTGCTTTAGCAAAAAAAGTATTAGAGAAGCATATAGAAGATGAAGGTGTTTATACAGAAAACATTGCTATACAATGGATGTGCAGTGATATTATGTGGGCAGACGGAGAAGGATTAGCACAAATGCTATATCTTATGGGTGCTGAACCTAAATGGGCACCTAATGGTAGAGTATGTAGTTTTGATATTATACCTTTAGAAGAATTAAAACGTCCAAGAATTGATTTGACTGTTAGAGTATCTGGAATTACTAGAGATAACTTTTCAAATTGTGTAGATTTATTAGATGAAGCTATACAAGATGTAGCGGTATTAGATGAACCTATAGAAAAAAACTTTGTTAGAAAACATACTTTACAGAAAATGAAGGGTAAAAATAGTAAGGAAGCGTTAAGAGAAGCTACATTCCGTATATTTGCATCAAAGCCTGGAACTTATCAGTCTGGTGTTAATTTAGCAGTATATGCTTCAGCTTGGAAAGATGAAAAGGACTTAGCAGATATATTCGTATATTGGAATGGATATGCCTATGGAAAAGATGTTTATGGAAAAGAAGCCTTTAAACAACTTAAAAGTAGTTTGAAAACTGTAGACATTACTTACAATAAAGTCATTACTGACGAGCATGATCTTTTAGGATGTTGTACTTACTTTGGTTCTCATGGGGGTATGACTTCTGCTGCCAAAATTGAATCTGGTAAGGATGTAAAGACTTATTATGGTGATACAAGAGATCCAGAATATGTAGATGTAAGAACTTTAGCAGATGAAATAAGAAGAGTAGTAAGAACTAAACTTTTAAACCCAAAGTGGATTGAAGGACAAAAAAGACATGGATATAAAGGTGCATCTGATATATCAAAACGTGTAGGTAGAGTGTATGGTTGGGAAGCTACCACAGGGGAAGTAGATGATTGGATATTTGATGATATAACAGAAACCTTTGTTTCAGATGAAGAAAATAGAAAGTTTTTTGAAGAAAATAACCCTTGGGCATTAGAAGAAATGGCTAGAAGATTATTAGAAGCACAGCAAAGAGGGCTTTGGAATGCAAAACCAGAAATGTTAGAGGATTTAAAAGAATATTATATAGAAATTGAAGGTTGGCTAGAAGAAAAAATGGGAGATGTAGGAGGTGAATTTCAAGGTGGAGCTGTTGATATATTTACAGCAGAAGAAGTAGGGGATTGGAAAGCTAAAATGACAGAGATAAAGGAAAAGTTAAGGTATTAAAAATATATTAATAAAAAACTATGGTAATAAAATATTAGGATTCAATAACTGGAAAGGAGGTGAATTGTATATGGAGTGTACAACCTCTTCTAAAAATAAAATTTACAGTAAAATTATAAAAAAGAAAATGATAATTTTAATAAGTTTACTTATTATGCTACTTTTATCTATTATAGTAGCTACATCTATAGGATCATCATCTGTGGGATTTAAGGGTACATTTTATGTTATATTATCTAAAATATTTAAGGGAACTTTTAGTGCAAAAGTAGCTGATTTAAATAATACAGTGATATTAGATATAAGGCTTCCAAGAGTTATAACTGCAGTTATTATAGGTGCTGCTTTAGCAGGCTGTGGTGCAGTAATGCAAGGAATATTAAGAAACCCTTTAGTGAGTCCATATACCTTAGGACTATCTTCAGGTTCAGCTTTTGGTGCAGCCATAGGTATAATATTGGGAAGTAGTATAGCCTTATCTAAATTTATATTCTTGGATAAATATTTGGTAGTACTAAGTTCCTTCATTTTTGGACTTATAACTATGCTTTTAGTATATTTTATTGCAAAACAAAAGGCTATGGCTACTGGAACATTAATTTTAGCAGGGGTTGCCATAGGATATGTATTTTCAGCATTATTATCTATACTTAAATATACTTCTAACAAAGATCAATTACAGGATATAGTATTTTGGCTTATGGGTGGTTTATGGATTGCTGATTGGACTACCGTTGCTATATTATTATCAATAAATTTAGTTTGTGTAATACTTATGACTAAATACGCTTGGGATTTAAATGGATTAGCCTCAGGGGAAGAAGTGGCTACAAGCTTAGGTATTAATGTAAATAGGATAAGAGTAATATGTCTTATTTTATGTTCTCTATCTACATCCAGCTGTATTGCATTTACAGGAATTATCGGATTTGTAGGTCTTGTAGCACCTCATATAAGTAGAATTATAATAGGCAACGATTATCGTTTTCTTATTCCTTGTTCTTGTTTGATGGGATCAATTATTTTACTTATATCAGATACTATAGGAAGAACCGTAATAAGTCCTACAGAAATACCAATAGGGATTATTACATCACTTATAGGTGCTCCATTTTTCATTTATTTAATTATGAAAGAAAGGAGGAAGTGTTGGTGTTAGAGATGCTAATTAAAGATATTGTTTTTAGTTATGATAATAAAAAGGTTATAAAAGGTATTAATCTCAGTGTAAAAGAAGGAGAAATAGTTAGCATAATAGGGCCTAATGGTTCTGGCAAAAGTACCCTTTTAAAATGCATAAATGGAATTTTAAAACCATCTTCAGGAAATGTATACATAGATTCAAAAGAAGTCTTAAAGATGAATCCTAAGGACTTAGCTAAGACTGTAGCTTATGTTCCTCAAGCAACTCCAGAAGTATTTTTGCAGACCATTTTTGAAACTGTACTTATGGGAAGAAAACCTCATTTGAAGTGGGGTGTAGGAGAGAAAGATTTAAGAATTGTAGAAGAAATACTAGAGTATATGGAACTATCAGATTTAGCGGAATGCTATATAGATGAATTAAGTGGAGGGCAAAAGCAGAGAGTATATATTGCTAGAGCATTAGCACAAGAACCAAAAATACTTTTATTAGATGAGCCTACTAGTAGTTTAGATATTAAGCATCAATTAGAAGTATTGCAAGTAGTTGAAAAAATAAGTAAACAAAGAAAAACTTCAGTAGTAATGGTTATACATGATTTAAATTTGGCTTATAGGTTTTCAGATAAATTAGCATTAGTTAAAAATGGACAGGTTGTTTCTTATGATTCACCAGACATAGTACTTACTGAAGAAAATGTAAACTCTGTTTATGAAGTAGAATCTTCAATTATAAATACTGAACTAGGTAAATGTGTGTTACCTATTAATCCCATAAAAAAATGTAGGACAATTTATATAAAAGATTACAAATTATTATGTAATATATAAAATAAAAAAATGTGTAGCATAAGTTACACTATATGAAAAGGAGAGAAAACAATGAGAAAAATAAGCAGTTTAATTTTAGCATTAGTTTTAAGTACAATGTTTGTTTTCACTGGTTGTACACCTAAATCAGAAGAAACATCTAGTGCTAAAGAAGAAAGCAAAACAGTTATAGTTAAGGATACTAGAGGAATAGAAGTTACAGTTCCTAAAAATCCTAAAAAAGTAGTGGTTATGAATAACTCTATAGCAGAAATAATTTATTGTTTAGGAGAAGGAGATAAAATAGTAGGAGTTTCTGATGCGCTAAAATTCCCAGAGACTTTAGCTAAAAAGCAAAGGGTAGGGGCTGCCTTTAAACCAGATATAGAAAAAGTTTTAGAATTAAAACCAGATATAGTTTTTGGATATGGAAAATATGTAAAGAAAGAAACAATACAAAAGATGGAAGATGCAGGAACTAAATTTGTTTCTTTAGATGGATTTAAAATAAATTCATTATGTAGTGATATAAAAGTTTTGGGAGATATTTTTGATAAAAAAGAAAAAGCGGATGAATATGTAGCATTTATAAATAAAAATATTAATATGATAAAAGAAAAAGTTAAAGATATAAAACCAGAAGAAAAAGCAAAAGTATATTGGGAAGGTTATTCAGATTACAAAAGTGTTTCTAAAGGTTCAGCAGGGGACGAAATGTTAAAATTAGCAGGAGTAGAAAACCTTGCGGGAAAAGAACCAGTAGCTTATCCACAAATTAATAAAGAATGGATAGTAGAAAAAAATCCAGAATTAATAATAAAAGTTGCTAAAACAAAACTACCTTTAGGATATGGAAAAACAGACACTAAGGCAATAGAAACTTATAAAAACAAAATAACTACTAGAACTGGTTGGGATAAAGTAGATGCAGTTAAAAATGATAAAGTTTATATAATATCAAATGAAATAGCCACATCAACAAGAAGTGTAGTAGGTATTTGTTACTTAGCTAAATGGTGTTATCCAGACAAATTTAAAGATTTAGATCCAGAAAAAGTACATAAAGAATTAATAGAAAAATTCTATAATATTGAATATAAAGGTACATGGGTCTACCCAAATAAGTAAATATTAAATTTAAAACACATTGTATGTATGAATTATATACAATGTGTTTTAATATTTTTTCATTATATGGTTTTGTATAATTACTAGCAATTATATAATGATTAAATTGGTTAAACTAAAATTTGTGAATATTTTATAATATATTATTCTGGTTATATGAAATTGTTTATTTATTAATTCAAAAAAATTATATGGCAACATTGAGTTGGACAGAGTATAGCTGTAATGGTAAAATTAATAAAAATATACTAATATTATAAGAAGATGTATTGAAATCTAGAAATAGAAATTTATAAGATGGAGGAAAAATATGAATATATTATTGACAAACGATGATGGAATAGATGCAGAAGGAATAAATACTTTAGCTAAGTTATTAAGTAAATATCATAATGTTATAATGGTAGCACCTAAAGATCAAAGAAGTGCATCAGGTCATTCTATAACAATATATGAACCTATAGTAGTAAGGCAGGTAAAAAAACCTTATGATATAGAGGCATATAGCATAAGTGGGACTCCAGCAGATTGTGTAAAAGTAGCTTTAGATAAATTAGTTCCAAATAATATAGATATAGTTATATCTGGAATAAATAAAGGGCTTAATATAGGTAACGATATATTATATTCAGGCACAGTTTCTGCTGCTATAGAAGGGGCTATGTATAAAGTACCATCTATTGCTGTATCTGCTGAATATGTAAAGGATAAAAAAGAAAATTATGAAATAGCAGCTAAATATACCTTAGAGATTTTAAATAGAGTTAAAAAAGAGGAGCTAAAAACTGATGTAGTATTAAATTTAAATGTTCCTTTTTGTAGTGAAGAAGAAATAAAGGGTATAAAAGTATGTAAAGTAGGAAATAAAATTTTTAATACTAGATTTTCAGAAGAAATAGATGAAGCTGGAAATAAAATATTAAAATTAGAGGGAGATATAAATGAGGATATTTATGAGGGAACAGATGTATATTATATAAGAAATAAATATGTAACATTAACACCCCTACATTATGATTTAACTAACTTTAACATATTAGAAGAAACAGAAGCAATTATTAATAAGTAATAATCAATTTCACATTGAATTCCATTAATTTTTAATTAATAATATTTAATACACAAATAGGAATTAGAGCCCAATAATTGAAAATTGTTAGTATAGATGTTATACTATGTATTATTATAATTAAATTATAACGTTATTCCGTTAGGCGGTGATTTCATGAGTAAAAAGAAGGGTAATAATACTCTTGCAGAAAACAGAAAAGCAAGACATGATTATTTTATAGAAGAAACCTATGAAGCGGGCATAGAATTAGTAGGAACAGAGGTTAAATCTATAAGACAAGGTAAAGCAAATTTAAAAGATAGTTATGCTGAAATTAGAAATGGGGAAATTTTTGTTAGAAATATGCATATAAGTCCTTATGAACAGGGAAATATATATAACAAAGATCCTCTAAGAGATAGAAAATTATTACTTCATAAAAGTGAAATATATAAATTAGTAGGTTTTACAACTCAAAAGGGATATACTTTAATTCCATTATCATTGTATCTTAAACATGGTAAAGTAAAAGTTAGTTTAGCTGTGGCTAAGGGTAAGAAAAACTATGATAAGAGAGATGCAATGCTAGAAAAGGCAGCGAAAAGGGAAATAGACAGACAAATTAAAGAAAGAAGTAGATATTAAAATATATTTAATTTTAATACTACTACGATAAAAAATACATTTCATAAACTGATTCATGTGTTTATGAAATGTATTTTTTTATTTTGCATATATTAAATTTAAATTGTTTTTAAGATATAATATTTTTTAATTAAATGTCTATATAAAATTTATAAATTCTTTTTCTTAGCAATACCTGTAAGCATTAGCGCTATGGCACCATCTCCAGTTACATTACAAGCAGTTCCAAAGCTGTCTTGTAGAGCAAATATAGTTAGAATTAAAGCAGTTCCAGCCTCATTAAATGCTAAAATACTAATTATTAAACCTAAAGATGCCATAACTGTTCCTCCAGGAACTCCAGGAGCTCCAATTGCGAATATACCTAATAATATTATAAATAATAACATAGTTGAGAAAGCAGGTAACTTTCCATATAAAATTTGGGAAACTGTCATTACAAAGAATACTTCTGTTAAAACAGAGCCACATAAATGGATATTAGAGCATAAAGGTATAGCGAAATCTACAATATCGTCTCTAAGGACTTTAGAGTTTTTAGCAGATTTTAATGCCACAGGCAATGTAGCTGCGCTAGACATAGTTCCAACTGCTGTAAGATAAGCAGGCCCATAATGTTTTAGGACTTCCCATGGATTTTCTTTTGAAATAGCTCCACCAATCAAATAAAGCACAGTAAGCCAAATAAAATGACCTATCAAAACTATAATTATAACTTTTAAGAATATTGGTAGTTGTGTACTTAGACTACCTTCATACGCTAAAGCAGCAAAGTTTGTTGCTATAAAAAGTGGCAATATAGGTATAATAACTTTATTTACTATACTTAAAATTATATTTTGGAATTGATCTAATATTTTTTCTATTAAATCAGAATTAGTCCATCCAGTAGCTAATCCTATTAATAAAGCTAAAGCTAAAGCACTCATAACACTCATTATAGGTGGTATATCTAATTTAAACACTAACTCAGGTAGCTTTTTTAATCCTTCTGGATTAGAAGCTATAGAAAGCTTAGGAATTAGGGCGTATCCAGCCATCATAGATAAAAATGCTGCTGCAACAGAAGAAATATAGGCTATAAGCACTGTTATTCCTACAAATTTACTAGCATTTTGTTTTAATTTTGCTATAGATGGTGTTATAAAACCTAATATTATTAAAGGCACAGCAAAGAAAATAATCTGTCCTAAAATATATTTTACAGTAATTATTACACCTATTATAGATTTAGAAGCAAAGGAACCGATTAACATACCTATAATAACTCCTAAAATCAGTTTGAAAATTAAATTATTGAAAAGTTTTTTCATATTATAGTCCTCCTTATATATATTTGTAATACTTTGGATAAAAAAATATTTTCATTTCGACATAAATAGGTAATATTAGTTTTTAAAATGGTGTTGTTATTAATTAAATTGTGATAAATAAAAAAACTCCTACCTCTAATACAGAGGCAGAAGTTATATTCCGCGGTTCCACTCTGTTTATATGCTATATAAATTATATGCATATAACTTTTCAAATATCAGGTACAGACATACCTTAACGCTATAACGGGCGTTCACGCTAAAATCTACTTAATTCGAAAAAGAGCTCCTAGAGGCACTTCTGAAAATTTTCACTTAAAGTCTCTTTCAGCCAGGGGAGACTTCTCTCTGAAAGTTGCCATTAACATACTTTCTCTATTCATAGCTTTTAATTCTTAGTATTCCTATTTGAATAATATTTTTAAATAGATTATAAATAATATAAAGTCACATGTCAATATAAATTTAATAAAAAGGTCAGAATTTTTTATTAAAAGTGTTAAAAATTATATATTGAAATTTAAATAATATTACTATATCATATGTTTACTAAAATGACTTGTGAATATTCTTACAGAGTAATATATTTGATATAAGTTGATGTAATATAAGTGTTTTGTATCGTTGAGAATATTCTTATAGAGTAATATATCTAAAAAATACAAGAATATCAACCAATGTTATTGCCTTACACTTATTTATAATAAATAGCTAATAATGTTGATTTGCAATTGTATTTTGAAAGTATTTACAAATTTTACTGATAAGAGTATTTGACAATTGCATTTTCATATTGTAAACTATAAATACTAAAAACTTAATATGTAAATATCGTTGCAAAAACCCATATAATTTTTATAATATGGGGGCGCAATGGTTTCGACGGGGGCAAGTTGCTCCTGGGAAGCGAGTCGAAGGAATCCTGCACCTGCGTTAAAAAACTGGGAACTTAAATATAATCGCAAACGATAATTTTGCATTAGCTGCCTAATAGTTGCAGCTCGTCAGCCTAAGAGTCCCACGACTTAGGGCCTGGCGTCGACAGTGGGGAACCGCGCCTTACAAAGCTTTGAGTAAGGAACGGAATTAATGAAGCTACTAAATCTAAGAGCCTGTTTATCGGCGCTTAGAGGAGGGAATGTAAAAGGATAAACTGCACTCGGAGATGCTCAGGGGTTGCTGCTTTCGGACAGGGGTTCGATTCCCCTCGCCTCCACCAATGACAAACCCATCACAGTTTTGTGATGGGTTTTTTATGGGATTAAATTTATATTTAAAAATAATTTAGTCATCTTAAATTAAATCATCTAAACCATTAATTGTAGTTTGTTCATCATTATTAATAGGAATAACAATACATTTTTGACCATCTATTATTTGAGATTTTATTTGAGGTACTTTTTCAGGTTTTACTTGAAGTACAATATCATATTGAGAGGTAACATTATTTTGTAAATCTTCATTATAATTATCTTCTAAAGTTGGCTCATTAACTTTAGAAGATAAGTTATCATCATTATTTACGGAAGAATTTTGTTCAATTTGTTCAAGTTTAGTTTGAAGAATTTCTACTTGTTTTTTTAGTTGTTCTTCTTTTTTTATTTGAGCATTTGCCTTAAGTGCCTTTGAATCAATTAGATTTTCCGCTAAAGGTAAGTCTTTACCAAAGTTTTCTACGTAACATTTTTCAATTTTAGTAGTAGTTTCTTCGGGGACTCCGCTTTCTATTAAAAGGTTTTGTATATCTTTTTCTGTTAAAGTTATAGGATCATCATCTTTATCATCATATATTTCCTTATATTCATCTATCATAGTATTTAAGTTCTCTTGTATTTCTATAAAAGTTTTTTCAGCTTTTTTTTCATCGGTGTTAATAGAATTTTTAATAATTGTTTGGAAAGTTTCTTTTTGGATAGCAGCAGTTTGTTTTGCAAAGCAACCTAGAGCTTCTTCCATTAATTCAGGATGAGGATCTTTTGCATTTTTAGTGTAGTACATAATAGAATTAACATCTGAAGTACGATTAATGAAAGCAGGGAATACAAACCCCAAAGTTGGAGTATTAACTACCCAATCTCTAATACGAGCTTTTATTTTATTTTCTTCTTCAAAGTATCTAAGACCAGGATCTGAAAGTGAAACAGGACATATTGCACATAGAATATATTCATATATTTCTTCAGATTCATCTATTTTAGCATTATCAGTAGTTTTAGTGATAACATCATAAGCATCATGAAAAACTAATATTAAAAAATTACCAGTGTAATCATAGCTATCTATTATAGAGTTGTAAAAATCCTCAAGTAAGACATCATCCTTTAGCTGGCTTTTTTTTAGCTTAATGAGAGAAAGTTGTTTTTCATTTTCAAGATTTTCATTAAGTGGAAAGTTAAGCTCTAAAATATTATTACCAATAGTTCCAGATAAGACTTTTTTAGCAATTTCTAAGTACTTAAAGTATTCATCTTCCTCTAGATTTAAGAAGGATTCTCTAAATTTTAAAATAATATTTTTTTCACCATTAACATAGCAACCACATATTTTAGTGAAAGTGCAATAATTTTTTTTAAAACGTTTTTTTAATTCCAGTATATCTTTTTTATTCATATATAAACTCCTCAGTATAATCTTTTTTATTTATAGGTATTAAATAACATATTATTAAGTATAGTATTTTTTTTATATTAATTCTAGTAGTTACTCTTTATAGTTTGACACAGATATTTATCTACTTTATAATTTAATTGAATTATAAAAAGAATTGAGGAAGCGAGAGTAAATATGATAAATGTTATTAAAACTGCGATTGTAACCATAATAATATCATTTATATCAGGATTACTATTAGATCGTTATAAAAATTTAGCACCTAGAATATTATGTAAAATAGGAAAAGGTATACCTATAGATATAAGTAATAAAAAATTTAAGGCATATACAGTAACTGTTAGAAATATATCAAATAAAATAATTCATGATATAACTTTAAATGTACAAAGCCATCATAGCAATTTAAAAATTGCAGATGCTAAAATAACAAAGGGGTTAAAATTTGATTCTTCAACAGAAGATGATGTTTTAGATGTATTTATACCATTTTTAAGTAAAGATGATGAATTTTCAGTTACAGTATATGTAGATAATGAACATGGAGTATGCAAGGATCCTATTGTTGTAATTAGATCGCCTGAGAATTTCAAAGAAGTAAATTCTGAAGAAAAAACAGGTATATTATCAATATTTACCAATATACCTAAAAATATAAAAGAGATAATTTCTGATATAACAAAAAAAGATAAAACAATATTTGATAAAAATAAAAAAATGATAATAATTGTTTCATCAGTTATTTTAGTTATGATTGTTGGAGTTGTAGGAAAATTTTATATTAAAGATAAATCTAAAAGTACTAATACAAAAACTCCAAGTATAGAAACTAAGAGTTCAAAACAACCTAATGATTCAAATGGATCAACTGGAGGAACAACTAGTGACACAAATGTTGAATCATCAACGAATAAAAAAAGTAAAAATAAAGATAAAAATTCATCAACTGATGGTACAAATAACGATGTAGATAAAAAAACATCAACCGGTGGAACAAATAGTAATACAAATAGCAAACCATCAACAAACGATACAAATGGAAATAAAAAGCCATCAACTGGAAATAAAGATGAAGAATCATCAATCAATAAAGAATCAACGCATGAACAAAGTAATCAAGATTCCTCAACTAGTGGAATAACTAATGATGGAGATAAAAATCCGCCAACTAGTGGAGGAACAACTGGAAATAAAGATGAAAAAATTTCTACTGGTGGACAAAGTGGAAATACAGATAACTAATTCATATAATATTTAATAGTGTGTATTTTTAAAGAGTTGTGGTATTAAGAATTTATATATAATATATTGTTTTAAAAATTTAAAGTTAACACAATATATTCTATAATTTATTCTTAATGCAATAGCTCTTTTTTATTTGTAAAACTTCCAGTTATAATTCTAGGGAATTATGGTATCATCTAATTATATGGAGAGAATTACCCTTTAAGGATTATATAAAAATTTAAAGGGTTTAAAAAATTTATTTACATATTTTAAAATATGGTGTATATTAAATAATCATAAGTGAATAACTGAGGTAGAGGTGCGAATTTTAAGAGTAAAACTGTGGAGGTAAGCACTGTGAAGCAGTTTGAAAGGAATTTTCGCCGAAGCATACAACTAATGCTTTAATGTTGTATTGCTGGTTTTGTATAAAATATATGCAAGACTGTCACATAAATAATTTGTGGAGAGCTATCATTTGTTGTGGAATTAATATGTATTGAGTACATATAAATACATGATTCAATATCCTAAGATAGTCTTAGGATATTTTTTATACTCTTCTTTGGTTAATTCGCTTATCGGAAAATAAAACCGATAAGGAGGAAAAAATGAGTAATACAAAAGAAAAAAATTCTAATTCAAATAATCTTAAAAGAAGCTTACGAGCAAGACATCTTAATATGATTGCTATGGGTGGAGCTATAGGAACAGGAATATTTTTAGCACTTGGTGCAACAATAGAACAAGCAGGACCTGGAGGTGCACTAGTTGCTTATGCTTGTATAGGAGTTATGGTATATTTTTTAATGACAAGTTTGGGAGAAATGGCTACGTTTATGCCTGTATCAGGCTCTTTTGAAACTTATGCTTCAAAATTTGTTGATCCTGCATTTGGTTTCGCACTTGGATGGAACTACTGGTATAATTGGGCTATTACAGTTGCCGCTGAAATGGTTGCTGGTGCATTAATTATGAGGTTTTGGTTCCCTAATGTTTCTGCTATTGTTTGGAGTGTTTTATTTCTTGTATTAATAGTTAGCCTTAATTTACTATCTGCAAAAGCTTATGGAGAATCAGAATATTTGTTTGCAGGTGTTAAAGTAGTTACTGTTATTGTCTTTTTATTAATAGGCATTGCTACTATTTTAGGAATATTAGGTGGACATGAGATAGGACTTAAGAATTTTACTATTAAAGATGCGCCTTTTGTTGGAGGAGTAAAATCTATTTTTATGGTGTTTTTAATTGCAGGTTTTTCTTTTCAAGGTACAGAGCTTGTTGGTATAGCTGCTGGTGAAAGTGAAAATCCTGAGAAAACTATTCCTAAAGCAATAAACACAATATTTTGGAGAATTATAATTTTTTATCTAGGAACAATATTTGTTGTAAGTGCTATAATACCTTATACAGAGGCTGGAGTTAATACAAGTCCATTTACATTAGTATTTGAAAGAGCTGGTATTGCAGCAGCTGCATCACTAATGAATGTAGTTATTTTAACTTCAGTAATATCTTGTGGAAATTCAGGTATGTATGCTTCAAGTAGAATGCTTTATGCAATGGCTAAAGAAGGAAAAGCGCCTAACTTTCTTGGTAAAGTTAATTCAAGAGGAGTTCCAGTAAATGCATTAATATTAACTACTTTAGTAGCATCAGCTTGCTTTTTAACTGGTCTTTATGCAGAAACTACTGTCTATGTATGGTTAGTTGCAGCCTCAGGACTTGCAGGATTTATTGCTTGGGCTGGTATAGCATTGTGTCATTATCGTTTTCGTAAAGCATATGTTGCTCAAGGACGTGATTTAAATAAACTTGTTTATAAAGCAAAGTTATTCCCATTTGGACCAATAATAGCTTTAATATTATGTATAGTTGTTATTTTAGGACAAGGTATCAGTTACTTTGAAGCTGCTAAAATTGATTGGAGTGGAATAATAGCATCTTATATAGGATTGCCAATATTCTTTGTTTTATGGTTTGCATATAAAAAGAAGCATAGAACAAAAGTTATTAATTTACAGGAGATAAGTTTTGATGTAGAGGATACCCATTCTAAGACAGAAGTTGCCTAAGATAAACAGGGTGAGGATGTCTCAAAATAGATTTAATTTTAAAACGTAAATATAAATAATATATTCAGGAAGCAATTTATTTTACTAAGTAGTTCTTAATTCCCTCAAATTAAGAACTACTAAAGTTCACTCACATATTCATTATATGTATTATTATATTTACTATATTAAAATTAAGGCTATTTTTATTTGAGAATACCTCACTTTTTTGTTTGTTAAATAATATTAACTTATCCTAAAAAAGCTCCACTTTTAACAGTAAAAATATTGCATTCATAATTTATTTGTATTTTATTTAAATTGCTAATATCAATAATTAAAGCATCGTTAGCTATTGGAAAACCTTCATAATTATGCCCTCCCACAACGAATTCTTATTTTAAAATTATTTTTTCTAGCAAACAATATGGCTTCTTTTAAATCTTCATAAGTTTTACAATATTTTATGCCAGCTGGCTATTTATCAATGGCTCTATTCCAGATTTGTTTAGCATCATCATAATAATTACTTATAGGAGTAATTACTTTGATTAATTTTATCACCAGTTTTAAAAATAGTTTTTAATTTATCTTGTAAAGACAGTAGTAAAAAGGTGACAAAAATATAGATTATAACATTTTGGTAGATTTTATTATTATAATATATTGTAATAAATATTAAGTATTATAAAATTAATATATAGAGATTTAAAGGTTGTGATAAGTTTGTACAGTATTATGATTATAGAAGATGACACTAAAATGGCTAAACTTATAGAAAATCATTTAGAGCGATATGGATATAAAACATTTTTAATTAAAGATTTTTCAAAAGTAAAAGACGAAGTTTTAGAATGTAGGCCAGATCTCATCTTAATGGATATAAATCTTCCTTTTTTTGATGGGTTTTATTGGTGTAGTAATATAAGAAATTACTCCAAAGTACCTATAATATTTATATCAGCTAGGGATTCAGATATGGATCAGGTTATGGCTATAGAGAATGGTGGAGATGATTTTATAACAAAACCATTTTCTTATTATGTATTATTAGCAAAGATAAAAGGTGTATTAAGAAGAGTATATGGTAGTTATGCTAAAAATGATTCGGATTTTTTAAAGATTGGTGATTTAATATTATATACAAGTAAGAATCTATTAGAATTTAAAGGTAGAAAAACGGAACTTAGCAAAAATGAATTGGCTCTTTTGTTATATCTACTTAAAAACATAAATAAGATTATTTCAAGAGATACTCTGCTAGAAATTCTTTGGAGTGATACAGATTTTATTGATGACAATACTCTTTCTGTTAATGTTACAAGACTCAGAAAAAGGTTAGAAGAGGTAGGTATTAATGATGCTATAGAAACAAAACGAGGGCAAGGGTATATGCTTATTAATAATTGGAAAAGTGAATAATAGGGGAATAAAATGAGATTTATAGATTTCTTAAAAGATAGATTGTCTTATATAATAATATATTTTATAAGCATATCCTTGGTTATTTTAACAATGTATTTGACATTATTTATGAAAGTAATGGATTTCCCTATAGCAAATGTATTGTATGCATATCTTGTTTCTATAGTAATACTTATTATATTTTTATTATATGAATATTTAAAAATGAATAAGTTTTATAATCAACTTTATAGGGCGTTAAATTCTGAAGATATTATAGAGGAAATTTTAAATATAGATGAAGTTAAGACTATGGAACAAAAACTTTTAAAAAAACTATTAAAAAAATTACATAAGTCCTATGAAGGAAAGGTTTATAAATATAAAGAGGTTCAAAAACACTACTCAAATTTTATAAATCAGTGGGTACACCAAATGAAGACAGCTGTATCTGTAATAAACTTAATATTAGAAGAAGAAAATACAGCTGAACTTAAAGAGGTTTTTGATAGCATTGGTGAAGAAAATGAAAAAATATCACAGGGGCTTAATATAATGCTTTATAATGCAAGAATAAATGAATTTAATCATGATTTTAATGTGGAAGGTATAGATATATTATTAATTTTAAGACAAGTGATAAATGATAATAAAAAATTACTTATTAAGCATAAGATATTTCCTAAAATAACAGGAGAAACTGCAATTGTTCAAACAGACAAAAAGTGGATGTATTTTGTTATAAATCAAATTGTTATTAATGCAATAAAATATATTGTTGCAGCAGAAAGAGAAAAAAAGATTATAGAATTTAAAATAGAAAAAGATACTGGAAAAATAACTGTAAGTATTCAAGACAACGGTATTAGTATACCAAAAGAAGATTTAGGTAGAGTATTTAATGCGTTCTTTACAGGTAAAAATGGTAGAAAAACTGCTGAATCTACAGGTATGGGGATGTATTTATCAAAACGTATTTGTAATGAACTTGGAAATGAATTATATGTTGAATCAGAAGAAGGAAAAGGAACAACATTTTATATAGTTTTCTATAAGGGCAAAAATATATTTAAATTATAACCTTTCAAAATTGTAATGTTGATATCCAAAATGAAAGAGAAATCGATACAAAGATTTCTCTATTTTTTTTATAATAAAGTTACAGTCGTTAAAGAAAATAGGAAGTAGGAGGTTTTTATTATGTCAATTTTAAAAGTCGATAATATAACAAAAATATATGGTGGAAAAAAAGGCGGAATGAAATTTAAAGCACTAGATAAATTTAGTTTAGAAATCGAGAAAGGAGAATTTGTTGGGGTAATGGGGCCTTCAGGTAGTGGTAAAACCACATTATTAAATATAATGGCAACTATAGATACTCCTTCCTCAGGAGAACTTTTTATAAATGGTACAAATCCTACAAAATTAGATGAGAAAAATATTGCTCTGTTTAGAAGAAAAGAATTAGGTTTTATATTTCAAGATTTTAATCTTTTAGACTCTTTATCTATTAAGGAAAATATAATATTACCCCTTGTATTAGAAAAGGTTAAGGTGAGGGAACTAGAAAAGAGATTAGAAGACATTGCAAATCTTTTAAATATTAAAGATATTTTAAATAAAAAACCTTATGAAATTTCAGGAGGACAGCAGCAAAGAGCAGCCTGTGCTAGAGCACTTATTCATAATCCTTCTATAATTTTGGCGGATGAACCTACAGGAAATCTTGATTCTAAAGCATCTCAGGATGTCATGGAAACTTTAACAAATTTAAATACTAAAAAGGAAGCTACCATAATGATGGTTACTCATGATCCTTTTTCTGCAAGTTTTTGCAAAAGAATAATTATGATTAAGGATGGAAAGTATTTTTTAGAAATTGTGAATGGTGGAAATAGACAAGCGTTTTTTAAAGAAATTATGGATTCTCTTTCGCTTTTAGGAAGTAGATCAAATAATTACGTATTGTAGGAGGAGGATTAAAATGACGCTTAATAATATAGCTATTAAAAATATTAAAGGAAATTTAAATAAATATGCTATGTATTATTTGAGTAATGTAATAGTGGTAACTATATTTTTTATATTTGCTAATTTTATATATAATCCAGGTGTTAGCAGTTCGAATATTAGTGACAAAACTATAAGTGATGTTGCCAGTAAATTAATGTATTTGTGCGAGTTTGTAATAATAATTTTTACTTTTATATTTTCAAATTACTCAATAACTAGTTTTTTAAAGTCTAGAGAAAAAGAATTTGGACTTTTATCAATGTTTGGTTTAACCAAAAGTCAAATAAGACGATATGTTATGTTTGAAAATGTAATAATTTCAATTTTTTCTATTATAACAGGACTTTTCTTTGGAATTTTGTTTTCAAAATTATTTTTTATGGCTATGTCTGTAATTTTAGATTTGAATAGAGAAATGCCATTTTTAATATCAAGTAAAGCTATAAAAATAACAATATTAAGCTTTTTTATACTTCTTAATATTATAAGTTTTATTACAAGCCGCAAAATAAAAAATAACAATATCGTAGAATTGCTAAAGGGTGAGAGAATACCTAAGACAACACCAAAGTTTTCTAAATTTAAATCAGTATTAGCAATAATACTTATCATCTCAGGATATATTGTAGGGCTATTTTCTGGAACAGCTATTATAATTACAATGATTCCAATACTTATAGTTGTAATAATAGGAACTAAACTTTTGTTTTCTCAATTTAGTGTGTTTTTCACAAATAAGCTTCAAAATAATAAGGGTATTTATTATAAAGGAATAAATTTAATAACCTTGTCTCAAATTATATATAAATTAAAAGATAATGCAAAGGTATTATTTATTACTTCAATACTTAGTGGAATTACTCTTGCATCAGCTATATCAGTTTATTCTTTGCAAAAGGTAACTCTATCTTCACTTGAAGAAAATTGTCCACAGGATATAGGAATTATAGAGCAGGGGATAAATTCTCATAAAGTTATAGCAAATGGAAAAGTTGAGGATATATTAGAAAAGCATAAATTTGATATAAAATATAAAAATAAAATAGAATTAATAAAAGGAAAAAATAATGATAAAGTAGTAGAAAATAATAATAATACTTATGGGATAAAAATAAATAAAAATGATTTTAATATAATGTCAGAAAATAGTTTTAATAAACTTGCAAAACAATATAATAGGAAATCTTTAGATTTGAAAGATGGAGAAGTAGTAATATATACTTATGATTTAACCAATAATATAGCTAATCAAAAAACAGAACTTCCTTTTAGTAATCAGAAGACCTTAAATTTAAATATTGAAGGTAAAGTAAGTAGCTTTAATATATCAAAAAATTTAAAGGGCGGAATTATAAATGCAGATATCCAAAATACTAATACTATAATTGTTAGTAATAGTGATTTTAAAAAATTATGGAATAAAGTTTCATATAGTAATAAGTGCATTTATTATGGATACAATATTAAACATAATTTAAAAGCTGCTGATGCAGTAACTGAAATAAAAAATGCAGTTGCAAAAGATCAAGAAAAATTTTTTACTGAAAGAGTAATAAGCGCAGCAGGTCTAATGCAGATTTTATCTGTACTTTTATTCATAGGAACCTTCGTTGCAATGATATTTTTTATTGCAACAGGAAGTATATTATATTTCAAAATGTTTAATGAAGTTCAGAAAGATAAGCAGGATTTTATAGGACTAAAAAAGATAGGTGTTACACAAGAAGAAATAAAAAAGATAGTTAGTATTCAAAGTTTTACAATGTTTTTCTTACCACTTACAGTTGCAACATTACATGCTGCTTTTGCAGTAAAATCTGTAGGACTTCTATATACAAAATATTTTATATTTATAGCAGGAATATATCTAGTTCTACAAATAATATATTATCTATTTGCTAAATGGATGTATGTAAAACAAATCAATAGCTGGAACATTTAAATAGTACAAAGTAACAATTTATAACTATTATATATTGTAAGTTTATATTTTTAAATTTATACTTTAAAAATTCTAAATTTAGAGTAAAATTTATGTTTGAATATTTAAAATATGAATAAACTGGAATAAATTTTATTTAAAATGAAGTAATTTTTTTGTTTAAATTTTATATTTGATTATTAATAGTATATAAAATGTGTTATAATGTCATATATCATATAAAAAGCTCGTATATCATCGGTAATATGGTCCGAAAGTTTCTACCTGCTAACCATAAATTAGCAGACTACGGGGTATTGTGCATTCAGTAAATAGATATTTATATCTATTTTATATGAACTCAACACCTCAATCTTAATTGAGGTGTTTTTTGTTTTACAAAATTATCTCCTAATAGGTGGATTCTTATTTATGTACCTTAAAATGCTGCATGATAAATAAATATTTAGAGCATTAATAAAATTAAGGAGGAGAGTAGTAAAATGAAAAAAAATGAGATGGATATTCAATTATTATATGGAGTAAATGATAAGCCTAAAATATTAATGCAAATTTTATTGGGATTACAACACATTTTTGCGGCTTTTGGGGGAATTATTGTTGTTCCAATTGTTATTTCAGCGTCTTTAGGTTTTGATGCTCAAACTTCAACAACATTAATTAGTAGTGCAATTTTAGCAGCGGGAGTTGCTACTTTTATTCAATCAAAAGGAATAGGTCCTATTGGGGCACGAGTTGCATGTATTATGGGAACTGATTTTACATTTGTTGCACCAGCTATTGCTGTTGGGGAAAAATTTGGATTGTCAGGAATTTTTGGAGCCACAATTTTAGGAGCTAGCATAGTAATTATTTTAAGTTTTTTTATTAAACCATTAATGAAATTATTTCCTCCTATTGTAACAGGAACAGTAGTTAGTTTAATTGGATTAACATTATTACCTGTTTCAATAGATTGGGCGGCAGGGGGAGTAGGAGCTAATAATTATGGAAGCTTGAAAAACATTTCTGTTGCTTTAATAATAATGGTAATTACATTATTATTAAACCATTATGGAAAAGGATTAGTAAGCAGTGCTTCAATTTTAATTGGTATGGTTTTTGGATATATAATTTGTATTCCGCTAGGAATGGTTGATTTTTCATCAGTAAGTCAAGCTAGTTGGATATCATTACCTAAAATTTTAGGTTATGGTATAACTTTTAATTTACAAGTTTTATTACCTTTTATTCCTGCATATTTTGTTACTATTATTGGAACTGTTGGATGTCTTAAAGCTATTACTGAAGTATCGGGTATTAAATCAGATGAAAAACCTGTTACATCTGGAGTTTTATCTGATGGAATAGGAAGTATGTTGGCAGGTGTTTTCGGAGCATTACCTAATACGTCCTTTAGCCAAAATATTGGATTAATTCCATTAACAAAAGTAGCAAGTCGTTATGTAACAATGATGGCTGGAATACTATTGATTATTTTAGGTTTATTTCCTAAATTTGCTGCACTAATAAATATAATGCCACAGCCTGTATTAGGTGGTGTAGGAATCGTTATGTTTGGAACAGTAGCTGCAGCAGGAATACAAACTTTAAGTAGTGTAAAATTGAATAATAGAAACATGTTAATAATTGCAACATCCATCGGATTAGGGTTAGGAGTTACTTTTCGTCCAGAATTTATTGCTAAATTACCAGAATCTCTAAAAATGATTTTTTCATCAGGGATTTCAACTGGTACAATTGTAGCTTTATTATTGAATGTAATATTAAAAGAAAAAGAATAAGGATATTTATGAGGTGATATAAGTGGAAAAATTACAAAATCGTATTTTAGAGGAAGGGAATGCATTATCTGAAACGGTATTAAAGGTAGATTCTTTTTTAAACCATCAAGTAGACCCAGATTTAATGTATGAAATAGGAACCTATTTTAAAAATTATTTTAAAGATCACAAAATTACAAAAGTATTTACAATTGAGAGTTCAGGAATTGCTCCAGCTGTTATGACTGCAATGCAAATGAATTTACCAATGGTAATATTAAAAAAACAAACATCAAAAATTTTAAATGGAAGTGTTTATCAAACTACTGTGCACTCATTTACAAAAGGTTCAGACTATGAATTAACACTATCTAAAAAATATATTAATAAAGAAGACAATGTATTAATTATAGATGATTTTTTGGCAAACGGAGAAGCTGCATTAGGAGCTGCACGTTTAGTTCAAGAAGCAGGAGCTAAAGTTGCTGGAATGGGAATTGTTATCGAAAAATCATTCCAACCGGGAAGAAAAATGCTAGAAGACAAAGGATACGATGTATATTCACTAGCACGTATAGCAAAACTTAAAAAAGGTTTAATTGAATTTGTAAAATAAACATATTTTAATTATTGAATTTTAATATACTACTTATCAGTAATTATATAATATTATATTTCAAAATAGATTTAATTTTAATATGACAAAGATAAAATGATTTATTTATAAATTTATTTTTTATCTTAGCAAGATTAAAATTAAATCTATTTTATTTTAGATAATAATTATTTATTGCAGATTTAAAATAAAATATTTCTTTATTATAAGAAAAAACTATTTATTAGATATAAAAACAAAATTAGTGAACAGAATATAAAGGCATTACATTGTTTTAAGTTGTTGGTAAACATATTTTATTAACAGCTTTTGTATTTATTATAGAAAACATTTTCATAATTTTAAGTTATTTTTGCAATTTATATTATTTATTGTATATTTGCACAATACTAATTTATTTTAAAATTTCAACTTTTATTTTAATATGGTATTTATAATAAAAAAGTAATAAAATAAATACTAGTTGTTAAAAACTTAATATTTAGAAAAGAGGTGTTACCTTGAGATTATTAAGACAGTTAGGAATAATTTTGTTGATTTGCCTATTAGGTGAAGCTATACATGATTTCTTTAGGTTGCCTATACCAGGAAATGTTATAGGGATGATACTATTATTTCTATGCTTATCCTCAGGTATAATAAAATTAACAAAAATAAACTATATAAGTAAGTTTTTACTTGATCATTTAGCTTTTTTCTTCGTACCAGCAGGAGTAGGAATTTTATCCTGTATGCCTATGCTAAAAGGTAAATGGTTAGCATTTTTAGGAGTATGCTTAATAACAAGTATTATTATAATAATTGTCACGGGTTGGACTATTCAATTATATATGAAACTAACAAGCAAGGAGGTAAAATAATGATACAAGATCTTTTAAATTCTCCTGTATTTGGCATATTATTATCAATAATATGTTTTGAAATAGGGCTTTATATATATAGAAAAACAAAAATAGCCTTATTTAATCCGCTTTTAATATGTATAACTTTAATAGTCTTCATATTAATATTTTTTAACATTAAATTAGATAATTTTAATAAAGGTGGTAATTTTATATCTTTCTTTTTAGGACCTGCTACAGTAGTACTAGCTGTACCATTATATAAAAAAATAAATGTAATAAAAAAATACGCTATACCTATATTATTAGGGGTAACTGTAGGATCTATAACTGCTATGATAAGTATATTCTATATTTCTAGGGAATTTGGTCTGACCAGTAAGATGTCTTATTCATTAATGCCAAAATCTATAACAACTCCTATAGGTATAGAAGTATCTAAAGTTTTAGGAGGTATACCTTCAATTACAGTATCAGCTATTATAATAACTGGTATAATGGGAGCAGTAATATCACCTATAGTATGTAAGATATTTAAAATTAAAAATAATATAGCTATAGGTATTTCTATTGGCACATCTTCTCATGCTATAGGTACTACAAAGGCTATAGAAATAGGAGAAACTGAAGGTGCTATGAGTAGTTTAGCTATAGGAATAGCTGGACTTGTTACTTCTTTTTTAGCTCCTATAATAGTAAAATTTTTACATTGATTTTGTTATTTATATATTATTGTAATTGGTTTATTTGCAACCATGTAATTATTAAAATTTTAAAATATACAAATTTGAGTTATTAAAATTCAAGTTTAGGCTGTTGATAAACATATTTTATCAACAGCTTTTTAGTTATTTTATATTTTACGATGCTTGTAAAAATTTTTATAATAGTTAAAAATTTACATGAAAAAAATTAATAATATTAAAATTTGGAATAAATTAACAATAGATGGTATATATAATAAAAATTGACATATGGATCAAAATATAATATATTTATAATAAAAATATATTATTTTAGGGGTAAAATATGAAAAAAGTAAAAAAAGTCTAATTTTATCGTTAATTCTATTATTCATTCCAATGATAGTAATAGGATGTAGTTCTAAACCAAAAGTAAGTGCTGATGAAACAACAAAAATGTTATTTGACTTCTATATTAAAGGAAATAAAGAATCTTTATCAAAAATTAAAATATCAAAAGAACAAATAGAAGAAGTTTCAAAAATGCAAAAGGATAAAACTATAGCCAAAATAAAAACTAATTTCACATCAGAAGGTTTAAAAATTAGTGATGAGCAAGCAAATCAAATATATGCAGCTAGAGTAGCAGCTTTAAAGAAATTATCAGGAAAGACTGAAGTTATTTCTCAAGATGATAAATCTGCACAAGTTAAACTAAAAGTAACTTATTTTGATGAAGTTGCTCTAGATAAAAAAGCAGGAATTGATACTGTGGAAGAAGTTGGAAAAATGAATCTTACAGATAGACAAGAAGCTATTAATAAAGCAAAAGATATCTATATAAAAAATTTAATAAAATCATACGGAAGTGTAAAACCATCATCTGATATGAAAGAACAAACTTTTAAACTGACTATAAAAGAACAAACTTGGATGCCAGAAGATATGAAAAATTTTGGTGAAAGCATTGTTAAATTAACTTCAGGAATAAAATAATCATTATAAGGATAAAATTTATTTTATAAACAATGGAGTGTTTCTAAATAAAAAATTACTAATTAAAATTGAAAAATTAATATTAAAACTATATATTTCTAATAAGGAGATGGAAAAAGATGTACCATCTCCTTATTATTAGTGCAATTAAATTAATTAATGGTTATAATATAATAATTGTTTTATATAAAATGTAATATATAACCTTGGCATATAAAAGTAATTATGGGAATAATCAGATAAGTTGGTTTTAGCAATTTAAATAATTTAAAAATCCAATATATAATAATTTACTTTCAATCAAAACTATGTAATAATATAAAAATGTAAAAACTTAAAAACTAAAAAATTTTATAAATGATAATAATAAAATAATATAGTATAGTGAGGCGTAAACATGAAAATAGGATTTGATCACGAAAAATATCTTGAAGAACAATCAAAATACATCTTGGAAAGAGTTAATAATTATGACAAACTATATTTAGAATTCGGAGGAAAACTTTTATTTGATTTACATGCTAAAAGAGTATTACCTGGATTTGATGAAAATGCAAAAATTAAATTACTACACAAATTAAGAGAAAAAGTAGAAATAATTATTTGTTTATATGCAGGAGATATTGAAAGAAACAAAATAAGAGGCGATTTCGGTATTACTTATGATTTTGATGTTTTAAGACTTATCGATGATTTAAGAGAATATAATCTTGAAGTAAACAGTGTTGTAATAACAAGATATAATGGACAAGCTGCAACTAATATATTTATAAATAAATTAGAACGTAGAGGAATAAAAGTTTATAAACATGAAGCTACCAAAGGATATCCTACAGATGTAGATACTATTGTAAGTGATGAAGGATATGGTAAAAATCCGTATATTGAAACAACTAAACCAATTGTAGTTGTAACAGCTCCAGGACCTGGAAGTGGTAAATTAGCGACTTGTCTTAGCCAACTTTATCATGAATATAAAAGAGGAAATGTAGCAGGATATTCTAAATTTGAAACTTTCCCAGTTTGGAATATACCTTTAAAACATCCTTTAAATATAGCTTATGAAGCAGCTACAGTAGATCTTAAAGATGTAAATATGATAGATTCTTTCCACTTTGATGCTTATAATGAAGTTGCTGTAAACTATAATCGTGATATTGAAAGTTTTCCTGTACTTAAAAGAATTATAGAAAAGATAACAGGAGAAGAATCTATTTATAAATCTCCAACAGATATGGGAGTAAATAGAGTAGGTTTTGGTATAGTTGATGATGAAGTTGTTAAAGAGGCATCTAAGCAAGAAATAATAAGGAGGGCCTTTAAAACAGCTTGTGAATATAAAAAAGGATATGTAGATAAAGAAACTTTCCATAGAGCTAAACTTATTATGGAAGAGCTCAAGTTAAAAGAAGAAGATAGGAAAGTTGTAGTTCCAGCAAGAGAATACGCAGCTAAATTAAAAGAAAAGACTAATAAAAGTGAGACTTGTGCAGTTGTAGCTTTAGAATTAGAAGATGGAACAATATTAACAGGTAAAAGTTCAGATATAATGGATGGAACAGCTGCTGTAATTTTAAATGCAATTAAATATTATGCTAATATATCTGATGATATCCATCTTATTTCACCAGTTATATTAGAACCAATTATAAATTTAAAAGGAAATATTCTAGGCAGCAAAAGAACAGCTTTAAGCTGTGAAGAAGTATTAATGGCTCTTAGTATATGTGCAGCTACAAATCCAACAGCTCAAGTAGCTATGGACAAATTATCAATGTTAAAAGGATGCCAAGCTCATTCAACTACTATTTTAAATACAAATGAGGAACAAACTTTTAGAAAGCTTGGAATAGATGTAACTTGTGATCCTGAATATATTTCAGAAAGTCTTTATTATAATAACTAAAATAAATATATATCAATATGTCCTAAATTCATTATTTTTAAGTTTAGAATAATGGATTTAGGACACTTTTAAATTGCAATAATTATATTTTTGTGATAAAAGAGATAAATTTTATTGGAGATAGACTTAATATTTAGATATTATGATTACATTGATATTATCTAGTATCAAATAATAAAGTTGTATCCAAATTTAAATTAAAGGTTAATTTTTATAATAAAATTTTAGAATTATAAAAAAAATATCAAAAAAATATAGATATACAAGATTATTTAATATAAAATATAATAGTAAATATTTAACTTAATAAGCAAATTAAATATTTATTTACAATACAGGGAAATTATATAAAGAACCATTGATATAAATATATATAAGAAAGGAATGTTCTATGTTAGAGACCATAATATTAGCTTTAATAGTGGCTAAATTAAAGGGATATAAGATAAAGCCAATATTCAAATCATGGCATATATATCCTGTATTAGTTATAGAGTTTATATATTTAATTATACAAATACATATATTTTTAGGAAATTATAGTATAGTAGAACATATTAAAATATTAGAAACCATATATATTTGCTCTTATTTATTTATTATTATAAAATATGACCAATATATAAGTGCTGTTATAGGATCTATATTTATTTATTTAGGTAGTATGCTAAATAAATTTGTTATAAGAGCAAACAATGGCAAGATGCCTGTGTTTCCTACTTTATCTTATTTTACAGGATATGCAAAACCTGATTCTTTTATTAAGGTTAATGATATACATGTTTTAGGGGATTCATCTACTAAGTTTAAGTTTTTAACTGATATAATCGATGTAGGGTATAGTATTATGAGTATTGGAGATATATTTATAAGATTTTTCGTTTTTATTATTATTTTTAATACTATAAAATATATAGATACTATAAAAAATAAATGAATATAAAAATATACACATATTTTTAAAATTATAGGTATATGTATATTATTATAAATTTATTTATTGAAAAATATATATAAATTGCCAGATATTAAAATTAAGTTCGTTTTATTTCCATAATCTTAATGATATAATTATAAAGTATGTATAAATATTTACATAATTAATAAAGGAGAAATAAAATATGCTAAAATTATCTGTAGTAGAATTTGTTGCAAGAGCTGTTCCAGAAGCATTTTTATTTATTTTTGCAATTTATACATTTTCTCATACTAGAATTAATAAAAAAAGATATTTATTATCTAGTCTCCTAATGACAATAATGATATTTATAATTAGATCATTGCCAATAAGTTATGGTATTCATACAATACTTAGCATTATGGTACTTGTTTTATTAAGTTATACCATAAATAAAATAGATGTAACAATAGCGGTAAAAAGCACTATTATTACAATAATTTTACAGTTTATTTGTGAAGGCATTAATATATTTATAATACAATATGTTTTAAAAAATGATATGAACTATATATTTAATAATTCTAAATTAAAAACTATGTATGGCATTCCATCTTTGATTATTTTTACATGTATTGTATTATTACTTTATATTAGATTATTAGAAAAGGAATAGTTGAAATATGATTAATACGGAAATTATATCTAATAATATTGCAAAAAAGATAGCATTAGAATTAAATTTAGATAATGATAGAAAAGAAGTTATAGCTTATGGGATTTTTGCTTTCTTTCAAACTATATTTTCTATATTTCTTATAAGTGTATTTGGGTATATATTTAATACTTTGATTGAAGTTTTGGTGATATCCTTTACAATAAGTATATTGAGAAAGTTTTCTGGTGGGGTGCATGCCACTTCCCCAAATAATTGTGCTATTATAGGAACAATCATATGTGTTGGATTTGCTAAAATGGTAATGCTTTTGGCAAATTTATTAACTAATATAAACGTAACATTAGTCTTAGGGATAATAATATTTTTATTTTCTTATTACATTATTTATAAGTTAGCTCCTGTAGATTCTAAGTCTAAACCCATTGAGAAAGTTAAAAAAATAAAAAGGCTCAAGAAAAAATCCATTTTAACGTTAAATATTTATGCAGTTATTATATTAATTAATTTTTTTTTATATTATAAAACTGGACATAAAAAATTTATTATATATTTTCTATGTATATATATTGGAGTATTATGGCAAGTATTTACTCTTACTCAATGGGGGCATGTAGTGGTAAAAAAGTTAGATAATATTTTAAATTATTTATATATTTAAGAAAGCATTAAATTAGTTAATAGTTTTTATTTTTTATTAAACTTATATAAAATATTATTATGAAATTTAACATATGCGATTTTTTATTAGTTTTAGTTATTGATTTTTTACTTAATTATTGAATGTAATATGATTTTAGTAAATGTATTGCGATTTAATAGTTTAATCAAATAATATTTATATAATTTAAAAGAACTAACATTATAAAGGGGGATAAAGAGCATGAAAAAATTTAGCAAAAGGGCATTAATGTTAGTTGCAACATTTTCAACTCTTCTTGCATCTGTAGTAGCATCGTCAGCTTGTTACTGGTGTGTATATCAACCTGAAGAGCCAAAATGTTTAAGAGAAAAATAAAGATAAGATCGGGTTGACCGATCTTTCTTCTTACAAAACAATAGATATTAACGAGGTACAATAATATGAAAGATGTAGAAAATAATAAACGTGATCAGATAAATAATATAGTATCCGTAGTAAAATTATCTTCTTTATTGTTTTCAGCTATAGCGATTTTTAAATGTTTTTTTAGTGGAAATAATAAAATGCTAGATTATAAAAATAACATGACTGGTATATATATTATATCTGCAACTATATTAATTTTTTCTTTTATATATTGTGTGTGGGCATTTTTTATAACTAATAAACTTAGAAAAAAATATATTAAGAATATATATTTTATTGAAAATATAATGCTTATTTTATTATTTTTTGTTGTAGTTTTAGGAACAGGTACCTATGCTAGTGAATATAAATTTTTATTTTTATTTATTATTATTATAACAACTATACAGTCAGGGATGAAATGTGGAATAATAATAGCATGTTTAGCTGCATTGATTATTCTAATTATGGATATTATATGTGTACCTAATTTAATAGTAAATGAATATTTTGAACAGGATTTAATATTAGCAGGAGTATTTATACTTACAGCTTGGCCTTTGGGGTTTTATGTAAAGGTAGAAAATGAGCATATTAAAAAACTTGAAAGTTTAGTTAATAAAGATGGTCTTACCAATGTGTATAATCATAGATTTTTTCATGATGCTTTAAATAAGGAACTAATAGAGTGTAAAGAAAAAGATCAGGCACTTTCTATGATATTTATCGATATAGACTATTTTAAGCATTATAATGATTTATATGGACATCAAAAAGGAGATAATGTACTTAGGGTTATAGGGCAAATTTTGAAAGTCAATACAAGAAAAGAAGATATAGTAGCAAGATATGGAGGAGAAGAATTTGCTATATTATTGCCTAATACTCAAGAAAAAGAAGCTATAAATATAGCAGAGAAAATAAGAAAAAAAATAGAATACACTTATTTTGAAGGTGAAGAAAACCAGCCTAATGGAAATTTAACTGTATCTATGGGGATATCTGTATATCCTTATAAAGCTAAAAGTGATGTAGAACTTATCAAAAGTGCTGATGATGCTCTTTATAGAGCTAAATTTTTTAATAAAAACAGAGTAGAAGCATATACTTCCATATTAGACGAACTTAAAAATGATATTGATGAAAAACATATAGATTTAGTAACATCAATAAAAACATTAATAAGTGTTATTAATGCTAAAGACAGATACACATATGGGCACGTTGAAAGAGTAGTTCTTTATAGTAGGTTATTAGTAGACAAGCTTAAATTAGCTGAAGAGGATAAAAAAAATTTTATATATGGAGCTTATATGCATGATATAGGTAAAATAAATATTTCAAGAGAGATACTAAATAAAAAGATGCCCTTAACAAAAGAAGAATGGGAAATATTAAAGCAACATCCTTTAAATGGAGTTGAAATAATAAAACCAGTTGGTTCTCTTCAAAATATTTCTGATTTAATATTACATCATCATGAGAGATATGATGGAAAAGGCTATCCAGATAAACTTAAGGGAGAGGATATACCTTTTCTTGCTAGAGCATTAACTGTTGTGGATAGTTTTGATGCTATGACATCTAATAGACCTTACAATAGAAGAAGGACTTATGAAGAAGCTATTGAAGAATTAAAGAGATGTAGCAATACTCAATTTGATTCTTATATTGTGGAAAAGTTTATAGAGGTTATTATAGAAAATAAAGATAGTTTTGATGATTTAAGCTTATTATAATAGAGGTATATATAAATTATTGAGATAAAGTGAGCAATATTCATGTTTCCATGGACATTCTTCTGCAATCTGTATTTGTGCAATAGAAACTATGTTAAAGAGGAAATACAGTATTTGAAATAAATAGGCAATATTGGTACAATCCAAGTGTATGTAGATAAATCCTATTATAAATGCAAAATTCGCATTTATAATGGGGTTTTTTATTATGTTAGGGAGGATTAATTTTATGGGAGATAATAGTGTAGAGCTGAGACAAGAAGTTTTTAAATCAGATGCTTCAAAAATAATTAATTGGTTGGAAGATAATGAAATAACTCAATATTTAAATGAAAAACAAAATGTAAGTAAAAGTATTAAAGATATAATGTATAGAATAAATATGCCTATTCTAACACATTTATTTAATCAAAATGGTAGTTTTTTTATGGTAACAAGTAGTGAAGATGAGCCTGTAGGATTTTTAAGACTTGTTCCTAAAAATAATGTTGCAGAGATGGTTATAGTAATAGGAGATAAAAATAAGTGGGGAAAAGGATTAGGCTCTAATGCAATATTAGAAGGATTAAAACATGCATTTTTTCAGTGGAGAGTAGATGAAGTTGTAGCAAAAATTAATTTTAAAAATCAACGTTCAAGAAAAGTATTTAAAAAAATTGGCTTTATAGAAGATAAAGAATTAGCAAAAGAAATGCAATATTCTATGTCTATAAAAGAGTTTTTACAATTAGTAGCATAGTTTTGATTATAAAAAATATAAAATAAGATAAAAATACTGATGAATTTACATATAAAATAAAATATAAAAAGTAATAATTGGCCATATGCAAAAATGTATATGGCCTTTTTGTTTGTTATAATAAAAATGTAATAAACATATTTATTAATTCATATATAATTATTGAGTAATAACTTAACATAAAAACAGCAAATTGCGACATTTAATTATTTTTTATTGGAAATCAAATTAAAATTTGTAGAAAAAACTAAATTTTTATAAAAAAATATCGAAAATAATAATAGGGCAAATTAAGAATATATCTTTTCTTGTCATTAATTTTATATAATAGAAAAATATGATATAATTACATATAGATTCTATAGATGAAAAGGAATAAAGAATATGCTTAAGTATCTATTTTAGAGTTTTTTTTAATATTAATACCAGAAAGTTTTATATTTATGATAGGCATTTATCTTTTATCAAAAAAAAGCTTTTCAAAAAAAAGATTGATAATAATGGCATTATTATTTGCTATAGAAAGTTATTGTGTTAGAATGTTACCTATACAATTTGGAATTCATTTAGCCATAAATATTATTTTTTCAATAGTGTTGTCTGTTAATATTGGTAAAATATCTATGAAAGATGCTATTTCTTATAATATGATTATAATAATAGTTCTATCTATAAGTGAGTTTATAAATATTTTTCTTTTAATTAATATATTTAATATTAATGAATCAATAGCAAGACTTACACCTGTCATTAGAGTAATATCCGTTATTCCGTATTTGATTTTATTTGTATTTAATATTTTTCTTATAAACAAATTTATAGATAAAAATGAAATAATGTAAGGATATAGGAGTTAAGTTCATGGATTTAAATAAAATAAATATTAAAAATTGGAGTCATGATAAAAAAATATATAATAGTATGTTAATAGTAAAATTTGTAATATTACTTTTTTGTGCAGGCTCTATTTATTTAAATTATGCAGAAAAGAATAATATTAATGAGAGGTTTTATTTTAATGTATTAAATTTAGCTATTATTATAATATGTTTAATTAGTGTATATCTTATTTGGATGTTTATATCAATAAAAGCCTTTAAATTGGAAAAGATAAAAACAATTCAAATCATAGAAAATGTCATATCAATTGTAAGTTTTACATTCATAATAATAATGTCAGGCAGTTATAAAAGTTCTTATAAATTCTTATTTTTATTAGTTATAATTATTACTACAATACAATTAGGAATGGAATATGGAATAACCACAGCAATTGTATCTTCTGCTATTGTATTAGCTATAGATTTAATATTAGCACCTAAAGCTCCAGTTAATATATATTTTGAAAGAGATTTAATTTTAGTAGGCGTATTTATACTGACAGCTTGGCCTTTAGGTTATTATGTAAATATTCAAAAGGAAGATCTGAGACAAAAAGAAGAAGAAGTAAATATATTAGCTAACAAACTTGGACAGAAAGAAATGCAAAGAAAATGTATGGAACAATTACTTATAAAGAATGAAAATTGCTATAATTTACTCATAAAAAATTCCAAGGACGCAATATTGGTACATAGATATGGAAAAATTATATTTGCAAATGAAAGATTAAAGCAAATATTAGGTTATGAAAAGAGTTATAATTTTAAAGATATAGATATAAGAAGTTTAATACCTAAAGAACAATATAATATTATAAAAAATAAATTAAAAGATTTATATAGTGGAAATGAAAATATAGTTAGATTTCAGCATAATATAATTAATAATGAGGAAAGGATAATACAAAATACGTCTACTTATGTTATATATAATGGAATGCCAACTATTTTTAGCATATTACATGATGTAACATCAAAAATGCAAGTTAAAAAGTTAGAAAAAGATGTTCAAAAGAATATAGAATTGTTAAATGAAAGTAGAGAGTATAATAAATTAATTACAGAATTTTTATCTAATATATCTCATGAATTAAAAACTCCATTAAATGTAATTTTTACAGCAGTACAGTTATTAGGATTTTATGAAAAAGATCTTAATAAAGATGCCAACTATGAAAAACAAGATAAATATTTAAAGCTAATAAAACAAAATTGTTATAGACTTATGAAACTAATAAATAACTTATTAGATACAACTAAATTAGATTCAGGATATTTAAAATTAAATTTAGTTAATTATAATATAGTAAGTTTGGTAGAAGAAATAACCTTATCTGTAGCATCTTATGCTGAAAGCAAAGGCATAAATATTATATTTGATACAGATGTAGAGGAGAAAATTATTGCTGTAGATCCAGACAAAATAGAAAGAATTATTTTAAATCTGATTTCAAACGCTATAAAGTTTACTAATCCAGAAGGAAATATATTTGTAAATATAAAAGATGCTGGGGAGCATATACATATACACGTAAAAGATACAGGTGTTGGTATACCTTCAGATAAATTAGAATCTATATTTGAAAGATTTTTTCAAATAGATAAAACCATAAAGAAAAATAAAGAAGGAACTGGTATAGGTTTACATTTGGTAAAATCCTTTGTAGAAATGCATAAAGGAAATGTTGCTATAAACAGTGAATTAGGAAAAGGAACAGAATTTATAATAAAATTACCTGCTATACTTTGTAATGAGAATGTAGAATCAAAGAATGTAGTCTATGAAACGAATATAGAACGTATAAATATGGAGTTTTCAGACATAAATCGATAATAATATAATATATTTATAATAAAATAAATCCTCTAAAATTTTGTAATTCAATTTTAGAGGATTTATTTTATTTTTATTTATAAAAACTTATATAAGGTTACAAGTTGATAAAAAAATATTATTATATATCCAAAAATGTTAAAATTTTAATTAAATAAAAAAATAACCTTACATTAATTCCTAAAAGTGTTATAATTATAGTGTAAATACACTAATAAAGGAATGATTTAATTGTGTTGAAGATTGGTATAGTGGAATTAGTGATAAGAACATTACCAGAATGTTTTCTTATTATATTTGTAATACAGGTTTTTAGTAATTATAAGATAAATAAAAATAAATATGTACTATCTAGTATTTTATTGTCCATAATTATGTATTCTATTAGATTACTTCCAATACATTATGGTGTACATACTATTTTAAATATTATAGCTATTGTATTAATATGTACTTTTATAAATGAGGTTACTCCTATTAAATCTATAACATATTCTTTAATATTAATGAGTTTATTAGCATTAAGTGAAGCACTAAATTTATATTTTATATATAAAATATTTGGCGATAATGTGGCTAATACTTTAAAAAATCCATTAAAAAAATGTATTTATTTAATGCCATCTATGATTATATTAGTAATTACAATTTTATTTGCATTTAAAATAAAAGATAGGAGATTGAAAGATGTTTTTCATTGAACGTATTTCAAATAAAATAGGAAGTAAAATTTCTGGCAATTTAAATTTAGATAAAGATACAGAAGAAATTATTGCTTATGGAGCATTTGCGGTATTACAAACTATATGGTCTTTTCTATGTGTAATAATTTTGGGAGCTATATTTAAGGTTTTAATAGAATCTATAATTATTGTATTAACTATAGCAATATTCAGAAAATATTCTGGTGGAATACATGCCAATTCTCCTAATAAGTGTGCAATATTTGGCGCAATTGTTTGCGCTGTAATGGCATTAATAGTAAAAAATATTAATATAAGATTTAGCTTATTGACTATTTTAATATTTATTTTAGTATATATATATTCTTATTATACAATTTACAAGTTTGTTCCAGTAGATACTAAATCCAAACCTATAGATAATTCAGATGAAAAGTTGAGATTAAAAAAATGTTCTTTCTTAGTGATTAGTATGTTACTTTTAATAGACATTTTACTTTTATTATTATATTTAAAATACAATAATATTACATTAATTTATTATGGAAGTTGTATAATAATGGGAGTGCTTTGGCAAAGCTTTACTCTTACTCCTATAGCAAAAAAGATATTTTATAATATAGCTATGGAATAATAATATAATTTATAAATTAATTAAATATTGTTATATTAAAACTCAATATATAAAAATATAAAATTATAGGGAGGAATTATAATGAAAAAACAATTAAAAGAAAAATGTATAAAGGCTACTGCAAAATTACTTAAATCTGTAGCTTATTCTACAGCAGATTCAGCGTGCTATGTTAGTGCATATCAACCTAAAGAACCAAAGTCATTAAGAAAATAAAATTTTTAAATAGTGTATAAGGGGGAAGACCTGCTTATACACTATTTATATATTAATGTGACAGTGAGTGTGAGATATATGAGCGAAATTAACCAAATTAAAGAAAAAAATATTTATAGTATAACTTGTATAGTAAAATTGGTGTCTTTACTTTTTTCTTCCATAATACTATATAATTATTTTCCTCAGAATAATAGTAATAATGAAAATATTTCGTATAGCGCTTTATTCACAATATTACTATCTTTAATAATGACTGTAATATATTTAATTTGGTCTTTTTTTACTATAAAAACTAAAATGTTTAAAAATATATTACTTATACAAAAAATAGAAAATATATTTTTTATTTTAATTTTTACAGCATTGGTTATAATGTCAGGAAAGTATGATAGTCAATATAAGTATTTGTTTTTATTTATTATAATTACGACTACTATCCAAAGAGGATTAAAGTCTGGTATGTTTATTTCAATAATATCATCTCTTATAATTTTAACCATAGATTTATCTATGGCTAAATGTACTGGTATAAATATTTATTTTGAAAATGATTTAATTCTTTCAGGAGTATTTATTTTAACAGCTGTATCTTTAGGGTATTATGTTAAATTAGGTAATGAGAGTATAAAGCAAAAGAATATTCAATTAGAAGATTTGAATAAAAAATTAAGTGAAAAGGATAGTCAAAGAAGATATATAGAAGAACTTCTTCTAAAAAATGATACCTGTTATAATTTATTAATAGAAAATTCAAGAGATGCAATTGTAATACATAGAAAAGATAAAATTATTTTTGCCAATGAAAGTGCAGCAGAATTACTAATTTGTAATAATAGTGGTAATCTTCGAAACCTAAATATAAATGAATTTATAGTAGAAGAAGAACGAAAAAAGATAAAAAATAAATTAGAATTAGTATATAAAAACAAGACTGATATGATATGTGTTGAGCAATATATAAAAAATAATAAAATGGAAAGGATAAGTGTTGAAACAATATGCACTTATATTATATATAATAATAAGCCTGCCATATTATCTATACTTAGAGATATAACTTCACAAAAACAGGTAGAAAAGCTTCAAAAAGATGTAGAAAAAAATATAGAATTGCTAAATGAGAGTAGAGAATATAATAAATTAATAACTGATTTTTTATCAAATATATCTCATGAATTAAAAACCCCTTTAAATGTAATATTTACAGCAGTTCAAATATTGGATTTATATAAAAAGGATAAAAATTCTTATAGTAAAAAGCAACAGTATATAAAAGTTATAAAGCAAAACTGTTATAGACTTATGAGATTAATAAATAATTTATTAGATACTACTAAATTGGATTCAGGATATTTAAAGCTAAATTTGGTAAATTGTAATATAGTAAGTTTAGTAGAAGAGATTACATTATCTGTTGTATATTATGCAGAAAGTAAAAATATAAATATTATATTTGATACAGATGTTGAAGAGAAGATTATGGCTGTAGATCCAGACAAAATAGAGAGAATAATATTAAATTTATTATCTAATGCTATAAAATTTACAGGTAATGGTGGAAATATATATGTAACAATTAAAGATTTTGGAGATAATATTACTATATCTGTAAAAGATACAGGTATAGGTATACCTAAAGATAAAATACAAGATATATTTGATAGATTTGTTCAAGTAGATAAAACTTTTAGAAGGGATAAAGAAGGTAGTGGTATAGGTTTATATTTAGTTAAATCTTTTGTAAATATGCATGAAGGCACTGTAGATATCCAAAGTGTATTGGGAAAAGGTACTGAATTTATAATAAGTATGCCAGTTAAATTAGTAGAAGAATCTCCAGAAAAAGAAAGTAATGTGTTATATGCACCAAGTAAAGAATGTGTAGACATGGAATTTGCAGATATTTATTCAGAGGTTTTATCTAAATAGAAAAGTTTTATATTTATAAATTTAGTTGTTTTATATGAATTCGTTTAACATAATTTAAATTTTATTAAAATAGATTTTGGTGACACTTAAGTGTTGCTTATAAATCAAAATAAGATTAGCTTTAATTTTAAATAGTAAATATAAAAATGCATGTAATAAGCATATGAATAAGCTCTAGTAGTTTTTGATAGAGTCAAATTTAGAACTACTTAGCAAAATAAATTTGTTTATTATGTATCATTTATATTTACGGTTTTAAAATTAAAGCTATTTTTAGATAGAACTTTTTGATTTATTAAAAATCTTTTAACACAAAATAATATAAAAATGTTATAATATTTTGCATAGGTGAGGTGAAAATATGAGTGGTATAGCTGGTAAGGGGTGTGAGGTTTTAGTACCTTTTAATGAAAGAATACCTCTTAAAGATATAGAAAGAAGTATTGTAAAAAAATATAGGAAGCATATATGGAATAAATTTGTTAAAGCTATAAAAGAATATAACCTTATAGAAGATGGTGATAAAGTAGCTGTAGCTGTTTCTGGTGGAAAAGATAGCATTTTAATGGCAAAACTATTCCAAGAATTAAAAAAACATGGTCAAATAAATTTTGAAATAGAGTTTATTTCAATGGATCCTGGTTATCATGAAGATATAAGAAAATTGTTAATAGATAACTGTAATTATTTAGAGATACCTATTCATTTATTTAATTCTGATATTTTTAAAGTAATAGATGATATAGCTAAAGATTACCCTTGTTACATGTGTGCTAGAATGAGAAGAGGAGCTCTTTATTCTAAAGCTCAAGAATTAGGATGTAATAAATTAGCACTAGGACATCATTTTAATGATGTTATAGAAACTATTATGTTAAATGTGCTTTATGCAGGAAATTTTAAGACTATGTTACCTAAATTTAAATCTACAAATTTTGAAGGTTTGGAATTAATAAGACCATTATATTATGTAGAAGAAGAACACATACAAAAGTTTATACAAAATAGTGGTATTTGGCCTCTAAATTGTGCTTGTATGGTGGCAGCAGGTAAAATAGGTAATAAAAGACATGAAATAAAAGACTTAATTAAAGAATTAAAGAAAAATTTTAAGGATGTAGATAAATCAATATTTATGTCATCTAAAAATGTCAATATGGATGCTATATTAGGATGGCAAAAGAATAAAGAAAAACATTCTTACTTAGATTTTTATGATGAAGACTAGTGTGTTTATATTTAAATAAAACATAAATAATTACAAACATTCCCAAATATTTTAAAGTATAAATTTACTTTAATATTTGGGAATATTTTATTTATAAAAAGCACATGAATATCAATTATGTAATTATTTTAAAAAATCACAGGACATACTACTGTTAATATTTTAGAGTCTGTTTTAAGGGGATTAGAAAGTATATGCGGTATAGTAGAAGGAAAATGAATAGAGTCACCTTCGTTTACAAAATATTCTTCTCCATCTATGTTAGCTATAATGGCACCTTCTAATACATATATAAATTCTTCTCCAGGGTGATTAAATTTATGACCATGTTGTTTTTCGGCAGGTATTATCACTAATATGGATTCCATATTTCTTTCGGAAAAATTACCACTTAGTCTTACAAATTTAGAATGAGAACCCTCAAGTTGAAAAATTTCTCTTTCTTGTTTTTTCATTAAATATTTATGAAGTTCTGGACTTTTAAAAAAATAAGTTATAGGTACACTTAATGCATCTGCGATTTTTTTTAAGGAAGTAATTGCAAGAGAAGAAGAACTATTTTCTACTTGTGACAAAAAACTTATAGATAAACCAGTTTTTTCACTAAGATCTTTTAAGGTTAAATTTTTTTCTTTTCTTAAATTTCTAATTTTTTCGGCAATTTCATTGATCATGTTGACCTCCAATATGTATTAGCAAAATACAGAAAAATCTCACTTTTCTTTCAATAATAATAGCATAAAAGCCTTGATAATTCAATATTATTAGATGAAATATATAATAATAATTAAAAATTTTCAATATTAAAAATTTTTAAAAACAAAGTAATTTCTTAGTGCAAATAAAAAAATAAATTGATTACAGTAAATATTAAAAAATTACTGTAATATCGAAAAAAATATATACATCACTAAAAAAATATGGTATTATCGAAATATACTGAAAATATTTAAAAATTATAAATTTGAAACTAAATAATTGACTTATGGAGGGATTGACATGAAAAAGAAAATAGGTTTGTGGGATTTGGTTTTCATGAATGTATCAGCACTTTTTGGGATTAGATGGATAGCAAAATCTACGGCATCTAGTTTTGGCTTAGGTCTTGGTGCAATACCAGCATGGGTGTTGTTTGCATTTATATTTTTCTTACCAAGTGCCCTTATTTGTGCAGAGCTTGCAGCTACTTATCCAAGAGATGGAGGACTTTATGAGTGGGTAAAAGAAGCTTATGGAGAAAAATGGGGTTTTATGGTTTCTTGGTTGAATTGGACAGCTAAATTATTTTGGTACTCATCGTTTTTAACATTTTTAATAGTAAACCTTTCTTATACATTAGGAAAGCCAGAGCTTGCAGGGAACAAAATGTTTGTGCTTATATGTTCATTAGTTATATTCTGGATACTTTCATTAGTAAGCACTAAGGGTATGGCTTTTGCTAAAATATTTACTAATTTAGGAGCATTAGGTTCAACTGTACCAGCAGTTCTTTTAATAGTAATGGCGTTGGTTTCTGTATTAATTTTTGGACATAAACCAGCTTCAACATATACTGTAGCTACATTAACACCAAAATTAAATATGGATTCTTTAGCAGCAATTTCATCAGTTATGTTTGGACTTGCAGGAGCAGAAACTGCTGCAAACTTTGTTACAGAAATAGATGATGCTAAAAGAAATTTTCCAAAAGCAATACTAATATCAGCAGCTATAGTTGGAGGTCTTTATGTACTAGGTTCAATTGCTATAACTATGATTATTCCAACAGATAAAATAACTGCTTCTGAAGGTATATTAGAAGCTTTAGCAACAGTTGCAGCTAATTTAGGAATAGGACCATGGTTTATAAGAATAATAGCTTTTGGTATTTCTTTATCAGTTCTTGGAGCAATAATACTTTACATAGCATCACCAATAAAGATGTTATTTGGTAGCGTTAGAAAAGGAATATTTACAGAAAAATTTACAAAAGTTAATGAACACAACATACCTGTACAAGCAGTTATATTACAAGCGGTTATAGTAAGCATAATATTGTTAGCTACTACATTATTGCCATCTGTTGATGCAATATACAACGTACTTGTTACAATGACAGCTTTAACATCATTATTCCCATATGTTTTACTATTCAAATCATATATAAAATTGAGAAAAGATAGACCAAACGAAGTAAGACCATATGAAATGTCTAAAAACAATGGAAAAGCTATAGCCATAGCTACTGGAGTGCTTATAATATCTGTTATAGGAATAGTTTTATCAGCAGCACCAGTTATGCCTAATTTGCATGAAAATATAAAATATGAAATAGAAATGATAGGTGGAGCAGTTTTAGTTATAGGTATAGGTTTATGGAAATGGAATAATTTTGTTAAGAAAACAGGATTTGGAGAAGAAAAATAGAATTATAAATAAATAGGCTATCTAAAGGATAGTCTTTTTCACAAATAAACATTGATTTTGTTTCTCTTTTAATATATAGAGAATAAAAAATAAATATAATTTTAGGAGTGGATTTTTATGAACCAAGAAAGACTTAATAAAGTTTTAGAGGGAATGAAAGAAAGAAAAATTCCTCAAATGTTAATTTCAGATGCACCAGCTATATTTTATTTAACAGGAAAATGGATCCATACAGGTGAAAGATTAATAGCTCTTTACCTTAATGAAAATGGAAATCATAAATTATTTATAAACGAATTATTTCCAGTAACTGAAGACTTAGGAGTAGAAAAAGTTTGGTTTAATGACAATCAAGATGGAGTAGAATTAATTTCTAAATATGTTGAAAAAGATAAAGTAATGGGTGTAGATAAAAATTGGCCATCACGTTTTTTATTAAGACTTATGGAGTTACAAGGTGGAAGCAAATTTGTTAATGGTTCAATAATAATAGATAGAGCAAGAATGATTAAAGATGAAAAAGAAAAAGAATTAATGAGAGCTTCATCAAAAGCGAATGATATTGCTATGGGAAAATTATACGACTTAATTAAGAAAAATCCAGATTTATCAGAAAAAGAAGTTGGAGAAAAACTTGCTAAAATCTATAGGGATTTAGGTGCAGAAGGATTCTCATTCGATCCGATAGTAGGATATGGAGCAAATGCAGCAGATCCACATCATGGAAATGATGATTCTAAACTTAAAGAAGGAGATTGTATAGTTATAGATATAGGTTGTGTAAAAGACTCTTATTGCTCAGATATGACTAGAACTTTCTTTTATAAATCAGTTCCAGAAAAATCAAAAGAAGTTTATAATACAGTTTTAGAAGCTGTTAAAAAAGCTACAGCAATAGTTAAACCAGGTGTAAGATTCTGTGATATAGATAAAGCTGCTAGAGATGTTATAGAAAAAGCTGGATACGGAAAATACTTCACTCATAGAACTGGACATTCAATTGGTATAGAAGATCATGATTTAGGAGATGTTTCTGCTGTTAATACAGAAGAAATAAAACCAGGTATGATATTCTCAATAGAACCAGGTATATACTTACCAGGCGAGGTTGGTGTTAGAATAGAAGACTTAGTTTTAGTAACAGAAGATGGTTGTGAAGTTTTAAATGAATATAGTAAAGATTTAACTATAATAGAATAAATTTTTTATATAAATATCATATAAACAAAATTTTAAATTTAGAGATAGTTTTTGATTATAATAAATCCTAGAAAAGTTTATTCAAGTATGTAGCCACTCTTTATTTTCACTTTTAATAAGATGCGAGGATTAGAGCAGATAGTGATTGGATAAACTTAATTCTCTAAAAATAACTATGTAAAAAGTATATTATAAAATATATTTTTTCATAGTTATTTTTTTGTCTATAAATATTATTTAAATGCAATAAATTTAATTTTTATATTAGTATGCAAAATTTTATTATCTTAATATAAGTGAAAGACAATCTAAAAGCAAATTATATATATTAAATTAATAATTTTATAAATATGTTAGGGCATAAAAATAAAGAAATAGTTAAGAAAATAAAATATGATAAAAAATTAACGAAAACTATTGACTTTGAGCTAATGAAGTATTATTATTAAATTGTTAAATAAATAACAAATGATAAATTCAAAGTATTATTAAATATTAATGTTTTTATTTTTATGTAACTTTGTGAAAAAATAAACTATCATTAAAAGAGGTGTTATTCATGAAAATTACAACCACTGAAGAACTTATGAAAAAAATTGAAAGAATTAAAGAGGCACAAAAAATTTACTCAACGTATTCTCAAGATCAGGTAGATAAAATATTTAAAGCAGCAGCTATAGCAGCTAACAAAGAGAGAATAAAACTTGCAAAATTTGCAGTAGAAGAAACCGGAATGGGAATTGTAGAAGATAAAGTTATAAAAAATCATTTTGCATCTGAATATATTTATAATAAATACAAAGATGAAAAAACTTGTGGTGTAATAGAAAAGGATGAAGCTTTTGGGCTAACAAAAATTGCAGAGCCAATAGGTGTAATTGCAGCAATAGTTCCAACTACTAATCCTACTTCAACAGCTATTTTTAAAGCATTAATAGCTTTAAAAACTAGAAATGGTATAATTTTTTCACCACATCCAAAGGCTAAAAAATCTACAATAATGGCAGCAAAAATTGTTTTGGAAGCAGCAGTAAAAGCAGGAGCACCAAAAGAAATAATAGGATGGATAGATGAGCCTACATTAGAATTATCTAATGCAGTAATGAGTAATGCAAATTTAGTACTTGCAACAGGTGGACCGGGCATGGTTAAAGCAGCTTATTCTTCAGGAAAACCAGCTATAGGTGTAGGTCCTGGAAATGTACCAGCTATAATACATGAAACAGCAGATATTAAAATGGCTGTAAGTTCAGTAATACTTTCTAAAACTTTTGATAATGGTATGATTTGTGCTTCAGAACAATCAGTAATAGTAATGGATAGCATATATGAAGAAGTAAGAAAAGAATTTGAATTAAGAGGCGCTTATATATTAAATAAAGAAGAAATAGAAAAAGTTAAAAAAATAATTTTAGTTAATGGAAATATAAATGCTAAAATTGTTGGACAAACACCACAAAAAATAGGAGAAATGGCAGGAATAAAAGTGCCAGATTGGGCTAAACTCATAATTGGAGAAGTTCAATCAGTAGAATTAGAAGAACCATTCTCTCATGAAAAATTATCCCCAGTTTTAGCAATGTATAAAGTTAAAAATTATGAACAAGCTTTAGCTAAAGCAGAAAGATTGGTTGAATTAGGAGGGTTTGGACATACATCCTCATTATATATAAATACAATAAAATGCAAAGAAGAAGTAGAAAAATTCTCAAATAACATGAAAACAGGAAGAATAATTATAAATATGCCATCAGCTCAAGGTGGTATAGGAGATATATATAACTTTAAATTAGCACCATCTCTAACTCTTGGTTGCGGATCTTGGGGTGGAAACTCAGTATCAGAAAATGTAGGACCAAAACATTTATTAAATATTAAAAACGTAGCTGAGAGGAGAGAAAATATGCTTTGGTTTAGAGTACCAGAAAAAGTTTACTTTAAATATGGATGTCTTCCAGTAGCTTTAAAAGAATTAAAAAATATGAAGAAGAAAAAAGTATTTATAGTTACAGATAAGGTTTTATATGAATTAGGAGTTGCTAAAAAGGTAACAGATGTATTAGACGAAATAGGAATAAACTACAAAATATTCTTTGATGTAGCACCAGATCCAACTCTAGAAATAGCTAAAAAAGGTGCAAAGGAAATGTTGGATTTCAACCCTGACACAATAATAGCTATAGGTGGAGGATCTGCCATGGATGCAGCTAAAATAATGTGGGTAATGTATGAACATCCAGAAGTAGAATTTGAAGATTTAGCTATGAGATTTATGGACATAAGAAAAAGAGTATATGACTTCCCACATATGGGAGATAAAGCAATGATGGTATCAGTAGCTACATCAGCAGGTACTGGTTCAGAAGTAACTCCTTTTGCTGTTATAACTGATGAAAAAACAGGAGTAAAATATCCACTAGCAGATTATGAATTAACTCCAGATATGGCTATAGTAGATGCAGAGTTAATGCTTAATATGCCAAAAGGATTAACAGCAGCATCAGGAATTGATGCATTAACCCATGCAGTAGAAGCTTATGTATCAGTTATGTCATCAGAATATACAGATGGATTATGTCTACAAGCTATAGAAACTATATTCGAATATTTACCAAAAGCTTATAAAGAAGGAGCTAAAAATATAGAAGCAAGAGAAAAAATGGCTCATGCGTCAACTATCGCAGGTATGGCTTTTGCAAATGCGTTTTTAGGAGTATGTCACTCTATGGCTCATAAATTAGGTTCTATGCATCATGTACCACATGGTATAGCTAATGCTTTATTAATAAATGAAACAATTAAATTTAATTCTGAGGATATGCCAAGAAAGCAAACTGCTTTCCCACAATATAAATACCCAAATGCTAAAGCTAAATATGCAAAAATAGCAGATTATTTATCATTAGGTGGAAAAACTGATGATGAAAAAGTAGAATTATTGATAAAAGCTATAGATAAACTAAAAGCAGAAATAAATATTCCAACTTCTATAGAAGAAGCAGGAGTATCAAAGGATAAATTCTTTAAAACTTTAGATGAAATGTCTGAACAAGCTTTTGATGATCAATGCACAGGAGCTAACCCAAGATATCCATTAATAAGTGAAATAAGACAAATGTATATTAATGTTTTTAGTACTAAAAAATAAAATAATTTAATTTATATAGCATAAAATATTATTATGTATATTTTATAAAAACTAAAATTTTAATTTTGCCCAAAACTAACCATTTATATAAAAATAATGCTGTTTCAAAATAGAGTTAACTTTATTTTGATATGGCATTATTTTTTTATAATTATGTTAATTTAGATATTATTGATAAAATTAAAATTATTTATCAAATGGTATTGATTTTGCATTTCATTTATTATATAATTTAAATGAAATTGATTATCACTTTCGCAAGTGGTAAATATAATATAAATTAAAAATAAATAGCTTAGGGGTGTTATTTATGAGTGTCTTTGTTGTGGGAGGAGACAAAATTAAAACCATAAAAGAAAACTTAAAGGAAATGGGGTTTGATAAAATAAATCATGTTACAGGTAGACGAACTAGGCATAGAAAAATACAAGTACCTACTAATACAGATTTAGTTTTAATATTAACAGATTACGTTGGTCACACTGTAGTAGAATCTATAAAAGAACAAAGTAAATCTCAAAATACTAGGATAGTTTATTCTAGAAGAGCCTGGACTAGTATTGAAAAAAATTTAAAGAATACTATAGGAAGCAATTAATACTTCATTATGTTATTGAATTTATAGAAAAGAGATTAATATAATAAAAGGAGTTAAATATGAGTAAAAATTTAGTGACAAAATATATGAATGTTATAAATGCCATGGAAGATAAGAAATATTTATATTCCTTACTTTTATATTTAATTGCGCCAACATTAGATGGAGTAAAGCCATCTACTATTGTTACTTTAAGTACTAGTGGTAAAAATTTAGATTTATTATGGTGTAAACATAAAGAAGAATTTTTAAAGCTTTATAAAATTAGCTATATAGAGCTAAAAAAGACAGATAAATACACAACTATTTTGTTTTATCATAAAGAAGCACTAAATAATGTATTATACAATAAACATAATTTAGAATTTTTACAAGAAATAGGATATAAAAATATTTGCAGTGAAAAATCATTTTTAATTAAGTTAAAAAGTAGATTTGAAGATACTTGTCCTCATGAAATAGGAATATTTTTAGGTATACCTATAGAAGAAGTAAAATCCTTTATGGAAGATCCAAAAAGAGAATGTATATATTGTGGTTATTGGAAAGTTTATAACAATATACAAAAAGCTAAAGAACAATTTACTACTTATGATAGAAGTAGAACTAATATGATTTTGGAAGTGTTAGGGAAAGAATTAAGTGTATAAATTTAAACTTATATTAATGTATTTTTTATTATAAAGATGATAAATAAGAAAAATATAATTGAAGCAGATTTACATAAGATATATTATAAATGTGGAAGTAAAAATTAAATTCATATAAAAAGCATTATAAAAGTATAAACAAATTAGTGTCTCAAGGATTTACATTGGGACACTAATTTGTATTTTCTTTTTTAATTTTCCAACTAAATCAACAAGTTTTTTGTAAGATTTTAAAGTTCCATAAGTTACAATAGGACTGCTAATAGATACAATACCTATAAAAATTGGAGGATGTCTCAAAATAAAAATATTTTTAACTTTAATATAATGATGTAATAGATATAAAAATTTTTAATATGCTTTAATTCATAGAATTTTATAAATATAAATTAGTTTATGATGAGCCTTTTTATATTTAAAATCAAATGTAGCTTAGAAATAAATTCTTTCTATAACATTATTTCTAGGTCCTTTTGCAAATACATTTATGCTAGAAGAGTCTCTAGAAACAGAAACTGGTTCAGAAGTTAAGCTACCTTGTAAGTCGATCCAATCACTCCAATTAGATCCATCCCAATATTTATATATAAGTCTATCATTTCTTCCACGTGCAAAAACATCGATTCTATTTGTACCTCTAGAAGAAGCAGAAGGAGCAGAAGTTAAAAATCCACCTAAATCCTCCCAATTACTCCAACTGACACCATTCCACCATTTATGAATTAAAGAATTAGTTCTACTACGAGCAAAAACATTAATTCTATTAGGTCCCCAAGAAACTGCACTAGGACCTGAGGTTATATATCCCCCTAGATTTTCCCACTGACTCCAGCTAGAACCATCCCACCACTTATGATATAATTGATTTCCAGTACTTCTAGCAAAAGTATCTAATCTATTAAAACCCCAAGAAGAAACGGTAGGAGTTGATGTAAGTTGTCCACCAAGGTTCTCAAAGCCACTCCAAGTAGAACCATCCCACCATTTATGGTACATAGCATTATCAGTACCACGAGCAAAAACATCAATTCTGTTAAATCCCCAAGATACAGCTTTAGGAGAAGAAGTTATGTTACCTCCAAGATCTTCCCAAACATTCCATCTTCCATTATCAAACCAATTATGAATTAATTGACCATTTACTCCTCTAGCAAATAAATCTAATCTATTAGAAGACCAAGAAGAAGCCCCTAGCCCAGAAGTTATATTACCACCTAAATTTCTCCAAGGCTCCCATGCTCTAAAAGAAGATTCATATTTAATTTTATTTATGTTTTTTTCCCTTTTTCCTAAATTATCAAAGTTAGAATATTCACCTCTAAAGTTGTTTTGAAGATTATTATAAAAATTTTTAAAATATGGACATATAAAATTTTCATTTAAATCATAAGTATTAAAATTATTCGGATTGTAAAAAAATGGGTGCATATAAGAACTCCTTTTAAAATTACTCAATTTATAATATTCTATAATAAAAAAATATGTTACAATAGTATTCTAAAATATATAAGTGGAGCAGGATATTATGGAAAAAAGAGGTTTTTTACAGGAAAGAATATGAATATGCTTTTTAATAAACCTATGAATTTTTAAAAAGATACTTTTAGATGATGTTTAATATTATACAGTTAAAAATCTTAAGTAATTTTTACAAAATTTATATACAAAAAGGTAATCATCCACTAAATATAGTAGGGGGTAGACATATATTTTAAATAAAAACTTCTAAAATTCTACTTATTGAATATAATCACGAAAAATTGGATTTAAATAAAAATTAACGGAGGATGAAATATGAATTTAATACAAAATATAGATATATACATATTAGACTTTATCCATAAAAATATAGCAAACAATTTTTTAGATAAAATAATGATATTTATAACTTCAATAGGAAATTTAGGACTAATTTGGATAGCTATATCTTTATTATTATTAATAAGTAAAAAATATAGAAAAGCTGGAGTATTATGCATATTATCCTTATTATTAAGCTCCTTAATAGGAGAAGTATTGATTAAAAATTTAGTACAAAGAGGAAGACCTTTTACAGTTATAGAAGGAATAAACTTGCTGATTAAAGCACCTAAGAGTTTTTCTTTTCCATCAGGTCATACTGCATCTTCTTTTGCAGTAGCTGCAGTGGTAGGAAGAAATATAGAAAAATTTAAATTACCCATATATATATTAGCTATTGCTATAGCTTTTTCTAGACTATATTTATATGTTCATTATCCATCAGACGTATTGGTAGGAGCTTTAATAGGCGTAATCAGTGCTAAAATAATACTTTATATGAGCAGTAAGCATAATTTTTAATTTTAATTGAAATGTTGTTATTTAAATTAATATCTAAAAAGTTTTTAAAACATATACTTAAATATAAAAAATAAGATGTACAAAAACAAATGAAAATTTATTTTTGTACATCTTTTTTATTTCTATTTTTAGAATATGTATTAGAAAGCTTAAAGAATAAACTAATTTATGTTAAAGAAAATTTTAAAAATTTTTAATATAAATAGCAAAATATAGTATTGACTTTAAGTCATTTTAGTATATAATTAGTATTGTAATAAATGACTTAAAGTCATTAAGCTCTAATAATTATAGATAAAATAGGAGCAAATACATAGAAATCATAATTTTAAATTTATATAGGGAGATGATTCCGGTGAAAAAATTTGGAAAATTTATTGCAGAAAAGAGGGTTTTGGTTCTTATTATATCAATCGCTTTGCTGATACCATCTTTTTATGGAATGGCAAAGACAAAGATAAATTATGACATATTATCTTACCTTCCAGAGCAACTAGATACTGTAAAAGGTCAAAAGATACTGGACGAAACTTTTTCTAGTGCAGCTACTTCTATGGTAGTTATTGACAATATGGAAGCCAAAGATATAGTGAAAATTAAAGATAAAATAGCTAAAGTTGATGGTGTAGAAAAAGTGCTTTGGGTAGATGATTTAATGGATACATCTATACCAAAAGAAATACTACCAGATAAAATAAAAGATTCATTTTATAATAAAGATTCTACATTAATGATTATAAAGTTTCAGGGATCACCAGCCGCAGAAAAAACGCAAGAAGCTATTGCAACAATAAGAACACATTTAAATAAGCAATGCTTTTTAAGTGGAATGTCAGCAATAATAAAAGATACTAAAGACTTATCAGATAAAGAAACACCTTTTTATGTATTAACAGCAGTAGCTTTATCAGTAGTAGTTCTAATGCTTACAATGGAATCTACAGTGGTACCGTTTATATTCCTTATATCCATAGGTTTTGCAGTAGCTTATAATATGGGAACCAATGTATTTTTAGGAGAAATATCTTATATAACTAAGGCTTTAGCAGCAGTACTCCAATTAGGGGTTACCATGGATTACTCAATATTTTTACTTCATAGATACGAAGAAGAAAAAGAGAAATATGAAAATAGAAATGAAGCTATGGCAGAAGCAGTTAGTAATACAATTACAGCTATAGGGGGGAGTTCTCTTACAACTATAGCAGGATTTTTAGCATTATGTGCAATGAACTTAACTTTAGGAAAAGATATAGGGCTTGTAATGGCAAAAGGAGTAATTTTAGGAGTAATATCTACAGTAACAATACTTCCAGCTTTTATATTATATTTTGATAAAATTATTCATAAATATACTCATAAAACTATATTGCCAGAATTTAAAAAGATACCAAAGTTAGTTACTAAAAAATATAAATTGTTTATATTAATATTTTTAATAGCTTTTTTACCAGCAGTTTATGGAGAAAAAAATGCCAAGGTTTATTACAATCTAGATGAAACTTTACCTAAAGATATGCAATCTATTGTAGCTTTAAATAAACTTAAAGATAATTACAATATGACAACAACTCATTTCATTATAGTAAAGGATAAAGTTAAACCTTATGAAATAAAAGAAATGGTAGAAAAAATAGAAAAAGTAGACGGTATAGGCAAAGTGTTATCCTATGATAAAATAATAGGTTCATCTATACCAGAACATTTTTTACCACAGGAAATAAGAGATACCTTTAAAAAAGGTGGTTATAATTTAATAATAGCAAATTCAGAGTATAAAGCGGCTAGAGATGAAGAAAATGCTCAAATAGAAGAAATAAATAAAATAGTAAAAAATTACGATAAAGAGGCAATGATAGCAGGGGAAGGTCCTTTAACAAAAGATTTGATAGAAATTGCAGATGAAGATTTTAAAAATGTAAGCTATGTTTCTATATTAGCGATATTTGCAATAATATTCTTTGTGTTTAAATCAGTATCAATTCCAGTAATATTAGTTTCAGCTATTCAGTTAGCTATATTTATAAATATGGGAATACCATTTTATACAGGAACGGAAATACCATTTGTAGCTTCTATAGTAATAGGTACTATACAACTAGGGGCTACTGTGGACTATGCAATATTGATGACAAATAGATTTAAAGAAGAATTAAGATATGGTCATAATAAGTTTGAAGCTATGAGGATAGCTATACAAGGTTCAGCAAAGTCTATAATAACAAGTTCACTAACATTTTTTAGTGCAACTGCAGGAGTTGCCATTGTTTCCAAAATGGAGCTAATTGACAGTTTATGCATATTAATGGCTCGTGGGGCTATTATAAGTATGTTTGTAACAGTATTTATATTACCATCCATATTGATAGTAACAGAGCCTATAATAGCTAAAACATCAAAGGGATGGAAAAAAAGTAGTGAATCAAAAGAAACGAGCAAAATGCCAGCGTAGAATATAAATAAAATTTAAGGAGATGGTTTAAATGAATTATAAATGCATGTCTAAAAAAGTTGCAAGTTTGGTAATAGTGGGTACAATTCTTAGTTCTAATGCAGTATATGCTGTAGATACTATAAAAAAAGATGAATCAGTTTATGTTACGTTAAATCAAAACGGTGTAATAAAAGAGAAAATAGTTAGTGATTGGTTACATTCAGAAAATGCAGGTATAAAAATAGAAGATAAATCAGAACTAACAGGAATAAAAAATATAAAAGGAGATGAAAAGCCTGAAATTTCAGGAGATAAATTAACTTGGAAATCAGATAAAAAAGATATATTCTATCAAGGGAAAACAAATAAAAAATTACCTTTAGAAGCGGATATAGTTTATAAATTAGATGGAAAAGAAATAAAACCACAAGAATTAGCAGGAAAGTCAGGGCAAGTAACTATTAATATAAAAATTAAAAATACAGATGCACACAAAGTAACTGTAAATGGCAAAGAGAGAACTATATATACTCCTTTTGCAGTAGCAACTGTAGTAAATCTTCCAATAGATAAATTTACAAATGTACATGTTACTGAAGGAGAGATAATATCTGATGGAAACAATCAAGCGGTAACATTTATAACTGTGCCAGGATTAAAAGAAAGCTTGAATGTAGATGAAAATTTATTAAATATAGATTTAAAAGATGAAGTAGAAATAACAGCAGATGCGAAAGATTTTGAGCTAGCACCTATAATGATAACAGCAACAACTAAAATACCAGAAATAGATAAAATGGAAGAAATAGATAAAATAGATGAATTACAGGATAAAATAAATGAATTAAAAGATGCTACATCAAAATTAGCGGATGGATCTAACAAGTTAGCAGATGGATCTTCTAAATTAGCAGAAAACTTAAATGTTCTATCTGATGGAGCTGGAAAATTGGCGGCAGGCACATCACAAATATATAATGGAAATAGAGAATTAGCAGCAAACCTTAATAAATTTAATGGAGCTATGGGACAGTTATCAGGAGGAGCACAAAACTTAACAGGAGGTATAAGATCATATACATCAGCAGTAAATACAGCTAAAAATGGTGCAGGAAAATTAAATGCTGGAGTACCACAGTTAAGTAAAGGAGCACAGGATTTAGGAAAGGGATCTGTTGATTATAGTAAAGGGGCAAAACAATTTGCACATGGTGCTTCAGAATTAGCTGAAACAATGAAAAATAAATCAGGAGAATTAACAAGTAATACAAGTAAACTTAAAGATGGTTCAACAAAATTAGCTGAAGGAGCAAAGGATATAAATAGTAATGCTTCAAAAATAAGTGCTGAATTAGGAAATTTAGTTCAAAAGACAGCAGATATAAAAGCAGGCAGTGAACAAATTGTAGGAGCAATGGATCAAAGTGCAAGTGCGGCAGCAGAACTTAAAGATGCAAAACAAGGAGAAATTGAAGGAATAAATAAAGCTTTAGCAAACATGGAAAGTTTAAAGCAAGTAGCAAATTCTCTAGAGGATAGTGAACAAAAATCAGTAATGCTTGAAAGAATAAACACCGAAATAGAAGTTTTACAATCAATGAAAGGAAGTAGTAATCAAATTGTTGGAGGATTATCTAATCTACAAGGAGGATTAGGGAAAGCTAAAGCAGGAGCTGTAAATTTAGATAGTGGTATTAGTAAGTTACAACAAGGGCAAAATTACTTATATAAGGGTTCACAAAAGCTTTCAGCAGGTACTAATGAATTATCAAATAATATGGCAAATTTAAGTGAGGGTGCAAAAAAACTTAATGATGGAATTTCTAATTTAAATCCTACATTAGGAGAAGCAGTAGGCAAATTAAATGAAGGGGCTAATGGATTAAGTAAAGCGTCATCAGATTTTGAGAAAGGATCTAATAAATTTGTTAAAGGTTCTAAAGAAGCTATTACAGGAATAAATGGATTATATTCTGGATTATCTGCTATAGACGCAAACTCTAACGCATTAATAAATGGATCAAAAACTTTAAATAAAGGTTTATTATCAGCAAAAGGTGCAACATCACAATTAAGTGCAGGAGCAGGAAAATTAAGCTCAGGAGCAAGACAATTAAGTGAAAAAACTGGTCAGTTAAGTTCAGGAGCAAATAAACTTAATGAAGGAGCTAATAAGATTTCTAAAGGAAACAAAGAGCTAAGTGTTAATATGACAAAGTTTAATAATGAAGGCGTAAAGAAGATAGATGATAAATTAGGAACAAAGATAACAGATGTAAAAGAAGTATTAGATGTAAAAGATGAAATAGTTAATCTTTCTAAAAATTATGGAACTTTCACTGGTTTAGGGGAGAATATGGAAGGTAATGTAAAATTCATAATGAGAACAGATGAAATAAAGAAACCAAAAGAAGAAACTAAAAAAGAAGAGAGGGCATCAGTACAAGACAAAACATCTGCTCAAAAAGAACAAAAAAGCGGGATAAGTAATTTTATAAAAAAATTATTTAGCTAACTTCTTTATCTAAAAAAGAAAGCACAAAATATTTAAACTATTTAAAAATAAAAAGCAAGGTTTAATTTTTAAGTATAAAAAGGCGTTATCTCAAAATAGATTTAATTTTAATATAACAAATAGAAAAAATATATTTATAAACAAACTTGGTTATTACATATATTTTTTCTATTTGGAAAATTAAAATTAAATCTATTTTTTATTGTAAGATAGCCTTTTTTATATTCATTATTAAACTATTTTTTCATATATTAATAAAGATGATATTTAAAAAGTTCTTGTAAGTTTAAATAACAATAATCAAATAAATTTAAATTAAGATTAAGTAAAAAATTGTATAGTTAATTTCTAAATACAATATATGAATATAGTATGATGTTATATTTTTTTAAACACAATGAATTGTATATAGGTTAGAAATTTTTTAATTATGGAATTTATTCTAGTAAAAAGGTGGGTGTTAAAATTGTTTGAAGTTTTAATGGGGATATATAAGATTATTTAAATATAAATATAAGTTATATTGATTATCTTATATGAAATAAATTTAATAATAGGTACAATATAACTATAATAGATGATATTTATAATATATTTTAATAACTTTGTAACCAAAACTTATATTTAAATTAGTATTATTATAATGAAGGTTTTTGGAGGATGTTAATATGAATAAAAAAAATAAAATTATATTAATAATAACTTGTATTTTGTGTTTTATATCAAGTTTTTTCATCACCAAAAACATATTAGATAAAAATAATGAAAAACGATTTATGGAGAAAAAGTTAAATAACGATAATAGTAAAATGGCTATTAAGTACATGGATGATAAGATTGTATTTAGTGAGTATATAAAGGATAAGTATGATGCTAAGGATGTATTCAAAAAAGATGGAAAAAAAATAGCTTTTTTAACTTTTGATGATGGTCCAAGTTATCTAACCAATGATATATTGGATATATTAAAAAAATATCATATAAAGGCTACTTTTTTTGTAATAGGAAATTTGGCAAAAGAGAATAAACATTTAATAGAAAAACAGATTAGAGATGGCCATTCTATAGGTAATCATACTTATACTCATAATTATAAGAGTATTTATTCTGATGTAGATGTTTTTGTAAAAGAGGTAGAAAAAACACAAAATATTATAAAATCTATAGCAGGATCTAATTACGATATAAAACTAGTAAGGTTTCCTGGTGGTTCATTTGGAGATAGATTAAACCCTTATAAAGATGCAATACAGAAAAGGGGTTATTATAATATGGACTGGAATGCTTTAAATGGAGATGCAGAAGGAAACAATATACCAAAAGAAAAATTGATAGAAAATATAAAAAATACAATTAAGGGTAAAAATCATGTAGTTATATTAATGCATGATTGTGCAGCTAAAAAAACTACTGTAGAGGCATTACCAGAAATAATAGAATATTTAATATCAGAAGGTTACGAATTTAAAGCTTTAAAATAGTATATAAAAAATATCTTAAATTTATAGTGAAAGCTTGTAAATAAAGTAAAATTTGCAATATACTAAAGATATTAAGAAAAAATACTAAAAGAGAGGTAAAGCAATGGGGAAAATACTAATAGTAGAAGATGAATCATCTATAAGAGAGTTTATAAAGGTAAATTTAAAGATGAACAGCTTTGATGTAATAGAAGCAGAAACTGGAGAAGAAGGTATAGAAAAAGCCAGAGAACATAGACCAGAAGTGGTTGTATTAGATATAATGTTACCAGGTATAGATGGATTAGAAGTATGCAAAGTTTTAAGACAAGATTTTCCTAATATGGGAATAATAATGCTTACAGCTAAGAGCCAAGATACAGACAAGGTTTTAGGTTTAGAATATGGTGCAGATGATTATATAATAAAACCATTCAATCCATTAGAACTTACTTTAAGAATAAAAGCCATATTAAGAAGAGTTAATGCAGTAAATAAAATCAATGATAATATACTAACTGGAGGACCATTTAAAATAGATCTTTATTCAAAAAAAATATATAAAAATGAAAAAGAAATAGATATAACTCCAACAGAATATTTACTTATGAAAATATTTATTGAAAATCCAGGGAAAGCTTTTAATAGAGATGAGTTATTAGATCTAGTTTGGGGATATGATTTTATGGGAGATTCTAAAATCGTAGATGTAAATGTAAGAAGACTAAGATCAAAAATAGAAGAAAAGCCATCCGAACCTAAGTTTATAAAAACTGTCTGGGGAACAGGTTATAGATGGCAAAACACTTAAGGAGTTATCATGAGTAAAATAAGTGTAAAAAAAAGATTAATGGTAAATTTCATACTAATCATAATAATAAGTGTTTTTATACTAGAATTTTTATTAATTCTTTTTACAAGGCATTATTATTATAATAATTTAGAAGATGCTATTACAAATCAGATAAAAACTTCTGCAGAGTTTTATAATAAATATTTTTCAAATTCTTCTCTAGAAGATAATGTATTGGATAATGTAGATGTATTTTGGAAACAGACCTCTGCTCAAGTGCAAATAATAGATACAAATGGTAAAGTTTTAATGGATTCTATAGGAGTATTAAACAAAAATCAGATAAAAACATCAGATATCCAAAAAGCATTAAAAGGAGAAAAGGGGGTGTGGATAGGAAAAGTTGATTATGATGATTCTAGAGTTATGGCAGTATCTTATCCACTTAAATCAGACAATAAAATAGTTGGTATATTAAGATTTATAACTTCATTAAGATATGTAAATAATGATATAGCTAATATAAGCTTAGGATTTTTACTTATTGGGTTGGTAGTAATTTTTATTTCTGGTTTAGTTAGTTTATTTTTAGCTAATAGTATAACAGAACCTATAAAGGAACTAACAGATATAGCAAATAAGATGGCTTCAGGAAACTTTAAGGTTAAAAGTAAAAAAATGTTTGACGATGAAATTGGAGATTTATCAGATACATTAAATTACATGGCAGATGAGATAGTAAAAAAAGATCAACTAAAAAATGAATTCATATCATCTGTATCGCATGAATTAAGAACACCGCTTACATCTATAAAAGGATGGGCAATAACATTAAATTCTAATGAAGTAGATAAAGAAATTTTAAAAGATGGATTAAAAATAATAGAAGATGAAAGTGAAAGATTGAGTGGAATGGTAGAAGAATTGTTAGATTTTTCAAAGTTTGTATCAGGAAAGCTAAGATTAAATAAAGAAGAAATAAGTATATGTGAAGTAATTGATACAGTAAGAAAGCAATTGGAGCCTTATGCTTACAGAAACGGAATAAATTTTAAAGCAACTTGTAAAAATAGTCTACCTAATATATATGGTGATAAGAACAGAATAAAACAAGTTCTAATAAATTTATTAGATAATGCTTTTAAATTTACTCCTGAAGGTGGATTGGTTGAGTTAAGTAGTAAATATGAAGAAGAATATATAACAATTATTGTAAGAGATACAGGTATAGGAATTAGCAGTGAAGATTTACCACGAGTTAAAGAAAAGTTTTATAAAGGTAATAGCAGTAAATCAAAAAATGGTATAGGACTATCCATATGTGATGAGATAATAAAGCTTCATAATGGTGTATTACATATAGAAAGTGAAGAGAATAAAGGTACTACTATATTAGTAAAATTACCAATAATAAAATTATGATATAAATTTATTTTATACTATAATTATTCAATATAACTAGGAGAATTAATATGAAAAAAAAGAAAATTTTATTAATATTTATAATTTTTATTTATTCATTAACTATGACTGCCTGTGTAGATTTAAATAGCAAAAATAATATAGTAGCACCTAATAATAATTCTTGTCCAATTCAGGGGACTTGGGAAGCTGATTTTAGTAATTTAGATAAAGATAGTAAATTAAGACTAAAATTAAAAGATAAAGATGTGATTGTAGGTCCTCAATACATAATACTAGGAAATGAAATATGCAAGAATCCTGAATTTAAGGTTAAAACTGTAAAAACGGAGGAGTATTTTTTATATAAATTAAGATCAAGTCCCAATAAATTAAATTTAAATGAAAAAGAGATAGAGGTTATTTCAGCTTCTTCAGATAATAATCCTTTTTATGATTTTATAAAAATAGATGAAAATAAATTATTGGTATATATAGATAATCAATTATTAATTTTAAATAAAAAATCAAATAATTCATCCGTTCAAATTAAAAAAGATAATATAGAAAAAAAATCACAACATGACATAGTATTACCAAAGAGATATTCTTTGCTAAGAACTGGTATATTAATAGGACTAAAAAGTTCAAAAGAAGATAATATAGATGAGTATAAAAATGAAAAAAGATATAGAACTATTTTTATTTCTTCTAGAAATAAAAATTTAAAAAATGTAATAGAAACAGAAAACTTATTTATACCTAGAAAAAATGGCTTTTGTGAAGTTGGAGTAAATAGAGTAAATTCTCAAAATAATACACAAGACTCTATATTTGTAAATCCATTAGATAATAATTATCCATCAAAATACAATTCAATACAGGAAAAAGGTACTAACAATATAAGTATATATAAAGATATACTATTTGTAAGTAATGATTATATATCTATAGAATATAATAGTATTTATAAGAATAATCCTATAAATTTACATAAAGTACAAATGTTACCTATTGATAATGTAAATGCTAAAACGGGTGTAAATATAGATGACATAATAGAAAGAGATGGTGAAAAAATATTACAATCATCCTTAGACAGCTACATTAAATCTAAGGATAATAATATATTATCTAAAGTAGAAAAAAGCTGTAGAAAAGATAGTTTTTTTCTTAGTAGAAGGAATGGACATTGGATACTTAGAGGTAGATTAAACGGAATAGAAGATAAAGAAGAATATATAAACTTTAATATTAATATTGAAATACCAAAAAAAATATTGAATTATGATGATTTACAGTTATCTTGGAATAGTGTTAAAAGCAAAATACCAAATGCTTTAGATGCTTATACTTCTCCTAATAAGGATATAGCTATAATAACTACAGAAAAAGAGTTGTATGTATATACTATAGATAATGGAAAGCTGTCAAACAAAGCTATTTACAAAATGGATTTGGATAAAGAAACTGTAGTTATGGCAGAATGGGCAACAGCGGATTATGTAAAAAAATGGGCAGATAGCATTTTGAAAAAGAAAAATACAACTATATTAAAATAAATTTAAAGATTTTTATTGGAAAAAGGGATGATAAAAATGTCAAAAGAAAAATTTAATAATGCAGTTAGTATAGCAAAATATATATGTGAAAAAACATTGAAATTAGGGGATGTAACAGTAGATTGCACTCTAGGAAATGGGAATGATACTATATTATTAGCAAACTTAGTAGGAAATGAAGGTAAAGTATTTTCATTTGATATTCAAAAGGATGCTATAGAAAAAACAAAAGAAAAATTGAAGGATTTCCCATATAAAAATATAATACTTATAAATGATGGCCATGAAAATTTAGACAAGTATATACAAGAAAAAGTAAATTTATTCATTTTTAATTTAGGATATTTACCGGGAAATAATCATAATATAACAACTAAAGCAGAAACTACTCTAAAAGCAGTGAAAAAAGCTTTAAAACTGTTAGATGATAATGGCATAGTTTTATTGGCAATATATCATGGGCATGAAAATGGAAAAGAAGAAAAAATTGTTTTAGAAGATCTCACAAGTAAGTTAGATCAAAAGGTTTATAATGTTATGAAAACTGTATTTATAAATCAAGCTAATAATCCACCAATTTTAATTTGTATAGAAAAAAGATAGAAGACATTAAGGAGAATGTTAACTTATGAAAAATAAAAAAGATTTATTAAAGATAATTAGTTTAATTTTAATAATTATTATTGTAGCGGTGTTCTTAATAAGACATGGACATACACTAAAAAAAATGAATATAAGACATACAGTAAAATATATTAGAAGATGCGGAAAATTTTCTAGTATATGTTTTTTATTAGTTTATGCACTAAAACCTTTGGTTCTTATCGTACCTGCTTCGATGCTATCTCTTGTAGGTGGTATTTTATTTGGACCAGTAAAGGGTTTTATATTTAATATGTTAGGGTTCTTTTTGTCTGGAAGCTTAGCTTTTTGGCTAAGTAGAATTTTAGGCAAATCTTTTGTAGATAAGATTTTAAAAGGTAAAGCTGTGGAACTAGATAATAATATAGGAAAACAAGGATTTAAAATTATATTTCTATTAAGGTTTCCCCCCATATTTCCTTTTGACCCTTTAAGTTATGCAGCAGGACTTACAAAAATGAAATATAAAGACTTTATTTTAGGTTCTTTATTAGGAGTTATACCAGAAACTTTATGTTATTCTTACATGGGAAGAAATGTTATGAATCCCCTTACTTCAAAATTTATAGTTCCTGTGATTTTAGTTATATTAACTACAGTTATAGGAATTTATGTGTACAAAAAAAGTAAAATTGATGTTGTAAAAAGTGGCAAGGTATAGTTACCTTTGTAATAATCATTTTAAAATTGACTTATTTAAAAATAATATGTTATATAGAAAGTTATGTAGATGGAAGTTTTTAATTAGAATTTCTTAAAATAATAAAAAATATTATAATATAAAATTCTTTTCAAAAGTTTTTATGGGTAATGGTTTAGCAATATAAAATCCTTGAATAAAATCGCACCCTAATTCTTTAAGAATTTCTAGCTGCTCAATTGTTTCAACACCTTCTGCAACCACATTTATATCTAAGCTTTTAGACATAAGTATTATTGATTTTACTATTTGGAAACTTTTATTATCTCTATGAACATTTGCTAAAATACTTTTATCTATTTTTATATTATCTATAGGTAACTTAGTTACATAACTTAAAGAAGAGTAACCAGTTCCAAAATCATCTAAAGATATCTTTATTCCATGTTTTTTAAAAGTTTTTAAAGTTTTTATGCTTAAATCTACATCCTCCATAGCCTCATCCTCTGTTATTTCTAAACATAAGTATTTTGGTGACAATTTGGTAGTTTTAAGTATATTTAATACATCATCTATAAAGTTTTTATTTTTCATTTGCTTAAAAGATATATTTACAGATACATATAAGTGTTTATTATTATATTTTTGCCATAAATTACATTTGTAGCAAGCTTTATTTAATACCCAATTATCTATATTAGCTATTTCACCAATGTTTTTAGCTAGTGGAATAAATTGGTTGGGAGGTATAATCTTATCATTAAATTTCCATCTAACTAAAGATTCTGCTGCTATAATTTTATTTGTTTTTAAACTATAAATAGGTTGGAAATATATTAATAATTCATTTTTTTCAAGTGCACGACGCAATCTATTTTCTAAAATTAAATCATCTAAGGCTCTCTCATTCATTCTTCTAGAATATACTTCATATTTATATCCTCCATTTTTTTTGGCTACATACATTGCTGCATCTGCATTTTTCATTAAAGTAGAGGTATCTTTACCATCATCTGGATATACACTTATACCGACACTAGCACCAATAAACAAATCATCTTCTTTATATTTTATAGGATGAGTTAAAGTAGTACATATTTTACCAGCTAATTTTTCAGCATCACTAATAGAATCTATATATTGTACAATTATAAATTCATCTCCTCCTAATCTGCCAATCTTATGTTTAGGATCTAATAACATTTTAAATCTAGCAGAAACTTTTTCCAAAACATAATCTCCTACATCATGACCTAAAGTATCATTTATAGATTTAAAATGATCTAAATCTATAAATAAAACAGCAAATTTTTCATCTGGGTAATTTTCTATGGTTTTGTTTATAGTTTCTATAATTTTTTTTCTATTTGAGAGACCAGTAAGTGAATCATAATAGGCTAATCCTAAAATTTTTTCTTTATCTTTTTTGCTTTCAGTTATATCTGTTAAAAGTAGGGCAAAATAGTCTAATTCCATGCTATAAACTACTGCGGAAAACCATTTCCGTAATTCTTCTATATAAATTTCTTCTAAAGTTTCTTTGCCACCTACGGAAGAAATTTTTTTTATGGATTTTGCTAAAATTGGATTTTCGTTTAAAATAGAAGGAATAAAAGAAGAAATATTTTGTCCAACTATATTTTTTTTATCTGCGTTTAATAATTCGCTAAAATAGTTATTTATTTCTACTATCTTGAAATCTATAATATCAGAATTATTGTTTTTTACTATTTTATTATAGGAAAAGTTAGTTATAACACTAGAAAAAAGATAATTATATTTTTTTTGGTTTTCTATAATTTGTTCTTGTGATCTTTCCAAAATATTAAACATATTATTAAAATTTTTATTTAAACTTGTTATTTCATCATTTCCTTCCATACTTAATCGTACAGATAAATCAGCAGTTTTAGATACATAATTTAAAGTTTTTTCTATAGTATGAATTCTTTTGAGAATCAATTTATTTAAAATTTCAATAAAAAGTATGGTCATAAAAACGCCTAAGATAAAAATATTAAACATAAAGAATTTAATATTTTTCTTGGCAGCCAAATATATATCACGATTTATATTTGTTTTTATCATAAAAGAATCATTATTAAATATATCTTTTATTATTCCATAACCTTCAAGTATTTCATTATTACGTTCAACTAAATATATATTATTTTTTTTATATATAACAGAATCTAAATTTTTATAATCTATAATTTGAAAATTAATATTAGATCCATAAAGTTTATTAATATTTTCTTTGGTTAAAAATTTAATAAATATCATAGCTCCGTTAGGAGGTTTAGAGTTAAAACTATCTGTAATAGGTGAAGATGTCATTAAAAGTAATGAATTATCAAGTTTTATTAAGCCTTTAAGAGGGTAAGTACTTTTTAAATTAGAAATAGCAATAGAAGAAATATGATTTATATTTTTTTCGCTTAATGTGTAATTTTTATTATAATATTGCATTAATAGTATATTATTATTTTTATCTACTAATATCATTAAATCAATATTAAAATTTTCAAAAATATTATTTTCGCTTATAATTGCCTCTATATAATTATTGTTTCTATTGTTTACAAATTTATAAGCATTATCCCACATACCATAATCTTGGTTCAAATTATAGGTATTTTTAATATCCTTATTTATTAATTGTAATAATTGTTCAGTCTTAGATATGTTGTAATCAATTTCTATGGTATTAAATTTTTTTATTATGTAAGTTTTTGACAAAACACCTATAATAATTATGGAGCTTAAAAAGATTAGTATTACTATAGTTAAGGATTTTTTATATAATTTCATAATTACCACTACCTCTATATGACTAAATAATATTATAAGAGTTATTAAAAAGAATATATATTTATTATAGTATATTAACTATTTTTGTACTATTATTTTGTAAAACATAAAGTTTAAAGATAAAATATACAAAAGTTTTAATTGGTAGAGTTTTACACTGAATTTTGTATTTTTTATCTTATTTTTTATTTAAATTATTTTTAGTATACTATAAATTTATACATAAATTTAAATATAGGGGAAATTTATTGTAGCTTTGCAATACTTTTAAAGGTGGAAAAAATTTATTAAAGTTTTATATAAGATTTTGAAGATAAAAAATTTTATTGTAATTTTAAAGTTATAATTTTATACTCATTGAAGTTTAGCCATAAATATAATGATTCATAAGAAGTTATACATATGAATATATAAAGTAATATACAAAGTAATTAAATGAATTTTAAAATATAAATGGAATTAATATTTATGAGGGGTTATATGAATAAAAAATGTTCAATGAAAGAAATTTTAGATACATCCATTCCTATTATAGCGGAAATGACATTATACAATTTAATGGTAGTACTTGATATGATGATGATAGGAAATTATGGAGGTAATAAATGTTTAACTGCAGTAGGGCTAAGCAATGGAGTTATTTTTACTCTTTGTGATGTGTTTATTTCTGTAGGTCTTGCAGTATCTATAACTTCATTAATAGCTAGGAGTATAGGAAGTAGAAATTATAAAAATGCACAACAATATTCTATATGTGGTTTATTTTTAGGAATCATAATTTCTTCCATTATAAGTTATGCTATGTTTTGTAAGAGTGAAAAAATCTTATATATGGCAGGTGCAAGGGGAGATATACTTAAAATAGCTAATGTTTTTAATAAAACAATGGCTATTTCAATTTTTTTTAAAATGAACACTGAAATTATAAATTCTATATTAAGAGGATATAAAAACACAAGAATTCCTTTTTTTATAGCAGTAATAATAAGTAGCAGTAAAATCATATTAGATTTTATTTTTATATTTGGTATGGGAGCAAACAGTTTAGGCGTATTTGGAGCAGCTCTAGCTTCTATACTATCCCAGATAACAGGTTTTATATTTTCTGTTATATATATGTTAAATAAACTTAAATTTCATAGCAATATAAATTTATTTAAATTGCTTAAAATAAATAAGATAAAAGATATTTTAAGTATGTATATACCAGCCTCCTTAGAAGAGGCTTTATTTAGTATAAGTAGATTGTTAAGTGCTTTTATGATAATAAACATTGGAAGTATTTCTTTTTCTGCTAATGAAATAGCCAATACTATAGAAACAGTTTCTATAATACCAAGTGAAGCTTTAGGGGTTGCCGCTACTACATTAGTAGGAATAAAGATAGGAGAAAGAGATTATAAAGAAGCAAAAAAATGTGGAAATAGATGTCTTATATTTGCAGTTAGTATATCATTAATATTTTCTTTGATATTTGTATTTATGCCTAATTTATTAGTAGGAGGCTTTATAGGAAATAAAGAGAAGAGGGTGTTAAAACTAGCAACTTTATGCTTGTTAGTTGGAGCTATAGAACAGCCATTTATAGCTGCATCTACTGTTGTAGAAGATATATTAAAAGGAATAGGAGATGCTAAAACACCATTTATTGTGACTTTAATTTCTAGTTGGTTTATAAGAGTTCCTTTAATTTATTATTATATATATAAATCAAGAAATTCAGTAGTATATGTTTGGTGGATAACTGCTTTCCAGTGGTTTATAGATTTTTTACTTATGAAAATAGCTTTAAATAAAAAATTTAAGAAATATAGTTTGTAATTTTATAAAATAACACCTATAAGTTATAAAGAATACTATAAACTTATAGGTGCTATATATTAGCTATATTTTTTTAAATACTTATTTTTGTTTTGAACTATTTTATTAAGAGCCATAATTAGAACATTTATTTCGTGGATATCATTATACATACCAAAACTTAATCTAACCATACCAGGTCTTTTAGACGTAGGTTTATCTGCATATGAGCCTATTTTTTCTTTTGGAATATTTAATATTTGTTGAACATAAGGTTGTGCGCAAAAACATCCACTTCTTACAGCTATACCAAACTCTTTAGAAAGTATTTCTGCAGTTATACTATGATGTATACCATTTATATTAAAAGGTATTATGGCAACTCGAGGATAATTTAAATCTGGACAAGAGTAAATTTTTATATCTGGTATTTGTGCCATGTTTTTAAAAGCATATTTAAAAATATTTTGCTCGTAAACTTCAATATTTTTCATCCCTATGTGTGTTATAGAATTTATAGCTTCAACAAGAGCTATAACACCCATAACATTAGGGGTACCTGCTTCATCCTTTTCAGGAGGATCTGTCCATAGAACATAATCTTTGGTTACTACATTTACAGTACCACCGCCCTTGTAGTCAGGATCACCTTTTATAAAAGTTTCTTTAGGACCTATTAAAACGCCTATGCCAAAAGGAGCGTACATTTTGTGAGCAGAAAAGGCTAAATAATCAATGTGTTCTAAACTAGTATAAGGTTTCATACTTATTTTGCAATGTGGTATAAGTTGTGCACCATCTACTAGAATTTTGCTACCATATTTATGCACTAATTTTGCTATATCATAAATAGGATTTATATAACCTGTTACATTAGATGCACCAGTAATAGTAACTAATTTAACTTTATCACCATATTTTATTAGTTTATTTTCCAAGTCTTTCATTACCAATCTTCCAAATTTATCTACCTCTATATAATCTATCTTGCATTTGTTTCTCCAAGGTAAATCATTAGAATGATGCTCCATAGAGGTACTTAAAATTATATCTTCATCACAAGAACAAAGTCTATAGGAAAGTTTATTAATAGCTTCTGTAGTATTTTTCAAATATATAACAGTATCTTTTTCTAAATCAGCTCCAACAAATCTTCCAATAACTTCTCTAGAATCCTCATATATTTTAGAAGATAATTGAGATTTATATCCAGTGCCTCTGTGAATGGATGAGTACCAAGGAGAAAATTTTACAATAGCATTTACTACAGAAATTAAAGGTGGTGTAGTAGCTGCGTTATCAAAATTTATACATGGAGATAGTTGTCCATTATATAAAGGTACTTTAGTGTCACTACCAACAACTAAATATCTATAAGGAGATCTTTTGTTATTATACATATAATCACCTCTATTCCCCTACTATATAATATTTAAAATATAAGAAAAGGTAACTTAAATTTAAAAAATATTGTGGTATTATTTAAGAAAATTAAGATCTAACAGCTTTTAAAGCTTGAGAATTAAAACAAGAAATACTTTTGGTCAATATATAGCTATAAAAATATAGTTTTATATAGATAAAAATTTATTATATAATCATTTACTTATTATAAATATAAAATAATAATATTTCACTTCTTATAATAAAAAATATAAAATAATAAAGGAAAATAAAAGTAATTATATTATTACCCACTTAAAATTAAAAATTATAAGATAAAATAGGAGATGGAAAAATGAATAAACTAAAAACTTTATTACCAGGAATTTCAATGTCATTTTTTATAGCTTTAGTAGCAACCTGGCTTGGAAACTTAATGCCAGTGATAGGAGGAGCTGTATTTGGTATAGTAATAGGAATAATAATAAATAATATTGTAGGCAAACCTAAGTGCACTATAGAAGGTGTAGGATTTACAGCTAAGAAAATATTGCAATGGGCAATCATTGCTTTAGGTGCAGGATTAAGTTTGTCCCAGGTTAGAAAAACAGGTTTAGAGTCTTTAGAAGTAACCATATTTACAATAGTAACAGCTTTTATAACAGCCTATGGATTTGGTAAGCTTTTAAAAATACCAAATAAATTAAAAACATTAATAGGAGTAGGTACAGCTATATGTGGAGGTTCTGCCATTGCCGCTGTATCTCCTATAATAGAAGCAGATGAAGTAGAGATAGCTTATTCTATATCAACTATATTTTTATTCAATGTAATAGCTGTTTTAATATTTCCACCATTAGGTCATCTATTGGGTTTTTCAGATAAAGCATTTGGATTGTGGGCAGGAACAGCTATAAATGATACATCATCTGTAGTAGCAGCAGGGTATGCTTTTAGTAATAACGCAGGGGAGTATGCAACGATAGTTAAGTTAACAAGAGCTACTTTAATAATACCAATATCATTAATTTTTGCTTTTATAACAGCCTATAAAAAGAAAAAGGAAGCTAAGATGGAAAAAGGAGAGATAAATTATTCCTTTAAAAAGATATTTCCATGGTTTATATTATGGTTTTTGGTAGCATCACTACTAAATACTATGGGATTGTTTAAAGTAAGTACAATTTATTATATAAATGAGCTAGGAAAATTTTTAATAGTAATGGCACTATCAGCCATAGGACTAAGTTCAAACTTTAAAGAAATGACTAAAGCAGGATTAAAACCAATACTTTTAGGGGTTATAGTATGGTTTAATGTAGCAGTAGTAAGTATAATAGTACAATTTATAACAGGACAAATATAAATTTTTACTGCAGGAAAAACTATGAGGGGACGATTCTGTTTCTCTTTTTTATACACATATCCCTTTTAAATAGAAACCAGGTAAACTACCTTTTAACTCACAATTCCCTTATATTAAGAAAGTATTAAGGATTAAGAAAAGTTTTTATTAAGATATTTTAAGTACAATTGTTATATAAGATAAAAATGAAAAAGGTTATGGGGGAAGTTAAATTGATGAACAAAATCAAAGGAAATATTATACCATTAAGCTTAATGTTGATAATACCAATAGTAAATGTTTTTTATGGCATTTTAAATAACTCAAATAGAGGAGTATACACTTTAGTTACGGATTTGGATAAATCTATGCCTTTTATACCGGTATTTTCTGTACCTTATATGACATGGTATCCTTTTATAATTATATGTCTTATATATATGTGCTTTAGAAATAGAAGTTTATATTATAAGTCTTTATCAGCTATAGTAATAAGTTTAATAATAAGCTATATTATATTTTTCTTTTTTCAAACTACAGTTCCAAGGCCAGAAGTAGTAGGAAATGATATTTTTAGTAGTATTGTAAAATTTATATATAATACAGATAATCCCTATAATTGTTTTCCAAGCATTCATGTTATAACTACTTACATTATTATGAGAAATATGTTAAATCATGAAATGAAAAATAATAAAATGATTAATATTTTTGTTTTAATATTGGGGATACTTATAATAATATCTACTGAATTTATAAAACAACATGTTTTATTCGATATAATATTTGCTATAATCTTAGGTGAAGGAATATACAATATGATAAATTATTACGGTTTGGAGATGATTAAGAAATGTCAGCAGAAAAAATACTTATTGTTGATGATGAAAAAGAAATCAGAGATTTAATAGATATATACTTAACTAACGAAGGATATACAACCTTAAAGGCATCTAATGGTATAGAAGCGTTAGAAATTTTAAAGACTAATAATGTTCATCTTATAATATTAGATATAATGATGCCTAAGATGGATGGAATAGAAGCTTGTATGAAAATAAGAGAAGAAAAAAATATGCCTATAATAATGCTTTCAGCTAAAAGTGAAGATATGGATAAAATAATAGGACTGACAACTGGAGCTGATGATTATATAAGTAAACCTTTTAATCCTTTAGAACTTTTGGCTAGAGTAAAATCTCAATTAAGAAGATATATAAAACTTAATAATTCCAACGGGAATGATAATGAGGATATTATTACTATAGAAGATATAACTATAAATGTAGCAACACACGAAGTTAAAATTGGAGATAAACTAGTTAAGCTAACTCCAAGAGAATTTGATATTTTAGAACTATTAGCTAGAAATAGAGGTGTAGTATTTAGTATAGAAAAGATATATGAGCTAGTATGGAAAGAAGAATTTTTAGATTCTAATAATACAGTAATGGTACATATAAGAAAACTAAGAGAAAAAATAGAAGAAAATCCTAGAAATCCAAGGTATGTAAAAACAGTTTGGGGAGTTGGATATAAGGTTGAAAAGTAGAATAAAAAGATTGTTTAATAAGATACTAAAGCCTTTCAAATATTTATACAAATTAATATCTTATAAAATAAAAAAAAGTTTAAGACTAGAACTTATATTTACTTTTGGATTATGTTTTCTAATGGCTATTGTGACCTTTATTATAACCAATAGCTATTTAACTAGAATCAGTGAGTATTCAGAAGTAGATTATAATAGTGGAATAAATGAAATCTATAATTATTCTTTAGCTATATCAGAGGAGATTAATGGACAAAATTTAAAAATAGAAAATACAAAAGTAATTCAAGAAATAATAAATTCTACTTGGGAGGCAGATAAAAATAATAAAGTGTTTATAGCTAATACTGAAGGTAAAATTCTTTTAAAATCAGAAAATGTAGAGGCAGAACAAGTAGATATATTTGAAATTATAAAAAATAACATACAAATTCAAAATATAGATAAATATAAATACAATTATGATGTAGGAAGAAAAGAAGTAGCAAGTATTAATCCATTGGTGTTTCAAAATCAAAAGGCTTATATAATAGTTCAAGGTGTACCAAGAGCAGAGACTGTATATTATACCAAGGATAAATCTGTAAGTGCATTTTTATTAGCTGTTATAGTATTTATATTTGGATTTTTATTTATAACAAAAAGGAAGATGAATTATATAGAACAAATATCTACAGGACTTTTACAAATATCAAAAGGAAATTTAGATTACAGAGTAAAAAGGTCAGGAGACGATGAACTAGCGTTATTAGCAGATAATATAAATTATATGGCAAAAGAATTAAGTGATAAAATAGAAAAAGAAAGAAGTATAGAAAAAGCAAAAAATGAGTTAATAACAAATGTTTCACACGATTTAAGAACACCCCTTACATCTATAATGGGTTATCTTGGATTAATAAAAGAAAAAAAATTTAAAAGTGAAAAAGAATTGATGGAATATGCAAATGTAGCTTACAATAAATCAGAAAAACTAAAAAATTTAATACAGGATTTATTTTCTTATACCAAATATACAAATGACAGAGTAGAGCTAAACAAACAAAGGATTATTTTAGCAGAATTATTAGATCAATTAATAGAAGAATTAGTACCTATATGTGAAGAAAATACAGTAACTATAAATAAATATTCTTGGGATTCTGAGATAGTAGCGGAAATAGATGCGGACAAAATGGTAAGAGTTTTTGAAAATCTAATAATGAATGCTATAAGATACAGCATAAAACCAGGAGAGATAAAAATTAATTTATATAAGGAAAGAGTATTCTCTATCATATCCATATCAAATAAAAGTGAAGAAATATCAAAAGAGGATTTAAAAAAGTTATTTGATAGATTTTATAGATTAGATAAATCAAGAACTGCATCAACTGGTGGAAGTGGTTTAGGATTAGCTATAGCAAAAAGTATAGTAGAAATGCACAAAGGAAGAATATGGGCAGAGTACCAAAAAGGATATGTAACTTTTTATATAAAATTAATTATGGTAGAAGATGAATAAAATTTGTTAAAACCTGATGTAATTGCATCAGGTTTTAAATTATAATATAATGAATGCGTATTAAATAAAAATATAAAATATAATAGTAAAAGAGAAAACAAATTAAATCTTTAAAATTTAATAAAATATATTGGTATTAAAAAATCATAAAAACATAAAGAAACAGCATAGAAAGGAGAAGTTGTGGTTTGTTATGATTTCCATAACTAGGTTAATGTGGAAGGATATTTAACATTTATAATAATATACGCTATCATACTAATATTAGCAGGATTTATAGTAAAAAAATACGTAAAAGGAGCTGAAGATTTTTTTGTAGCAGGAAGAAAGCTTAACTCTAAACTATTATTTACTACATTAATAGCAGCTAATATAGGGGCAGGATCTACTGTAGGAATAACAGGTATTGCATATAAGTATGGAGTATCTTCTTATTGGTGGATATTTATGTCAGCTATAGGAACAATAATATTAGCTTTTTGGGTAGGACCTAAGATATGGGAAAAATCTATGAAATACAATTTGTATACATTAGGAGATTATTTAGATATAAGATATTCTAAATATTTTAAAGGAATTATATCTATAATGATGACTATAGGTACACTAGCATTATTTGCAGGTCAGCTTATGGGGATTGCATGGATATTAAATGTAACTTCAGGAATTAATAAAAATATAGGGATTTTAATTGGAGCAATAGTTGTAGTTGTTTATTTTTCATCTGGTGGGCTTTTATCTTCAGCTATAGTAAATGTATTAGAATTAGTAATAATAATACTAGGTTTTATAATAGCAGTACCATATTGTATAAAAAGTGTAAATGGATTTAGTGGGTTACATACAGCTATATTGAATAATTTGCCAGCAAATGAAGGTGCAAATTATTTTAGCCTAAAAGGTATAGGGATAAGCACTATAGTAGGATGGTTTTTAATGCTTACACCATCATTTTTCATATCACCAGGGTTAATAGGAAAGGTTTATGGAGCAAAGGACATAGAAACTATAAAAAAAGGAGCAGGAATATGTGCAGTAGTTCAAGGATTGTTTGCATTTTTACCTACTATATTAGGAATGTGTGCTTTTGCAGTATTTCCAAACCTTAGTCAACAGGAATTAGCACTACCTATGGTTATGAAAAATTTAATGCCTTTTTCAGTATCTGCTTTAGCATTAGCTGCTATATTTGCGGCAGAAGTTAGTACAGCAGATGCGGTTTTATATATGTTAACAACTACATTTACAGAAGATATATATAAAACTTTTATAGATCCTAAAATGGAAGATAAAAAATTATTAAAGGCAGGAAGAATAGTTACAATTATAGGTGGTATATTAGGAGTAGCTATGGCATTTATATTGCCTAATATAATAACCGCACTCTCTATATTTTATACACTAATGTCTGTTTCTTTGACAGTACCATTATTATTTGGACTATTTTCAGAAAAACCAAATAATAAAATTGCTTTTATATCATCAATAATAGGAATAATAGTAACATTATATTTGCAATTTCAAAATAATGATAAAGGTATATGGATACTAAATGCACAATCTACAGGAATATTATTCTCTTTGATTGTAATGATAATTTTTTTATTGCTAAAAAAAGAAGTTACGGATTAATATATTTTAAATAGTGAGGATTAAAACTATTTCTTGTTTAATGTATTTAAAATTTATTATAATCTCTTAGAAAGTTCAGTTATTCATTTCGCTGCATATAC